>JAHHIF010000046.1 GCA_019358875.1 Symplocastrum torsivum CPER-KK1
GATCTCTCTGCCGTAGGGAGTGTTGTATCTCCAACTACTTGTGCGACACAAAGGTTAGAGCTAAAGAGTGCATACAAGACACTGCCAACCAACAGCCATTTTTCTAGATAACACCCTTTCATCTCAGGTTCCCTCTGAGGAAGTAGCTAGACTGTATCATTTGACTGCTACATAGTGCTTGGATTGAATTTTAGCCAAGGAGCGGACAATCGCCTCAATTCATCTGAACGCTCAGATGAATTTATCCGAGCGTTTGATTCTGTTCTAATCGGTGATCAGTCAGCTTATCAACTTATCAATCACTCGCAACAAGCTAGGGGTCATTCTCAATAATCACCAATTTTTCCCCTTCTCTATTCTCTAATTTTCCGGTATTAGCCCAAACCAGGATATAGCGACATCACAGCCATTGTGCTACTTCCAGTACCGAGAGTTATCGGTATTAGACACCCTGAATTAACCTGTGATTGATAAGTTTGACAAATTCTTGCTTTTTCCCTTATGTTTTCTCACTCAAGTATTTAATCTGAAAAGCGGCTCAAGTTGTTTTGATGCGATCGCTTTTCGTGTAGGGGTCTAGGGGTGCCCCCTAGCAAGCGACAAGAAATCCTCAAAAATTAACGGAATGCTGGCTTCTTGCTAGGTCACCCTTGAGCAAATGATTAACAACTTTATCGTGGATGACATTGACTGGAGTCCCATTCTTCAGAGCATCCGCTATAAAAGCGGTCAAACTTTACCAACCTATCCAGGTGACCTAAAGGCAGCACTATTAAATCATTCTGGACTGGCTAATCATCCCAAAGGTTCTGAAGCTTACCAAATTGCCGTAGAAATTGCCCGAACCAGTAGCTGTTGCGACCCGGAAATCGTTTACTGGTTCTCTCGCCTCGCCGCTTTGATCAGTTCTCAACAGGAAAAGGAATGATGATTTTTGCGCTTCGTGTCAGTGATGGAGAATCAATCGTGTAACTCCGAACTCTCAACCGTTGGCAACTGACCTGCGAACGCTTCCTTTCAGATGGGCAAACAATTGCATTTGGTCGAGTCGGTTAGCAGCAGCTTCTAACTTCTAGAGCCTTGTATATAGGGAATTGGCAGAGTTGTTCAATCCTGTGTTCCTCAAAGCCGTAGTGTATATTTCGTACACTACGTGCTTTGTCAACTGTAGTGTGCATTTCGTACACTACAACAAAGTTTGTCAAGACAAACAGCGTCGGGTTGTAGTTATAACTCAAAAGCAGTAGTTATAACTACACTAATGTTAAATGGTTGAGGTAGTTGGACACTTCGATGAGGTTGCCGTCTGGGTCATTCAGATAGACTGATATGATAGGTAGTCAGCTTTGACGATTCATTGCTGCAAGACTGGCTCGGTCATCCACTGAACCAGTTGGAGGACAACGCCATTTGGATCTATAACCTGAAAGAACCGTTCACCCCAGGATTCAGTTTCGATCGCCGTTGTAATCGTCACACCTTCAGCTTGCAATCGTGCATATTCACAATCAATATCATCTACCACAAACGCAATCAGCAAACCATCCGCTCGATGACCGCACATGTGAACGGGTTTGAAAGTTGCTAGTCCAGTACAGAGAAAGATCAAGTTAAAACCAACATCCTGCCGAGAAAGTGAGACAAAGCCATCGGCTGACATATCTTCGCTGAAACCAAAATGTTGTTTGACGAATGTAGCCGATGCTGTGACATCATCGACGTTAAGCGAAATTGCTGAAGCCGTGATCTGCATAGATTCTCCTCTGCCTTACAACTAAAACTGACCTATCAACAGATTTAAGATTATGATGCAACCTTAATTCCGAAGGATTGTAAAAAAATGACCTCAATCGGACAGCACGACATGACAGGGATGAAAACCTCGTTGTACCAAATATTCAGTCGGCGTACATTCTGCTAGCTTCCGAAAGTCATGGATGAGATGTGCCTGGTCAAAGTAGCCACAGGTGAAAGCAATATCTAGCCAATCAACCGGCTCTTTGCCAGCTACCAAATAGAGAACTTGCTGCAAGCGTTGAACACGACAATACAGTTTTGGAGTCAGCCCCACGTGATCTCGGAATAGCTGATTGAAATGGCGGGTGCTGAACCCGATTTGATCGGTTACGGTTTTGACTAGAGGAATGGGTGAGCGCCCAAACTCTCGTAAGGCGAAATCAACCACGGGATGACGATTCTCTTTCGGAAAGGCTCTACAACTGGGCAGTTGCACCATCATCAAAAGAAATTGCTCTAATATCAGAAAGCGTTTTTCTGCGGTGGGTGCCTCTATGAGGTCATCGCGCAATTCTGCGGCATGTCCCTTCCATAGTTCATCCAGCGAAATAATCTGATTGTGCAATTCTCCAGCAGGAAGTGACAAGAATGCAGCCTGACCATCAGGTTTGAAATGCGCTCCCACAGAGGAAACCTTTTGCTCGTTGTTGATAATAAAGCCTTCCGAATGGACACCACAAATTCTCATTCCGTTTGTACTGCCTCGCTCTACCCGACTGTGCGGATCGAATAGTGGAATTCGATCCTCATGCAGGTTGATCACCAACTCCATTGAGCCGCTCGGCAACAGACGTGATTGCGTCTTTGGCAGGTTATCACCTTCGCGAATCCAGAGAAATTTTACAAACTGCGAGAGGGGCGCTCTCGGCTGGTATGTCTGGTAAATCATAAAGGTTTTCAGCGAGTTGTCTCTACGGCTTGGGAAAACTCATGTCCTATTAGCAACTACCGTTCTTCTTCGCTTAATCGGACAATGTATTTCTTCTGCATAAAGCACCCTCGCGCTTCACACAACGAAAGCCGCTCTAGAAGAATTTGCCAATCCTTGCCCAGTAATAGTTTCAGCTCTAAAAATGTACCTCACTTGACGGAGAAACGCTATACTATCTCACTTTTGAAGAACTTCGCGAAGTCGTTCGCACCAATAAACTGGATTACCAGCTCATCGGCAAACGAAAAGACGAGCACAAATTATATGAAAAACTAACTCCCCCACGTGTTATCACATCTGATGGTGAAATCATTGCAGGTGAGTACAAACGGGAAAATCTCCCAGCCGAAGCTATTGTAGGTCTACCCGTTTCTTCCGGAGTTATAGAGGGACGGGCACGTGTCATCTTAAACATGGAAGATGCTGATCTCGAAGATGGAGATATATTAGTCACCTCCTTTACTGACCCTAGCTGGACACCATTGTTTGTATCCATAAAAAGCCTAGTCACTGAAGTTGGTGGACTGATGACCCATGGAGCAGTTATCGCACGTGAATATGGCTTACCAGCAGTTGTCGGAGTGGATAAGGCTACCAAACTGATAAAAGATGGGCAACGAATTCGTGTGCATGGAACAGAAGGGTATGTAGAAATCCTCTAACCGAGTAATTGAGGCGCGTGATTACCACCTGGTTTGCTGGTCTGAATGCCTTGATCGCCTCGCTGATTACCTGTCCGAGACTTCAAGACATGGAGCCTTGAAGTGAAGACAACTCAGTTTTGCATCTTTGTGAAGATAAATTTCACCAGTCTACAGAGCCGATAAAGTATAGTACATTTGAACTACTATTAGCTCGAACAGCTAAATTATTTCACGCGCTCGCATTCCGAAATCATTGATTCAAGGAGTAGACCATGAAATTGAACCCCTACCTGATGTTCAATGGACAATTTGGCATACCGTGGATGATTAACTGCGAGCAAGCTACCTGATGAATTAGACGCTACGTCACAGGTAATGGAGACAAACAACACACAACAGGAGTCAACCATGCAGGCTAAACCGCAGAACCAACACCATTGGTTACAGAAGCTCGTTGGCGAGTGGATATACGAAACTGAGGCGACGATGGGAGCGGATCAGCCTCCTGAAAAGGCTACGGGAACCGAGAGTGTGCGCTCACTTGGCGGACTCTGGATTTTAGCCGAAGGACAGGGTGAGATGCCTGGGTGCGGAGCCGCGACCATGATAATGACACTCGGCTATGATCCACACAAGCAGCAGTATGTAGGTACATGGATCGGGTCGATGATGACCCACCTGTGGGTCTATGACGGCAAACTGGATGCAGACGAAAGGGTGTTGACGCTTAATTCGGAAGGACCCGCTATGACTGGCGAAGGAAAGATGGCAAAGTATAGGGACGCGATCGAGTTCAAGAGCGACGATCATCGGGTACTGACCTCGCATATGTTGGGCGATGACGGGCAGTGGCACAAGTTCATGACCGCAAACTATCGCCGGAAGCAGTAGCCTAATGCCAGAGCTGAATGGCGTGGAATGTAGGGAAACCAATGCATATTGAAAAAACTGTGAGGAGTGGTTCCCTTTCAAGGTTCGATTGGCGATGAGATTCGCTCCTTGAGCATCACGACGGACGATGAGGTAGCCTTCTACCGCTAGACCTCATGCCGTAGCGGTTTGGGTGGCAGGAAGAATGCTGTAATTCAAAGTAAATCTCATGAGCGGTGAAATTGATCGGTTCAGTCTCAGTTCTACCTATGTTGTGCTTGAAGACAATGGCGATGCCATTCCCGTTGCGGTAAGCGATCGCTTTTTTGAAGATCTCGAATCCAAATTCGGTGACTTCAAGGGAAAGAGACTCATTTCTCACTTTACCTTTGATAAAGACTGGGAAACCTGGGAAATGCACCCAGCCGGAGAAGAGTTGGTCTGCCTGCTTTCAGGTCAGGTTGATTTGATTCTGGCGCAAGATGGAGTTGAGCATACGGTGCAACTGAGTACGTCAGGGTCGTATGTGCTGGTGCCGCGTGGTACATGGCATACTGCCAAAGTCCATACACCAAGTTCAATGTTGTTTATTACTCCCGGTGAAGGAACTCAAAACCGACCGATTTGATATGTCGTTATGCAAAAACAAACATCACAAAGGTTGTTGTGTAGCTGATGGAGACTCCTCGCTTGATATTTCGAGCGATTGTCGGTCAATCAAATCACTCCTTTGTCACTCACTCCAAGCGATTGTCTAGCCATCTGTTTATATTCATCCAAGCCTGACTTCAGTGCAAATTCTGCAATGGCGATAGGATAAGAAGCAGTCAGTTCAATGACGTGTTCTGCTATCTTCGTCCAAACATGTCCACCCGCCTTGGCGTATGCTGATATCAGCTTATTCAGAGCGTCTTCACCAAAAGTGTGATAATGGGCAACAAAATCGCGGGCTGGGTCAGCGACAGCAGCTTCAGTCCAGTCAATGAAGCCAGTAACCTGTGCTTGGGCATCAATCAAAATATGCCCAGCATGTAAATCACCGTGAGTTAACACTGTTTCTTTCGGCCAAACTTCATCCTTTTGGAGCCAGGATTGCCAACGGTTCCACAACTCCTCACCAACACCAAACTCATTCTTCACCGCATCCATTCTCTGCTGCATCACCACACGGGCTGCTTCAGCGGTTTCAATCGGCAAACCAATTGCTTGTGCTGCTGCAATGCTGACTTGATGGAGAGAGGCAATCCCCTTAGCCAGCGACTGATGAAACTGATTGGGTGGATTCGCTGCATCAATTTCCCACACATAAGCTTTTGCTTGTGAGTCAATTGTGCCTGCTGGCACACCGTTTAATGCCCGGTAAGCAATGAGTTCATCTGTGCAAACAGTCCATCGTGGCACTTCTACACTGAGAAGAGGGGCAATTAGTTCCAGCGTGCGTTTTTCCTTATCCACTGACGTTAGAACATCCGGACGCCGAGGAAGACGCAAAATCCAGCGTTCTCCATTACTGTCCGTTGCTAACACAACTTGAAAATCAAGTCCCGATTCATTAAATTGCAGTGAATCTTCTTGGATAGTTAAATCATGCTTGTGGGCTAGCTCAAGCACTTCTTGTTTTGATTTTGTCTTTTTGATCATGTCTTTTTACCACTATGCATCAAGAATGCTAGATGCTGCCGCACAACACCTCAAATGGTTCAGCATGTTGTGAACTCCTAGTTAGCGATCTTTCTGGGATTGGAGCGTTCGCCATTCATATACATTTGCTTCGGAATTGGTGAGCGCACTGCTCCATCCATTGGGTTGTTGAACTTTCCGAAAAACGTTCTAATTACGGAATGTTTAGCCGTCCTTTTGCCAGATTAACCTGAGGATGAGGTACTTAGTACGGTACTAGTGACGCACAATATCCCAAAGTGCCGTCCCGTCCCATAACTTTAATTATGGAACCAGATGGGGGAGAAGCTGAGTGGAGTCGCGTTCGAGACCCGGAGAATCTGGCGTGGACTTGGGAAGGAACCGGAGGAAGGGGGCAACCCAAGCGATTCCTGCCACGAGATTTCACCTGAAGTCTATCACTGCCGCAACGAGTGCCACGCTGTTCTTCTGTGTGGCAACAAAAATCCTTATTCTGCCGCTACAACCAGTTACCGAATTTGCAACAACACTGACATCCCACAGTTTCGATGCCAACTTGGGAGAGAAAACAGCAGATTTTCCGCTCTCTAGAATTACCTAGCTTTTGACGTGGTGATGTAAGTTTTGGGTGTACCTAGAGAATTGATAGCCAAGAGCGTCAGTTGTCAACGATATTTTCTGCCGTTGACCTTGAATTGTTTACCTGCAAGCGAAAACTGTAACCTCATGCTCAGTGTACGCCAACTGTCAGCTAGCGCCGCCCTGCTAATTACCGTAGGGATAACAGCAGCTTCAAGCAATGCCCTATCGCCGACTCAAATTGAATCCCGACCAAGCCAGCCGATTGCTCAGAACCAACAGGCACAAGATTCTCAAATTCCCGATCTTGTCAAACACCAATATCGTGAAGACGCAACAGAACTGGCACTGCGCTTGCTAGTTCAGGAAGGAGCAACCTCTGAGGATAGTGTTGAATTACCTGCTGACTTAATCCAAACAATCTATACTGCCCTAATTCAGGTTTATCAAGCCACTAATGAGCCTGCCCGTAATGCAGTAGTGGACACCTACAATATCCATACTGTGCCAAGACTCAATACCCGTGAGCTACTTGTTGGCGTTGACTCGACCCAAGCCTGGACTCAAGCTTGGCGCAATGGAAAGCGACTCACTGGCAATGCCGAGATTGATGCCTTGATCGAGCAATTTGACCTCGACCTGAAACAGTACCTAAGCGTGTCGAATCTTGCCGTGCTGCGAACAGGTAGACGATTGAACACACCAGCAGTAGCAAGGTTGTTTAACGGTATTCAAGGAGTCCGGTATGCCAATGTCAATGGCGTACTTACCGATGGTGGCGACATTCAAGCCGAGTTTAAGGGCAACTATTGGCAACTCAAATATAGTATTGGCTTTGGGGATTGTATGGCAGGCTGTAGCGATCGCACGACCTGGACATTTAACGTCTATCCAGATGGCGGCGTACAGTTTGCAGGTCAATCAGGCAGTCGGCTCCCCTCGCCCCGTGAATTACCGAGTGGAATTCAGGGACGCTCAACGTCGAGTCGATTCCCTGGAATTATACGGCGTAACCCCGATGGAACTGAACAACGAGTTGAACCGACGATTTCTCCGGTTCGCATCCCTATCAATGTTCTAGATCAAGCCGGACGCAACATCACTCGCCTTGAACCAGATGAGGAAGGCTACTTCCGTATTGGTCTCCCGCCAGGAAGCTATACACTTGTTCCTCAAATCCAACCAAACAATTACTTTGTCTTGAGTCATCGTCGCGATGAACTCCAGTCAATTACAGTGACTCAGGGGCAGTTTACGACTCTCCCGATCAAATACACCGAACTGATTCCTTAAAACCTTAGGACTGTCCTGTTTGTACTGTCCAACCCGACGTGATTCAAGTAACTGATTTAACAGGGTAAGACTTCAGCGACCTTCTCCTTCAAGATTCCATCCAAGCCTGAACTTAATTGGGTGTGACAGTTTCGTGGTGATCGCCAAATACTGTCACAGTTCAGTCAAGCTTATCAATCGCACATCCATTCAGGATGTCAAATACCGATAAGCCTCACTCACGGTATTAGAGAAATGGCTGTGATGACGATATACCGTTAATCTGACTAATTCCGAAAATTCATGAGATAGAGAAAGCCAAAAATCGGCTTTTATTGAGAATAACCCCCCGATTCTTGCAACTCATTGATAAGTGCGTAGCTGACTTATCACCGATTCATAGGTACAGTAAGGTACCCTCATCTAAGACAAGATGAGGTGTACCCCGTGAACAGAGTTGTTATGTAGCTGACCCCAATCATCGCATCCGTTCAGAAAAGCTGCCAATCAGGAAAGCTGCACATCGCTTTTGTTTAGATCTATAAGAATGGCACTAGGATAAGGACGTTCGCACACCGCGAGTAGGATCGCTGTTCATTGTTGATCGCTCATTGGAGGAGCGCATAGACTATAAACAATGAACCACGGATTTGTCGTCTTAACTTAGTGCCATTTCACCACTTATAAAGAAACTACAGCGGACTTGCACTGTAGCTCCCTATCTTGTCGTTTCTCCTATGCAGAACAACCAGCTCGCTGCTGCTTTGTCAGGAAATTTGCAGGTTGTACCCAAAGCGTCTTCCATTGACACTTTGGAAAAACCTAAAGTCAGTGCCGAACTCCTCACAGAGTTGCATTGCATTGCTCGCCACCACTATCGCTTGCTGACGTTCGTCATGTTCTATGCAGTTGCAGCTAGTACCGCCTTCTTGCTTGCTAAGGCAATCGCAACCCCCTGGTGTTATGTCGCGTGTCTACCACTGTATCTGCTAGCGGCGGCTTCCCTACATGGAATTAGTCTATTTACTCATGAAGGGGTACATGGCGTACTCTCGAATCACCTACAGTGGAACCGGATCTTGAGCATCCTGTGTGCGTTGCCAGTGCTGCAAAACTTCTCAGCCTACAAAGTCCTGCACCTGAAGCATCATAAGCATCTTGGTATAGAAGGCGACCCAGATCACTACAAGAACTATACCCAATGGAATGGGTTGGTTTTTGCCATGCACTGGGGACGGTTACTGATTGGCTATCCGGTGTATATCATTGCCATTCCGATTCTGGGATTTCGACAGGGAAATGTAGTGGAGCGACTTGGGATTGCGATCGAGGTTGTCCTTCTTGGACTTATGGTAATCACAGTGCTACTATCGCCTGTTCCCACAGCCTTCCTGATTCATGGCTGGCTGCTCCCGATGCTGTTGATCAACACGATGGTCAACATTCGCGGCATGAGTCAACATACTCTGCTTGAGCGCGAATCGGATTTGATTCGGGGTACGCGCACCATCGTGACAAATCCCGTCACTCGATTCTTCATGTGTAACGAGAACTATCACCTGGAACACCACTTGTATCCAGCAGTGCCTTGGTATAACCTCCCGCGTTTGCATCAGGAACTCAAGGAAGAGCTGGTGTTGCAGGGCGCACCCTACATTCCGTCCTACTTCGCCTTCGTGCATGATTTTGTCATCGCCAGTTTTCGTCGGACTACAGTCGGTAGCGTCAAGCTGAAGGCTGAAGTGTAATTGGATGTTTATTTGTCTTTCGTCTAAATAAATTTAGGGGCTTCTCGACAATTACTTAAAGTACTTTCATCCTTACTCGCTACGCGGCTAGCGCACGCTACCGCTATCGCGGTAGCAACGTAGGGAGCGTCTGCTATCGCTATCGCTAACATCCTTCATACTTTTTGGTCACCACCGGTACCCGTTGAGAATAGACCACCTATGCAAGCACTAGAAGAGAAATCCGTTATAACGACAAAAATTTCAACCACTCCTGAACTGACTTGGGAAGAATTGGCTACAATGCCAACATTGGAAGCCGCCGTGTTGCGGGTAGCAGAAGTTTACGATTTCCATCACCATCCTTACCTGATTTGGATGCAAACTGATTCCACATCCCGCGAAGCCTTTTGTCAGAGCCAACTGCCATTTCGATTTGCGGTGGAGTCGTTTTCGCAGGCACTTGCGGCAGTGCTGGCGCGGATACCACTGATGGAGGCACGGCTACCGTTGGCAGAAAACGTAGCAGAGGAACATGGACATGGCGATCGCCTGCGTTCCCATAAGTATACGTTTGGTCAATATCTGCAATCGTTGGGTGCAACCGCCGCAGAACTGGAAACGCCCTGTATCACCCCAGTTCTAGCCTTCAACCAATCGATTCTGACCTACTGTCTATCCCAACCTGGAGAAGCCGGAGCCGCCTTGTTAGGTATCATTGAGTATCTTTATGTGGACATCAGTGCGGCGATCGCTCGTACCGTAAATCATCGGGGCTGGGTGGCTCCCGGTAGCCAATCTCACTACGCCGTGCATGAAAAACTCGATACCGAACACGCTAGAGATTTGCTGATGCTAGCAGCACCTACCTGGAATGAGCCGCGTTCCCGTACCCAGGTTGTGCAAGGACTCGTTCTCGGCGCACACTATTTTTGGAGCCTGTACCGTGATTTGTAGCCCTTTGTCTGAGATTGCCTTTTCCCAGGCACGGGAAGACCCCAGGATTGAGTTACGGGTCATCGAGCAGTTAAAGGAGCGACAGGGACATCCGTTGCGAGTCTTGCTGGTTGCCTCTGGGGGTTGTACGGCTCTGAGTTTGCTCGCTAGTCCAGCCGTGGCGCAGATTGAAGCGGTTGACCTGAACCTCGCCCAACTTCATTTAGTTGAGTTGCGACGACAAGCCTTGTTGCACTTGTCCCTAGATGAACAACTACGACTTATAGGAGCAGAGCTGAAGGCGAGTGAGACGGAGCGACTAAGGCTCTACGAACGAGTGCGCCTGCAACTTCCAGACACAACACAGGCATTTTGGGACGCACGGCAAGACCAAATCGCTTTTGGTGTGAATCGCGTGGGTCGCTTCGAGCAGCTGTTTCGGGAACTCTCCAGCCATTTTGCCACTATTGGGTTAGACCCACTTCGCTCTCCTACAACTGCCCTTCAGCCTCCTCGATGGCGAGATAGTTTTGAGACGGTATTCGAGCGCAGCAAACTGGCAGGAACATTTGGGGAAGCCGCCGTGAACTATTCGATGGATCGTAGTTTTGGGGAGCATTTCGCCGATGTATTTGCGATCGCCTTACAACAATTTGTTCCTACTGAAAATTACTTTGTCACTCAGGTATGGGGCGATTGCTATACCAGTGGAATGGATGGCGTTCCTATCTATCTGCAACAACCTGCCCAAACGTCCATTCACGCCTTGGGCACTGACCGACTGAGGCTACACCACGGTGCCTTTGCCGAGAAAATGCAGCAATTAGCCGAGTTTAGTAAGTTTGACCTGATCCAGTTTTCTAATATCTCCGACTGGATGCCCTTGTCTGCTCTGCATACCATGCTAACGAGTGCAGTACACAGCTTGAAGCCGGGTGGTGCCTTGATTGGACGACGACTTAATGGCGATCATCATCTGGCGTCGGTCATGGCTGACCATCTTCTGGTCGATGACTCACTCAGTACCCAATTGCTGGCATCTGATCGCTCCTTTTTCTACCGGGAAGTTGTAGTTGGGTTTCGCCATGAAATTTCATCGGCTCTCGCCTGAAGAACGCCTGCATTTTCAGCCTGGAATTGTAGCGATCGAGCAAACCGCTACTTATCCCCTCGGTAATGATTTTTTCCAGTTGGATCATGGGAGCGATTACTTTGCTTTTTTTGATCGCCTCGGTGAAGTGAACTACTACGTGGTTCTAGATGGCGATAGCGCCGATCGCGTTGCAGCAGTCGGAGCCGGTGTGCTGCGCCAGATTCCTTACTATCAGGGTGAGGTCGTTCGTCCGGCTTGGTATCTGTGCGATTTGAAAGTTCATCCCGATTACCAGCACCAATATCTATCCCTGCGACTCTTGCGCTATGCCCTCAATTCGGACATGCTCCGTTGCGCTCGAAGCTACACCATCTCCATGAATCCAGGCGTTAGCAAAGCCTCCTTGCAGGAGAATCGCAGCCCCAACCGCCTAGTCCGCATTTTAGAACGGTTCGCTCCAATAAAGTTTCGTTGCACAACCACGTTAGGAATATATAGCCTAAATGCAGAAGATATGCACGTTCTGACACCTCTGCTCGTTGAACATCGAGGCACAATTTCTTATCTGTCACTTCAGGGAGTGAAAGATTTGAGACTTCAGAGTACTAAGCAAATCTTGCCACTGCTGCATGTCCAGTGGGGAGCTACGGCGGACAAGGGCATTTCAGAGCCGTTATCAGGATATGTGCATATGTTTTGTGTGCCAGAGAACGACGATTTGGCATTGGCACTTGGCTCTCGAAGTATCTATCCGACGGCAAGCGCCAGCGTAGTTAGTCACGGCATGGATGAGAGCGATTGGCGCTTTATCCTAACCAGTGATATATAAACTACCGGCAGAGCGTACCCTCCCTATCGCTGAACCGAAAAAGCGATCGCATCCGAGCAGAAGCGACATTAATGTCGCCGTTCGCCCCGCAACTAACCTCTATTACTTTATAAATCGGGGAATTAAGCAGCGATTGAGTGGTTAATGCCTTTATTGGAACTCTCTTGTACCTTGTTGCGGACAAGACTTGCCATCTCTAACAGCTCACTCCAGCGCTTTTGCACTTGTTTCGGTGTAATTTTCAGTGCTTTAGCAATCTCAAAATCGCTCTTGCTCGCCCGTTTGAGTGATAACAACTGCTGTTGAAGGGAGTCAAGTTGAGCGACAAATGCCTCCCACTGCAGCTCGGAAAGTCCCAACTTTTGGTCAAGGTCTGCACCTAGCCATTGGTGTACCAGTTGCCAGTGAGACGAATGAGCGAACTTTTCCACATGGTATTTAAAACGCTGTTGCAGATAATCCCGCGAACGTGGTGTTAAACCCAAGATGTCGTCGATTTCTGGTGCACTCAAGTCTTGCAGCTTTAAAATTAAGTAATCCGCACAATCATTATGACCCTGAGACTCTAGGTATTGTACCAGCTCACCAATCACGCGCTCTCGCACAACCGCATCATGAGGGTCAATAGTATCAGCAACCAGACGCTCTCGTACCTGCTGCATCACAGGTGAGCGGTTTTGCATCTGGGCTTCTTCACCTTTGGCAAACTCAGTTACCTGTTCAATGTCCATGACTGTATCGCTAGGTTGGCGTTTGGCAAAGCTTTTGGCTCTGAGTACCAGTAATTGCACAGCACCATAACGGGTCATCACTCGTCGTTTGGCGTATGCAAGAGTGAACCCCATGTATTCAGCGAGTTCGATTCTTGTACGCGGGGTGTAGTTGTCAGCTAAGTCATTTTCCCGCCTAAAGGCTTTGAGGGAATCGGCGTAAAAGTCTTGCAAGAAGTCTTCAATTAACAGGTGTCGAGCGGCGAAGCTTAACTGCGCTCTTTCAGGTGCCACCTGACGATATATCATCACGCTGAGGTGGCTGTGCAGTTCCACACGACCTTGCTTTGAACCCAACTTATAGTACTCAATACACTTAGAGAGACGATGACGTGCCAAGGTTAACTCCCACGAATGGATGTCACCGCCGTTTTGGATGCGCTCACTCTTGGTACAAATCCGTTCAACTTCTACCACGATGCGGTTGATTACTGTTAGAGCACTGCTGGGTAAGGAACCAAGCTGAAGTATCAGTTCTTCTTTCAATCGCTCACTCAACGCCATTGTGTCAGTAACCGTAAGATTTTCCGGAGCGTTGTCGGTTGAGATAGAAGTTTGATGTAGGGAGTTGGTGGTAGTGGCGTTCACGGTAAAAGCTCGGCTCCTGGCTCGAATGACGGCGGTGATGACTCTTATAGAAGTTTGGTGTTGGGTTCACCGAAAGGAAGAGTCGTCAACAATTTGACTGTAAAGCGCAAGTGAGCGTCCGAGAGCTTGGCTTGTGCAGGCAAACCTTTATGGTTGTTTAACGGCTAATCGCCTTAGTTCGTTGACGGGAGTGTCGGCAACTCTTGAATGCATAGTGGAAAAGATTTGAGCGATTTTTAGGAGTCTGAGTAGAGGTCGGTGTGCTGAGTCAGTCAGGAGTGGACAATCCACAAATTGGACTGGATGAATCAGTTGGCTGTTTCATTTCAGCGGCATACCCCAAGGGAGATGAGTATTCCTTGAATTGCCGAGTACATTCACTACATTTGTCGTGAAGGTTTACCCCGTCAGTGAGAGATTTCATATTGGAGAGAGAACCCAATCCATTAGCTCACCCCTTGCTTTTTTGTAAATAGTCAGTTACATTTATTTACATAAACCCCTAACACACCAGGGCAACGAGGAAAACGACATGTTCACCACAGTTAACGAAGACGGTATCCTCAACAACTACGCTCCGAAAGTCGCTGTTTACACAGCCGAGTACCCAGCCGTATGGGAGCAGCGCCGCTACGCTCTACAAGGTGCGTTCGCTACTGTGTTCGTTGGCTTAATGATTGTGATCGCGTTTTCCGTTAGCTCTTTAGGCTAGTTCCTCCAGAGGGAAACAGCCTGGACGGCATTCTTCGATGAATTATTCTTAATCTCCCTCCTACCCCAGATAGTTACTGGGGTTTGTTTTTGAAGTCAATTCCAAAAAGCGTTTCTAAGGAGTACTTCAAGGAGTTTCCAATACCCTTCATTCAACAACAGCCGTTCACTGCACTTCTTCCTCGCGGCTTGGTCAGTGAAATGAGCGACAACCCCGCCTTTCAAGAATCCAAGACAGTCCGGGCTAGCGAACACTTGTACTATTTTCCCTAAACGCAGTAAACTGACTCTGTATCATTCGCTTCACTTAAAACCCGTGGTGCGCTCCTACAGAGTCTCGGCTAACCGAGTAGTTCCAACTACACAAGAAGATAAAAGAGCTTGGGCTTCCCAGATGTTTCAGCGGCAACCCGCTCTGCTGGAATTACCTCTGATTCTCGTCCCAGAGCCTCTTTTTGGGGAACCTGAAGAATTTATAAGACACTCGCCAGTTGTAGGAGCGGCATTAAACGAATGGATGGCAAAAGCCAAAGAAGAAGACTTGCGACTTTCAATTGAGCGACCATTGATTCCCACATCCGAGATATACATCCCTAACACTCCGATTGGAAGAAGATTTTTCAACATTGCCAAAGCCATCGGAGAAATTCCTTCTCTTGAAATCATCCCCACAAACCCGAATCAGGCTTACTGGCTCAAGACCCTGCATTACTACTGGCAGGCAAAGGGAGTACTTTTTGCTTATAAGCTTTTGGGAGTGATTGCCAACCCAATCGAAGAACAAGGAGTTCTCTGGCGTTACTTACCAGAAACGCTCCTCCTCGACCTGGACTTAGACACAAACATAGACTATTCTCACTTCAAATTGCTAGTTACGGGAGAGCCAGACATCAGAAACTGGGCAGCCGCACAAGGGATTCCCTACCGCTTCAATAACCCGATGGCACTCTTCCAGGAAACCCAAAAGCAGAGTTTTCTACTGCTTTGGCGAAGCGGTCCAATGAACTCAGAACTCAATTGGCCCTCTAATGCACAACAAAGAGACAACATCTCTGCCCGGATACGGCTTCTGCAAAAGAACCCTTGGCTCTCAGGCACTCGCCTGAGACCGCCTTACCGACAGATGGAACAAGACTATCTTGACTTTTTGAAGAATGCCGGCTGGTACGGTTACTGGCTGTTGGACTTGCGAGAGTGCTTTGACGAAGAGCAATTTGAGGAAACGCTTATCAGCCCTCTGTTCTTTGATTACATCAAGGCTTTGAAAGCTGCCAAAGAATTATATGTCTCGCAGTTCGAGTGGCGTGGGGGACAACCTTATAAAACAAGGGCAACTAACAAGGTGCAACGAGTTGAAGGAGTCATAGACCCACTCGGCTATATTCACTGGGCCTGGGCTTAATATTTCTTAACGTATTCAAAAAAACCGCTTGACCAACTGTTCGGGTTGGTAGTGTTTAGAGCAACAGGCAAATGTTGATAGATAGCTGTTGCTTTTGACCCGTTTGCTCCTCCAAAAAACACAATTAACTTGAGGATTTTTAAGACGCTAGTTCTTAAACAGAATCTCCAAAAAGTTAAGAACAATCACCTAACAAAAGAGAGATTTGTTGTGTCTTGTTCAAGAGTTTTTGCTGGGTATTTGTGCATCTCCACGCGGGAAAGGTGATGCACAAAAAGAGCTAAACTTATGTCAACAAATACCCAATACTTGAGGTTGAAATCATGAGACAACTAACCAAACCCGGCTTAAAACCAATGACCCAAGACCCTCTATCAAGTCCTAACCCGAAAATATCTGTTGCCTACGCACGGGTTTCTTCTCGGGAACAAGCGCTTAATTCTCATGCCCTTGAACAGCAAATCGCACGGCTGGAAAATGCGGGTGCTGATTTGGTTATTTATGATGTTCAAAGTGGAAAAAAAGATGATCGTTCTGGGCTAAACAGAATATTAGCGATGATTGAAAACGGTGAGATTTTTGAGGTGATAATCACTCGCATCGACCGTTTAGGCAGACGTATCCTAATCATCCGAAAATGCGTGGATGTCTTCCAAAATTACGAGGTCAATCTGCGGGTGTTAGATCAAGACATCGCTTTAGGTAATCCCGGTGGACAGCTCATGCTAAATCTCCTGGCGAGTTTGGCTGAGATGGAGGTGGCTCAACTATCTGAGCGGGTACACCACGGCAATCAGCACCGACGCAATAAACAGCTCGCTTGTTCTTGTCGGCCTTTTGCCTTTACCACGGTTGACGAGCGCTATGCTCTTGATCGTAGTCCGTTTCTTTGTCTGTTAGAGGAGCGTCCGGCTAACTATCAAGACCTTTATCAATTAGAGATGGAACAGTTACCAGGACTGTCTCCCGCACAACTTGGAGAAGACTGTATACGCATTTTTTTGGAAACTCAAAGCGTTAGTAAAGCCGTTCGCGGCATTACTAACAAATATGGTATCCAACGCTCTAGAAGTAAGAAGAACGGTAATGACAAAATCTTCCACTGGACTCCGCGTGGTCTACAACGTTGGTTAACTAATCCTGTTCTTTCGGGACATACGGCTTACAAAAAGCGACGGACGTTACCTGATGGGAGACGGCAAACCTTGCCACCGGAGCAGTGGCAGATTGTGCGGGATACGCATCCCCTAGACCGCTTAGTTACGCCGGAACAGGCGGCGCAGATTCATCAAATCCTTGAATACAATGCCCATCATGTTGGTGCAGCTTTCTTCACGGCGGATTTAGAGAGCGAAGATAACTTCCGAGAGTTTTCCTACCTCCGGGGTTTAGTTTTTTGTGCTGAATGTGGAGCCAAAGCGATTACCAAAACCAAGTACTCCAAGGATGGACAGAAAACCTACCACTACTACGCCTGCCGCCACGCGCGGAAAGGATGTAACAACTTGAAGGGTACTCGTAAACACCTGATTGAGGAGGAACTGAGCAAATACTTTTTGCGGCAGTCTCAGGTAATTATTGTTGAACCAAATGACACGTCCCAAGTCGTTCCTAAACCTACAGAGAAACTCAAGCAACTGGAGGCAGATTTAGCCAACTTGGAAAAAATGCAGATGCATTCTCCCGATTTAGAGCGTCTCAAGGAAAATCTCCGCCAACAAATTCAGGACGAGCTAAATCCCTTTTCCCAGCGTTCTTTGGAGCGTAAGACCGCTCAAGAAATTATCCAAGCCGGAAATAATTTAGCGATTTGGAATCTGCTTGGTGCTGATGAAAGGATGGCGGTGATCCCCCGGTTGGTCGGGCGCATTACGGTGGCTAACGGACTTGTCAAATCCATTGAGTTAAAAGCTTAGGTCTGGAGGAGCATCCAATGATTAAATCGACTTTCGATCTATTTAAGCTGCGGGCGGAAGTGGCTCTTCAGCAAGTGCTGGTTGAACAGGGACATCAACCAAGGGTTTACGGACGGGAATGCCCTTTTTGTCATTCTACTGATTTCGTTAAGCACTCTTTGGAAAAAGGCAAACAGCGCTATCGTTGTCGTTCCTGCAAGCGTCGATTCAATGAACGTCCTGTGTTTGAGTGTGATTGTTCGGTGGTCGGGCAAGCTCTCAAGTGTCAGGATTGTCCGCAGTTTCTGTCTATTATGGAAGCGGCTAAGCAACGGGTTAAGGAATTAGCTGATTGCACCCTTGAAGAACTGCAAGTTGTATTGCAACAACCGCCTCAACCGAAATGACCAATTTCAAGGGGAGCAAGTTATACCAAGTTGCTACTACCACGGCATAGGAAGCTTGCTCGCCAGCGACACCCATGCCCCACCAGCGATACCCGACACCCGGTCAAAACCCTTGGCTGGGGGTTTTGGTTTTAAGGGAGTGTGTAACGCTAGCGCCTTGTGATGAGGCAGGACGAGATGAAAGTGATTAGGCAACTTAAGCTAGAAGTCACATAGCTGACCCGCCTCACTCCAGCAACCGTTGTTGGCTAATCTTGCTGGTCGCTTGCACATGGTGATACTCACTGGGAAAGAAGTGATAAAGCCAGTTGCTAACCCAAACTAACTCTTCCTTGGAAAACTTCCCCCCATTCTCACGCGGAAGCGCCGATAAGTCCTCTTTAGTTTTGCCGGCTCGGTACGCTTCACGGATGGCAAAAGCTCGCTTTTGGCTGGAGCGAAGATTATCAGACTTGGGATTTGGGTAAGGCTTCTTCACTTGGTGATACTCTAACCAGCTCTCCAACTCATCAGTAGCCGCTGCGGTGGCTATGTTAGGAACCGCTGACCGTTCAGTTGAGGGGGCACTTAGGGAAGCTTGAGTGTCGGGAACCACTTCTTGAGGTATCTCCACCCCAGTTTTTGCGATTTCCACCCCAGTTCCACCGCAGTTCTCCACCCCAAAAAAGCTTGATTCTTGGGCATCGCACCCCACCCACCCCAGGTTTTGCGGGGTCATACTCTTTTCAAGAATATTTTCAAGAAGTTTTTGCTCCACATCGCCAGGGTCGGGTGTGGAATTTTCCAATTTTTCAAACCCATGTAATAAATTGGGGTGGGTGGGGTGGAAGTCTTGATTTTCCGTTGTTTGTTGGGGTGGCGATTGGGGTGGAATTGGGGTGGGGTGGGGTGAAATTGGGGTGGGAGATTCCGGGACACTATCCCCGCCATCATCGCCACCGTTACCGCCAAAACTGAGACCTTGGAGAGCCTGAAGTGTTTTCTTGCCGCTCTCATGCGGTACAGTTACTAACTTAGTTTTCGGGAAGATAGCCCGGAAGCGAGCAATCACCTGATTCACTGCCTTAACATTGCGATCGCAATGCTTGCTCTGCTCTGCCCAAATCGCCCTCTCTTTGCCGTTGCTGCCTGACTCATAGGTGAGAGTGCCGTTTTCCAGATACCATTGCTCTAAGCGTGTCCAGATGTCACTAGCCGTTAGCACGCTGACTGGGTCATAGTTCAAGCCAGTGTCCTTGCAGAACTGGAAGAGGTGGGAGTTTTCCACCTGAATATCTTCTAAAGCTTTCTCGGTGCAACTGTAGTCGATACCTTCGGCCATCAGTCGTTGCAGTGCTTCCAAGACGCGATTCAAGAACGCGGGTAGAACTTCCGAACAAAGGAACTCTGGGTCATCCTTGAAGCGAGGGTCAGCCTCAATCTCGCCCTTGGTGGGGTCAGCCCCAATCTTAAAAGTCTTGTTGGCGTAGATAACAGCATAGCGACCGGAAATCGCCTCTAAGGTGCCCTGTAGATTGGGCGTATCATTGATGTTGTAACAGCCTATAGCGTTGGGTTTGAAAGGTTCTGCATCTTTACCTTTGCGCTCACTATCAAGCGTGTCTCCGGTGATGAAAGCCTTAAGACTTTGAATCTTGTCAAGCCGTGCTGTACTGGCATTTTCGCTTGCCCAGTTCACCCGCGAGTGCCGCAGTCGCGCCAGTGGAAACTTGCGACCTTCATCGTAAGCGGCAAAGTCTGACAGGGTGCAGCCGGTCATCCCCTGGTGTCCGTACATGGCTGAGACCGCCTCTCTCAGGGTATCCTTACCGTTGGAGCCGTGACCCCGGAAAAGCAAGGCTCGTACCAAACGCCCTTTGTACTTTCTCACCGTCTCTAAGTCGAGAGATGCAGCAATTGTCTTGAGGAAGATATCTCTTTGAGGTGCGTCTAAGACTTCTAAAAGGCGATCGCTTGCTTTGGAATCAGCTTTAGGATTGTAGGTGACGAGGGGCTTATAAATGTAATAAAAATCTGGGTCGTGTTCGACGAGTTCCCAGCTAGGAGTTGAGCGATTCCAGTGGATGTGCAAAACTCCATTGGTACAGTTGATGCCGGGAGGATTTACGAGGTCTGGGTCAACAGACAGCCGCATCTTGACCCACTCTAGTGCTTCTTTTACCTTAGAAGGTTTAGCGTAGGGAAACTTGAGTTCTCCTTGTTTGTCGATGACTGGGTAAGTATTGCAAAAGTCAGCCAGCCGTTTAATTTCTACAGCATCTTTACTGAGCTTGTAGTAAGTGCCTGTCCAGGCATACAACCGGTTGTCCACACAGATCCAGGGCTTGTCTCCATAGAGAGAGAAGAGAGTTCGCTGGGTAAATTCTTCAACTGGGTCGAAGCTATCTGGTGTTGTGACATTTTTGCTTTCTACACCCCACTCAGTTTTTCGTTTTTTGCTGTCCTCATCCCGTCTCGATTCAAAGGAACTTTGGATGTGCGCCGGACACTTGGCTTTAAATGTCGCTAAAGATAGCCGACGAATCTTCTTCCAGCAGCTCTCTTCACCGCCTCGGTGTAAAGCAGCGGGATTGCAGCTAACAATGTCAATGGTTTTGAGAATACGCTCAACCCGCTCACTATCAATCCCTAGCTGCCCGCCTGCATAATGTGCTAAATCTTCCGGTGTACCAGTAATCGGGATGTCGTTGTCTTTTCCCCAGTTCTGCCAGCCGTACCACTCATTTAAGGCTGTTGCTAATGCCTCGGAGCGATCGCCTGTTGGACAGCTCCCTTTTAAAATCTCGCGGCTGGTGGTGTTACCCAATTCCTCAAGGGGAATGTTGCCAGGAACGTAGGAAAGTAGAGGCTGTGGAGTAACGCCCTGGTGCTGGCGTTTGGTCGAAGTGCTGTAAATACCGATAGATTCCAAGCTTTCCACTTCCGCTGGTAGCACACGATTGATTGATTGATACGGATTCCCAGATGGTCCAACTGTTGGTGCTAGTACGGTAAAGCGTCCTTCTCCTAATGCCTCACCGATATGCTTGCCACCGGGTTGTAAGGCAAAGTTGGTAAAGCTTGGCTTTTCCTTAACCCGAACACCAACCCGCCAGCCGCCTGAGTGTGAGCGCTCCAAGAAAGTGTTGGCAAGAGTTGGATTCTGCAATACCTCAGTCACAGCCTGAGTGCAGTCGTCCTCACTGGGGAACTTCTTAACATCAAAGTCGAGCCAGATAGTATCGTTCCAGCCGCCTAATGTTCCGATGCCATTGAGGGGATTGGCGAACCACGTTTCTATTTCCTGTGGTGTAGGCAAACGCTTCTGATACGGTCGATGGTTCACCAGGTGAGGTCTACCACTGCTGTCTAAATAACTGGGATTTTTCCCAGTGAAAGCCGGGATAGGATTATTTTGCTTGTCCTGTTTGATATTGCCGTCTTTGTCGCGTGCTGGGTACTGATCAGCGGGTTGTGCCGGTGCTACTGGTAGAACCGGAAAATTGTTTGTCTTTAGCCAGTTAAGGACTTCTTGCAAGTCCTTAACTGTCTGCACACTCTCTTTGTCTTCTTCTGTGCAAAGAGAAGCCTCGTCTGAGCTGGAGTAGTTCTGTTTAATTGGTGTAGTTACCATGATTGATGCCCTTTATGTGGTGTAAGGCACTCAAGTCATGAAAAATTCCTCAAACTTTTTACCGATTTGGTAAAAAAATTAGCTAGCCTTGATCTGCAAATGTATGTGGTTTCCCAAGCGAACAATTTCTTTCTTGTTCTTTCTGCCTGGGGGAACTCTGGCTAGCTAGGTACATGGGTTAGAGATTTCACGCTTGGGTGCCATTTTCTTGAAATTTGGCATAGAAGTCCCATCCCATTCGTGCTAATATTTTTATTGGCAACACAATGGGTTGTGAGCAGCAGGTTGGTGTTTCAAGTTGGTCGCTTGCCGGACACCATTCTGAAGGGAAACTCACGTACAGTTTTTTATTCACTTGTTACTTCCTATTTGGTTGTATCAAGACCCCCTAGATTAAATAGCTACTGGAATTCTACAATAAAACCGCCTGAAATCTATCAGATTTCAGGCGGTTTTATTGTTGACCACTCACCCATAACCATTAGAGGGTATAGATGAATCGTTATCAGCGTTTTTTTGCTGATAGATAGGGAAGATTCACGTATGTGCAGAACTTTATTTCCTTAATTTCATTGCTTATCAGATTTACTAAAATTCATAGGAATCTCTTGAAGCTTTCTACTTAAAGCATCAATAAAAAGTTTTTCAATAAATTTTAAGTTAATTATTGGAAGGTATTGAAGAAACCTTTGCTGGAAGCGTAACGGAAATACTTTCAATCTCGCCATCACTGAAGTATTTTCAAGTATATACACTGCTTAAAACGTTCAATAGAAAGGCTTTTGGAGGATTAGTTTTAGATTGAAGTAATTACCCATTGTTGTTAACGATGGAGTTTAGGCAAAATCAGTCTTAATTTCACTTCCAGTGAAATCCAAGGATTTCTTCTACAGAGGTTTCAGCGCTTGTTTGAGCAGGAGACTTGAGATTGTTGAAGGGGTACCAACCTCACGGTGGCATACGCCTGGTTTCTCTGTCACTCGTCACCTCCTTTCTTCCCCCTGCCTTTGCTGCTGCTGGTGCCAGCGGTGGGAGGTTTGTTTTGGGGAATCATTCCTCTCGCCGTCAACGCTTCCTTAACCAATATTGCTGTCATCTGGCTTTGAGAGCGTTGCTCTGCCTCGGCAAGGTCTTTAACAAGCTCATATAGGTCATCTGATAGAACGACATTCACCCGTCCGCTCATGCTTTCGTCTGTGTTCATTAATTACCTCATGATACGCCGTGTGCTTTCAATGCTGCTTGACACACAATGTGAAATCTGTGTCATTATGTGAGACTTGTGTTATGTTAACAGACATAGCCCAGAAACACCCAGTAACTACCAACCAGAGGATAGATAGGTTGAGTCAGGTTACTTGAAACGAAAGGCTTCTGACCGCTAAAAACGCCCTTAAACGCAATCGCAACAAAGGTCTTAGGGCACTTGAAACAAAACTGAGGTAAATTCAATATGATTGCAGCCCAGCCGAAACAGGCTGAATTTGACCAAAGAACACCAATTCTGGCTGTAGGAGTCGATAACGGGCACGGACTTCTCAAAGTGGCTCTAGATGCCGATTCCAGGCAAGTGAAAGTGCGCTGCCCTTCCAAGTTCAAGGAACTCCGAGAAGATTTACTGGACTATCCCACGTCAAAGTACGGTAGTACGTTCTACTACCGAGATGGGGATGCTAAGGAATTGATGGGTCGCGAGTTCAAGACGGGAGAGGTGGCATACACCACTGACCCTTATGGACACACCAAGCTCAGTGATAAGGCAGAGTACAAGATTGAGTATGCATTGCACAGCATTTTAGGAGCATTGGGTACTCTACCTTACCGCCAGGTGTGGAACCTGTATCTAGTCGCCAGCATCCACAATTCAAAGCTTTTTGGAAAGCGGCTCACCGAAGTACTAGAAGGTACTCACGTTGTCAACTTCAACGGCAAAGGTTCCCCCCAATCAATCATCAAGCTTCATGTGGGGCTGGTTCCTCCAGAAGGGGCTGGCAGTTACGTTTACTGTCGCCACCAGAATTTAATCGACCCGACAAAAATCGCGATCGCTCTTGACTTTGGAACTGGCACGATTATTCCTACCGTGTTTGCTCCAGGTGGCTCGATTGAGTATCGGGAAGTTTTAAGCGTGGGTGGTTGTGTTGACCTGTTGGATGCAATCGCCCGCGTGCGGGAACTCCAGATTTATGAAGGCGGCAAGCTGGGGGACATTGAACTGATTCGCCAAGGCATTGAGAACAGAAGCTTCCTTTATGGGAATAGCGGCATTAGCTTTCGGGAGACATACCAGCACGAGTTAATGCCCTGGCTCAAAGACCGTTTCAGTTTGGCGCTTAAGGCGGTGTCGCCTTGGCGGAAGTTAGCAGGCAGTTTCGTTGTCTGGGGTGGAGGGGCACAACTCCCAGGCGTTGCTGCTGCTGTTGAGAAGTACGGTTTTACTGCCGTAGCCGATGGGAGCTGGGCAAATGCTTTAGGGCTTCAACGCCTTGCACAAAGCCGTTTAGAGAGGAGTAAATAATCATGGCAGAGAATACACGAGTTCGATTAGAGCCGGACCTTGAAAGTTACCTCAAGACCCAAGCTGAGCGGGTCTTGGGTAAGTCAGGAGAGAAACTAACAGGGGCTGAGCTAACCACCTTGACCAATCGAGTGCTTTACGAACACAAGATGGCTCAGTCGATGGCACGTCAGGTGCCTTTGGCAAAACTCTTTAACTGGCTCATGGGATTAGTTCCTGGTAGTGGCAGCAAGGTAGTGGCATTACAAACATCGAATGATGCACCCGCCTTGCAACCATCCAGGGCTGAAACCTTGGACTTTGAGGCAGACTTTGCCAGCCAATTTGAACTTGATATGGAAGATGCAGCCTAACAATGCTTAAATTCTTCCAAAAACTCAAGGAACGATGGGAAATCGAACAGGCTACCCGAAAAACGATTGAGATTTATAAAACCGGGACTGCCGAAGAACGTCAACAAATCGAGGATTTACTCTGGGAAGTCGGCAGACAAAAGAATGACATGGCCCAGGCAGAGGCAGTGGTTAAATCGCTCAGACAAATACTTTAAGTCGTTCAAATCAAAGGAAGCACAAGTGACTCCAGAAACATCATTAACCTTGCAAATCCTGCTGGGCATTGATGAAACCGCAATTCAAGAGTGGTTTTTGATTGTCAAAAGAGCTTACCCCCAGATGGAAGGTGAGTTTTACCCTCGATTTCTCGGTATAGCGATGGGAGGTCTGAAAACTGCCTATGAATCCGGCTGGACGGCAGAACAGTGGATTGCTAATACCCACAGAATCAATGGAATCGCTTGAACAGATGATTGCACCAGAAAACGACATTTACCAGGATGACTGGACTCAACGACTGAAAGAAAATCCATCTGACCCCCTGGAAGATATCCGGCAGGAACATGAAGGATTTCTCTCGGAATTGGAAGGATTAGCTGTGGAAGCAATCGCAACTAACGACTGGAGTGACGTTTACGACCACATTAATTTCAATGCACCTCAATTGGAAGTCAGCACCAAAAGTTTGTCCGGCTCCGGTGCTGACTCATCCCAAACGACCGAAGTAAACGAACGTAAGGACTAATCACTAATGGTAAAACCACTTGGCTACTATGTCGGGGGACTCCCCGGCACACAAGATGAGTACATTCTGGCGGAAATTGAGTCACGATACGGTGCCCAACTACAAGCCCTGACCAATGACGACCGAGCCGCTTGCATCATCATGCTCATGGAGTCTGCGACTGATACTCCTCAAGCCATCGTGCAGGACAGTTTTGATGAAGACGGAAACGGCTGGGGACTGTGGTGCTTAACGCAAAACTTAACCCCTAGCTCCAAGCTCAATCTCTGCGTTGCCCTAATCAATCAGATAGTTTTGGGGGGTTGACATGAACGCAGATGAAATCCAAGCCTCGATGCAACAACAGCTTGAAGCGGCTGGAGTGCCAACTAATCAAGCCCGTGATGCTGCCGATGTACTAGCCCGTCAAAACGTTGGAGAACTTCCTTTCCCTTTGCCTCCAGAACAACAGCGCATTGTATCGAGTGCCTACGAGTGGTTCAAGGCAAAGCAGCAATGAAAGACCTCATTCACGAATGCATTCTCACAGCTCAAAACCCGCTGGCTCATCTGGCCCGAAATCCCAAAGCACCGAACCTACTCAAAGCAGCAGCACAAAAGGCTTTTGTTGAGTTAGGTTGCATCAGATTCCACGTCAAGTAGTTAATGCGAGGAGCAACTCATGTATAGCCCAACCCAGTATTGCAATGCCGAAGCTGTCCACGGTTTGGTCGCAAGATACGGCACATTTTTAGAGACTATGCCGCTACAAGACAAACTCTTTCTGCGAGCGTCATTAAGCCTTTATCAATACCAGCGCTTCCGGGTTGAGGAAAACGAGCAGGAAAGCATTTTCCCTCCCAAACGCACTCTTGATGAAGCGATTGAGGCAATTGAACCCGATAGTTGGAACCTCATCCCTGCAACGGTTGACTGGCTTATCAAGTTTGTCATCGATGAGGAACAGGGTGAGCGCACCGACAACTTCGAGGCTTTCCTCAAAGCAATGAACGACGCAATCGGGCAGTACCTCTGATGAAGTTGTCAGGACGTTACTCATTTGGCTTAGGTGCTGGTGTGTCGGGGTTCCTGTTGTTGATACTAATCAACGCCTTCACGATTCCTGATTCCTTGAAACAAGCCTCCGACAAAGACCTTTACCGTACCCAAGCCGAACTTGAAAAAGCTAAAGCCGAATCTGCCAAAAAAGCGGCTGATGCTTATTCCAAAAACGGCATTGCCAACTTTGAGCAATTAATCATCAGCAACTACACCCTCAGTAACCAGCCACCACAAATTGACTGGAATCACACAGTAGACCCAACAAAAAAGACGTTGATTTTCGACAAGAACCGACTGTGCATTGGATATGCCCAACAAGGACGCTTTTACTTCACCAAATACTATCAAGGAGTTTGCAATGGCTAGATTTTCCAGTTCTCCCAAAACAGTCGATAGTCCCGGTGATACCGGAACATACGATGGTTATGCTAGTAACGCCAAACCAAAACCGAGTAACGACTTCTACGACATCCTTGGCAAAATCATTGACTTTGGCGTGAAGATTGTCGGAGTCATCATCTACATTCCAGCTCGAATCCTCGATAATTTTGTCGATCACAATAAAGCTGGCGTTAAAGTGTTAGCCGCCGCTATTTTCATGGTTGGTATAGCCATGTCCTCAGACAGTTTCTTCCAAGCTTTTGGAGGTCAGCCATTGTTCCCATTCTGGGAGGATAGCTGGATTGGTATTGGCTGGCTCTGGATTTGGACAAAAATCAATTTCTGGGCGGCTGTTGTTGTCGCTTTAGCCGTGATGTGGATTGAGTCGAAGGCGATTCGTGGCAAAAAGCCAGAGCAAGCGAAGTCGGCTTATGAAGAAATAAAGCACCATACTGTGCCAGAGAAAAACAAGGGTGCCATCGACCTAGTAGAAGCCCGACGATTGGATTACAAGAGAGCTGGTATGGGTGAGCGTTCAATCCTGGGGTTGTTCATCTTAGTCGTAGTCGTTGCAGATATCCTTGCCACTTTTGTAATGAGCCGCAATCCGTGGGGACAGCCAGTACTGACTTTCATTGGAATGTTTCTCTACAACTTTGTTTCACTGGTTGCAGGTGAAGCGGGTTATGTCCTCTGGTGTGAGGCTGACCGCAAATAGCCCCCAAGAGTAGTAAATCAGTGCCCTGTCCTAGCAATTAGGGCAGGGCATTTTTTCAAGGAGATGCAAGACACATGAATAGCAATTTAGCCCTAGCACCTGATTACGATCCAACAGAATTTGCCCCATTGCACCTATTAGAGCAAGGTGACGTGGATATCTGGGTGAGAAGGCGTGGAGTATTTCTGCTGGATAAGAGTAAGGAAACAGCCAAGGAATGTGAGGCAGGAAAGCTCGCCTGCGCCATCACAGTGGGAGCTTCAGTCGTAATGAGTGCCAATCCCTTAGCCTGGTTGCCCCTTACCATTGGAGCGGTCGGCTATATTTACACGGTCTTCCAGGAATTCCAGGACACTGGCTCAGTTCGCCTAATCCCAATGTACCGAGGGAAGTTGGGTGACATTCTCAAAGTGATGGAAGGAGGTATTGCGGCTGAGCGTCATCCTTTGGAAGACCAGATGGAGTACTTGAGTGAGGCTGAGAAGGATGAGGTGCTACTGCTTAACTACCGCTTTGGTGAAGTAGTCAGTATCTTAGGTTCAGCACCTCCCAAAGTGCGGTTTGATCTGTACCGTCATCTGTGTGACCAGTTCCATGCTCGGAGAGACTTACTCTCTGGTGATGAAGTGAAGCATTACATCACGGCAGCGGTGTCTCCAGAACGTCGAACAGCAATGCCGGAGCAGTCACACCCAGTAATTGAGCAGAGAGAGCCAAAAGCGATTCCCTCTGGGACAGCTTCGCTTAACGCGCCTCAACCTACTGATCAGATACCACTCAACCCGCTGGCTAGTCCCGTCAATCCACCGCACGTCAGCTTAACATCAGGTCAGGCAGGGCTTGAAATGTTGCAATCTCTTGCTGTTTCCCGACGCTCAACTCTCCTGATTGGTGATACCGGATCGGGTAAGTCAGTCACTCAAGCTTATATCTTGAGCCAGCTGTTCGAGCTTCACCCTGACGCAGAAGTGTTTGTTCTATCTCAGAAAGCAGATTCTTTCTGCGGTCTAGCTGAAAAAGGACGGGTAATTCTCTTTGACCCTACCGAACCCGGACACGCGCTCATCCTGATCAACAACATCTGGAGTGTTTATGACACACGGCGTAGGCTCCCAGAGTCAGAGCGTCCGGCATTGTCCCCGGTACGGTTGATTCTTGCTGATTGGCTCAGTATCAATCAGGCACTTGAAGAGTTGAAGTCAGATGAGTGGGTCAAGAGTTCCAAGTACCTCTCAAAGCTCGCAGACATCATCTACAACGGCAGAGAGCTAAATGTTTGTCTGCTGGTTGACCTACAGAGTTACAACCTAGCCGCTGTGGGGCTGAAAGCCGACCGGAATAGTCGGAAGAACTTTAACCTGATCGGGCTAGGGAACTACTCCATTGACGAGCTGGGGATGGTCAATGAGAGTTACGGTGTTTTAACCAACCTGATAAGCGATCGCTACATTGTGGCTGACGAATCAGACCGCATTGCCCTCAGTGCCACTTTCAAACAACTCCAACCCATCAGTAAGAAAAACTGCCGTCCTCTAATCTTCAGTAGTCTAGCCTCTGCACAGTTGGCACTGCTGCCTGACTTGAGGAAGTACAAGGCGAGTAGTATTGCTGCTGCAAAAAAGCCTTTGACCGTGAGTGAGCCAGCCGTCGAAACACAATCGGAAGCGATTCCCGATGAGACAGTTTCGCTTGACGCACCAACTGAACCAATCAATGAATTAAAAGTATCTGACAGTTTGGCAGAACCCTTAAAGACTATTTGGTTATTTGCAAAAAAGAAAAATGACTGGATTACTGTTCGCAACGTGTATGACCAAAAGTTCAAGGTTTTGGAAGGCAAAAAAGTAGAACAAATTCACCAGTACTTAGGACTACTTGCTGATACTGGATTGGGTGAAATTGATGAGGAGGGTAAGTCTCACTCGTCTGTGGGGTTCCGAGCGTATTAAACTGTGGAGAGTTGTGGGGTGACGGAAAATCAGGCATCCCACGACCCCACAACCTACCCCACGACCCACATACACAGATTTAACCCACAGCCCCACGGGTTTGCCCCACAGCTCACCTCACAAAATTCTGAGCGCAAATATAGAGACGATTATTAGGAGAAAAAACTGGATTTGCTACTTTCAGAACTTGCATAATCTGGCTGGTGTTATGGATAGCACCTAGCAAAAACAATGCCTCAATATCTACCCATTAGACATCGAGGCATTGTTTTTTTCAGGGCATCGCCCGAGCATCGAAACGAAAGTTGATTGCTATTGGTTTTGGAGGTTTGCTTTAATGGTGGTTATTGTAGACCGGGAGGCGTTTGACCGGGGAGCGTTTAAGGCGCAAGGGGAGTTTACCCGAATTAACAAAGCGTTCGATGGAAAGCTTGAAGAAATTCTTGTAGAAATTAACAATAGCCTTTGGTCAAGTGCTGGCTGAAGGTTTTGTGATTTTTGATCATCTATGCAGTCATATGAAGATTAGCAAATCTTTAAAAAAGCAATTGCAAATATATCTGCAAGAGCGTGCCGAGCAAGACGAAAAAGCTAAAGAGTTACTGGAGATACTCAAAAAAACTCATGGCAATTCCCAGAATTGGTTTAACTGGGTAATCTTGAAGCTTACCAGTCTGCTTGGACTGCTTTATCTGGGGGCAATCACCTTTCACATGATAGACCGAGGTGTTGAGCAAGGAGATATTATCTTATTTGCAATTATCTTATTGTTCAACTCCAGTATTTTTGAGAAACTCCAAGAATTAGAAATTGGGAAAGACGGGATATCAGTCAAGGTGCTTCAGGAAGAGGTTGAAGCTGTAAAAGAGCGTGTGGATACCCAGAAAGCTAATATTGAAGCTCAAGGAGGAGCAATTCAGCATCTAGCAAAGGCTTCGGATTATACCAATCGCAAATTTGTTGAAAACATAGTTAGCGAAGATGAACTAAGGCACTTAACTCGATTGTATGAAGCTGAAAAAGACGACAAAGAGTGTTCTTTCCGTAAAAAGTACGAATTTGAAGTGGAGTTGAGGCGTCTACGCACTTTAGGATTGATTGAAAATCAACCGGGAAAGAGCCTTGCAAAAATGCCAGAAACAGTAGATTTAAGAGATTATATAAAAACAACACAAAGGGGGAGAGATTATATTGAATTAAGAAAAAGTTTAGGGGGAGATAACTCTAAAAGTACAAGTACAGCTACCGCCCCGAATTAAAAGATACTTTTACCAAGCGCGTTTCAATGGAACTGCAATCTCTAGGTTCTATACGCCAATATAAATTCCAAGTAGTAAAAGAACTACACTAAACACCAAGCCCGCTTTAAGTTTGCCTTTAGGTGTCACTCCGGAATCAACTATTGCATCTTTAGGACGGCCCGGCTGACGTAACTAGCTAGGTTCCTCTGAGACTTTAACGACCAGTTTTCCCTTCTTGTTGCCGTCGAAAAGTTTTAGGATTGCTTTCGGTGCATTTTCCAAGCCCTCGATCACCTCCAGAGCATATTTAATTTTTCCCTGATTGAGCCACTGTCCAAGGTCGCTTATCGCTTCAGACCATCGGGGAAAATAATCGAGGATAATAAACCCCTGCACGCGAGCACGCTTCATCAGAATCTGGCTGTAATTATAAGGGCCGGGAACAGGCTCTGTTGCATTATAAGTTGAGATTAAACCGCATAGAGGAATGCGTACATGTAGATTAATCTTGGTCAGCACGGCATCAAGAATAGAACCACCAACATTATCGAAATAAACATCAATTCCATTGGGACAGGCTTGAGCGATCGCGTTTTCTAAGTCAACGATTTTATAGTTAATCGCTGCATCAAACCCAAGTTCTTCAACAAGCCAGCGGCATTTCTCATCAGAGCCAGTTATACCCACCACACGACAGCCCTTAATCTTGGCAATTTGTCCAACAATGGAACCAACTGCTCCGGCTGCCGCTGACACGACCACAGTCTCTCCAACTTTTGGCTGTCCAATATCCAAAAGCCCAAAATAAGCCGTGCACCCCGTAGCTCCCAGCGGTCCCATAAATGCCGTAAGCGGAGAGGGCAAAGGGTCAGGTAGTCGCGTGACAGAAAAGCCACTGTTCCCTTCAGCAAGTGCATAATCTTGCCAACCCAGCAGACCCGAAACCAGATCTCCCTGTTTAAAATAGGGATTCTTAGACTCTTCAACCACACCGAGAATAATACCGCGCATGACTTCTCCCATTTCAACGGGAGGCATATACTGCTCCTGGTCGCTCATCCAAATGCGATTGGTCGGGTCTAGCGAAAGATAGATAGTCCGTACCAGAACCTCACCCTCTTTAGGGCTGGGGATTGGTTCTTCCCGATACTCAAAATCGCTTTCCTTGATGTCACCAACAGGACGAGATGCCAAGCGAAACTGCCGATTTATCCCTGTTTTCATCGCTTTATCCTTGGTAGTTCTATAAATGTTAGCGGCTTGGCTTTAAAAGGTGAGACCCAATTCCCTTTCAATAGCTTTAGTTGTTTAAGCTGGTATCGGCGCTTGAACATTGTTTGGTTTTGGGGTGTGAGTAGCAGTCGAACAAAAATGTACGGTAAGGACTACTTCCTGTGATAACGATAAAAGTCGTTATCAGTTGCTCAAGTGTAGTAACAAAATTGTTACTACGCTAATGCCCTTTAAGCGGAGTCTTAAGGCTTAGTTTTAGCAACGGAAAAATTTTGGTCGTTAAGGCTGAAAAGTCTACAAATTAAGGCTTGTTTGGGTGTCCTGATTCCCAATTCTACGTTCGCTAGTACGTGTTCAACTGTCCCAATTTGAGCCATTAATGGGACAGTTGCCATCCCAAACAACCATTTTTCGCCATTACAGACCTTCAGGCAGTGAGCGGTCAGACATCAAAAATGGGACAGTTCCTTTTGACTCCTCACTAACGACCAAAATTTTTCCATTGTTAAGACTAAGCCCTTAAGAAATATTCTTGATAAGGGTCTGATGCCTACAATGTCCCAAAAAGATAGAAAGCTAGGGTTTTAGTGACATAGGTAAAGTGACGAGTTGTTGGTACAGATTTTCAGCGGGAAAGGGCTAGTCAAGAGCCAGGTGGAGACAGTATCAAAAAAGGGTCGTTTTAGGATGCGCCGATAACCAGCAACTGGGAAGATGATGCCAGATAAGGTTGTTTTTTAGATTACACCTGACCAGCTATTTAACCTCTTTTTGCAACATGGTCTTAGGAAATGCCATAGTTTTATCTGATATGACTGTACGAAACTAATGTCTGATAATGATAAAAGCTCGATTGGGCTGGCTGAGTTTATTCAACAGGTTAAACAAGACCTTCTCTCTGTGGCACCTAGTAAGGATAAGGATGCTCCCTTCCTGTTTGTTGAGTCTGTAGAACTGGAACTACAGGTGAGTGTAAAGCGGACTAGCAAGGCTGGGGCAAAGGGGGGTATCAAAATTAATGTACTGGGAACAGGTGCAGAGGCAGGAGTCGATGCGGCTGGCGAATTGGGTCGAGATGATGTTCATAAAGTGAAAGTGAAACTGTCTCCACTCTTCGATAAGGAACGTCTGATGGAGTTTTACCAGACGCTGCATTCGGATAAAGTGCCAACGACGGTGAAGAGCAGTTTAGAGGGACTCCTCAAAGGTGATGAGGAGAGCAACCTGATTGACGATCTGGGGGGCTAATGCGGGGAGCAATAGGTAAATGAACTTACTGGAGCTGCGCTTCTATCCAATTGAAGGGAAGCAAAATTGCTTCAAAGTAAGTGTGGAGGGTTTATTAGGGGAAGTTCATCATGAACCTGTTCTACCTTTTCTAGATAGTGAGACTCCTAATGACCCGGACAGGCGTTTGACGATAGTCAGGGTATTAGAGTCAACAAAGTTCGATGAGAAGAACTTTAAGAAAGATGAGCAAGCTTGGATGGTGCGTGAGCAACTTCTGCTTCCGGATCGGAGTGCTTTTCAGCCTCAATACTTGGCTACTATTGGGCGTAAGCTTTATCAAGTATTAGATCAGCCCATTCAGCAGTTTATTGAGACAGCGGTAGCAGATGCTAAGCGCGCTCGCACCTGGTTGCATATTCGGCTGAGGTTTCCAGAAGACGAACCCAAATATGTCCGTTTGACGGATTACCATTGGGAGTTGCTCCATAACGAGTACGGATTTCTGGCGCATCAAGGAGTGACCTTCTCGCGTTATATTGGCTATCCTAGCCCTCGACCCAGCTTACCTTCAGTTGAGCGCCTAAATGTCTTGTTGATTTCTTCCGGGGCTGGGGATAACAGGATGGGGCTGAAATCATTGCCTTCTCTTGAGCGAGACGCGATCACTTTCGGATTGCAACAAGCCCAGGAGCAAGGGGCAATCCAACTCGAAATTCTAGAACCTCCAACACTGAACACACTGCGAAGACGGTTGCTAGAACGCCGAACTTTAGCAGTTCCTCACGTTCTGCATTTTGACGGTCATGGCTTTTTCGGGAAGCGTTGTAACGAAGCCGGATGTAGGAGAGCCTATAAACAGAGTGCGACTCAGTCTGAATGCGGTGCGCTGCTAGGAAAACCCCAAGGTTATCTGGTGTTTCAGCGATCGGATGGAACGGCTGATTATGTAAGCGCTCAAGAACTGGGAGAACTATTGGGGAACTTGGAGCGTCGAGAGCAGCCAAACTCAGATCAAGGAATTGCATTGGTTGTTTTAAGTGGTTGCAGGACTGGAATGTCTCGCTTGAGTGAATCTGTCTTTAACGGGGTGGCTCAGAACCTGATTGGTAGAGGTATTCCGGCTGTGGTGGCAATGCAGTATTCCATCAGAGTGGATGCTGCCAGTGCTTTTGCAGAATACTTTTACCGCTCACTTGGGCAGCAAGAGTCATTAGCGATCGCTCTACGCCAGGGTCAGAGTGCAACTGGAATTGAAGGGAATCAATGGTATCGTCCCGTACTGTATCTACGATGGCAAGATAATGAGGGTGGTCAACTATTTACAACCTCGTCGATTGTTGCTTCCAAGGAAAGTTTGCTTGAACAGCTTTGGACAAACGAGAACTCTTCAAACCAACCTGAAAATAACCCAAATCTAAGTTTATTTTCTACAGTTTCAAATTCAACACAGCGTGTAAGTCAAACTTCATTAGCTCTACCTTTATCCAGAATCTCTATTTTCCATTTTGATGTAATTCATGTCGATGCCGTTGGACAGCAAACAGACCAAATTCACAAACAGACCCAATTCATCATTGAGCAACTAGACGATCAAATAGCCCTGAAAATGGTAATAATTCCTAGTGGTGAATTTCTTATGGGAGCACCAGATAAAGAAAAGTGGAGATTTGATGATGAGCTTCCTCAGCATTCTGTGAGTGTTAATTCTTTTTTACTTAGTAGAGAGCCAATTACTCAATCTCAATGGCAAGCTGTTTCCCTTTTACATAAAATTCAGCGCGATCTTGACCCAAATCCATCTGATTTTAGAGGAGTCAATCATCCTGTAGAGAGAGTATCTTGGCACGATGCGTTAGAGTTTTGCGCCCGATTGTCAACAAAGACTGGGCATATATATCGACTACCTAATGAGGCAGAATGGGAATATGCTTGCCGAGCGGGAACAGAAACACCATTTTATTTTGGAGAAACGATTACTTCTAGGTTGGCAAACTATGACGGTAGCACTAGTTATGCATACGAAAGTCAAGGAATCTTTCGGCAACAGACTACAGCAGTAGGTAGTTTTAATGCTGCTAATCTATTTGGTTTGTATGATATGCATGGAAATGTGTGGGAGTGGTGTGCTGATCCTTGGCATAACAACTATAAAGATGCTTCGTCTACTGCAAGTATATGGTCTATAAATGGTGACCAACACTACCGAGTAATGCGTGGAGGCTCTTGGAACGCTCATCCTAAATTTTGCCGATCTGCGTCTCGTGCAAGAGGCAGGTTAGAACAAAAGGGAGAAGGAATTGGTTTTCGAGTAGTCAGAGATCTCTAGTTTCAATTGGCTTGAGAGGTTATCTATATCTCTAAAAATGGCCAAAATGCTGGATTGATGCACATAGTGATTGAGTCATCTCTCAACCCTTTTGCTAGCTGCTTAAGTTTTTTCATGTCATAAAAAACATCATAAATATAAATACTTTTATTCTCACATTCCTGTTTTCTGCTTACTCCGAGAAATCCAAACCAGAGAAGTATTTCAATAATTTGTTGTTCTTCTGTTTTTATTCCTGAATGTTTTATATATTCCTTCAATTCTCTTAAGGAAAATAATCTTGGAGCATCTATGAAATAATACAGGATGTCCTCATTATCCGGGAATACATCTCGTACTTCGAGTCCAATTTCATTGCCCATGTCGGCAGAGTATGTAGCCAGTGCTTTTAATAAATCTTCCTCACTAATTCGTTGTCTTCTAAGGTTTATAGCATAACTCTTTGCATAATTGACAATGGTCAATAAGTTACGTGGTCTCATAAGTGATCTTTCAATAAGAAGCTCTGCTGTAGCCTCGCCTTTTATATGAGTTACGCAAATCTGATTCCAGGCATCCTCAAATGACATGTCGCCTGAAAATACATTATTAACTATCCTCCTTCTTAAAAATTCTTTCAATAAATCACGGTCTGTCCAGTCAAGAGAAACTTTAGATTCTTTACCTCGATCAGATGATTCCTCTACAAGGAGTTCAAACACATCATTCCTAACGAAAACAACAGTGTTGAATTCAAAATCTTTTTTAGTGAAATATCTTTCTAGTTTTCTTGTGGCTTCAAGTAAAGCTTTTAGAATAGTAGTATCTGTGACTGTAACTCCTCTAGTAGGCCAGCCTTTGTCGATATTATCAAAAAGAATCCATACTTGGTTTTTTTGCTGGAGGTATTCAGATAAAATAGACCTGAGCTTTGGTATATCATGCTTGTAAATTAACTGAGTCACTTCGTTAGTTCTTAAATAATGAACTTTTTCTTCTCCGTACTTAGTCTGAAATTCATTGCTGATTTTCTGGACAAGCTGATACATTCTTTCAGAAAAATCTACATCTTCATCAAAATTATCTTCCCCATATATTTTAGCTAGGTTACCGTAAAGACTATACAACTTTTGATCGCGAGTATGAAGAGTTCGGTCATTTTGAAGTAACTTATGGCATATTTCTAGAAGCAAAAGGTATTCCCAGAAGGCAGTTGAAACGTGTTCTTTTACTGCTTCTTGTAGAAGATCAAGGACAAGTTGCTTCAATCGCTTAAGTTGATGACCTTCGGGTTTAAGGTCTAGAACTATATTCTTTTTTATTTTTCTCGTTTGTTCTCTTATACGAAGGAATAAAGCTGTTTTTCCAGAGCCTTTTCTTCCGACAACAAGTCGTGCATTACCAGACAGTGTTTGATTAGATTCATCTGTATCAACATAATATTGAAAAAGCGTGTCCATCTCATTCTCTGCCGCCGGTGCTCCAAGATCTAGTCTTTCAATAAGCTGTTGTGGGCGTTTGAGAATTAGCTCACTAGCAGCACTCTGTAGTGCGTCCATAACCTGAGGAGCAAGAGAGTTAATATACTTATCAACATCTTTTGGCTGGTTGTAAACTTTCACTATATCTCTGTATTCAGGAGGAATTGGTTCTTCACCCTCCTGTAGAAGCAAACTTATCTTTTCAAAACCATATGCAAGACCTGATAAAAATGCACCTCGGAAGTTGTTTCTAATATGGTCAGCTGAATTTTTAGACAGAAGGTTAACAACAACCGCAACCGATTTTTGTATTTCATCAATTGCCTCGTAAGCTGACAATCTAGGTTGTTCACTTGGATCAAAGCTTCTGAATCTAATTCTGGATTTCTTAATTCTTGATATGATTCTAATAGAGGCATCTGTCTTATGAAAAGTGTCTAGTACATAAATCGGTGCAGATTTGTCAATTTTATTTGACGGTTGACGTAGGGGCTTTATGTTCTCAGTGTCCTCAACTAAAGAAGCAAGCTCTTTAGAGTTTTCATATTCCTTATATCCCATTGAATCAAACAAGCCAATTTCCGATATCTCTCTTATATCTCCTTGTACTGATCTATTTAGAACAAGTAAAACTCTTTTACCCTTACTAAGAGCATAACCAAATTCAAAAATAATATTGAAGTTTAGGCGTGTTATATCAAGAATGATGGGATCTGCACCATCAATCTGATTAATAGTATCGTTTCTTAAGAAACCTCCAGGTGTGTCAAGTTGACTCGCTCGAATTATATTCAAACTGTTAGATTGAGATCTAAGTAGATCAATTGCATCACTAATTGTCTGACGTGCTGGAATCTGGTCATCAGAGTATAAAAGTAATGTTGCTAGACTCATGCACTTTTGTTATTGATGATTAAGACAGAAAACGTGCTGCTCAACTGTGAAACAGTTGATGATAAAACACATAATTCCTATCCTAGACACAGCTAAGCCAGAGGACACAGCGTAGATCATTCCTCACCCATCGATTGTTTCTAGTTGGCAGGTCGGATGGACAGATATATTCCTCGCTTATAGTGCCACTTTCCATTGCAGCGAGGCGTTTTCAGCCCCTTTAGGGGCTAGAAAATGTCTAAGTCCCATTATGGCAACCTTGGTATTGCTATTTAAACATGATTAAGGCTTGTCGTGATTCCGCTATTAACCGACATCTACAGCATCACACTAACCGCTTTTTGCGTACCGTTTTAGTACGCGCTCAATCGCCTCATCCAGCAAATCCAAATCGGCGGCAGGGTAGACATCATAGTACTTACCTTTGACTTGTTCCTTAGTTGGGGGTTTCCCGTGCCGTTCCTTATATGCCTCAGCCGCTTCCATATCAATATGCAATCGCTGCGAAGCTGTCACCTTCTTCTTACTGGCTTTGATGCGCTCTTGTACCATCCAACTTTTGGACTCTGGCTCCGTACCCTGCTCTGGCTTCGATACCGGAGTGGGAATGTCTTCATTAGACTGACCTAACGCAAGATCAAGTGATACGGCTTTCTCAAAGTAATCAGTGAGAACTGGGATAACCGCCTCGGTCCAGGTCACTTGTGGACCCGACCAATCATTTGTCTTTGATGTGGCTAACCGACTAAAGCCATATTCCTTCCCCAGCTCGGTCAACTGCCAGATTCTTTTGCCGTTGTCTGGACGAACCTGCAAACCCAACTCAACCAACGCCTGGTTCACTTGTGCGGCTTTGATTGAACGTCCCAATTCAGATGTCAATCGTTGGGCCACTTCTGATACGGTCATGCCGACTTCTGGAACGGTGGCACTAGAACCGATTAGTTTCTTTGCATCTTCAATAATGTCTGCTAGACCGGGAAATTTCTTAGCCAGGGCGTTGTATTTAAAATGAGCGATCGCACTTTCATCTAATCCCGCATCTTTCAACCAAACCGAAAGCGTGTTGATGGACTCCATAGCAGCGGCTAGGGCATCAGGTGCTGTGATGCCATCGTCCGGTGTAGAGTCTGACCCATTACTCGGCATGAAAAGGATGCGTGAGAACTTACTTGCATATGCTACTTACATACCGCCCTAGCTGTCTACGACTTCCGCTTTCACGGTGTTGGTAAGTTTTTGGGCTAAACTTCATTGCCCCACACCTCCCATCCGTACCGTGCGGCTCTAGCAAATAACTCGACTCTTTGTCCTCCCAGCGCTTCGCCTAAGCGGTTAGCAATCGTAAAAAACTCTTCTGGCTTACGGCTATGCTCAGTTCTCGGTGAAAAGATTACATTCGGAATATCTCGCAAGCCCAATTTAGTAAATGAGCCAGGTTTTCCTTTTGTCGCGACGAGGAAATGTTCCGTACAGTTGCGACCATAGTGTCCAACACCAATGCGAGGTTTACTGCCGTCTTTGGACACTTTAACCCAAGTAAAAATGCTTTTATATTCAAAGCCCCAGGTCTCCAAACACCGGAACCCCAGCGGTAAGTGATTGTTGGTGACCCAAAGTAATAGATACGAATCCTTAAGAGCAATCTCTCCAACTTGTAACCTTAAAATCTCCTTGTCCATCATGTTGGGGTAAGGGGTTCGATTTCGATGTGTCGGGTCTTTTTCTCTCTGGGTGTACTGCCAAGGTGGGTCAGCCACAATGAGTGAGTAGGGTCCACGCGGAAACGGTTTTAAGCTTGTTGTGGGGAGAGATTGCTTTAGAAGCCCTCTTTTATCGCTGGCGCTGTACTTCTGGGAACGGGGGTCTTGAGTCCCAAAATGCTTAAGAACTCGCTGCTTATGCTTGCCGGATTCATCCCGATAATTCTCAACTTCCTGGTAATAAATGTGTTCCCCAACTTTCTTGCTGCGAATAAAGCTCATTTGTGGTGACTAATAACGTGTCTGTGGTGACTAATGATAACTCAGATGACCCAACTTTTGTGGTGACTAATAAACTGGGCTGTGGTGACTAATAGTAACTAAGGTGACCCAACTGGCGAGCCGCAGCGAGTAATGTATCTATTTCCTGAAATAGACACAAAGCAAAAAGCGCTTGGCTTTAGACCAGCTAGGGCTGTTGTCTGGTTCAATAGGTTATGGAAAAAGGTAATTCATTCACGGTATTCTGCAAAGCAGCTAAAAAGCTTTGATGACAACAGTGAGGGGCTACAGAGCTTTCTCAAATTTGATGCTAGTTTTTGTCACACAACTGTTTGCTACAACCAATTGCCCAGTAAAACGAAAGCTGCCCAGAGGCGGGGATGTTGATACTTCCCCTGCAAAAGAACTAATTGGGCGCGACGTAGGGCTTCTGCCTTTGATACCCCAGTTTTTAGCTCTTGGTAAAAATGACTCATGAGCAAAGCAGTAGACTCGTCGTCCACTAACCACAAGGAAGCCAGTGTACTGCGTGCGCCAGCCCGTACCGCTACTCCAGCAAGCCCTAAAGCAGCACGTTTGTCTCCTGCTGCTGTCTCACAAGCACTTAGAACCAATAATTCAAGTGTGCCTGACTGGCTTTGCTCGATGGTTCGGAGTAACTGATCTAACTCATTGACGTTAATTGGTTTGTCCCAAGCGAGGATAAAAGTCTCTTCGGCTTGAGAACTAAATTGACCGTGAGTAGCAAGGTGTACCACAGGGACAGGAGACGAGTTAATCTTATTGTCGAGAGTTGTGCTGGTAAACTGCTGATTGAGCAGCACGTCGCTAGGGATTTCTGACTTAATTTGTTCTAATTCACTCTCAACGAACTCTAGTGGCGCAAAATTGCGGCGTGATTCGGACAGTCCAGCGGTTAACGCCTTGAGTTGTCTTTGAGGCAAAGGTCTAGGGTCAACAAGCTGCAAACCTGGTGTTAGGGCAATACTATACTTTTCTACTAAATACTGTTTGCCATCGTAGAGAACCGCCATCGGCAGGTTCCGCAAGGGTCCATCTAGGACAAACACTAAAGTTTCGATTCCACTTTGAGCAATAGCTGTCTGGGCAGGTTGAATTAACCAGTTGTATATCTTTTGAGCCTGAGGCTGAATCTCTGCTTCTGAAGTGTAAGGTAATAGCAAATTTTGCCGCAGTTCCTCCACAAGGCTTTCAACTTGCTGCGGTGGCACAGGAGTCGCATAGTGGCGCAGGTTTTGACCAGGCAGCGAAAGGATGACTTCTAATCGATCATCCAGAAGAATTGGGTAGATAACGGCTGCTTTCTCGTCAATTTGATCAACCTGCTGCTTGACATCCAAACAGTTTTCCCGAAAGAAGTTGTCGAGTTCAGCTAATTGGAGAGATTCAATGACTTCACGGGCTTGCTTAAGATTGTCTTGACTCGGTTGGGAGCCTCCTTCTGACTCTAAGAGCAAACCAACTAACTGTCGATAGACGGGTTCGACACTTTCCCGAAAAGAGAACTGGATATCGGGATTGATGGCGACTAAATCGCTGCGGAGAGACTTGAGAGTATTGACTGCTTCGGTATAAGCGGCGATCGCACTGGTGCGATCGCCTTGCGCTTTGAGGAGGCGTCCCAACTGCCACTGCCACTTGTTAGTAATTTCTGGGGCATTAATCATCTGGGCAAGATTGAGGGCTTGCTGTGTGAGGTCAATGGCCTCAGACTCCTGCCCGTTCATCTCGTACAACTCTCCTAGATGACCCAAGGCATAGGATTCGACTCGTCGATCTCCTAAGCTTTTCGCCTGTTGGCGGCTAGTTACTAGCATCTGAGCAATGTCAGTAGGAGGAACTGAGGATTGAGGGCTGAGGGCTGATAGTTTCATTAAGCTTTGAGCTAGGTCAATCCAGCCATAGACGACTGTTCTACTAGGGGGTGAGTTAGTAAGCTGAGACTGGATTTGAGGCAACAACGTTTGGGCAGCACTGACTTGCTCAGTATCTACCAGTAAGCTCAGTTGATTCAGTTGAGCTTGTAGTTTTGTGGTTGGTGAGGTAGCCGTGGTTATTGCTTGTTGGTAAAACGCCAGAGCTTCTTGAGCTTTGAGTTCGGCTTGTTTTTGGTTGTCTATGGCGATGAATTGACTATATGAAGCGCGTGCCGTATTGCCCATACTAAAGAGTGCCATACTCAGGTCTTGAGGTGATCGCAATCTCTCTGCTAATTCCCGACTTTGCTGCAAAAACTCTTGAGAATTCTTTAAGTTGCCGACCACCCGGAAAACATTACCAAGATTCCGCAATCCAGACGCTTTGAGCGGGGAATCTGGTTGCTTTTGAAGGGTTTGCTCCACCTCGGTTAAGGTACTCAAGGCTCGACGATAAAGTCCCAAAGAACGCAGTGCTTGGGTTTGGTTGATGCGGCTACGAATGACACCGACATCATCGCCTACTTGAGCATAAGTGTCAGTTGCCTTTTGCCAAGTACTCTGTGCCGCTTGGGCTTGTCCTCTTGCCAATTGCAGACGACCTTGAACCTCCAAGGCTTGGGCAAGAACTTTCAATTGGTCTTTTGAATTGGCTGGATTTTGCCCTACCTGCAAAAGGTTGAGGCTATCTTCAACAATTTTAGTTGCCAGTGACCACTCTCCCATTTGCTGATAAGCCAAGGAGAGATTACTCAAGGTCATCGCTTGCCTGAGTTTATCTCCTTGTGCTTCAAAGGTGGTGGCTGCCTGTTGCCAGACTTTAACTGCTTGGTTGAACTGCCCGGTATCGTAAAAGTCTCTGCCCTGCTTATCCAACTCCAGCGCATCAGGGAGAGTTTGAACGAGGGGTGGAGTTGTCGGAACCTGCGCCCAAGCGGGTGTTATCCCTACGCCCAATCCAGCCAAAAACGTTAAACTCGCTACTGCCTGAGCGAGGTTTAGGAGATTGACACGAGAAAAAAATACAGGTTGTTTTCTTGCCATGAAGAAAAAGACTCTAAGAGCAAACCTTCATATTGAGTTAGCACGATGTCACCTATGCCCTTTGTTGCCAACACCGAAATGTTCTCGGACGTTCACGAAGGGCAGGCAATTGATGTTTTCCAAGGAGAGTAGGGCATTCCCTTGGGTACTTCGGCAGCGAGAACCACCTCGCCTTTCCCATTGATCACCCACCCTTGAGCTTCTACAAGCGGAGCTGGTATGGAGCGAGTCGGATTCGTGGAAACCGGTGAACTAGAGCGGTTCTCGCCTGAAGGATTGAGTGTCACCAAATCGACCTCAACGGCATCACTACTCAGCGCTTCACTCGGACTCGGCGGCAAGCCACCACGACCCGTGATCACAAATTCGCTCTGAGCTTGATTTTCTTCACTCGGTTGACAAGCCTGTACCACCTCAGTCTCAATTGGCGCAGTTGGCAAGTTCACCAATCCACGGCTAGGGTCAACATCAGGTGTATTGATTTCCACAATCCCTCTGAACTCAGATCCAAGTTCAGACGTGGCTGTGATGTCACTTTCGGGAGTCGGTTCTTCCCGGAATTCTGTACCCCAAATGCCTTGAGCGGTGATAATGACCCGACCCCCGAAGGCATCTTCGGCATTGGCACTGATGTTGCTATCTTCTAAAGCGGCTATGACACCAGTATCAATGCTAATATTGCCGCCAGTAGCTGTGCCAGTGGCGTTGGTGGTGATATTGCTGCCACCACGCAACACCAATTCCTGAGAGAGCAGTGTGATATTCCCCTGCCCCTCTGGGCTGTCAGGCTTTTGGCTTCTGGTTTCAGCCTCAAGGCGTGCATCAGTATCTAGACGGATAGAATCAGCTTGTATCCAAAGGTCGCCTGCATCCCCTGACCCTTCAGTACTCACAGCGACTTTACCTCCCTCGCGGACAATCAACTCTTCAGTCGTAATCCTTAAGTTTCCCCCCTCACCTGTGGGGTCAAGATTAGGAATTTGAATTGTATCAGCAAATACCCCACTAGCCGCGTCAGCCTGATCGAGCAAATCGAGCCTTAACGGATCAATCTGTTGGGCAAGTCGCTCATTGAAGGTAGGGTCAGAGCCAGAAATCGTAATGCCGTCAGTTGCATTGACAGTGATGTTACCTGCGGCTCCACTGCTGTAGGCGGTTGTGAGTAGTTGTCCGCCGCCACTAAGCTCAAGGTTGTTGGTATCAACCGTAATGTTACCGCCACTAGAGGGGTTCCAAGTTCGCGCACTTAAAACGGCTCCATTCGCTAGGCGCAGGACATTAGTAGTAACTGTGATATCACCGCCCTCACCCGTGGCTGGTGTCCTGGTGCCACTCAACAACCCACTCGATAATCCATTGCTCCCCAACCCATCAAAGGAGAGGGTATCCGAGGCAGTAATCCTGATACTACCCCCATCCCCCTGTGCAAAAGTCTCAGCAGACACGACAGCACCATTTGTCAGCAAAAGAGATTCTGTTGTGATGTTGATGTCCCCCCCATTGCCTACAGCTTCACGCTCCACAGTGCTGAATACACCACTTGATGATCCATGGCTCCCGACCCCATCCAAGGAGATGGTATCTGAGGCAATAATTTCAATATCTCCCGCTTTGCTCTCAAGCAACCCTAACGGTGAATTTATTCCCGCCTGAAGTTGGCTTCCTCCTGTCATATTCAAATTCTGGGCGTTGACGACAATACTCCCGCCACCACCAGCACGTACATTCACGTTTGCACCATCGGTAAGAGATACATCGGTTCGCGTGATGCCATCGGGAAAACTTAAACGCAGGTCATTGCCATCAACATTTAGCCCAACGGTTCCTACTCCTAATAATCCTCCCAGTTCCACTCGACCTCCTGGAGCGTTCAACGTACCTCCCTGAATCGAGATTTTCCCAGTTGAAGTGGCAGTTGGAGACACATTACCCCCAACTAGTAGCAAGCTTTGATTTTCATTAACCGATAGAGTTCCTCTGATTTCAATTGAATTAGTCGGCTGGGCGGCAATTGAATTGAACAGCAATGCCGAAGGATTGACAGTTAGTAAGGAATTATTGGGGGAAACCGCTGAAGTTAAGGAAAACTCACCACCACCGGGAAATGCGATCGCATTAGCGGTTGTCGCGACAAATGAACCGCCAATATCTAGCTGAGCATTCTGCCCAAATATAATGCCATTGGGATTGATGAGGAAGAGATTGGCATTGCCTCCAGCTCGAATCAGCCCTTGAATATCAGAAGGAGAGCCACCCGTAACTCTGGCTAGAATGTTGGCGATCGCAGGATCGCTGAGGAAATCAGCAATGCCGCCGTTGGGAATGCTAAAACTACTGAAACTATGGAACAGATTGGTATTATCAACAGGTGTCCCCTCTGTAATGTCAAAGGTTGTGCCGTTAGGAGTGACTACAGTTCCTAAGGAAGAGTCGGGAGTGATCTGGGCAAAAGTGCCAGTTCCAGAAAAAGCGATCGCACTACCAATGGCTAAGCAACCCGCTATCCCTAACTGCCAGCACCGCCTCCGATGGCTTGGAATCATCTTAGACACCTCCTACAGAAAGAGGCAGTAGTTGAGTCAACTTCCGCCAATGCCCATAATGCTAGATGGCAACTCAAGCTTAGAGTCGCTGAATGCGGTTACAAATTATTGCGGAGAAGGCGATCGCTCTCTATGTAGCTTTAATAATGCTGATTTGCAGATGTGTTGCTTTCATTCCTGATGAAGGTAAGTTATCTCTCAACCTTGAAGGCATATACCCCAAGCCTGCCTACTTAACAGTATTTTAAGGAACTGGACAGTCGCCAAGCGGCTCAACGGGGCGTACTGATACAGCGATCGCACCAGTATTTGCTGTTGTATCAGCTTGAAATGTACTTTGAGAACCGAGGCGATTCAGCGCAAAGCCATTGTCACTCGTGTTATTGCTTAAGTTTAAACAAATAGTAGAGGTAGGAGAGAGATTAATTGCTGACCCCGTTTCCGCTAGGAAACCGTTAGGGAACGGGGGGTCGCTCTCGCCAGGATTACCTGTCATGGTGTTGAACCGGACACTTGCGAAGATTTGAGAATTTTCGGTGGCGAATATTGAAAGCCCAAAACGAGCATTATCAGTGGCAGAATTCCCTTCGAGCAAAAGCTGGAGGGAAGAGTCGCCTTCTGTGACAGTGGTGATGCCGTCAGAGCCATTGCCAGAAAGCGTGTTGTTGGTGATTGTCGCTGTCGAAGTGGCAAACTCCTTAGGATTAATAACGATACCGAGAGTTCCATTGTCAGAAACTGTGTTGTTGTCAATCGTCAGTGTTGAAGTCGAATTACCTAACATCTGGGAATCGATACCGTTAATGCCATTGCCAGAAACCGTGTTGTTGGTGATTGTCGCTGTCGAAGTGGCAAACTCATTGGGGTTAATGCTGATACCGAGAGTTCCATTGTCAGAAACTGTGTTGTTGTCAATCGTTAACGTCGAAGTCGAATTACCTAACATTTCGGCAGCAATGCCAGCAGTACCATTGCTGGAAACTGCGTTGTTGGCTATGGTTGCTGTCGAAGTGGTAAATTCCTGGGGCTTAATGCCGATGCCGACATTGCTATTGCCAGAAACTGTGTTGTTGTCAATCGTCAGGGTTGAAGTTGAATTACCTAACATTTCCGCAACGATGCCTTCTTCACCATTGCCAGAAACTGTATTGTTGTTAATCGTTAACGTCGAAGTCGAATTACCGGATATCCCAGCACCGATGCCTTCAGCACCATTGCCAGAAGCTGTATTGTTGTTAATAGTCAACGTCGAAATTGAATTACCTAATGTCTGGGCAGCGATACCGACATTGCCACTGCTAGAAATTGTGTTGTTGTTGATGGTGAACCTCCCTTGGGCACTATCAGCAAATCCGACACTAATGCCGTTGAGCTGATTCCCAGAAAGCGTGTTGTCGGAGATATTCGCTGTTCCCTCGGCTGTATTAGTTAGACCAATGCCAATAGCATTATTCGTGGTATTAGCAATCCGGTTCCTGGCAATCGTCAGATCAACTGACTCCGTCGTATTTTCGAGGACGAATCCGCTATTACCAATGCCGCCAGTTGTATCGATGCTGTTATCGGTAATCATGACTTCCCCGGTAACGTTAGTGAGCAAGATACCCCGTTGAGTGGAATTGGCGATCGCATTGTCTCGAATGCTTACAGTACTGATGTTCCTCCCCTCAATAGCACTAGTACCAGCATTGGGGATATCAAACCCAGAAAGCGTTGTTTCGTTGCCCATCGTTACCGAAGCTTCCGCACTAGGAGTGATGATAGGCAGCACCCTAGCACCTGATAGTGGTAACTGGACAACATCTGATTCTACTGTCTCTAATCGCTGCACCGGACCCGTGGATAGCACCTGCACTTGGTCGGGAATTGTGAAGGGGGGAATACCAGAGTTTGTTCCAGACTGCACGTAGACGATATTGTTACCGTCAGATAGAGTTCGATCCAGTCCCTCCTGGACAGTCCCAACCGGATTCTCAAACGTGCCATCTCCCCCAGCTATCCCTAAGTTGACGTGCTGGAACACGTAAGGCTCATCCGTCTCCGGATTAGTGGCAGCTACCTCATTTGCTTCCTCTTGATGGTCGATGACAATCGCGTTGTTGCGCTGCACCGATTCTCCCAATCGTGCCACAACACTTTCTTCTTCACTGATAGAACCTTGGGGACGGGTTCCAGGAAAAGTCGCGCCAACAGTGAAAACAATATTTGTACCAAACAGGTCATCATTTTGCAAAGATACGCCCAGATTTAGATAATCTGTGGGACGCGCTTGTAATCTCAGTCGCCAACCTAAAGTCTCCGGAGAGCCTTCGGCATTATAGTAATACAGCCCTCCATAACCGCGTAAATCACCCTCTTTACCGAGTTGAGCAATTCTTGCCCCAGCTTCCACATCAAAACCGCCCATTGCGGCTTCTCGGTTGCGCTGTTGATCTAAAATTAAAAAGTTTTCGCGAAAGAAGCTTTCTCGGAGCAAAACATCGCCTACTCCCTGTCGATTGTCTCCAATTGGCAGATAGGCATTGACGTGAAAGTCCCAAATTTCTCCTAAACTCTCTGCGCCCAACCCAATTTGGTTAAAGGTATTGTTGCCAGTATGGCGATTGTCGTAACCAATGTAACCGCCCCAAATCCTGCGGGAATTTGAGTTATAAGTGCGGTATCCAAGCAGGATATTTCCACCTAAGTTCGCATCGTTATCGAGCAGCAATCGTCCTTCGATGAAGGTAAGATTATTGCCCGGTTTCTGGAGGAGCGGGACAAAGCCCTCGAAGCGAGTAAAGCCATCAAATCCACCGCCAGAGGTAGTGTGTCCGATTCCAAGGCGAGGAGTAATTCTTAAATCAGCGGCAGTTTCTGTTGATGTGGATGGTGGCGTTTGTTGCTCCTCTAACTGCGCCGCAACTGGGGTACTAATAGTGGTCGCTAGTACTAAACTGATGAACCCAATTCTTGTTGCTTTTTTCATATATCTCAGGAATTATCTATTGAAGAAGTTCAACTTAGCAACGAGACTATGAAAAACTTTGGTGTTTGAGCCTGACAAGTCAGTAGATGCGTTTTAAGTGAGTTCTGCAACTTCTGCAACCCTTCATCAATTAGGACAGTAATATCTGACATAGCAACCAAAAGCTATGAGCTTTGCTTAAGGACTTGTAGTAGCTTGCAGGAGATGGATATAGACCAACTGATGTATCGCTCTACTTTTGTGTCAGGTTCAGGTCGCGAATTTGCTGCAAAAGGCTGTCTTTTTTTACAAAAGTTTATACAAAGCTGGTTTTGCCTTGACTTGAAGGAGTTCAGAATGTTGGAATTCCGCTTTTCTGAAAAGTTTTGTAACGGAAGCCAACATTTGGCAGAAAATTCACGAATAGAGGCTGAGAAAGAGATAGAACTTCCAAGCTGTTCTCGATGAACGTTTAGATTTCACATGCATAAGACGGAGCAAGATGAAATAGACGAGGTGCTAAAACAGCTAGCGCTTGTTGCTCAGCAACACCCACCACTAACTCACGGGCGACAGCTAGCTTTGAGGCAGTTGGTTAATGGAATTCTGCAATCTGGCAGACTTTGCCGTCCTCAACAGGGTCAATTTTCAGGTGTTTATCAAGATATTTATGATGAGGCACTCCAGGAACTCTTGCTTTTTGTTTGCCAAAATATTGACAAGTATGACCCAGAACGTGGAAGTGTGATGGCATGGGTGAATACTCTGCTAGCACGGCGATTTTTTAGAGAAGCTATTCCAAAACTCCTAAGCCAGCGGAACTTTAGAGTAATGACCCTTAGTGAATTGGATAATCTTGCCGCACCGGAAGAGACTGAAAGCCTTACAGAAATCTTTCAACAATGTATAGAATCAGACCCCGAAAACATTTTTCAAAAAGAACACATAGAAAATTATCCCTCCGCTAACTTTCAAGCCTTAGTGAAGCGTAGAATTTCAGGGCAATCATGGAAAGAGATTTCAGCAGACTTAGAGATTAAAGTTTCTACAGTTAGTAGCTTTTATTCTCGATGTTTAAACAAATTTTCTTCAAAGTTAAAGCAATATTGTATTGATAATGTCACCTAGAACAGGAGAAAATCATTGTAATTAATGATGAAAAATCTATCAGAATCTTTAACTTTTACTGTACCCCTTAGCTTGTCAGTTCACGCTAAAGCTGAGCAGTTTTGTAGACAGCAACGCGATCATCAAAAAGCTAAACAGGTTTATCTCAATACATTGGCAGTGTCTGCCGTGAATTTCTACTTGCGTTGCATGGGCATTGAGGCAGATTGGGAGACGAGTCATAGTTTTAACTCGGTGATGTACTCCCTAATGGATGTTGCGGATTTAGAGGTCAAAAAATTAGGTAAGTTAGAGTGTATTCCAGTCTTACCAAAAACTCAGGTGATTCACATTCCGCCGGAAGCATGGTTAGACCGCATTGGCTATGTTGCTGTACAGCTTAACGAATCACTACGAGAAGCAATGTTACTGGGATTTAGCGAAACAGCAGGCAGTGGTGAGTTACTCATTAGCCAGTTGAGATCGCTCGAAGATTTGCTAGAACACCTCCGTCACATCCAGCAATCTGAACCTGTAAAGTTGGGCGTACACCTTAGCCAATGGTTCGAGAATATCTTTGAAGCAAGCTGGCAATCCCTCGAAGCACTTTTAGGCAAAAACCAAGAGAACTTAACCTTCAGTTTTAGAACTAATATAAGTGAAGCTGGTGTTCAACGAGCTAAACTAATTGACTTGGGAGTGCAACTAGGAAGCCAATCTGTAGTCCTGCTAGTGGCAATTGCTCCGGAGGCTGACCAAAAAGTAGGTATCGTTGTGCAAGTTCATCCAGCAGACGGTGAAACACATTTGCCATCTAACCTAAGGTTAACTTTGCTCTCCCAATCAGAAGAAAATCTCCAGGAAGTGTCCTCAAGACGCCAAGATAACTATATTCAACTCAGGCGATTTCGAGGTGAACCTGGAGAAAGTTTTAAAATTAAAGTGGCTTTTGGTACTGTCAGTATGCAGGAAACTTTTATCATCTGACTACTGACCTTCAGACGCAGATGAATAAGTTAGTTATCTTGAGCCTAGGAAACGGTAATTTAGCAAACGGCTTTCCCGATGTTACAGCACAACTTTGGGAACAGGACAACCCTAACCCAATGCGGTTTACAGGTCGTTTACCAGCAGCGCCAGAGATTTCTGAACTCTACAGATATTGGCAATTGCTTTATCAAGCTCTCTACCGTCGTCTAGGATGGCATTCTCGAATTGAAATCGACTCCGGAGATGTAACAAATGTTTCCGAGATTGATTTCACTGATTTATGCCAGCAGTTACAAAATAGAATTAACGAATGGCTCAACTCTGAACCGTTTCGCCAAATAGACCAGCAATTACGAACCCAATTAGCCCCATTAGATGAAATTCGCGTCATTATTGAAACGAATGATAATCTCCTACGGCGGCTGCCCTGGCACTTGTGGAACTTCTTTGAGCATTATCCCTTAGCGGAAGTTGCTCTGAGTAATACAGAGTATCAACGATTAAGCCCATTACCGACTCGAAAAAAAGGGAATAAAGCGAGAATTTTAGCGATTCTTGGTAATAGTAAAGGAATTGATATTGAGAAAGATCGGGCTTCTTTAGAGCAGTTGTCGGAGCAGGCAGAAACTCAATTTTTAGTAGAGCCAACACCAAACGAGTTACATGACCAGCTTTGGCAAGACTGGGATATTCTGTTCTTTGCAGGTCATAGTTCCAGTAAGGAAAAAGGGCTAATTCAGCTCAATCAAAGAGATACGATTACGCTTGAGCAATTAAGGAATGCTCTCAAAAAAGCGATTAGTCGAGGGTTGAAGCTGGCAATTTTCAACTCCTGTGATGGTTTGGGTTTGGCGCAAGAGCTTGCTGATTTGCATATTCCACAAGTTATTGTCATGCGAGAGCCGATACCGGATGCGATCGCTCAAGAATTTTTGAGGCATTTTCTGTTTGCCTTTTCGCATGGACAGTCTCTTTATGCTTCGGTACGAGAAGCACGAGAAAGACTGGAAAAACTAGAAGACGACTATCCCTGCGCTACTTGGTTACCCGTCATCTGTCAGAATCCTGCTGCTGAACCAACAACCTGGCAAGAGTGCTGTAGTGGCAATCAGCACAATTCAAAAAGAAGTAAAGTTGAGCAACAAAATCGCTTAATTTTTTCCAAAAGAAAGAGCGGCTTTCTCAGCGTACTTCTAGCGAGTGTGGTAGTCACTACCTTGGTGATGGAAGTCCGGAAACTGGGGAAGCTCCAAAACTGGGAATTACAGGCATTCGACCAACTCGTGCAACTTCGACCTGATGAAAAACCAGACCCACGTCTTTTGGTAATTACTGTTACTGAAAAAGATGTTCAGAACCAAAACCCGAAGGAGAGGCGGGGGGCATCACTATCAGATCGATCTCTTGCAAGAGTGTTGGAGAAATTAAAGCCGCATCAACCGCAAGTTATCGGCTTGGATATCTATCATGATTTTCCCGTAGACCCAAATTATCCAGACTTAAACACCCAGCTACAAAAGAACGATCGCTTTATTGGTGTATGTGAAGTGGGTGGCACGGACGAACACCCCGGTACTAGACCCCCTGCGGGAGTTCCCGAATCCCGCATCAGCTTTAGTGACGTTCCGGTTGACCCCGACAAAGTCATCCGTCGCCAGCTATTGGGTATGGCTTCAGACCCCGACTCGTTTTGTGTCACAGACACCTCCTTCAGTTTCCGAGTCGCACAGACTTATCTTGCGGCAAAGGGTATCCAATCTGACAGAACCTCGGAAGGGGACTTGAAGATTGGTTCTGTCGTTTTTAAGAAACTCGAACCTCAGACGAGTGGCTATCAGAATCTAGATTCACTGGGTTACCAAGTGCTACTCAATTACCGTGGCAATTCAGTTGCACAGCAAGTTACTCTTACCGAGTTCTTGAGCAATTCGCTTGACTCAGAACTACCCAATCTAGTGAGCGATCGCATCGTCCTGATTGGCACGACAGCCAAAAGTTTTAAAGATTATTTTCCTACACCCTACAGTGCGGGTCAGTGGCCTCAAGAATCACCAGGAGTGATTATTCAAGCGCACATGGTCAGTCAGATTCTTAGCGCTGTTCTGGATGAACGACCACTGCTGTGGTGGTTGCCTGCTTGGGGCGAAATGCTCTGGATTTGGGGTTGGGCAGTCGTGGGAGGAGTTTTGGCTTGGCAATTCCAGTCGCCACTCAGTTTGGGATTGGCTGGTAGCGTTGCACTGAGTACCTTGTATGGACTCTGCTTTGTCCTCTTGCTACAAGGGGCATGGGTGCCACTCGTTCCATCAGCTTTGGTCTTAGCCGCTACAGGGGGGAGCGTTGTGGCTTACAGGGTATTTCATTTCAGAACCAACAACAGCAGTAGACATCTGATTTTCGATCATGACTAACAAAAGATTGCATTTTCAGCCCATTACGCTGGGTTGCCTATTCGCATTGACCTTCGCCAGTTCCATAGCTTACCCCTTACAAGTGAGCGCACAATCTCCTAGACCTGTCAATAACGCTCCTAGTCGCGGACAAGAACAGTTAAACAATTTTGCAGGGGATGGCATACCTCTGAATCGAAAAGGAGGGGGAGTACGCTTCATCCCGCCACCCGTGTCAAATGAAGCGGTACCTGGCTTTGACGAGGACGGCAGACCTCGGAAGCGAGAAGGTGGGGGAAGCCGTGGCGAATGTTTGGTTGAGAATAAGCCCCCTCTGACTGCCTTAGTACCCGACACTGGCGTGGGGTTAACAGTAAGCGAGTCTCCCACTTTTTTGTTTTACGTGCCTTATACACTCACGCCCGAACACTCTGTAGAGTTTGTGCTGAAGGAGGGGGAAACTTATATCTACGAAACCAAGATTCCGGGAAGGGGAACATCACCAGGTATTGTCAGTTTTCACCTTCCGTCCACAACCTCTCTAGACGCTGACAAGAATTATGATTGGCACTTTGTCGTTTATTGTGATTCACAAAACAAAGATAAGTTTGTTTTTGTAAATGGTTCGGTTCGACGAGTTGAACGCCCTGAACTGAAGCGGCAGTTAGAGTCAGCAAACCCACTGGAGCGCATTACATTGTATGCCACTGAGGGGATTTGGTATGAGGCTGTAACGGGTCTTGCTGAACTCCACCGTGCCGCTCCACAGGATGACCAACTTCGTAGTAACTGGGCAGGTTTGTTGCAGTCTGTTGGCTTGGAAAGGCTAGCCCCAGAGTCCTTTGTTCCTTGCTGTTCTCCTCAGCAGTAGCGATCACCTATTTTTGGGAAGGGAGGCGCGATTTTCTTCAGAAAGCTGAATGCTGGTCTCCGAAGCGTTTAGCACTACAGACCTCTTTCAGTTGAACCCTTTGGGTTGTTGCCCAAGCTTCAGAGGAAGAGGCGATCGCGGTAGTCAAGACTTCTATTTTAAGGCGAGCGCTTTCTCAATCAGCTCTAATAGCTGTGGCAGCTTCTTGGTGAGTTGTTTTTCAGCCGGAGTGTTTTTTTCGGAGTCGGGAAGGCTTATCCATTGTTCCAGCGCCTTTAAAGCCTGTCGCAGAGCTGTTTTTTTAGAAACCTGTCCAACTTGGACAGGTTTTCCTTCAGTAAGATATCGCCTTACACTCCTCAAACTCTTGCCCACAATCACTTCCAATGCGGGTCGGAGTCGTTTCTCCTCTTTAGATGGACGACCGGGGGTATCCACATACCCAGCAGATCGTAATCGTTCGGCTAAAGCGCGAACTTCATTAGGGGTATAGTCCCGTCGTTTTTCGTTTTCACTAATTTCAACTTGTAGTGCTTGCTCTGGGTCTTCATCCGCATTGAAAGGCATCATTCTGACGGGAACCAAGTCATCTGGAAAGTGCTGAGCATACGCTTCCGGATTATTTTCCCTGATAGAAGCGATCGCCGCTTTCCGATGTCCCCCAGCCAACAAGCGTCCTCGATTATCGACAACCAACGGCTCTATTAGTCCCAACACCGCGATCGATTCCGCCAATTGAGTAACATGCTGACCTTTCAAGGGTCGGGTATCTGTTTCCCTGTCCAAAATTTGCTCCAAGGGCAGCGTCGTACCTTGTGTCCGCTCCCGTTGGGCCACCGCCGCTGCCTTTTCGTCCTGGTCATGCAGTCGCTCTGCCGTCTGGTGTGCGGCATCCCATACTTCAGTCCGTGAGCGTCGTCTAGGCATTATTAGCTCCCTTGAATGAGTCGGGGTCTAGAACCCATTGAGCGAGGGCTACCAGTTCAGTGGCTCCACGACAATTGGCATCATAATCCATCAGCGGCACCTGTTCTGCCGCTGCCAGGGAGAGTGTAGTGTCTTGGGGAATCACAAACCGTGGAATCTGCGGATATCTCAAAGCTAATTGAGGCGCAATTTGCTTGTCCAACGAGCGTCGGGCATCGATTTGCGATAAGACGAGCGCCCATCGCCCTGGACCCCGCCTGCCCTTCAACTGATAGCTCTCCAAAATTTCCAGGACTCGTTCGGCTCCGATGACGGCAAGGGGATGAGCATTCGTCACAACCAACGCTACATCAGCCGCAACTACACCTAACCGCTCCAGATACTCATTGCCAGGAGGACAATCGAAGACGATAACATCATAGTTTAAGCTAATCACCGCCTCTGCCAATTCTTCGGGATGAAGCGATTGAATCCTTTGACTCCCCAATTCCGGTCCCCCAGGAAGTACATGAAGCTCTTGAGTTGCTTCTAAGGGTGACACCGCACCCCCAGTCAAAAGTTCGGCAGTCCCAGGCGCGATCGGATCGACTCCCAAAACATAAGCCGCATTGGACTGCGGATCGAGGTCAATAACCAAGACTCGCCGCCCCTGATGAGCTAGTGCCGACGCTAATCCACAGGCGACTACCGTCTTCCCGACACCGCCCTTTCTCGCTGCTACGGCTACAAAGCATCGCTCGTTCATGGGCGAATCGTATCACGTTCATAGTAGCTTTCAACCCATCCCCTAGACACGCGACCCCTCACTGCGGTATGTCTGTGCCAAGCGTGAGGTGCGTGTAGTTGAAGCGAAACAGGCATGGAAGGGGAAAAATACTCACTCAAACAGAGATCCAGTTGTTATTTAACGAGGGTCTCCCAGATCCCTTTTACCGCTGTCTGTTTGCCACAGCACTGTTTAGTGCAGCAAGAATTAATGAAGTTTGCACGCTTCTTACAGAAGACGTTTTTGACAAGAGTGGCAGAGTGCGCTCACACTTAACGATTAGAAAAAGCCAAACCAAGGGGCAACTAGGAACCCGAACCATTCCCATCATTCCCGACTTGAGAGCCTTCTTAGTCACCTACTACCCGGAAGCTTCTGACCCCTACTTATTCCCCGGTCGCTACGACAAGCACTCCCACATCAACCCCGACTCCGCTGCCAGGGTCTTGCGGAAGGCATGTGCAATAGTGGGAATTGAGGGCGTGAGTACCCATTCATTTAGACGCACAGCCCTGACTCAAATGAGTAATGCGGGCATCCCGTTAAAGGTGATTGCCACCTACTCCGGACATCGGGACTTAGCACAATTGAATGCGTACCTGGAGGTGAAGGACGAGCAGGTGTTGGGAGCGGCGGCAAGTTTATCGATGCTGTCGCCAGTAATCGGAGATGTCGGGAAAGTCATCTTAGACGACAACCCATCTCAATCGGTCAAACAATCGGCAACTGAATCGAAAAAGCCTTGATTCACCCAATCAGATGGCACAGCGAGAAGCGTTGCACTTGTGTTGATGAAGGTTAATCAAAACATTGGGAACCGGGAAAAGTGGATATCCCGGTTTCAGCCAATCCAAGGAACCCGCACAGCCTGAGGTGGTTACTCAAGAAGCTGGAGATCAGGGATAAAAGCCGCGCTCGCTTCCTATTGTAAGTTGCGTTCAAAGATAGATCTTCTCTCCCCCTGCTCTTGCTATGTACACGGAGCCAGTAGCAGTGTGCAGTTTTTGGTTAACCCTTAAGTGCTTACCTCCTACCGTTACAGGCGAGCGCCTGACTTAACGAATTTTGCACCATTGGGCTAGATGGGTTGGCAACCAGTATGACTTGCCCAGTGCGGCTAATTTGCCATCCGGTTGCTTCTACGATTGGGGCGCGGGTGATTGTTCTTCCCTCTAACGTGTGACTGCTGCCATGTGAGTGCTGATTGCTCTCATCTTGTCGAGTCGTTGTCTGTTGAGGCACTGTTAGTCGGCGGCGGTCAAGCCATGGGGCATCATCGTCTAGCTGTTGTTCCGGTGTGGGGGGCAATCCGCCTCGACCTGTGATCGTGAAGAAGTTACCCTTATCGGCAGGACAGCCTTGGGCAATTAACCCTGATGCGTTCACAAAGTCAGTGGGTAATGCCACTAACCCAGCCGTTGGGTCAATTGCTGCGGTTGTGACATCGAGCGTGCCAGCTAAGGCAGAAGTCGCTCCGGTCGCGGTGATGTCGCTTAGGGGGGTGGGTATCAGGCGCGGTTGAATGCCAAAAATAGAATAGGCATTGAGGCTAACATTCCCGCCCCGAAAATTCCGAGAATTGGCGCTAATATTGCTATCTTCCTTAGGCACAGCAATCAGAAACTGGGTATCAATGGCAATATTCCCACCAGGGATGTTGTCTCCAGTTGCATTGGTTGAGATGTTGCTGCCGTTGCGTAAGAGAATCAAGGACGAGCGCAAATTAATATTGCCCCCACCCCCAGACGTGTCGGCTCGAATTCTGCCCCCATTGTTGAGAAAGATGCGCTCGGCATCGGCAAATAAAGAACCTGCACTACCCGTGCTGGAACTACTAACGCTGACTTGTGCGCCATTTTGAATGCTGAGGTTGCCCGTTCGCAGCGTTAAGTTACCACCCGTGCCACCGCCGCCCGTTTCAGCCGCGATGATAGAACCATCTCCGGTCAGCGCGATCGACTCGGGAGCGGTAATTGTCAGGTCTCCTCCATCCCCACTGCCGCGCGTTGAAGCCGAGATTTGTGCCCCCTGTTGCAAGTTCACCCGCAGGGTTTGCTCGTTGCTCCCGGGTTGAATGGTTAAGTCCCCTGCCTCTCCAGCACTGGTGGTTTCGGTAAACAAACCACTGGTTGCACCCGCAAGTTGCAGGTCAGGTGTGTTCAGTGTGATGTCACCCGCCCGGCTGTTACTCGATGTTGTCGAGACCAATCGCCCGCCACGGCTCAAACCAACTGTGTCGGCACTCACTGTGATACTGCCAGCATCACCTTGCCCCCGTGTCGCCGTGGTGATGGAGCCTTGGTCAGCAACGGTGAGTGAGCCTGTGGTGAGGCTGACATCTCCTGCGCTTCCCATCGCTTGTGACTCGGCTGAGGTTGTTATCCCACTGGCGAGGTCGGGACGAATTGGAGCTGTGCCACTAATGTGTACTGAGTCACGAGCATTGATGGTGACGCGACCCGCATTTCCCTGCCACCGCGTGGAGGTATTAATGGCACCCCCATTGGTCAGAGAGAGTGAGCCTGTGGTGATATTTACATCTCCTCCTTCACCCACTCCTCGACCCCATACCGTCCTCTCACGTCCACCTTCGAGTTGACCCCACAGATCGTCTGAAAGCACTTGTGTGAAGATACCGCTGGTGTAATATGCTCTAGGACCCCATACCCCAGGGGGAGGCTCTAGAAAGAAATCACCCTCAATAGAGACCCGATCGCGAGCATTGATAGTTACACTGCCTGCATTTCCCTGTGCTCCTGTGAGGGAAGTGATGTTACCACCATTGGTGAGAAATAGCGACCCTGTCGTGATCTCAATATCGCCACCATCACCGACAACAGTGTCTGCTCGAGGAACAACAGATCCTGGGAGGTATTGGTTTGAGACCGAGGCATTGATACTAGAACCGCTATCAAGAGAGACGCTATCGCCAGCATGAATGGTTACCCTGCCTGCATTTCCCTGTCCATACGTTGCCCAAGACAACAGGTGAGAGAAGTCTCTGAGAGAAACGGTATCGCGGGCATTGATAGTGATATTGCCTGCATTGCCTTCTCCATCTCCAAAAGAGTTGTAGGATAACACTCGAGTGGCTGTAAGCGAAAGAGAACCCGTGGTGATGTTAATATCGCCAGCGTTACCTATACCTCCTATATGGCTCTGTATCCATACCTGCGGGAAAAAGCCTGAGATTGGGTCAACCTGACCCAAAGAAATGGTATCGCGGGCATTAATGTTTATGTTGCCTGAATTTCCCCGTCCATACGCGACGGTAGATAGCGCACTCGTATCCACGACCGACTCTGTGACCAAACCCGTGACCGAAAGCGAACCCGTGGTGATGTTAATATCGCCAGCATTGCCAACAGCATACCCATCCACTTGAGTCATTAGCTTAGTGCGATCTATCAAAATGTGATCGCCCGCCGTCAGATTGATGCTGCCGAGATTTCCCTGTCCATATCCATGCAATTTGTTCTTCACGTCGCTATCGCTAATTGTGATAGAGTTCGTTGCGTTCAGCTCTATCTCTCCAGTTTGGGCATCGGGTAACGTCGAATCGCCGGGAATTCCCATCTCAAGGTTACTTCTGTCGAGGATATCAATGTCGCGGGCGAGCACTCGAATACTGCCACCGACTCCCACCGTAAAAATGCCACTGTCATTGCTCAAGGACACATCGGCTCTTGGTACTTGCGGCGGTATCGTCAATTGCCAATCTGAGCCAGTTGTCGATAACCCAACGCTTCCTACCCCACCGACCGCTCCTAGCTCCGCATTGCTGCCCGGACTAATCAACCAGCCCCCATCGTAATAACTCGAATCATCTGGGGGAATGAAGGGTTCTCCATTATTGAATTGAATCGCTCCACCCACCAGCATGAGGTTTTGTCCAGGAGGAACGTGCAACCCGGTGCCATTAATACTGGTATCAAAAGTAACATAAGTGGTATCACCAGTGAAAACCCTGTCGTCAAAACGAGCTTGCACCGTGATGGGTTGGGGCATCAGTTGGTTAAAGAAAAACGCATTGGGATTGACGGTGAGCAACTGACTCGGCAAGGGTTGTGTGGCATCGCTGCTGAACACCTCACCTGTAGGAAAGCCGAGAGCATCCGCCGTCGTTGCCACAAAGGAGCCGCCAATGTTGAGGGAGGCATTCGGACCAAACAGAATCCCATTCGGATTGAGCAAAAACAGATTAGCCGTGCCATTGGCTCGAATTAATCCATCAATATTAGAAATCGACCCACCTGTAATGCGGCTGAAAATGTTTTGCACATCAGCGGCATTGTTGAAATAGGCTGAACCCCCTGTAGGGATGGAGAATTGCTGGAAGCTGTGGAACAGATTGCCACCCCGCTTTGCTCCGCCATCAATCTGAAAGTTGGGGTTGCCTGTAACGAGCGATCTCTCTGCCGTAGGGAGTGTTGTATCTCCAACTACTTGTGCGACACAAAGGTTAGAGCTAAAGAGTGCATACAAGACACTGCCAACCAACAGCCATTTTTCTAGATAAC
>JAHHIF010000047.1 GCA_019358875.1 Symplocastrum torsivum CPER-KK1
CAGATCCTCGTTAAGAACTTTGAGCGAACCCTAGCCAATGCCACAACCAAAATCAACCTTTGCTTCATTAGGCTAATGATTAAAAGGCTTTCAGCCTCTTCTTAAGATCTCAAATGGGTTCTATAAGTCCTAAAAAACACATTTTAGTGAGTTCGCAGCTCATTCGTAGCTTGGATTGACCAAGGAAACGCATAACCAAGCGTCAAATTGCTAAATTCTTGAGAATTCCCAAATCACGAATCAGTAGTTTTGTTGAGAAACCCTGCGATTCTCTCTACGGCAGCTTCCAAAATTTCTGGTTCTTGCACCAGGGCAAAGCGGACATACCCTTCCCCAGCTTTACCGAAACCCGCTCCCGGCAAAACTGCAACACCAGTCTTTTCTACTAGCTGAGTACAAAATTTCATTGAGTTCTGCTGCCAAGGCTCTGGCAACTTTGCCCAAATATACATCGTTGCGGCTGGGGTAGGAACCTGCCAACCAATTCGGTGTAGAGCCTTGATGAACGTATCCCGCCGCTTACGGAAAACATCCACGCATGCCTTAACGCCGTCTTGAGGTCCCTGCAAAGCTGCGATCGCACCTTTTAAAATTCCCTGGTACTGGTTAAAGTCAATTGCGGCTTTCACCTGCCGCAACGCCAGAATTAGTTGGGCGTTCCCGATCGCATAACCAATCCGAAATCCACCAAGATTGTAGGATTTGGAAAACGTGAAAAACTCGATTGAGACTTCTTTATCCGGGTCAGCTTGCAAAACCGAGGGAGCGAGTGATTGGGTTTGCTGGCGTTCTATGCCATCTTCCGGAAACACTAAGTCAGCATAGGGGAAGTCGTGAACGAGAACTAGGTCATGTTCACGGCAAAAGGCAACAGCTTTCTGGAAAAAAGACAACGGTGCGATCGCTGTCGTCGGGTTGTGAGGATAGCTCAACACCATCATCCGCGCTTGAGCAAGCACTGGCATTGGGATGTCCTCCAATACTGGTAAGAACCCATTTTCTTCTAGAAGAGGCATGGGGTAGATCTGACCACCAGCCAGGTAGACACCGCCAGCATGAGAAGGGTAGCCAGGGTCTTGCAATAGTGCAAAATCTCCTGGGTTGAGTACTGCTAGCGGTAGATGCGCCGTGCCTTCTTGAGAACCAATGAGAGTTAGCACCTCAGTTTCTGGATTAACTGGGATGCCGAATTTTTTTGTGTACCAGTCTGCTGCTGCCTGACGAAAGGATTGAGTCCCATGAAACAGCAAATAGCCATGAGTACTTTTGTCAGACAAAGACTCTCTGATCGCGGCTAAGACATGCTCAAATGCAGGAAGATCAGAAGACCCTAGTGAAAGGTCAATCAGATCTTGTCCAGATGCCTTAGCTTTTGCCTTTGCCTGATCCATATCGGCAAAGACATTGGCTTGCAGAGGTTGTAAACGCTTAGCAAACTGCATGGGATTGGTGGAGCTATAGGACTAGTTGAGTTGCACACAGGCGAACTGAGTTGCCTTAAGTGATCTCATTAGTGTGAAACTGTTTCTGGGAAGTTCCAGAAATTATGATGAAACTGAATTAGGAGTGATTACTGGTTAATACAACCAAGGTTCGATTAACTACGAAGAAGCTTCTCCCTACATTGATAAATTCTTAACCATTAGGTTTAGAAAAAAAGTAGGTTTCTTACCGCAAAATTCTAAGCTCAAGCCTCATGAACTCAGGTAAGTTTCCACCAGACTTTCTAATTTCTGCTTGCCAATTGCTCCTTCATGCATCCCCGCAACCTCACCATTTTTAAACAAGATGAGTGCTGGAACGCCTTCAACTTGGTACTTCTTCACGGTTGCAGGATTTGGATCGATTTCCATCTTAGCGACTTTTAAGCGATCGCTATAAGTGTCAGCTACCGAGTTCACGGATGGTGATACCAGGCGACAAGGTCCACACCAAGATGCCCAGAAGTACACGAGTACAGGCTGTTCGGCTTTTAAAACTTCGGTTTCAAACTCAGTATCTGTAATTGAAATAACGCTACTCACGACACCCTCCGTCAACACAACTGCTGCTGATTGGCTCACGCTCTATCTTCATCCAATTGCTTTGGATTTGACAGGAAAGCGAGCAAGTTCTCTTTTCACTTCACATTTATATAGAGTAGATCAGTCTCAGCGTTTGTGATGTCAAGTCCGACAGCAGCAATGAACCAAGAAAGGCTCCAGGGCAGAAGGCAGAAGGCTTTTATGGATTTATCCCGGTGCCGATGGTACGAAGGCTAGCTAACCTCTAACGGTGCGAATTTCTTTCCAAAGCGCTTGATACTCCTCATCTACAGCTTTGGGTAAGGGCTGAAGAAACTCACTTTTGTCGAGAACTGAGTTGTCTGGTAGTAGCACCGGATTCTCTCGAACATCTTGGGGTATGTTAGCCGGATTGAGAGTCGTGACAATCGGTGAGGCGGCGTTGCTGAATAGAGAGATTTCATTGGCTGGTTTAGGTTGCCAGCAAAAATCAATCCACTGCTGGATTAGAGACTGCTGCTCTTGTGTGCCTGTAGTATTAGAGTCAACTGCTGCTGAGGCAGGTTGCACCCATAAATCAGCCCAGAGAGCGGTTCCTGAAAGCGGAACTATGGCATCGATCTGACGATCATTTGCTCGCACAGGGATTACATCCGTAGACCAACCCACTGCTACCCAAGTATCTTCCAACGCTAGAGGTTGTAGGTAATAGTCAGAGCTATAAAACTTGACTTGTTGATGCAGCGCCAACAGTTCTTCTTTAAGGTCTTGCACCTGGCTGAGATTGGTGGTGTTGTAAGAACGCCCCAGTTTTTTCAACGTTAGACCAATCACTTCTCGCGGCTGATCCACGACAGAAATGCGATCGCGTAACTCTGGACGCCATAAATCACTCCAATCCTTGGGTGTCCAACCCAACTCTCGAAATTTATCGCGGCGATAGGCAATCACCGTCGTACCCCAACGGTAGGGTGCGCCCCAAACTTCTCCAGTATTAGAGAGTTGACCTTGGCGATCGCGTTTTACAATCTCCTGCCAAGCTTGCGGCAACTGCTGCCATCCCCTCAACCCTTCCACCTGCAGGGGTTGAATTAATCCTTGCTGAATGGCTGATTCTAGCCAATAATCCCCCAATGTCACTAAATCCGGGACTAAGGTTTTTTTGGAACCCACAAAAGGAATAGCCCACTGTGACTTTTCGTCTTTTTTTTCTGCTTGCTGCTTCCAGGCTTTCAGTCGCGTGAATAAATCTTGCAACTGTTCTTCTGGGTCAAACTTGACGGCGGCTGATTGATCTAATGCCTTACGAAACTCAGCCACCAATTGAGCTGGAATAGAATCTTGCAAAAGCCTTACCCTTAAGGACGCTTGCTGCCGACTGTTACACCCAGCTACTAGCTGACCTAAAGCCAAAGCACTAGCACCGTACAAAAAAGATCGTCGTTTCATCATTGGGAGTAGGAAGTAGGGAGGATAGTTATTTGTTGTTGGTTGTTGGTTGAAAATACAAACAACGAATAACTAACAACAAACAACATAAAACCTTTACATTGCTTGACGTCGCTCAACACCAAAACCCACTAGGTCAATCTCCGTTGGGGCACCACCTGATTCTGGACGCTGATAGGTGATAATCGTCCGAAGTCGTAAATCGGGTGCTACGAGGCGCATTTGGTCAACGGCAACTGAGCGCCGATAGTACGTCGTCATTTCTAACGTTTGGCGCGTCGGTAGATAAGTAAAGCGACTCTTCACTGCACCCGCTTCTGAGTATCCCTCATCCCGCAGATAATAGCCCTGAATCACTTCCTCTGTTGCTGGAATCTGTGCCGCCCCAGGCAAAGGGGGAGTCTCTACTGACATTTCCGGCGAGAGGACAAAGGTATCGGGGACAAACAGCGCCTTGAGGTTCATCGAGACTTGTTCACCCGTTTCTGAAACTGTCTCAAATGCGATCGCAAACCCTGGACACGCTGTTTCATTTGACTTAACTTGTGCCATATCAACGTTAATACCACCCAACGAGGATAGTGACAGAATTTGCTGTTTTTGGTCACCTGTTAAGGTTTCCACACGATATTCCGTATAAGAGCGTTCAATTTCACCCTGGAGAATCGAATGGTAAATCCTCTCTGTTTTCCAGATGCCTGTACAAGCCGTAAAAAAATCTTGAAAATTAAGCATTTTTTAAAAGAGGTCAAAATTTCTAGGAGATAAAGAAGATTGAGTTTTAACTTAGTGACTCTTTATACTTTTTGTTACTTCTTAGACAAATCGTAGAGCGCTAACTAGTGTATATAGGGTCAATTTTCCCCAATTTAGCATTTAAAACTCAGAAAATAGGTGGATCGTGATTTTATCAAATAGTTAAATGAATCAGCACGGGATGTTCTTTTCCCATTAAAGTGACTAGCATGATAAAGAGAAAAAGTTATTGGAATTGCAAATCCTATGGATGCCGTTCAAAAGCAAATCGTCGTTTTAAGTCATAAGATTGATGCGCTCTACCAAATCATCGATCAACTGAGCCAGAAAGTTTCAGACTCGCTGCACGAAATCAAGCAAACGCAACCTCAGTCACCAGAAGGTTCGCTACTAGCTACTAACGTCAGAGCGCACAGCTATCAGAGTCCAAGCTTGCTCGACTCTGTAATGGAACACAAAGATGTTCTGCTTGATCGCAATAGCGAGATAACCAATGGATATCCCAGTAGCGAGAAAGCTCTCACGGCTGATGTTCAAGTCCAACGCTTAACTGCCCAACTGACAGCAGCCTATAATCGCATTGCTGCCCTAGAAGAACAACTGCTAGCCCGGAGAATCCACTCCTAAATTACCGAAACATCACGGGTTTAAAGCCCCGTCAGGCAAGGACGTACAAGTAGTACGAGCAAGGATGGGCAAGGCGTTGTCCATTGGGCTAGATAATGTAAAACGGGTTATGCCTGCAATTATTGTTTGAATCCAGAATCCCCACGCCTAAAGACCGGGGAGTTCGTCAATCCAGTTCTTGCAAAAGTTTTCTTTTCTAACTCTGACAGACAGCATTCAACTTTGGCAGCAACGCTCTACCAAGCTTTCGATCGCTTGCAGTAATTGAATTTGGCTCCAACCTCGGTAAAGATAGGCAGCGATCGCACATCCTCCGGCACCTACACCCTCTTTGACATATCCCTGCTCATAAGCTTGTAACTGAGGATAACAAGACGTAGCAAAACTCAACTCTGTCGCCAAAAGCGGTACAGTGCCAATTTTTCGGGCTAAACCAACGGTGTCACCCGTAGAGTCTTCTGCAACCCAGCGAGTTGTTCCCACAACGACTTGTTCTGGTTGCCATGCCAAGGAATATTGATTCATCAGGCTTGCCCTTGATGCCAACGCCTCTGCGAGGGCATAAACAGCTAACATTTGCGTCCCACCAGCAAGCAAGACACCACAACGACAACTCGCCGCGATCGCCATACCTGCCGCCACAATTTGCATCGGGTCTCCTACTGCTGCTACTAGTCGCAATGGGTCAACAGAAGATGATGAGGTGATGGGGTGATGAGGTGATGGGATGATAGAGGAAAGGTCTCTCCCCATCTCCCTTTCTGCCCATTTCCTCAACCCGATCTGAACAACGTCCCACTTTTGGGTGTGATTGCAGTTGGGATGAGAACTGTTGACTTTACCGACTGCATCGATACCCAAGCCAGTGAGGACACTAAGAGCCGTTGTGGTTCCACCTACAACACATTCGCTGATAATTAGATACCCATCAGCAGCAATTGCCAGTTGTTGTCCCCACTTTACGCCTTGCTCAAATAGCTGTTTCACCGTGTTGAGGGGTAGAGCATTGCCTGAAGTAACACACTTCGCAGGAACACCCCCTAAATCAATAGCAGGTACAGCAAGAGGATGAAGTAAACCAGCATTGAAAAGATAAATAGGGATATCCAAAGCCTCAACAACAGCACGGGAAATCAGCACCGGAGAAGCCCCAGCCGTTAACGGTGGTAGGGGATATTGCGGTTTAGAAGTAACACCATTCACTAAAAATTCAGCATCAGCGATCGCAGTATATTCGCGATCGCTCGGTGTCGCACCCGCCGCAGAAATACCAGGAATAAGACCCGTAGCAGTAAATCCTAGAATGCAAGCCAACACAGGTGGGTGTCCCTGATACTGCTGTAACCACCGTTGCCCTTGGGCTAGCTGAGTATAAACTCGAATCATGAAGCTAATCGCTAAAAGAAGAAACGGCGAGGCAGGGGAGGGTTCAGGGAGCAGGGGAAGAGAAAGTTAGTTTGAATACAATTCGGTATTAGGGATCAACGAAGAGCTTATCTTCCCTACAACCGACCACTAAACACTAACCAAAAGTGACAACTGTTCAACGAAGCAAGTAAGCAAACTCAATATCACAAGTCCAACAGACTAGCCCTTGCGTGGGGGGCGTGGGGGCAGCGCTTGTGCCCCCAGTGGGGGGTCTGGGGGGCTAGTCCCCCAGTCAAAGACTGGGTTTTCCCAAAATTTCTTAAAAGCCCACATCCCTCTCTTGTGTCACCCATCATAATCCAGCAACACTTGCACCCAGTTCGGCGGACGAGGAATTGGATTGCCCAAGCGATCGAGCATCAGTAAAGCAACAAGATGCACAACGAATAAATAAACAAGATTGTTAATAAAAACCATCACGATCGCAAGTGCCTGAATCAGACTCAGACTAGGTTGATCAAGTAACCCCAGCCTCAAAAATCCCCACTCTGCTAATTGAGTAATCTGAGTTGTCACATAAACCCAGAGGTCTTCACCCAAGAGAATCGAGAGCAACCAAAACCGAAAAAAGAAGCCAAACGTACCCAGCAACGTACCCGTGAAAATAGAAAAGAGCCAGTTAGCACGACGACTCCACATTGCGCCCAACTGGACACCCATCAAGCCATAAGGAATAAAAAAGAGAATGCTACGAGTTGGTCCCATCAGCACCGACAGTAGCAACCCGGAAACCAACGCCGACATCCAAGAAGCCCGGTTTCCCCAACGGAGGTAGACCAATGCGATCGGGATCGGGAAAAATATCCGCAACACTGGCCCCAAGGGAAAATAAAAATTTATCAGCCAAATCAAGCTGGCAGTACTCGCGAGAAACGCCGTTTCGACCATCGCCAAAGGCGCTTTTGCCCGAAGCGGCAATCCTTCTAGTTTCGGAGTTGTCGGAGAGTAACTTCTTCCAGGAGGCACTGTCCCAAATGATGACCGGGAAAACTCATCCGTTTGGGCTGTTAATGCCGGTGATGAGGTATCTCGACTCGCCTCATCAGTCGAGTCCAAATCATCGATCCAGGGGTCATCTTCTGAGTTGAAAGGCTTGTTTTTCCGTTCCTCTAAAGGATCGGGGCGAGAAGCTTGGGCATCATTATAAGAATCGCTCATTCAGATTTATTAAACGCTTGACCAATCTCAATTTAACCGCTCCTCCTAGATTGAAGGTGGGTTAATCACACCTAGAGAACGGTCATTCACGGCTGGAGGTGGTGGCTCAAGCTCTACTTCCTGAATGACTAACACTGAACAAGGAGCATGGTGTACCACATAATTACTCACACTCCCCAGCAACGCTTCCGTCAAGCCTGTACGACCCCGACGCCCAACTACAATTAAATCGGCGTCCCATGCTTTTGCTTCATCACACAGCCGATGACCTGCTTCACCAATTTCGTAAGCCGAAGTCGTTAGCACTCCTTGACGGGCAGCTTCTTCACTGTAGCGATTTAGTACAGCTCGCGCTTCCTCAATCTGGTTGTCCATCAAGACTTGTTGAGTTTGGTAGTTATTATTCACAAACCCCATATTCAAGCTGGTATCAAGCGCAACCGGAGGCATTGGTTCACTGACAATCTCAGGAGCAATGGAGTGCAGCAGCTTGAGTGCCGCTTTGTTTGAATGCGCTAGCTCCAGCGCCGCCGAGAAGACAGAAGGGCACAACGAGGACTCATCGATCGCTACAAGAATTTTCTGAAAACTCATAAACGTTTAAAGTAGATAGAGTAGGCAGGAACATCAACGCACAGATGCACTGGTTCCTATAACCCTAGGCTACGCGATAATCCGTTCCAAAGCCGATACATCCGGGATAACCATAATATCGTTTTCCCGTACAATTAGCCCCTTCTTTTCTAACTTGGTCAGCACTCGTGTCACTGTCTCCCGTGCTAGTCCACTCAGGCTACTCAACTCTCGATGGGGTAGGTTGGGAATCTCTGTTCCTTGTTGCTTTAGTTTCCCTTGTCCCTCTGCGAGAAACAACAACGTATCAGCAACTCGCGAGGTACTATCCGACTCTCGTAGACGCAGACGCCGATTCACTTGACGTAGACGCTTTGCCATTAGCTGAGATAGACGGACACCGGCAAGTGGTTCATTATGAATTAACTGGACAAAATCCTGAGCTGGAATACTGCCAATCGTTGTGGGAGTGAGAGTAATGACATCGGTTGAACGAGGAACCTCATCCAGTGCCGCCATTTCACCGAATAATTCTCCTTTCCCTAAAATGTTTAGGGTTACCTCTTTGCCATCAAGGTTGTAGGTGCGAATTTTTGCCCAACCTTCCAAAATAAAGTACACAGAGCCGCCCCAGTCATTTTCCAGCAAAATGACTCGGTTAGCTGGATGGCTGCGAGTGACAACATGAGATGTAGCTTGCTCCACAGTGTTCTCCGGTAACCCAGTAAAAAACGGAGCCGCGCAAATCAACTCATTAACATTTGAGTTCATTTCGTGTGAGTTGTATCGGTCTTCCATGAGATCACGAGCAAATTGTAAAAGCAGTGGACAAATAAATGCTCATCTGTCCACTAGATTGAGACAGGAAGCGTTTCCTCAACCCATAACCCCTAAAGAGCAACAGTCAGAGCCGTTGAGAACTATAAGGGTTCAGGCACCCCATCAACCTTTCAAGATAAGCGAGAATGGCGGATGCAGTGGTCGTTTCCTCACCCATGACAGAACAACAGCTTTACACATCGGAGGTGCCTTGGATCGCTAATCCTGTCAGAGCTTGAGGCAATTATCGGATAATAGGCACACAGTTATTATGCGCTATCTTGATTAGCCTCCAAAAAATCTGAGTGTAGGATACTGCACCTGCCTCGTTGTGAAGCAGTAATGAGTTTATGATGATGACAATCAAGCTAACTGTATATCAATTTTTCCAAATTCCTCGATTTATTAGTCAGGAATTGGGAAAGGGCTGTATCTTTAACCTGGGAATAGGGGAAATCTATATTCATCGCGTGCCGATGAAATGTTCTGACTAGCTTGGTCGCTCCGGCACTCTATCATTAGAGACCCGGAGATCACACCATATCAACCGTACAGCTCACTTCGTATCTTTGACATTGTCGCTTTTTGTCAGTGGAAGCAGACCAACAGACAAACAACCCAAGTCTATTAGCGAAGGAATGTAACGGACTTGATATCACGCCTGCGTTGTTGTACTTGTTTTCCTCAAGGGTTTCACCGTGACTTTTCAGAAGGATATTCAATCTCTGATTGCTGATATTGACGGCATCCTCCCTAAAGCAGGCTCCCGTCTACCTTGGTCTAAGCCAGGCGACATCGCCCAAGAGCGCCGGGTTTTAGAGAGAGTTCGTAGCTACTTAGTCTCGTTGCAGCAGAATGGGGCAGTACCTGAACAGCGACCAGCTAACCCCGCGTTGCCAGAAGGAGTAAAGGAGATTGTCGAAGCCGTCACTCAAGAAATGGACTTTCTTCGGGCTGACTTGCTGCACCCCTTGCTGGAAGATATGGAAGCGTTACGGCAAGAGCGAGAGTCTTTGATGCACGAAATCAAGCAACTGCAACGAACAAGGCAGCAGCTTGATTCTCCAACCTCGCGTCATCCTGCCCAACCACCAATGACGGCAGATTTTTCTCAAGAATTGATTAGCCGTTGTACTGAAAGCTTGACTTCTCAGATGACTCAGTTGTTCGCGAATCTGGAAGCTCGGTTGGCAAGTCCTGGTTCGGCGATCGCAATGAGTACACCTCAAGGCAAACTGGGGGGCGTACTCCAGTCGCAAGATCGTGTAGAGCAACTGCGACAGATACAAGACCAGTCCGATCAAATGTTGCTCGCTCTAGACGCTAATCAACAGAAGATCTTTGAGACACTACAGTGCAATCTTCAGGGCTACCAGAAATCTATGGCTCAGGGATTGGAAAAGATGCATGGCTTGAGTGTGCAAGGAGAGCTACTGTTTACCGCATTGGTGAATCGTTTAGCCGAGCAGTTGGGGCGAGAAACCACCACAACCAGTGACACACAACCAGTGACAGTGCTGCCGAGCAATGCTACTGGGCTTAGGGATAGCTCACTAACGCCATTGCCACCACTCCCCCTGCAACCCCCAGAGACACTTTCCAGCGCCCCAGAAAGTGCTACTGATTCATTTAGCAGCCCAGACGCACTGCCAAACCTTTCCTCGATATCACCAACATCAGCACCAACGCTTGACCGATCAATTCAGCCGACACCTGAAGAGACTCTCCTAGAAAACCTGAACTCTGATAATTGGGAAATTATCGAAGAACTAGAACTTAACTATCCCACTAATGAGCCAGATGAAGATGATGGTCTAGCAACCTTCATCCAACTAGATATCGAGCCTTCAACCTTACCCGCCTCAGTGGAGTCAGATCCAACAGCTGAGAATCTGCCAATATCACCCTCAGCAGAAGAGACAGGAGTTGGTGAAGCTAGCAAACTAACATCTAGTTTCGATAGCCATGGCAGAGAAATTGATGATTTGTATGAAACTCTATTTGGTACAGACTCCTCAGCTAGTCGCTTAAGAGCAACAGAAGCAGAGGTTCCCGTAGCTACCGACTCCGCTACTCCTGTCTCCTCTCAGGTTGAAAATGTCCTGTTTGAAGGGCTTAGTGACCCAGCCGTTGAACCGACTGAGTCGCAGGCATCGAATTGGTCAGGAACTGATTCGTCAGACTCGTGGGAAGTTTTATTTTTTGAAGACACAGCGACTCAGCCCCCAAGTGAGTCAGAGTTGGCAGAAAACCAATACTCATCAGAACCTGCTAGCTCGTCAACTAACACAAACGGACGGCAAGGTGTTGAAACCATTGCTGCCTTGACTGATTTATTTGACGAGATGCGGTTGACTCACCTGCTACCGACTGTAGAGCCTCACTCAATACCTGAGCAACCCTCGGAACCACCCACGGCTAATAGCGAACCCCCAACAGTTGATGTCGTGGAGGATAACTACATTCCAGCCTTACCCGAAGAGGATTTGCTGGCAATGGATGCCTTAGAAACCGAACTCGACCCAGAAGTTTGGTTAAATCAAAACGCACTTCAGCAGCTTCAGCAAGACTTGTCCCGTTTTGAAGGGTCTGAAGGTCAAGATCTTCAAAGTCAAGACGATGAGCGATCGCTTTTTGATTATTCACAAGCGCCACTAATTGCGCCAGAAATCCCTAACTCCCACCAGACAAACTATCGCTTCCTGGCATCGCAGGAGTTATTGGCGGAAGATTGGGAAGACTTTGTGTACCATGACTTATCCGATGAGGATGCTATCTCCCAAAATTTGGCAGACTCTCCTCAAAATGACAGTGGAGAAGAAATTGCAACAATCGCTAGCGATAATGGGATTACACAGCCTTCTCCGTCAGCAGCCCCTGAATCTATTGAATCCGATTTTGACCCAGATTTATTTCCTTCTGAAGCACTAGAGCTAGACCATGAGAATACTCTAAGCGCCAGCTCTGAAGCTCCTGAGGAGATAGGTGTACCTAGAGAGCTAAACGCTCTTGAGGATGAGACGTTTGTCGAGATGCTCTGGGATGAGCCAGTAGACAGCACAACCGAGGAGATGATTAGCTCACCCGACTTGGAGTTTGAAACCAACGTTTTCCCGCAAACTCCCCAGGATTTACAAAGGGAGAACCTAGTCAATAACACTCTGAGTGATACTGAAGCAGAACGCGATCGCTCACAATCGAACCGATTGGATTCAGAGTTGATTGCTCCTGATCATGAAGCGTTGGATGAACCAGTAGTGGAAGGGAGTCCAGCCAAGGTACCACCTCAATCCAGTCCAGAGTATCCACCAGCAAATCCTACAGACTTAGGGCTAAATATCCTTAACAATCAAATCTTGAGTGCAGATATGTGGAATGATGCACCCAACAACACTCAAGAGATAGTCTTGCCTCCAGAACCCGTTGAAACTCAAGTCGATCCCTTGCGAGAAGCCTCCTTAGACGCTGGACAACAGGAAGCGGTAGCACAGCCTTCTGGCTCGGAAGACCCTGTGGTATCTGAAGACATTGTTATGCCAGAAGAGCTTGTTGTGGCGGATAACGAAGCCTTAGCGGAAGTTGAGCTATCAGACAGGCTGGCGCAGGAGGCACAGACATCAAGTGAAACGGAGTTCGATACAACCTTACCTCAACCCAAAACAACAAACCCAGAGCAACCTAACAACCAGAAGGGAGCGGGAAGTGGGGAGTAGGAAGTAGGAGGAGCAGGGGAGCCGGATTATTCTTGCTTCCCCCTTGGCAAGCTACCGTGTACACACGAGCCGATAGACCTCTCCCCAAACCCCTCTCCGAGGTGGAGAGGAGCTTTGAGATGGCGCCCCTTCCCTCGCAGGGAAGGGGCTAGGGGTTATATAACCTATGATGGGACTGTTGACTTCAAGCTCTCTCAACAAGTTGACGAACTGCACTAACAATCAAATCAGGTTGCTCTAAGGGAATAAGGTGTCCACTAGTTTCGGCAATGATATATTGGCTATTAGACGAAAGTTTAGTTAAATCTAACTGAAGTTCCTGCCACCTCTGGAATCTTTCATCACTCATTTCTGGAGCTTTTGCACCTTGAACTAACACGAGCAAGGGCAAGTTATTCAAGGATGTAACAGCTTGTAATTGCTCAAAGCTTTTTTCTAGGTTGGCATATTCGCTAGATACGGTTGCCCAATAGTGAGAACGATAACAGTAGGATTTGTAAGTATCAAACAAGGCTTGGACGGCTAACGGATATTTTTGAATTTTTTGTTTAATCTCTTCAAGAATTGGCAACAAGTTGAGTTCCCCGATTAATCGCAACACACCAACTCGACTGGCAACCCTCATAACTTGATAAAGCCATACCTCTCTTTTAATACGTTTCCAGGTTTCGGATGTCATGTAGCTTTCTAGGGAGGAATCCACCAACACCAATCCCACCACATCTTCTGGATATTGACTTGCATATAGCCGCATATTGGCTCCCCCCAAGGAGTGTCCCACCAAAATGTAAGGAGGCTTAATCCCAGCTTGGGTCAGAAGTGTATGCAATTCATCAACGCTTTGCTGGCTCGTGCGCGGTGTCCTGAGATTGGGATCGCTCCAGCCCAAACCCGCTCGATCGTAAGTACACACACGGGTAAATTCAGCAATTTTTTGCGGAACCAAGCCCCATGTGATTGATGGGGCACCAGCACCAGCATCCATGACAACTGTTGGTGTACCCTGACCAATACAATTGAGATGCAGACGAAATCCCCCAAGATCAACAAGCTGACCTAGCAGAGGGTATTTATGTCGATCAACAGCTTCACTAACTGTTTGGTAGAAAATTCCCGAAACTAACCCGACTGCGGTAACGCCTAGCCCAAGCCAAATCAACTTTTCCGTAATTATCATAGTGAAATGTGCCAAGCTTACACGGCTGCACTCAAGTTTAGCTTTCCTACCAGTTGCGGTAACTCTCTCACTACCGTTCGATCAAACAAACCGCAGTGGGTAAGACCGAATAGGCAAGGGTGCGATCACACTCGCTCCTTACAGAACCATCTATAGGTGATAAAGTCCAAGATCTGATGTATATCCGTTATATATTTCCGTTGCGGTTACATTGGCTCTAGGTCATCTAACACTTCAAAAGCGATCGCTACCTCAAACTCATTAAGGAACTAGAAGGCACTCACAAGCGAGAAACCTGCTGCTCTCTTCGGAGCGGCTCTGAAAGAGCTAGCGCAGATCGCATCTTGGCAGCGCTGGAAGTGGGCAAGCAGTCGCCACTGTACAAACGAGTGAAGGCAGTTCTCGACCAGATGATGCCTTGAAAAAGAGAAATCCAATGTCTAACGGTTAGACACTGGTTTTTTTTGTTAGATGCGATCGCGTTTCTGAACCGTTTGCCAGAACAGGCATTGATCGGAACTGGCAAACGGTTCCGCGCTAGCTCCCAGTGATATTAGGTCTGGGAGAGTTTTGGGCAAACCAGGAAACTTGTGTATATACAGTAGCCTTGGCAAGGGGGGACTGAGGGGGTAATTTTTTGACTTTTGCAAGAGACGACCATGAGCCTTTGCTCACGAACCTTGCGATGAAAATAGGTATAGGAACGATTTAGCGTTGTTTCAGCCTCCATTTTCAAGACAGGTCTATTGATAGGGCACAGATAACATCGTGACCCTGTCATGGAGGATATGCACCTGAGAACTACCCAAAAGTCCCCTCATCGGGTAAATACTTATATATCTGCACACTCAACTTGATTGGAGGTCGCTATCAGAAACGCTGTCTGGTACTTAGGAATTGACTTCGGTAGTACAGGAATTTCAGCTACCCTATTGAACCGCTCGACTGCTGAGCAATACCCCATCTATTGGTCGAACGAACTACCAATGGTGAACCCTCAATCCGCTACTTATCGTTCTGGTGAGGGTGTCTTTCGTTTACCAGCAATGACCTACTCCGGTTCAGCGTGTCGAGATATTTCGCCAGAACAGCTTTACTATGTTCAGATGCCAGCGGCACCGATTGTTGTTGGTTCTTTGGCATCTACCTTAGCGGATAAGCAGCCTGGAATTTTCTTAGAGAATTTTAAACCTTACCTAAATCTTGGCATTCCCTACTATTGCCCTAGGCACTACGGATGGGAGCCAACAGTACAATTGCCAAATCAGCAGCAAGTTTCCCTATACTGGGTGCGACGCACTTTACAAGCCTTGTTCGCAACGCTGCTGCCCAAGGGTGATTCAGTGGATGCTGCAATAAAGGTAGGCTCCGTTGGTCTAGAATCCGAAATGTTGAGAGATGTCTTGCCGCAGTTAGAGGGAGTTGTTCTAGGCACTCCAGCGGCTTGGTCCGATACTTATCGCTTAAATTTACGGGAAGCTGTCCTGGAATCAGGCTTAGTGAGGCACGCTGAGCAAATTTTCTTCCTAGAAGATGCGATCGCACCTATCCTTGCTAGTTTACACACTCAGTCAAAGGACTCTTCAAAACATCAGTCTCTAAAGGGCGGTACTTTAGTCATCAATGCTGGGGCAACCACAACGGAAATTGCGCTAGTTGATTTACCGGATAACCCGAAGGACTTAACTTACAGCGACTTTACTTTATGTAGTCTGCCGTATGCGGGTCATTTTATCGATCAAGATATTGTTTGCCAGTTGTTGTATCCTCAGCTATCTGAGCCGCAACGCCAGCAGTTATTACAGGAAAGTGATTTTGAACTGCCGCTACCGGGTCAACCTGACTTGGAAAAACGCGATCGCTTAAGTGTACTGCTACAAAATTCTCCTTTAGGGCAAGCACTTCTGAAAGCGGCTGGATACCTGAAGGTAATTTTGCAACACAAAGAGGAATTTACCTTAAATGTCGGCAATACCCAGTGGAGCGTCAAGCGTCTAGATTTAGAAAACCGTGTGGTTCTACCGTTCACTCAACAACTTGGGTCAGAACTGAATAAACTGCTGCTTAAAACAGGCATCTCTGAATATGGCGTTTATCAAGCCTTCTGTGTTGGAGGTACTGGTGTTTTGGCTGCACTGCAAACCTGGGTACGCCAACGGCTTCCACTCGCCACGTTGATTCAGGATAGCGATTCCTCAACAGGAAACTGGGTTGCGGCTGGACTTGCCAGTTTGCCGCTCTATCCTCTAGTGTTAAACCGACTTCAGCAACAGTACAGCGACTATTTCCTCCTTTCAGAACTGCTACGTGCTTTCTCTGAACCTGCACTAGACTCCGGCAAGTATCTCTATAGCCTTGAGGAAATCATGCAGCAATTGGAGCGTCAAGGTCTAAATACAGGTGCTTGTTATCAGCGTATTGTCCGCTTGGTGGAAGGTCAGCTCCCTCTTGGTTTGGTGCCTTCAATTGAAAATGCTAGCTGGCTAGCTCCAGCCTCAAAGCAAGATCTACTTTACTCCGCTGATCCAACGAATACAGGAATTTTTGAGCGAGAAGAGGAGCAGCTCTATTATCCAAACTTTCGGCAGCAACAGCGGCTTCGCCAGTATCTCGATATAGTACTATCTGGAATTCATCAAAAGTTTGAGGAACCGCTGATCGTTAAGTTGGGTGTAGCAGATAGCTCAATTTAGAAAAGCTGGATTGTACCGCAAAATCAGCAATATTGTTGCAAAATCCAAAAAAACTTATAAATACTTTAAAAAATACTCTCCTTTTGTAAAGAGTTAGTAAAATAGACTGATTGTGCTAGCCTTCACGTAACGAACGCTCAATACTATTGGCAGAAAAAGATTAGTCGTAATGCTCAGAAGCTGTAACCAATTCTTTTCATTTCGTGTCTACAACATCAGGGTCTCCTACTCCTCAATCAGTTGATTTACTGATTCTAAATCGTACTTCTCAGGTACCCGTAGGCGATCAAAAAATGCATTATTCTGCTAATTGTAGGCGTAAGCGCTTATTGGACATTATTGGAGCATTAATTGGGTTAGTTGTTACTGCAATCATTGCGGTTCCAATTGCGCTAGTGATTAAGCTCGATGACCCAGGTCCCGTTTTCTACAGCCAAATCCGCTGTGGTGTCAAGGGCAAAACGTTTCGCGTTTGGAAATTTCGCTCCATGATTGTGAACGCAGATCAGTTGCAGCATCTGGTTGACAATCAGGCGCAAGGTAATATCTTCAAAAATAAAAATGATCCACGTGTTACTCGTGTAGGACGTTTTCTGCGTCGCACAAGCTTGGATGAACTGCCTCAGTTCTGGAATGTCCTCAAAGGTGACATGAGCTTGGTCGGTACTCGTCCGCCAACAGTAGAAGAGGTGATGAACTACAAGACGCATCACTGGGAGCGATTGAATACGAAACCAGGAATGACAGGTGAGTGGCAAGCCAATGGACGCTCTAGTATCACAGACTTTGAAGACATTGTGCAGATGGATCTTGCCTATCAGCAAAAGTGGTCGGTTATATACGACCTCAAGTTAATCCTAAAAACGTTGATGGTAGTTGCGAAAAAAGATGGCGCTTTTTGAGGAGTCTAGAGTGTTGTCTGGGAAAGCCGATTTTCAGAAAACTCTAGTTGTTTGATTAAGTTGTCACTCGCAACGGATGACGGACAACAATGCAGCATTGGCGAGTTATAAGCTATGAGTTAAGGCAATAGCACCTTAACTCGTAGCTTTTTTTATGAATTTACCCAACTCGATTACCTTTTCTCGTCTACTGGCGTTGCCGTTCCTCTTGTACGGTTTGAATAACCCGACTGAGCGATCGCGCTGGATTTGTTTAGGAATATTTCTAGTTGCGGCTGGAACAGATTGGTTGGATGGTTATCTCGCTCGTAAGCTGAACCAAATCACCGAGTTGGGCAAGTTTTTAGACCCGTTGGTGGATAAGTTTTTAGTATTGGCACCCCTCCTATCGTTAATTGAGCTTGGACAGGTACCAGCTTGGGGTGTGTTTCTGATTTTGGCACGAGAATTGGTAATTGCGGGTTGGCGAGTCAACCCAAAGTTATCAGGGAGTAGTAGCATTAGCGGTGCTAATATTTGGGGCAAGCTAAAAACAGTCAGTCAAATTGCTGCGATCGCACTATTAATTGCTCCGACACCTGATTCCTGGGAAACCCCTTCATTAGTGCTTTTCTGGATATCGGTTGCCCTCACTTGGATTTCTGGGGCAATATACCTGTGGCCACAAAAAAGCAATCAACCATCAGCCGTCTAACCACGATAAAGAGTTAATAGCTTATCAGTGATTTCTCGTTCGTTAGAAAGAGGAATCAATGTATAGGAATTTGTAATATGTCTGTACTATGACATAGAAAATTTTGGAGACAAGAGCATGGCTCTCTTTAAAATCGCGGATTTTAACCCAAACTATCAGCAAGACGCTTTTGAGGGTGAAGACATCAAAGGACTCGATGTCTATGCCGGGAGAACAGCAGAGAAAATTGGCACTATTGAGGACGTACTCGTTGATGAGACAGGACGTTTCCGGTATCTTGTCATTGACACGGGCTTCTGGATTTTTGGCAAAAAAGTCTTGTTACCAGTAGGACGTTGCCATGTTGATGCTGAGGCACACCGCATCTATGCCATAGGGATTGCCCACAAAGAGCAAGCCGAAAAATTACCGGAATACCATGAGAGCATGACTGTTGATTACGACTACGAAGAGCGAGTTCGGAAAGTTTATCGCACTCCAGTCGCACAATCATCGGTACCTGTGACCGTGGAACGACCAGTCGAGGCATCAAGAGTTGTAGGGATGACCTCTCAACCGGCTACACCACGACCTGCTTCTAATCAAGTCCATGCTGCTGCTTATGACCACAACACCTACACCTATGACCATGAGCCTTCAATGTACCAGATGAATGAGCAGGAACATCAAAGGCTCAGGCTCTATGAAGAACGACTGGTTGCGAATAAACACCGTCGTAAAGCAGGTGAGGTAGCAATTGGTAAGCGGGTTGAAACAGAGCAAGCCAGAGTTTCGATTCCTGTTGAGAAGGAGCGAATTGTCATTGAACGGACAACTCCTCAAGATGTTGGAAGTGCGGTTATTCCTGGTAACGTTGACTTCCGTGAAGGTGAAGTGGCTCACATGAGCGTCTACGAAGAGACGGCTGATGTTAGAAAGCAAGCTTTTGTACGTGAGGAAGTCAACATCAGGAAGGAAGTTGAACACGATACGGTAGATGCAACAGAAGTACTGCGTCGAGAAGAGTTAGATGTGAACACTCAAGGGCATCCGATTGTCGATCGCTCTAATCAACATCCCTATAACCGTTAAGGAACTTCCTTCCAGCTAACTTGCTTGGATAATCTCGTCATCCAGAGAGAAATCGACCTCAGTTGTGTCATGACCAGAAGCGAGATAATCGTTTTGAAAGGAATCTTTCAAACCACTCACGAGGTCGAACTCTGGCTGCCAGTTGAGTTGGGTTTTCGCTTTATCCACTGAGGCGAAGAAGTGCTGAACTCTCAAGGGGAAGGCTTTGCGTTTGCCAAAGTCAAATTGTTTTGGGTCGTAGTGGACTAACTTTAGAGCCTCAGCAGACTTACCCGCTGCTTCGGTGCAGGCACGGGCAAGACCATCAAAGGTAACGAAGCGATCGCCTGAGACATTATAAATTTGCCCAACTGCGGCTTTGTTTCCCAAAACTTGAGACATCGCCATCGCTAAATCTTTGCAATGCCCAAACTGGGTAATATGCAGTCCATTTCCAGGGATAGGAATTGGGCGATCGCGTACAATTCGATCAAAAAACCAGGCTTCCAGGTCGTTATAGTTCTGGGGGCCATATATATAGGTAGGGCGAATCGATGTCCAGGGTAATCCTAGCTGAGTAAGGTAAGCTTCTGTTTCATGCTTACCTTTATGGCGGCTTTTTGGGTCAACGGCATCACCTTCGACATGAGGCAGTTGGTCGGATTTTAGATAAACACCAGCAGAACTCATGTAGACAAAGTGTTGTACTCGATCTTTGAAGAGTTCAGCTAGGGGTTGAGTGTCGCTGAGTTCTCGACCATTGTTGTCAAAGACAGCATCAAATTGTTCTTGTGATAACTTGTCTTTGAGTTGGGAAGCGTCAGTGCGATCGCCTTTTATCTGTTTTATACCTTCTACAGGTGCAGGTTTATTACCGCGATTGAATAGCACCACTTCATGACCTTGTTCTACCAAAATTTTCGTTAAGTAGACCCCAATAAAGCGGGTGCCACCCATGATTAAAATTCGCATGATTTCTCTATTAACGCTTCGTTAGAGTAATCTTACCGAGGAAGCGATGCTCTTTTTGCCTCAAACTCGTAGCTGAGTGACGGCAATGCAACCAGAGAAGCAGACATCTACGTCAGTTCCGGGAATGCGCTTTCGTTTTCCGTATTCCCCAACGTAGTAATAGTTATCCCCTTCAACTCGGTAATTTACAGGTAACGGTTGCGTACAGGGTTGACAAAATACCACTTCTGGATCTGGTGAACCGGGTTCTAGATGGGGCAAATTGACATTCCAGAACGTTCCGGGTTCAATTGGGCGAGTGAGTAAGTCAGCCAACACCTTAGCCGTACACCGTGCGGCGACATCCCAGTCTACAATCAGTGGTCTTCTAATCCAGTGGGAAACGGCAATACCTGGAATACCAAGCATTGCAGCTTCGCGGACAGCGGCGACGGTGCCTGAAATGTAAACATCAACCCCCATATTGCCGCCAGCGTTGATACCAGAGAGTACCCAACTTGCCTCAGGACAAAGATGACTTAGGGCAAGGCGAGTGCAGTCGGCGGGAGTCCCTGCGATCGCATATTCTGTATCTGAGCGACGCTGAACTTGGATTGGTTTAGTTGTTGTTACCCGATGACCACAGCCTGACCATTCTAGTTGCGGCGCGACAATTATACCTTTGCCATCAATTGCCTTAAGAAGCGATCGGATTCCGGGAGCGTCTATCCCATCGTCGTTGGTTAGGATTAGGGTCATAAGTAAGTTGCTATGGACGCAATCGACAACACCGATACTCCAGCATATCTGCAAACCTCAAGCTTAGAAACTTCTATGAGAGTCACTGCTTGAGGATTATCCCCTGATAGTTGGGGTTTCCTGTCATTACTGTAAGAGGTTATGTGTATTTCTAAGGAAGCGATTGTGATGTTATCAGTGAGTCAGATTGTCGCCACTCTGCTTCACCCCTTGGAAGAAAAGCTATGAAACGCAGTTACAGTAGCTAACTAAGTCGGGAATATTAGCTATAGAGACTTCACCTAGCAACTAAAGCATACAAACATGAACGCAGACGAATATATCCTGCAATTATGTCATATAGCTCTAAAGAGCAGAGAGCTACTTCCAGAACAATCGGGAATATACTACGTCCTAGATGAGAAATCTATAATCTGGTACATAGGACAGGCAAAGAACCTGCGTATTCGATGGGCAGGCGAGAGCCACCACAGGCTTTATCAGCTACAAAAGCAACGGAAGAAGCAGCTTACAATCTACTACGAGCTAGTTGCTAAATCGCAGCTCGATGCTATAGAACGGCAGCGAATCGAGCAGTACAACCCACAGTTGAACGGAACTAAAGTTAGCAAAAAGAAGCTACGTCCAACAGAGACGCTGTTACGGGAAATGCTAATTATCCTTGCACCATACAGCTTTGTACTGGGTGTAGAATATCCACGAAAAGAAGACCTTAAGTTCATCGAAGATTCTATCTATTGGCAAGATGAGTGGAGAGTTCAGAAAGCAGTGTTATCTCTTAATGTGATACACGTTTGTATAAATTTAAGTGAGTTAGGAGAAGCTATCAAAGATAAAGACTGGCTGTCAATGTGTCGTTTCCTTAGAAAAGTTTTCAGGAAGCGCAGCAACTATTCAGGCAACTGGGCTTGTAAAGGAAAAATAAGTTATGAATACTCAGGTATGTTTTTTCTGAGAAGGCTGTTAGTTAATGGCTTTGCTATAGAAGTCTATGTAACTAACCAAGAAGCCGTGGAACTCATTAAAGGCTACGAGTTAACTCAACTTGCTGGAGTAAAAATTCGGTCTATCAGTGACTCATCTTTAGCTGTAATAAAAAACAGGTGCCAGCTAAGAGTTGTAGGAATGTATGTGTATTCTGACTATCAAAACCAGCCATACGATCAATATCGCCGCTCAGCTATAGAAAGACTCTATCCATATAAGGAAGATTTGGTTAAACTGTTGTTTAACGAAGACCTAGACACAAACAAACTACAAATATCCCCAATAGAGAGCCAGACTACAGACGAGAACAATCCTGGTCTTCCTGTTAGGTTAGCTAACCTTACTGCAAAAAAAGAATATCTCAGGTCACTGTTGACGGAACGTGGTCTTAACTTAAACCGTTATCAGGTCAACAAGTACTTAGAAAGAATACCAACAGATGACAGCTATATTGATAGTCAACATGATAGGAGGATGACTGTATATGTGAAATCTTTTGGGTACAGCGACCTTCGTAAACCTATTTACTACTCTAGCCATATTTATGGTAGCAAAGGTCACAGTTACCAATCGCAAAACTTGCTTGATTGTCCCTACGAAGAAGTCTACCTAGCATCCACAGTAGACAGAGCGTTTTGGTTGCTGCTAGAAACTTATTTGTCGGATTTTGCCAAAGTAAAGCTTAACGAAGAAGAAGGGTATATAGATAAAGTGTATATATCTGCTAGAAAATTCTTAGTACCTGCTAGGCTGACTATCACCTTAAATGGGAAGTGGAAAGCAGACATTCCCTTTGGTTCTAAAGATAATATGTCAGGCAGCGAAGTTGCAAACATCATTAAAAGTCGTTTACAGGAAAGCGGAATGCCTCAGCTAAAGTTCTCATTCCAATCTGAGTCCACACGTACATAGGGGTAGAAGAGTATCTATCTACTAAAATGGGCTGAAATTCTTTCCAGTCCTCTGAGCGAGGACTTTCGCTATCAGCCAAGGGTTTAAACCCTTGGCGAGTGAGTGGGACAACGGCAAGATAGGCGATGAGTCACTTGAGCGATAACCGCTTTTCTTTCTATTCTTCATCTAAAGGCGATCGCTTTCATTTTGAACTAGTTCTGGGTTATGCCAATACTGTAGGAATTTCTCTCTTCGGAGCATTGCGATCACCTTACCAAAAGAAGTCAGTAGCTGATGAAAGATTAAAATTTTATAACACTTTTCTAAGTCTGTCCCAGAGAGCTTACAGCGTGTTAGCTTAGTGAGTGAGAATAAATTCGGTTGCAGTGTTTGTTTCTAGTATTCATAGGCATTTTCCTTTTGGTCAGTACAGGCTTCTCTCCGAAATCTAAATCTCTTCACCCCTCTGATTTTGGAGACAGTTTATGTCAATTTATGTAGGCAACTTATCTTACGATGTCACACAAGAAGACCTCAATGGTGTTTTTGCAGAATATGGTACGGTCAAGCGGGTTCAGCTCCCTACTGATCGTGAAACGGGTCGTCTTCGCGGCTTTGGATTTGTAGAGATGGATACAGAAGTTGAAGAAACGGCTGCCATTGATGCACTTGATGGTGCGGAATGGATGGGTCGTGACATGAAAGTTAACAAAGCGAAGCCTCGTGAAGACAGAGGTTCGTCTGGTGGTGGTCGGGGAAACAACAGCTTCTCTGGCCGCTACTAAACGAAAGAGGGTAAACCCTCTGAGTCTGAATAGTTGAACATAAAGGAAAAGGCTTAAGTAGAAATGCTTGAGCCTTTTCTCTTTGAGGCTTGCGATCGCATTACCAGAGCAAAGGATTAAATTTATTGCACTCTGGGTAGAGTTAGTAACTGATGAAATATTAAATCTTTATGAGAGTTGTCTAATTCTGGTCTAGAACGTTTAGACCGTGTTAACTTGTAAGCGAGAATGAATTCGGTTGCAGCGTTTGTTTCTAGTCTTGAAAGTTTTTCCCTTTTGGTCAGTACAGGCTTCTCTCCGAAATCTAAATCTTTACACCCTCTGATTTTGGAGACAATCATATGTCAATTTATGTAGGCAACTTATCCTACGATGTCACACAAGAAGACCTCAGCAGTGTTTTTGCAGAATATGGCACAGTAAAGCGGGTTCAGCTACCCAGTGACCGTGAAACAGGTCGTCTGCGCGGCTTTGGATTCGTGGAAATGGAAACAGAGGCAGAAGAAGCAGCGGCTATTGAAGCACTAGATGGTGCGGAATGGATGGGTCGTGACCTAAAAGTTAACAAAGCGAAGCCTCGCGAAGACAGAGGTTCGTCTGGTGGTGGACGGGGAAACTTCTCTCGCCGCTACTAAGCCCAAGAGGATAAACCCTTTTAGTTTCAGTCGTTAAATGCCAGGGAAGAAGGCTTAAGTAGAAATGCTTGAGCCTTTTTTCTTGGAAGCTGAGCGATCGCTCTTCACTTAGCCCGTGTAGGCGTTAGCGCTAGCGGCTCCGCAGGAGCATCACCTCACCTTAAGATAATGCACGAGCATTCAACCTGCGACCCTCAGTGCGACTCTTCTTCGTTTCTTAGTAGAATCGAGTGGCACTGTGTACCGGATGTGATTGTGCATCAATCTGTTGCAGAAGCAGTTCATTGCATTAATCCCGATTGTCCCCGTCCTTATCCTCAGCCTTGGGGTAACAAGTTTTGTAATGGCTGTGGAGCAGCGTTGCGGCTAAATGACCGCTACGTTCCGCTTCAGCGTTTAGGGTCAGGGGGATTTGCGACTATCTACACCGTTTGGGATTTACACAAGAAATCAGAGCGAGTACTCAAGGTATTAGTAGAAACATCACCGAAAGCATTGCAGCTATTTGAGCAAGAAGCCGCTGTTTTAGCCCGTTTGAAGCATCCCGGCGTTCCGAAAGTTGAGGTCGATAGCTATTTCCTCGTGACATTGCTGAGTCCCAAAGAACGGTTGCTTCCCTGTCTGGTGATGGAAAAAATCCACGGTCAGACCTTGCAGGATGTTCTGGATAAGCATCCTCAGGGCTGTTCAGAGGAATCAGTCCGAGATTGGCTCTACCAAACTGTCGAGATTTTACGGGAATTACATAACTCTGGCATTATTCACCGTGACCTCAAACCCTCAAACTTGATGCTGCGTGAACGAACAGGGCAGCTAGTCGCGATCGATTTTGGGGGGGCAAAACAAATTGGCTTGATGCCCTTGGGTTCTCAGGCTGTTTCAACGCGGCTAATTTCTCCAGGCTATAGTCCACCAGAACAGATTACAGGGGAAGCAGTCGGGCCAGCGGCGGACTTCTATGCACTGGGTCGAACAATGATTCAGTTGCTGACAGGTCAAGAGTTAGGAAATTTACAAGACCCTGTAACAGGTGAATTTCGCTGGCGTCATTGTGCAGCAGTTAGTCCGGCATTAGCTGACTTGCTCGATCAAATGGTACGCATCGACCCCCAACAACGACCTGCAACGGCTGATGAGATTCAGCGGCGTTTGGCGATGACTCCAGTCCTCAAGCCGAAGTCTCCTTCAGCAACACCTTTACCTGAAGCGATCGCAATTGCTGTAGATACAACACTAGAAGTAATAGAGGGTGCGATCGCATCTATTGGTGAAGGCGTTCTGGGAATTGTCGGTTTCGTATTCCGAGTCATCACTGGAACTGTCCTCGCTTGTGTGGATACAACCTGGGAAATGGTACTAGGTGGCGTTGGGGCCACAGTTGGCGCAGCCGTTGGATTTACGTTAATTAATTGGACACCACTAGGCGATCGCTTTGCAGATTGGCTTTCTCTACAATTGCCGCAGTTCTTGCCTAATATCCAGGTAACGGCGTGGCAAGAACTACTTTTGTTTGCGATCGCGGGTTTAGGTACAGCCGCAGGTTTGACGCTAGCTGGAGGTTTTGGTCAACAACGGCGTCCTATAGTTGCTGGATTAATGGGCATTCTTGGTTATGGCATTGGCTGGTTGATTTGGCAAGCGGCAGTGCCATTTGCTCCCGTAGAGCGGTTACTAGGTTTAATTACCGCCGTTGCTGTTGCGCCTCTTGTCTTAGGCTTAGGCTTGCCTAGCCATTACCTCGTTCATGCCATAGTTGCCGCAGCAGGTACAGGTACAGTTCTTGGCGGTTTAGTCTGGTTAAGGTTCTTACCTGCCGATTTTCTCGTTAATCTGTTTTCTCACGCTGATGCGAGTTTGGCAAATCTTATCAACAGTCTTGCTTTTTTCTGCTTGTGGGCTGCCTTACTAGGATTCTGGTTAGGGGTTAGTTATTACCTTTTAGTACCTGTGCTGCGTTGGCTAGGTTGGCGTTGATATTCGCTTTGTTGTTTGTTCTTTGCTAAAGACTACGAATAACAACTAACCAACAACAAATAACACTTTTATATCCAACTCAGGATAGATGTACGCTACGCCACAATAAAAATGGAAATAGGATTAGTTATCGAGGATACCGTGTTCTCAACACAAAGCACTATGAGTACCGAGCTAAATCCAACCTATAGTTATAAAGTTGGTGGGCATTTGCCACTTGATGCTCCTACCTATGTAGTGCGGCAAGCTGATTTTGACCTTTATGAAGGACTGAAAGCTGGAGAGTTTTGTTATGTACTTAATTCCCGGCAGATGGGGAAAAGCAGCTTGCGGGGGCGAACGATGCACAAGCTACAAGCAGAAGGAATTGCCTGTGCAGGGATTGACCTGACGAAGATTGGTAGCCAGGATATTATCCCAGATCAGTGGTATGCAGGAGTGATTAGAAGTCTAGCGAGAGGGTTCACTCCCCTGTGTCCTTCTCTCTTAAGGGGAGATGAAGGAGGGTTCAATTTACGAACTTGGTTAAGCGATCGCGAATATCTGTCTCCTGTTCAGCGCTTAAGCGAGTTTATTGAACAGGTATTACTCACTTCAATTAGCCAAAATATTGTCATTTTTATAGACGAAATTGATAGTACCCTTAGCTTAAATTTCAAAACTGACGACTTCTTTGCATTTATCCGGGCTTGTAATGAATATCAACGCCTAACGTTTGCTCTCCTCGGAGTAGCAACACCCTCGGATTTAATCCAAGATAAAAAGCGGACACCCTTTAATATCGGTCGGGCAATTGAATTACAGGGCTTTCAATTAGATGAAGCACAGCCTTTAGCCAAGGGATTAGCGCTAAAAGTTGCCAATCCCCAAGCGGTACTGGAAGCGGTATTAGATTGGACAGGAGGGCAACCGTTTCTTACCCAAAAGCTGTGTAATATCATCTTCCACTCTGATTCAATAATTCCAGGTAGAGAAGCAGAGGGCGTTGCCAATCTCGTACAGTCACGACTCATTGAGAATTGGGAAACTCAGGATGACCCTCCGCATCTGAAGACAATTCGCGATCGCATTCTCCGAATTGGTAAACGCACGGGCCCTTTACTAAAGCTTTATCGGCAAATTTTGCAACAAGGTTCAATCATTGCTGATGATAGCTCTGAACATTTAGAATTACGCCTTTCTGGGTTGGTCGTCAAGCGACCGGGTTCAGATGAACACCAAGGCTATCCCTGTTTAAGTGTTTATAACCGCATTTATTCCTCTATATTTAACTGGAGTTGGCTAAACAAGGCACTAGCCGATTTTCAGCCAGATTTTTTAGAAGTTGTTGCCAATCAAGAGCAAAAACTTTTGTCCATGCTAGGAGTCATGGATGGTAAAAACTTTGATGATATTCTTTATGAAATTTTGGGTTCAGTAATCCTGAAAGTTGGAGAATTACTCCATGTAGATCAAACGACTATTTTCTTGATTGACGAGGAAAAAAATGAGATATGGTCAATTTTGGCTAAAAACCAAAGTGGCAGTTCTCCAGAAGTTGAAATATCAGCAAATCGAGAGATTGTTGGTCTAGTTGCCACCTTGAAGGAAATGGTTAACATTCCTTTCTACTTCTCAGAAAATCTATCTAGTGTTAGCCAAAACAAAGCTAAAAGAACAGGCTACCATACCTATACTTTACTAGCGCTACCACTGTTGAATGAAAAGGGCAATTTAGTTGCTGTTGTTCAGTTGCTCAATAAGCTAAAAATAGATACTAATCCCAACGCTCCACTTTTAGATAGAATTGATAAAAAAGGGTTTACAGAAGCAGATGAAAAGCAGTTTGCTGAATATGCACCTGCGGTTCAACGAATTCTCGAACGATGTCAGTCTTGTTATAAATTAACTCAAAGACTCCAAGCCTCAGAAGCACTGACAGAAGCAACGAGATCGCTTTCTCAGAGTAGCCTAGACTCCGAAGAAATCCTTGGGCGAGTCATGGAAGCGGCAAAGAAGCTAATGAATGCTGACCGCAGCACACTGTGGCTATTAGACCGCGAGGTGGGTGACCTATGGACAAAAATCCCTCAAGCTGATGGTTCAGTCAAAGAAATGCGTGTACCCATGGGTATTGGTTTTGCTGGAAAAGTTGCAGAATCTGGTGAGATTTTGAATATTCCCTTTGACCTTTACGATCATCCTGATTCAGCTAATTCCAAAAAATTTGACCAGGCTACAGGCTATCGAACTTGTAGCTTGCTCTGTATGCCCGTTTGGAGTCCCGATGGTGAATTATTAGGTGTTACTCAACTCGTCAACAAACGGAAACAAGGCGAGTTTCCTGAGTACAACCCAGCAGATTGGCCCACAGCACCAGAATGCTTTAAAGCCAGCTTCGATGCCAATAGTCAAAAATATATGCAAATCTTTAACGCTCAAGCAGGTGTAGCGCTGCAAAATGCTAAGAAGTTTGCCACGGTTAAACAAGAGTCAGAAACTCAGCAACAGAACGTCGTCAGCCAAACCTTGGCGATGCTCAATCGGGTGATGGAAAATGATGGCTTTGATGATATTCTCGATGCGACATTACGTTCGATCACAATCAAACTAGGAAAATCCTTAAGTGCAGACCGAACAACAATTTTTTTATTAGATGAAGAGAAAAACGAATTTTGGTCAATTATTGCTGAGGATGAAAATGAAGGTGAAGGTTCCCTAGAGATTCGGATTCCTGCCGACAAAGGGATTGTTGGTGAGGTGGCACTACGCAAACAATTGATTAATATCCCCTTCGATTTCTATGATGATCCACGCTCAGTGACAGCTAAAGAATTTGACAAGAAAAATGGATACCGTACCTATACGATGTTGGCATTGCCACTCTTAAATGAGCAGGGTGGTTTAGTAGCGGTTGTCCAGTTACTCAACAAGTTAAAACGGGGATATAGCCGAATCGCTCCTCTATCAGAAAAAATTGACCAAGAGGGCTTTACACAAACTGATGAAGAACGATTTGCAGAAAATGCCCCATTAATTGAAATGATTCTAGAAAGCTTCCGTTCCTATCACAAAACAGCGAGAGGACAACGAGTAGCCGCAGCACTGATGGCAGCAACACGTTCAGTCAGCCAGAGTAGTTTGGAACTCGAAGAAATTCTCAACCGGGTGATGGAAGCAGCGAAGAAACTAATGAATGCTGACCGTAGCACGTTATGGCTTTTAGATCATGACGCTGCTGAATTGTGGACAAAGATTCCTTTTGAAGATGGTTCATTAGGAGAAGTCCGTGTACAGGTTGGAGAAGGCTATGCAGGTAAAGTTGCCGAATCTCACAAGCCTCTGAATGTTCCCTTTGATCTCTATGGTTACCCAGGTTCTGAGACAGCTAGGAAAACTGATCAAAAGAGTGGTTATCGCACTTATAGCTTGTTGTGTATGCCAGTTTTTAGCCCTGATGGTGAGTTGATTGGTGTCACTCAATTAGTGAATAAGAAGAAGCCCGGTGATTTTCCTGAGTACAACCCAGCAGAGGGAATAGAAGCGCCGCATTACTTACAAATCAGTTTTGATGAAAGCGATCAAAAATATATGCAAATATTTAACAATCAAGCTGGCGTTATTCTTCAGAATGCCGAATTGCTAGCCGCTGTCAGACGACAGGAGGAAACACTGCGAGATCAACTTACTGCAACATAAGCGAGTTTATTTGGGGTTCTTCTTGTTCTTTAGAAATACAAGGCTGTGCGTATGCCGCCGTAAAAGTAGCTGAAGCGATTGGCGAGCACAATTGATTTCCTCCTCTACCAAGCTGGAATTTGGGAAGAAAACGCTTTTGAGTCAACGTATTCTTTTAAAAAATCAACACGGAGGAAATGGAGCAGATTACGTTAATAAGAACTAAGAAAAAGGAAGAGGACAAAAGAGATTTTTCTCTCTTGTCCTTTTTAGAAGACGTACTACGTCATTACTAAATCTGCTTAGCCTTATCCGAAAGCAACGGGGCTAAAGACAACCCAAAAGACGAGTACAACACCAGCTAAGACCATGCTGTAAGTGACGTTGCGCTTGTGGGTTTTGGAACTGCCTGCAGGTTTCATCAGTTTATCGTCTGTTTCCTCAAAAATACTTAAGTTGCTTCTGGTAGGAGCCGCCGTTCTCAGGCTGACTGCGACCAAGATGACGACAGAAAGAACAAACAGGAGAATTGCAAAGTGTAGGAAATTAATGCTGGCATACATCACCAATGGCTTCCAGGTAATCCAACCTGCTTTTACTCCTAGCTCTGAAATAAATCGGATTGCCCCAAGGATAAAGCCGCTAATTAGAGTGGCAAAAGCCCCTTTCCCATTAGCGCGCTTCCACAAGAGTCCCAAGAGAAATACTGCCGCAATCGGAGGAGAAATATAGGCTTGTACAGATTGCAGATAGACATAAAGCTGATTGCTCATCAAGCCGATGAAGGGAAGCCAAAGTAAACCAATTGCAACTAGCGCAATCGTTGAAAATTGCCCAGCCCGAACCAGTTCACGCTCACTGGCATCAGGTCGCCACTTTTTGTAAAAATCCATGACTGCCAGCGTAGCACTGCTATTAAAAACGCTGGAGAGTGAACTCATTAATGCCGCTAGCAACCCAGCAATAACTAATCCTCTAATTCCCGGTGGTAGTAGTTCCGTAACTAACGTAGCGTACATTCTGTCGGGAGCGACATCAGGAAAAAGAACTCTACCAGCGACACCTGGCAAGACGAGGATAAAGACAGGTATCAGCTTCAAGAAACCAGCAAAGATGGTTGAGCGCCGAGCCGTTTCGATGTTACTGGCCGCAAGTGTCCGTTGAACAATCATTTGGTCAGTACACCAATACCAGACTCCTAAAATTGGTGCCCCAAATAGAATGCCAGTCCAAGGGAAATCAGGGTGATTAACACTTTTCCAAAGATTGAAGAACTCTGGTTCAACCCCTTGGAATAATGCACCAAGCCCGCCTACTCTCGCAATAGCAGTAGCGGTTAAGATAATGCCACCACCAATGAGAATGAACGCCTGCAAGAAGTCGGTGTAAATTACCGCACGCAAGCCACCAAAGATTGTATAGGCACCTGTTGCGACAATTAAAACGATCGCACCTACCCAAATGTTCCATCCTAGAATGGTTTGCAAGACGAGTGCGCCTGCGTAAACGGCTACGCTAATCTTGGTGAAGACATAAGCTACCAAAGAAACAGCCGAAAGATAGGTGCGGCACTGGGAATTAAAGCGCCTTTCCAGAAACTCTGGCATGGTAAACACACCAGTCCGTACATAAAATGGCACAAACAGCCAGCCTAGAAGTAGCAGCATAAAGCAGGCAATCCATTCAAACTGCCCAACTGCTAAGCCAGAACTAGCACCACTACCCGCTAGTCCAATAAAATGCTCGGCAGAGATGTTACTTGCAAACAGGCTAGCGCCAATCGCCATCCAGCCAATATTGCCACCACCTAAGAAGTAGGATTTACTACTATCCTGACTTTCTTTACTAGACCAATAACCAATTCCCGCTACCGCAACAAAGTAGGCAACGATCAAAAACAGGTCTATGCCGCTCACTGCAGCACCTCCTTTATTTGTTATAAAATTTGACAAAAAAAGCTATAGGGCTGTTTAATTGCCCCTAAAAAACTTCAACAGGTAACATTTTTCTGTCGTCCATCAAAAGAGTGGCTTTCGCATTTGCAACTGAAGAAAGGCCACTATCCTGTAATAATAACGACAGCCAACGAATCATCTTTTTATTTTTTTATCTTTGTTAAATTAATTAATAATTGGGGTTCAAGAACGTATGAATCATCAGCTCAATGTAGGACTGATTGGGTTTGGGATGTCGGGACGGGTGTTTCATGCACCGATGATTAATGCGGTTTCCAAGCTAAGGCTGGCAAAGGTTGTAGAACGACAGAAAGAAGAATCAAAACGCACCTATCCTTGGGTAGAGGTTGTCAAAGATATAGATGATGTCTTGAATGACGAAGCAATTGATGTGGTTGCGATCGCAACTCCTAATTCCTCTCATTTTGAACTTACCAAAAGAGCGCTTTTAGCCGGAAAACATACTGTTGTTGATAAACCATTTACTATTAATTCACACGAAGCACAGCAATTAATTGATTTAGCTAACCAAACAAATAAACTGTTAAGTGTATTTCAAAATCGGAGATGGGATAGTAGTTTTAAGACAATTCAACAAGTTATAAATCTAAACTTAGTTGGAGAATTAGTAGAGTATGAAGCACATTTTGACCGCTTCAAAAATCAAATCAAACAAAATGCTTGGAGAGAAACCAGTGAACTCGGTTCAGGGGTACTCTACGACCTAGGTACACATTTAATTGACCAAGCACAAGTCCTCTTTGGTTTACCCAAATGGATTACCGCCGACATCCGGACGCAACGGAAAGGTGGAGTTGCAGATGATAGTTTTGAATTAATTCTTGACTACAACCAACTGAAAGTTACTTTAAAATCTGGGATGTTGATCAGAGAGACAGGAGCAAGCTTCATCTTACACGGCACTGAAGGTTCTTTTATCAAATATGGTCTTGACCCACAAGAAGATGCCTTAAAGCGTGGCGAGACACCTTTAAATACCCAAAATTGGGGACAAGAACCAGAGGAAGAATGGGGACTACTCAATACGCAGCTAAAGGGCTTGCATTACCGTGGGAAAATCGAAACCATTGCAGGTTCCTATCAGTCGTTTTATCAAAATATTTATGATGTTATTGCCAACGATCAGGAGCTGATAGTCAAGCCGGAAGAAGCTAGAAACACAATCCGTATCATTGAGTTAGCATTCGAGAGCAACAGGCAAAAGCGTTCAATAGAGTTTTCTCTTTAACTTTCAGCAAGCTTTTAAGCTTGGTAGCCACCGATTTAGTTAATCGTGAAATACTATTCGTTTCTTGGCTACAACTTTGCCGTCTGGATCGAAGTTAATTTGATACTGAATCCAGGCAAGATCGCATAGGAGCGAACAGCGACCATCATTCCCATAAGACCATGTAGACTGCGACATTAAGTCAGAGTTACCAAAGGATTCAAGATTTCTATGTAAGGGATTGCCTAGTAACTCTAATACCTTAGTTCTCGTCATTCCTGGCGTTATGTTGTTAAAGTCGGTTTCTGAAAATTCTGGAGGAAGTATAGTATCAAGGGTGGGATAGAGGGAAAAGTAGCTTTCTGTATGCGTGTACATATAGGTGCATACATAGAGGATAAGTAGTAATATGCCTGAGCCAAATATCTTAGGGATTAATTTCATAAACGTCCTCCTTTTGCGACTCAAACGGAACTCGAACTTGTAATAGGAAAAGGCGATATGCGATCGCCTTTTCCAAAAATTATCTCTTCAATCAACAGCGCAAATCCAAACAATAACTCTTGTAGAGTAGGGTAACGCTCACCTACCCCTGTGTCTTGGTGGTAGGGCAAGAAGGCAATGCACAAGAAACCCGAAACCCTAATTTTTCTATGTCTTAGCCTGACTTGTACGCTACAACCTACTACCTAACACCTAACACCTAACACCTTGACATGGGAATGTAAAACAGCTTACCAAGGACTGCCCACCATCGTAAAGCTTGCCCAATAGTAAGGATGTTTCAAATCTTTGTCTCCCATCCTTACTAATTCTGGTGGTAGAGGTAATGTTTTAGAGGTAGTAACCAGTTGACCTCCTTGGATCTGCACTTGTCCCTTAAGCATCGCGAGTTGAGTCTGTCGTAGTGCCTCCGCCTTAATGGGTGCTTGCCTCAACTGTTCGTACATTTGGGTCATTAGCCCCAATGTTCCTTCATCACTCACAGACCACAAACTCGCTAAAACCGATTTTGCTCCAGCTTGCACCGCTAGCCCTGCAAACCCTAACTCCGCTTGCTCATCTCCCAATGCCGTTTTACAAGCGCTGAGTACTAAGAGTTCTACGGGTGGGTTATTCCAGCCCAATTGAGACAACTGATCCAGACGCAGTTTAGTATCCCATAGTTGAATGTAAGAGTTCTTGGGGGCACCTGAGCGAAAAACAGCATGGGTCGCTAGGTGAATGATGCCATACGGTCGCTGCTTGCGCTGTGCTTTGAGGTTCTGTAGGGTAAAGGCATCATCAAGGAAAGACTCACCTTTCCACAGAGACGAAGTAATCGTCGATAACTCCACTGGCACAGCCGGTAAAGGCCTTAGATCAGTAAATTTCTCTGCTCCCATTGCCAGAACCTGTGCGTCTTTAATATCCGTGTAGCTGGTGTCGGTGAGGGTCAGGCTAGGTAGTAAACCAACACTGTATTTCTCAATGAGAAACTCTTGACCATCATAGAGGGCAGCTATAGGAAGAGAGCGCAAGCCAACATCCATGACGAAGCCAATATTTTGGATACCTTGTGCTTTTAACTCGGCTTCAAGAGGGGCAATCATCCATTGATAAAGTTGTTTCCCTGGAAATAGATAGTCATCTTTACTGCGAACATTAGTCACTTCCAAGCGCAACTGATCAGCAACTCTGAGGACTTTAGCACGAGTTGTTCCTTCTACTCGCTTGCGAATCGGTGCGCCCGTAGAAGTCACCAATACTAATTCCAACTGGTATTCAAAATTGCGGATGTTGGAGTTGAGGCTTGCGGACGAGCTACTATTTGCCTCATCCTGGGTAAGCATCTGAGGCACAAACGTGACATAGATGACAGCTGGTTTAACGCCAGTCGCTTGCTCAATGTTTTGAAGAGTAGTTTGGCTGCTTGACAAAGTTGCGTTTGCCGACGGAGCCTTAAGAGACTTTCCAAAATATTTCTCAAATTGAGAAGTGAAAAAGCGATCGCGCGTTTCCACGATGTCAGCTACGTCTTCCGCTGAAGACACCTCCTGAGTTGCTGGTTGTTGTAATGAATTCGCCAACAGGGAGTTATTTGTACTGGTATTATCTCCTGGGTCTGGGTTAGTGTCCGGGTCTGGGTTAGTATCTGGGTCTGGGTTAGTATCTGGGTCTGGGTTAGTATCTGGGTCTGGGTTAGTATCTGGGTCTGGGTCTGGGTTAATATCTGGGTCTGGGTTAGTATCTGGGTCTGGGTTAGTATCTGGGTCTGGGTTAGTATCTGGGTCTGGGTCTGGGTTAGTATCTGGGTCTAGGTCTGGGTTAGTATCTGGGTCTGGGTCTGGGTCTGGGTCTGGGTTAGTATCTGGGTCTGGGTCTGGGTTAGTATCTGGGTCTGGGTCTGGGTTAGTATCTGGGTCTGGGTCTGGGTCTGGGTCTGGGTTTGTATTCTGTGTAATAGTGGGAGCACCTGCCTGATTTCCTGGACCTTGCTCACCCTGATTGATACCGCTATCATCACCAGGGGTAATAGTACCCCCTGCGGTCAACGTTACAGCACCCGAATCACCAGGTCCCTGCTCACTTGTATCAATCGCTCCCCTAACAATGTTGCCTTGAGTGGAAGTTATCGTTACAGAACCAGCATTACCTGGACCTCGATCGCTTGTAGTGATATTGCCAGTAGTAATGTCATTTACGGCAGTCAATCTCACTAAACCCGCATCACCTTGACCTTGGTTAGACGTGTTGATATTTCCCACATCAATACTGCCTGTCGCATTCATAATTAGCGACGGAGTAGTGGTCAATGTCAGATAATCTGGGTCAGTAGTTGGAATCAAGTTATTGGGATCTTCGTCTGGCCCAGTAATTCTAATATTTCCTCCTGTAATATTGCCTCCTGAAGTGACTTTCAGAGCAACTCCTGTGTAGTCACCCAAATTCACATCAGTAGCTGAGTCAATAATTGGGTCATAAAGGCTGTAAAAGTTGCCAAAGCCACCTGAACGGTTGAGAACCGAGAAGCTACCGCCACTCTTAAAGTGAGCATCCCCAGAGATAATTCCATCACTGACAAGGCTTAGGTTCCCACCGCTTTGGAAGGGTGTCTGTAAATGATTGAGGGCAAGGATATCAACACCTTGAATGCCTTCAACGTATAGATTTCCCCCTGTCTTGGCGATAAAGGGATTTGCCACACTGTCCCGCACACGCACTGTATCCTGCGCCAGCAGATTCAAATCACCTGTGGTCTGTAGCGTGCTTTCTACTAAGGAGAGATTATTCTGAGCAGATAGTGTCGCTGTCTGAGATGTTACCTGATTGGCGACGATATCTCCGTCCTCAATTGGCAAACCCGATCCAGCGAGTTCTGCCTGTCCGGTACCATTGACCACAATACCTGTGTCTCCACTCCCAGTAAGCAGTTGAGGTAACGACAGAGGCGTTAAGGGTGCATCTGATGGCAAAATCTCTAAACTCAGCAGGTGTCCGGGTTGGGTAATGCGTAAGAGACTTTGACCGGGAACTGTCGCTACGTTAATCTGTCCGCCTGGTGCATTTAAACCACCAGTGCTGACGACAGTACCACCCAATAGGCTTAAGTTCTGACCATTTGCTACACTCAGTTGACCCGCATTAACAATTGCCCCAGGTGTCCCAGTGGTAGAGAAGTCGAAGGCGCTAGGTGTCCCAACCAATGTGGCGTAATTATTCGGTTCAGTAGCACTAAACCACTGATTACTCAAGCCAATACCAGTTGCTGTAGTTGCGGTGAAAGCCGCTGGCACATCCAGACGCGCATTCTGACCAAAGACAATGCCAGCCGGATTCATCAAGAAAAGATTGGAATTACCCCCAGTGACTTGAATCAATCCGTCAATGACTGAGGGATTACCACTATTAATACGAGTGAGGATATTCTGAATCGTTGGGTTGGAGAGGAAGTTTGCCGTCTGGTTTGAATCTAGACCAAACTGCGTAAAACTATGGAAGAGATTTGCCCCATCCGCCGAGGTCTGACCGCCAGTAATGTCATAGCGTGTGTTATCAGGTGATACAACAGTGCCCGTGCCATCAGCCGCAGGGACAATTGGTTGTGCTTGTGCGACAGATGGAAACAGGCACAAAAAAGAAACTAGGAAATAATTATATTTTCGTTTCACTTTTCTGACCTCATTTTCCTTTTCCCCACAGGGAAGCGAACTATCGTTCCCAAGCATTTTGTCACCTGCGGTTAGCGGCTTCTGCCTACAGCCACTTTCCTTGAATTTTCTAATGAAAATAAAGACACTGTTCATTTCAACGGATTGCACTGCCAACTTAACTCCAGCCATCGAGTGTAGGAAATCTAGAACCCCGATGAGCCTCAAACTCAATTTAAATCTGTTTGATTACTTTATTAATAGATCTCTGCGTTTTCTCTAGAGGTCAGAGGCTACTAACAACAGACGAAACTGCTAGATCTATCAACGGATTAGGTAATCACACTCGATGTCATTTAGTCTTGACGTTTGTCAGACAAATTAAGTGCCCTGAGAATGGAAGCTGATTAAAACTGTTCACCTTACTGTTTTCCTACGAATGCCAATCTAACTTCTGTTTAAGGTAGTGCTGAAACAAGTATCTGTACTCTTGTGTTCTTCCCTGGCACTATCAAGGCAGCCTTGCCCTTTTATAGTATTACGCTGAAACTTAGAGATTTCGGGAAAGTTACACGCGCTGCCTTACCTAAGAGTGCTGCTTACTGTCTTCTGGCAATGCTTTGAAGGTGAATTGTTTGCTTTGTATTAAATAGTATATCGCAAAGCTTATCTTGTAAGGTGTTCTCTGTCGATGCAACAATCTTCTTTAAGATAATTTCCTGTATCAAGAGAGTATTTCATAAAATCTTTTTATTAGTAACTTAATCTTGGATTTATAATAGTAAAATTCAATGTACTCTTGGGAAATTAATAAGGTAATAACCCAACTTATTCCCTAACCTGATATGAGAACAATTGATACTAAATTCTTTGTAGAAGTGCCCTAAACAAAAGGTTTAAAGGGGTACGCTGTTGTGTACCCCTTACTAAAAGGTGATGCAATATCAAGATGAAATTGAAAGTCTCGACTCACTAATAGCTAAACGCTGCTTCTTGGCGTCCTACTACTTCTGGTGTACCCGCAACTAAACGCAACTGATCACAATGGAATGTTAACCAAGGTTGCTCTAAGCCTAAGCCAGCAAAGGGGCTGCCGACGGGAACTTGTACCTCGCTGCTTACAAGACCGACTTGAGCTTGCAACTCACCCTTGAATAAGAGAATAGAAGCTAATTCTGTGCTGAAAACATCGCCGCTGAACGGCAAGGGTAACCCAAAGTTTTGGGGGTGGTAGCTGAGGCGGCATAGCGTCTGTTCTCCCTGACGAACAATAACGCGCTTGTTATAACCGGAGGTTGTGCGATCGCTATCTTTCCAAGTAAAGTCAGCCATTTGTTTCGGGAGTCCCCAAATTTCTCGTCCCCCCTCAACTGAATCAGCGTTGTCTACATAGATGTGAGAAATCCAACCCCCAACTCTGCTGGTATACCGTATAAGACCAGCCACCACAATCAACTCACTGTACTCCAACACGGAACCGGGACCGTAATTGGATAGATAAACCCCGCCTATAGTCTTGCCAGGAAAGACAGAGACAATCTCAAATTCTTTAGGGATAAGTGGACGTACTCGCTCAATATCAATAAGTTGAACAGTCTGAAGAGCGTAGCCTCGGAGTGTCCAGGGTGCCGATGGATAGGCCATAGCAATTTGGGATTCTAGGTTGGTAGTACTGAGCCAGATGTAATGTACATTTCAGTCCTTTAATCACTTAGCAATTTGTAAGTCGTCGCTTTTTGTCCGTTGTTCAATGGAAGCAACACACTACAGAAACAATCAATTGCTACCGTGACAAAAACTCAGGCTATAAACCGAAGTAATTAACCGAACTTGAATTACAAACGGCACTATACTCCTAAGCTTAATTCCCAACTTTTAAGAGTTCCTATATCCATAGGAGCATAATCTATGACCTGCAACTGCCAGACACCCGCCGTTGGTAGATTGAGGAGTTGCTTAAGTGCAGGTGTGGTATCTACAGAATAGGTTTCTTGGATTTGAGTTCTAGAACCAAGAGTGCGATTTTGTATCAGCACAGTCTGACCTGTGGGTGCTTTCAAGCTCACCTCAATATCTCCTAAGAAAGTGTGTTCAACACTGACTGTGACCTTAATCTCTCGTACAGTTGCTGAGTCATTCACCCGAATCGTACTCATAATCCCTTGGGGGTTGTTGTCAGGAATCCCAACCGCGCTATCGTTACGTCCTGTGATGCGGCGAACACTAGCTTGGGAACTTTGGGCGATTTTCTGCTTAGCCGCTTGTACCGCTTTAAAGGCATTTACCTTGCCATAACCGAACCACTGCGAAAAACCATTTGTATCGTAAGTACCCAATCGCATTCCTAATTGAGGGTCAGCATCCTGGTCAACAATTTTGTCTGCCGTTTCTTGGAGAAGACGCTTCACATCCTGCGCCGTGAGGTCAGGGTTAGCGGAGAGTACCAATGCTGCTACACCTGCAACGACGGGACAAGCACTGGAGGTGCCGCCAAATGAACTGACAAAATTTCCGGATTCGTACCCTAGCACTCCTACCAGATCCGCAGTAAAAACACCCAATCCAGGAAGTTGTGCAGTTACTTCCGGTGCCGTACTAATAAAGCCAGTTTTTTCAAACCACATTCCGGGTGGTGCATTGTTGCTGGGCGCACATACCGAGACATTTGTACCCCAGTTGCTATAGGCAGATTTTTTGCTGAGGCTGGTACAAGCAGAAACAGTGATGACATCTGGGTGAATCGTGAAGCCACCTAGCCAGTTTGTCGGACCATTAAGTAAGCCACTCGGCCAACCTCGCTCAAAGATGGTGCCACTGACGGGACGATTGGCATTACCGGCTGCGAAGACAACGACACAGCCTTTCCCCCGACGACCTTGGGTTGCAGCACGGGTAAGGGCTGCCCGTTGGCGTAAGGAGAGGGGGAAGTAAACGGCGGCAGGTCCCCAACTGCACGAGACAACACTTGCACCATTGGCAATACAATAGTCAAACAACTGTTCTATGGTGTCATCATCTAAGTAACCAGTTGTGCGGAGAGGCATCAATGCACAGCCAGGGGCAACGCCAACAATCCCATTGCCATTCTCTTCAGCAACCGCGATTCCCGCGCAAGCAGTTCCATGACTCTCATCCGAAATATCTGGCAGGGGCAAAAAGTCTTGGTCTTTGAAGTCTTTGGGCGCAACAATTTTGCCAGTTCCTTGAAAATCTGGATGGTTCAAGTCAACGGCATCATCAGCAACGGCGACAACAATAGAACGAGTGCCGCGAGTGATGTCCCAGGCTTTTTCAATATCAATGTGAGAATTAGTGGCTAGTGCTGAACCACCGTTGTGGTAGAGATACCACTGTTGAGGATACTGGGAGTCACGGGGGCGGTAGTGGGAGTCTTGGGGAACAACGATGTTGGGTTCAGCGGTTAAGACTTCGGGACGCCCCATTAATCGGTTAGCGATTTTAACGGGATTTTCTGTGGCGTTACTGGTGACTTGGAAGACAAAGGTGTTGGGGATGCCCTCTACAAATTTCACGGATTGTAAGCCGAATTCGGAGGCGATCGCATTAATGACTCCTTCATCCGTTTCTGGAGTAAATTGAATTGTCAACTGGTCAGTTAGGTAAACCAGTGTCTCAGGATTATTCTTGAGTTGGTAAACATGACTGGCATAGGCGACAGCATCACTATTGCGTGCTGCCTGCATTGCCCTGTCCCGTTGCCGGGGGTCAACTCGAAATTCTTTGAGTAGAGTGCGGGGGATTTCTCGTTGTTCTTTGATGGGTAAGGCTTGTGACAATTGTTCAGCAGCGTCAGAAGTTGTGCTAACTGTAAAGCGATCGCTTACCTTCAAAAGTGCTAGTTCCTCGCCTCCTCTTTGTAACAGTACGCCCACATTTTTTTCCGGGACACCCGTTGTGGAGGGGGAATCTTCTGGTGCAGACTCTGGGAGGCTAGTCATAGGTTATACGGCTCCAAACAAACACTATTTTCCATTCTCAAAGGGTGTCTAGGCTAGTAGCCCTGTCAAGGTGTTAGGTCGTAGGTGTTAGGTTTTAGGGGAAAAGCGATCTCTTCAATGTTGGTCAGGAAACTTTTTAGTTTGGGTTTCAGTCTAACCTCGCGAGACTTTGGCACTTTATCTACTGCCACTACTGCAACCGATAGTCTTCTGGCAATGGTAAGATACCGAAGTTTGATACGCTGTTTCTTTATCGATAACCCCAAAATTATTTCATGGTCTCCTCTGGAACTGTCCGTCGCCTAGGCTTTACCTGCCTTGTCTCCTTACCATTCACGGCTGCTTTGGCGCTCCTGCCTCCGGCACAGGCTCAAAATGCTGACCCTGTGCTTCCAGAAGGTGCCGATGAAATGCAGCAAGACTTGACCGATCCCAATGACCTACGACCTTTGACCCAAGATAGCAGCCTTCTAAGTTTACAAGGAGGGCAGCGGTTGATGGCAGAGGCAAGTGGTGCGGTTGATTCACAAAACTATACCTTAGCTGCAACAAAGCTTCAGGAAGCACGTCAAGTCTTCAACCAGTTGTCTAACTTCTACCAACAGCTATCGACCAGTTTTTCGGGAATCGACAACCGGATTTTTGATGCCCAACGTCAAAAAGCCCTGGAAACAGCAGAAATGCGAGATGAAGCAACTTATCAGCTAGCACTGGTGCATCGGGCGCAAAACCAGCCTGAGTTAGCTGTACCGTTGTTAATTCAGATTATTCGTTCTCAGAACCCAACACGCGACCTAGGTAAACGAGCCTACCAGCAGCTATTTGAGTTAGGGTTTGTGGATTCTCCCTATCCTAGACCACGCAATAGCCAGCCTACTTCTTCCTCGCCTGCAACTCCTGGAAGTTAAATTAGACGTAGAAGGTTTAGGAGAAACGGGAGTATCGAATGATTAACCTAGAACAAGTTGAGGCAATGATCAAGGCAGAGCTACCAGATGCTCAGGTGCAGGTTCAAGACCTAACGGGTGGTGGTGACCATCTGCAAGCAATCGTTGTTTCTTCAGCCTTTGAAGGTAAGTCCCTGGTGAAACAGCACCAGCTTGTTTACGGGGCGCTGCAACAAGCGATGGCAACAGAAGCCATTCATGCCCTAGCTCTTAAAACCTATACACCTGCTGCGTGGAATGCGGCGAGTCAGGTTGTTTAAGCCGCAACCTTCAAAAGTACGTTCTCAACCATCGCTAAACTAGAGCTATGGGAAGATACACAAAGGGATTTAACTAAAACGATGACACCAGAACTGAAAGAGCGAATTGACAGCTTAGTAAACCAGAACAAAATTATGGTTTTCATGAAGGGCACAAAGCTGATGCCCCAATGTGGTTTTTCTAATAATGTCGTCCAGATTCTGAATACTCTAGGTATTCCTTTTGAAACAGTGGATATCCTGGCGGATCAGGAACTGCGTCAGGGAATCAAAGAATACTCCAATTGGCCGACCATTCCTCAGGTGTACATTAACGGGGAGTTTGTCGGTGGCTCAGATGTGATGATTGAGCTGTATCAAAACGGTGAATTACAGCAACTAGTTGAAGTAGCCCTGGCTTCCTAAAAAACAACGGCTGAGCGCAGTCCACGACCCAACCAATAAAGCTTGTGTCAGTAATTCTGTCAAAGCAAGTTGTACTTGAAAAAGCCCGCAAGTGTGGGCTTTTTTCATATCTTCTCAACCAACCAAGATGTATGTAGGACTTACGCATTGACTGATTGACCTGATGGGTCGGTGTAATACAAGGTTATTAGCTGAATTCCTTTGACGACTCTATGATGTTTTCCTGACCAGAAGTACCCGATTAATTCTGTTAGAGCTGGGTCGCTATAAGGCTTATCAATGACTGTATCGTCTCCGCTTAATGTGCCGTCTATTAAATCAATATGTTGTTTGATTTCGTCGAACAAGTCTTTGGGTTCATACCTTTCTCGCAACAGAAAGCGGTTGATGCTGTCATGGGAAACATCCCCAAGAATTTCTGATAAGCGATTACAGCCAGCATACTTGGGTTCAGCCAGCAGGAATAAAGTGTAGGTGTCGAGATTGCACTTAGCCGTTGATGGCTTGCTTCGCGTTCTGATGGTCTTTAATCTGTGGGAGACAACAGCAGCATTATCGATCTCAATCGTCCCTGTGACGAAGAGAGATCGCATCCTGAGTCACAAGTTAGTCTCTATTGCATATCATATTCACCTTGTCAATGCGTAAGTCCTACTATTTTTCTTGATTTTGTCAAGATATTTCAGAGAGATACACCGGTAATAATTACCTGCCTTTACTCTGACGATTCTACAAGAGCCACCGCAGTGCGTTCTTTCGTCTACCAGGACTTAAACAAATATCAAGCCCAAATAAAGCCCAAACTAGCTTTATAAGCTAAGAATACGTCACGATTATGATTCAACCACTCAATAAAACGGAAAGACATCGCTGTACGAAATGCATCCATTGCTTCAGGAAAGGTGTTTAAAGGTATTGTTCTCTTCCCTTCGAGGCGTGATAGTTTAACTTCAATAGATGCCACCCACACAGTTTTTGGTTTCTCTAAATTGAGTTGGGTAGGAGTGAAAGCTTCACTAGGCAGTGATTTGGCTAAATTATCTAAACGTATTTCTTCAAAATATCCCCCTTCAGCAGCAATAATTACCTTACGATTTTTAGCAATTCCTCCTATATACTTGAGTTTCCTTTTTTCCAGTTCAAGAAGAAAGGTCGTGTTATTTCTATAACCCGCATCAATCAGTACGATGCCAGGTCGGTATCCTCTCTTCTTACTTCGGTCAATTAAAGCTAATCCTAACTCTGGCTTCTTCTTAAATTCAAATCTTTTTTCCCTTCTGGCAAAGAACTGGCGTGCTGATATAAAAGAATGTCTCTTTATTCAGCTATTATGCGGAGGTTGATTCAGCCAGAATACTATATAGTAGACTTATAGATTAATTAGTATTTTAATGAAACCAAAAGATAAGTTGGCTGTCTCTACTCTTCTCTGAAGGAGTGAAAGCAAATTTTACTTAATTATTATGCAAAATCGATCTTCTGCGTGCATCTATGTTGTCCAGTCTTATGCAAAAACCTATTTTGACAATTTTTTACCAATTCAATCCTTGGGACACTACAATCGGCGGCATTCAAACTGTCATCAGCCTTTTTATCAAGTATGCCCCCAATGATTTTGAGGTAAGGCTTGTTGGGACAGGAAATGGCTGTACTCAACCTAGAGGTACGTGGCAAGAGGCTGAATTTGCCGGGAGGGAAATTCGTTTCTTACCGCTATTGACACTGCAAAACGATAACGTTAGAAGCCGGATTCCTACGACGCTTAAGTATACAGCAGCTCTTTTAGGGCGTTGCTTTGCCTCCGACTTCATGCACTTTCATAGACTAGAGCCAACCCTAGCTGCGCTTCCTTGGTCTGGAGATAAAACGTTGTTTATTCACAACGATATATACAAGCAGATGAAATCGGAAGGGAATCAAAATGCGATTCTCTGGCGACGGTTTCCAGCCGTGTATTTTGCCATGGAACGCCTGCTAGCCAAGCAATTTAGCCAAATTCTTTCCTGCAATACCGAGTCAGTGAAGCTCTATCAGCAGCGTTATCCTGCGCTCGCAGATCGTGTTTCCTACATTAGAAACATCGTTGACAACGAGATTTTCTATCCCTTGGCTTTAGAGGAACGAGCTATGGGAAGATGCCAGCTTGCAAAGCGGCTGGGTCTTAAAGAGGAAACAAATTTTGTCCTGTTTGCCGGTCGCCTGCATCCCCAAAAAGATCCTATCCTACTAGTACGTTCTATCGCTGCTTTGAACGAGCCAAATATTCACCTTCTTATAGCAGGCGCTGGGGAATTGGAAGGTGAAGTGTGTTCTGAGATTGCTCAGATTGGATTGTCTAAACAGGTGACAATGCTTGGACCAGTCCACCAAGCACAACTTGCCGAGTTGCACCAGATTTGTAGTGCCTTTGTCCTGACTAGTGCTTACGAAGGTCTCCCCTTAGTTGCTCTTGAGGCGCTGGCTTGTGGGACTCCAGTAGTGACAACTCGATGTGGTGAAACGCCAAATTTGCTTTCGGATCGCACTGGGGTGGTTTGTGAAGAACGTGCTCCAGTTGCGATCGCAGATGCCTTACGCAAGGTGTTGCTACATCCAGAAAATTATCCCATGCAGGCTTGTGTACAAACGGCTCAGCCTTATAGCGCCTGCACTGTCGTAAGTGATGTTTACAAGGATATGCGGCACCGCTGGGAGCAACGCACTCTTTCAGTTGTTCCCTCCTGAATGTAAGCTTTTCCACATTTAACTTGCATATTTAGACGCTGAACTCCAGTTAAGGCTTGAATCTAGCCAGAAATCTAAATATGAAATAGGCTATCTACCCTTTTGAAAAAAGCGAAGTAATTGCTATGAAGATTGCTGTCATTGGTTCCAAAGGCTTACCCCCAAATCAAGGTGGTATCGAGCATTACTGTGCAGAACTGTATCCTCGTATGGTTGCACAGGGTCACTCTGTGGATCTGTTTGCCCGCTCCTCTTACACCGCTCATTCCTGGTTGCACCAGGAGGACTTTCAGGGTGTTCAAGTCATCACCTTACCCAGTTTCAAGTTGCGAGGGGCAGATGCTATGATTACCTCCGCACTTGGAGCGATCGCTACTATAGGAACGCAATACGATGTCATTCATTTCCATGCTTTAGGTCCATCTCTGTTTACCTCAATCTCTAAAATTGCCTCCTCTGCAAAGGTGGTCGTCACTTGTCAAGGATTGGACTGGCAACGCGCCAAGTGGGGCAATTTTTCCAGCCGCCTAATTCATACAGGAGAGAAAGCTGCTGTACGCTTTGCCGACGAAATCATCGTGGTGTCGGAGGAACTCCGCTCTTATTTCTCAAAAACTTATGACAGGAAAAGCGTTTACATTCCCAATGCTCCAGCTAGCTTTGCTGAGTCAGACCCCAATTTTTCCTATGGCAAAAAGCTAGGTCTGGAGCAAGGGCGTTACATTCTTTATGTGGGCAGACTTGTACCGGAAAAGCGTCCCGACTTGCTAATCGATGCTTTCTGTAAGCTTAAACCAGAGGGATGGAAGCTCGTTTTTGCTGGTGGTGTTAGTGATACTAAGTCATTTGCCGGACAGCTATTAGAAAAGATTGCTAATAATCGAGACGTGGTATTTGCAGGCGAACTCTGGGGATCGCGTTTGGCGGAGATCGTGCGGGGAGCAGGGTTATTTGTTCTGCCGTCTGATTTAGAGGGATTACCCCTAGCGATGTTGGAGGCAATGCAGGAAGGTGTTCCGGTAGTGGGGAGCAACATTCCACCGCATCAGCAATTGCTTGGTAGTGATCGGGGAATGCTCTTTGAGGCTGGAAATTTAGACTCGTGCATTCGTACCCTAGACTGGGCAATCCGTCATCCTGAGGCACGAGCGACAATGGCTAAGAACGCACAACGGTACGTGCAGCTCAACTATTCTTGGACTCGGATTACCGAGGAAACCCTGAGCCTCTATGAATCAGTTGGTAGCTTAGATAGTGGTTTAGTGGTCAGTGAAAACAACTGCTAGAGTTGAAAATGCTATTTTTGCCACTCCAGCTCATCATCAAAATCAACGGAGTTGGTTACTGGGTAGAACAATCTTGCAGTGAGCAAAGGTAGGTATGTTACAAGTATCTACCTCTATCTAAAAGAACTCGATACGTTTTGACTTGTGTGATTGCTTCGGGTATTGCCTCAAATAAGAAATTGCATCACTGTTGTGCTTCAAGGCTTTCCGTGAAAAGTCAAAAAGGAAGTTAAAGCTTCCTGTCTTCATTACTGACCACTTTATTACCAGTTCTCCTATTTCTATGCTTCAGCTAATTTCCCGATCCTCCAGACTTGACGTTGACAACACTCCTGTTGTCCTGTTACCTGTTCACCTAACTCTTGTCACATCGATTATTTTCAAAGAAAACTGTACACAGCTTCTAGAAAGAAATGTTTTGTCTAAAATCATGATTCTTGATTTTCGGCAGAATACCTTCATTGACGGTAGTGGAGTTGGAACTCTAGTTACGTTATACAAAGCCGTTAGAAGCCAGGGGATTGACTTAATACTTAGAAATGTTACTCCACAAGCAATGATTGTATTAGAGCTGAGTCAGCTAGACAAGATTTTTACAATAGAGCGCTCAGATAAATATGCAACAGCTACTAGTAATTAGTCATAAAATCAGTTATTAATGGCTTATCCTTTTATAGGTTCTTTGAAAAGTCAAAAAGGGAGTTAACGCTTCCCGTCGTCTTTACCATCTCATCATTTAAACCATTAGGGTTGCCCTCTCTAAAAATAGTGATACTGCTTGGAATTTTCCAGCCATACAGCCAAAAAAAGAAAAAGCAAGGTTTGACATATGTCACATTCTAATCCAACTATTTTAGTGGTTGGAGGAGCCGGCTACATTGGTTCTAATGTAGTACTCACTCTAAAAAACGCTGGTTATGATGTAGTTATTTTAGATAACTTAGTTTATGGGCATAAAGACCTTGTAGAAAAAGTTTTACAGATCGAACTAGTTATTGGTGATATGACAGATCGGGGTCTGCTTGATCGCATTTTTGCGACCCATGATATTGCAGCGGTTATGCATTTTGCTGCTTACGCCTATGTTGGTGAGTCTTTCGAGCAACCAGCAAAGTATTACAGCAATAATGTCATGGGTAGCTTGGTACTTTTTGAGGCAATGCTTGCCGCATCTGTCACAAAAATAGTTTTCTCTTCTACCTGTGCGACCTACGGTATACCAACAACTGTGCCAGTGACAGAGGAGCATCCTCAAAACCCCATTAATCCTTATGGGGCTAGTAAGTTGATGGTAGAACGGATTTTATCCGATTTCGATCAGGCTTATGACTTCAAGTCTGTTTGTTTTCGCTATTTCAATGCCGCTGGCGCTGACCCTAATGGGTTACTTGGCGAAGACCACACACCGGAGACTCACTTAATTCCTTTGGTACTACTAGCAGCTTTAGGTCAGCGAGAATCCATTTCAATTTTTGGTACTGATTATCCTACACCTGATGGCAGTTGTATTCGGGATTATATTCACGTTGCAGATTTGGCACAAGCCCATCTTTTAGGGCTGGAATACTTACTCAAAGGCGGGAATTCGGACGTATTTAATTTGGGTAATGGGAATGGATTTTCTGTGCGAGAAGTGATTGAAACAGCTCGCAGGGTTACAGGAAAAGATATTAAAGTTATTGAGCGCGATCGCCGCCCTGGTGACCCACCGTGTCTAGTGGGTAGCGGTGAAAAAGCAACAAAAATTCTCGGTTGGAATCCTCAATATTCATGCTTGGAAGATATCCTCTTTCATGCTTGGCAGTGGCATCAGCACCGTCTTGGTTTTACTCAAAGTACAACTATGCCGCCTGCCTTAATGACTTAATTCAGAATTGCTCTTTCACTTTAGAGATATGCACAAGCGAGTTAAGACCAAAATACAGATTTGTTACTGTGATCACTTTTTTCATCCTGCCTTGCTTACCGTATATGATTAGCACTTCTGACAAAGAATTTTAAAATTTTAATTATTATTGTTACCTTCTATTGTTGGAATTGAATAATCATGTCAGAGTCTCGCTCTATGCCGATTGCTTCAGCTACAAACGGCTCTACCTCATCTCCCAGCTTTGTCCCAAAGTCAAAGGCTACAAAAGGCTGGAAATTTTATTTACCCTTATGGTTGCTTCTTAACACTGCTGCTTGGTTACCAGCGTTGCTCTATTTAAAAATGGTGCCAGCAGTCTACACCAGTAAATGGACGATTGCTATCAATGCATCTAAATCCTCAACAAACGTAAGTTTACCAGGTATTGGAGAAGCATCTTCTTCTAGTGATTCCCCGTTCAGTAGCCATCTTGCTGATCCACGAGAAACATACAGATTCTTGCTAGAAACAGAGGAGGTTTTAGCAGAGGCAGCTCGGCAAATGAATATGTCAGTGCAAGAGTTTGGGAAATCACGAACTAAGATTTTGGATAACTCCACGCTAATGAAGTTTGAAATTAAGGGCAGCACAGCTAAAATAGCTCAACAAAAGGCATTTGCCCTACACACTGCCTTGGAAAGAAGAATTGAGCAACTCAAGAATGAGGAGATGGAACAGCAAAACCGCAAGGTAGAAGCATCACTCATCCCAATGCAGCAGAAGTTGCAAGATTCTCAGAAGCGCCTCTATGCTTACAAAGCTGGTTCTCCTTTGATCTCTGTTGAACAACTTCAGAATTTATCTTCCAAGTTGGAAGATTTGCGCCAAAAGCGTGCCGAAGCAGTTGTCCAACTTCGACAGGAGGGTTCCAAAGCTAGACAGTTGTCCGATGATTTGAGTTTGTCCCCTCAACAAGCGGCAGACGCTTTGACTTTGCGCTCAGATCGCTTATTCCAGGACTATCTAGCAGGCTACAGCAAAGTAAGATCAGAACTCATCAGTACCAATAGTCGGTTTACAGCATCTCATCCATCTCTACAGAGTAAACAACTGGAAGAAGAAATGGCGTTGGCGGCATTGATGGAACAAAGCCAGAAGCTGTTGGGGCGACCGATGTCTCAGGAGCTATTGGAATACTTAACTTTAGCGGGAAGTAGCTCATCAAACGTATCAGCGGAACGAGCCAATTTGGTTCAAAACCTAGTTTCGCTTCAAGCTGAACAACAAGGAATAGAATCCAAAACTCAAGAATTAGATAAACAGATTGCTCAACTTGAAGCAAGGCTTTATCGTCTATCTCAAGAAGAGTCAAAACTTGATCCTCTTGAACGAGATGTCAAAATTGCCGAGGCTATTTTTTCTTCTAATGTGACCCGAATAGATTTAGATAAAGCGAATCTTTCTAGCGTGTATCCGCCGATGTCAATTCTTACTAAGCCCGATTTGCCCAAAAAACCTTCGGAACCCAAAGCCAAAGTTGCTTTCCTGGGTTCGGCACTTGGGTCTTTGTTGATGACAGCCGGAATACTAGCACTAGGCTGGCGCGATCAAAAGAGGCAAAAGCTTAAAGAAAACCCTTTAGCGCAGCATACTCGTATAAACAATTCAAGTTCAGGTTCACACCGTGGGTAGTGCTTTGATCAAACCTCAAAATCTCCCCGAAAGATTAATCTGGTATTACATCATTTGGATGTATGCTGCCTACTATTTAGGCTTACAGTTCTTGATTACACCCTTACTAGGTTGGTTCCTTTCGTTTTACTTAATTAAAAAATGGTGGGATCAGACCGATAAAACGCCTGAAAGTGAAAGAATTGTAATTTCCTCATCTGCTTGGATTTGGATAATTGCGATGATCACGATTGAAGTAACTATCATCATCAACCATATAAATTTTGACTTAGGGTTGGCTCAGATTATCAGAACTTCAATTGGTTGGTCTAGACAATGGGCGTTAATTGCACTTTTTCCTTTAGCCGGACATTTAAATATTCGCCCTCAAATTATTTACCGAGCGGTTTGCATTCTTGCCGCACAATCTTTAGTTGTTGTTGTAATTGATAATTTAGCGGGTTTGATTCACCTGCCTGTTCTTTCCTTCGTTTCACCGCTAAAGTTTTTAGGTGGAGGCTCTGCTTTATGGACTGCAACGTTTTTTAGTAACTACCTAACCCAGCGGGAAGATTTCAAACTATTTGCTGGATGGCCAACTATCTTAGGTATGACTTCAGTAATTTATTTTTATTTTGCTTGCCAAGAAACTGAACCAAAATGGCGAAAAATTGGTATGTTTACTTACGTTTTTTTGATTTTTGCATCCCAAACTAGAACGGCTATACTATCGCTACTATTTATTTTTATATTCTTGCAGCTTTTAAAGAATTGGTTTCGTGCTCAAGCACTTTTTATGGCTGGGTTTGCAACTTCTATATTAGGAATATTTTTACCTAAAATAATTGATGTTTTACAGCCAGTCAAAAATTTTCTTGATCACTACCGTGGTAAAGACTCTGCTGAGTCTGGGAAGCTACGAGGCTATATCAATCGTATGACACTAGCACGTTGGCAAAGCGAATCTCCCATTTGGGGGCATGGGGTTATAGAAGAATTTGGTCAGGGTCCGCGTATCACATATGGTGTCCCTTTAGGAACACACAGTACATGGTTTGCAATTTTATATCTTCATGGAATTGTTGGGTTTCTAGCCTTAGCCATAGCCTTTATATGGGGCTTCTTCGATTTGTTAATCAAGTCTAAAAGTTCTAAAATCGCTGAGGTTGGTTTGGCTATACTCCTTGTATTTATCATATTTGGATTCACTGAACCTTTACACACTTGGTCTTATGTCTATTGGCCTGCTTTATTGGTGTTAGGTATTTCCTTTAAGCAAAACATACCACCATCTATTGCGACTAATTAACGGTGTAGAGCATTAAAAAGAAATTGAATAATAGCAATATATCAAATGGAATCGATGATAACCAATAAACCACCAGGGAAAAATTCAAGACTAATTGGCATTGACTTATTGAGAGGCATTGCAGCTTACGCTGTTGTTGTCATTCACACCGGTAAGAATAAAAATGGATGGCAAATAAATATATAATTGTCCTTAAGATTTCTGCCCTTAAAGTTTTAGAGACTTAATATTTATTATGCCAAAAATCTCTGTTATTGTCCCAGCCTATAATGCTATGAATTATCTACCTGAAACCCTGGGAAGTGTTCTTAGCCAAAACTATGATGCTTTTGAAGTGATAGTTGTAAATGATGGCAGTTCAGACGAAACGGAGCAATGGGTTTCTCAGATAAAAGACCCGCGAGTTAAACTGATTTCTCAAGCAAATCAAGGTTTGGCAGGAGCACGCAATACAGGAATCGCTCATGCTCAAGGGGAGTATATAACCTTCCTAGATGCTGATGACCTTTGGGAGCCAACCAAGCTAGAGAAACAGGTGTGTGTTCTGGAAGAAAATCCAGAAATTGCTCTGGTATACACCTGGGTTTCCTTCATTGATGAGGCAGGAAAACATACAGGCAGAGTATTCAAGAATGAGGCAGAGGGCGATGTTTGGAAAAAGTTGAGTGAACACAACATTGTCGAGTGTGGCAGCGTAGCAATGGTTCGTCGCTCCTGCTTTGAGGCGGTTGGACTGTTTGATCGAAATTTAGGCTCTTCTGTAGAAGATTGGGATATGTGGCTCCGTATAGCCTCTAAGTATCACTTTAAGGTGGTGAAGGAACCTTTAGTTTACTATCGCCAACGCTCAACTAGTGAATCTAGAAATTGTGAAGCGATGGCACGAAGTTTTCAGTTGGTTATTGAAAAAGCTTTTGCCAGTGCACCACTAGAGCTACAGTACTTGAAGAACCGGAGTTATGGTCAAGCAAATCGCTGTTTAGCTTGGAAAGCATTACAAAGTAGCCAGAGAGACTACAACAAGGCACTTTATTTTCGCCAGCAAGCCATTGCCTACTACCCTCAATTACGCTTCAGGTGGGATGTCATCCGCTTGAGTATAGCGCTCGCTGCGATTCAAGGAATTGGGCCTGATATTTACAGCAAATTGCTGGAACTGGCTTACTCTTTGCGTCGCTTCGCCCTAAGTGTTGGGCGATGAAACTTTATCGAATCGGAAGTTTACCACTAAACAGGTTAGACTATGCCTCAAGTTTCTGTGATTATCCCAGCCTACAATGCTGAACGCACCATTAAGCAAACAATAGAATCCGTTCAGCAACAAACTTTCCAAGATTTTGAGTTAATTGTCATTAATGACGGCTCGAAAGACAGGACAGTAGAACTCGTTCAGAGTATCAAAGATGATCGTTTGAAATTTTTCTCGTATGAGAATGGTGGACTTCCAGTAGCTCGGAATCGCGGTATCTCTCACGCAACTGGAGAGTTTATTGCTTTTCTTGATGCTGATGATTTATGGACACCCGATAAGCTGGAACTACAACTGACAGCACTCGAGCAGCATCCAGAGGCAGGAGTTGCCTATAGCTGGACTTCTTTTATGGATGTGAACGACCAAGGAGAAGCTGTATCCTTTCTGCCATCTCCCCAATATTCGTTTGAAGGTAATGTTTATGAAAAGTTGTTAGTCAGTGATTTTATTCACAGTGGCTCTAATACTTTGATTCGTAGGCAAGCGATCGCTTCTGCGGGAGAGTTCGATCCTACACTTAAATCCTGCGAAGACTGGGACTATTGGCTGCGCTTAGCGACTCGTTGGCATTTCGTCGTCGTGCCTAAGCACCAAATCTTTTATCGTCGAACTCCAGGAGCAATGTCATCGAAAGTTGAGGTGATGAAGGAAGCTGCCCTGATCGCGATGGAAAAGGCTTACAAAGCAGCTCCACCAGAGCTGCAATATCTCAAAAGCTATACTTTGAATAGCTTTCACAAATATTGTGCAGGTCAATATTTAGAACATTGCACTGATATGAGTGACGTGAGAAAAGCTCAGGAACACTTATGGTCAGCAATTCGCCTACAGCCAAAAACGTTACTCGATAAAGCAACTCAAAAATTAGTGATCAAGTTTTTGCTGAAACGAGTATTTTCCCCGAAGATTGTTAGTTATTTCTTCCATTGGATCAGAAAGCCTCTTGGTATACCTGCTCCAAGACTCCAACCCTGAAAAAGCGATTGCCCTTAGACAAAACCATAGGGATGTATAGGAGTAGCTAATTTTGAGTAACCAATCAGAGCCAACGATCGCACTACTACACTGTTACGACTTAATTGATGACTTTTTAGATAGCATCAATATCTCCTTCGAGACATTCTGTAAGGAGTTTGTCGGGAGCTGGATGTTTGGCTACATCAATGCCCTCAAACAAGTTGGTGTACGGACGGTACTGTTTTGTATTTCCGCTCGTGTCGATCGACCATCGCGTTTTACTCATGTGCCAACTGGTGCTTCGATTTGCGTGCTGCCTCCTTCTAAGATTTATCATGCCTATCGCGCTGTGCGGCGCAAGTCACTGAAAGCTTATGGGGCAAGTGAGGCTCAATCTTTTAAGAATATCCAGGATGACAGTACCCTCCGCCGTTCTCTGCTTACACCCGTTAAGGATTTGGCTAAGAGTGTCGGAACTTATCTATCCACGCCACTAGGGTTGTTAGCCAGTGAACTCAGACAGGAAAATTGTCAGGCTATCTTGTGTCAGGAGTACGAGTATGCCCGCTTTGATAGTTGTGTACTTCTGGGAAAGTTAATGCGTCTGCCAGTGTTTGCAACGTTTCAGGGAGGCGATCGCACCCAAAGCTGGCTCGAAGCACTTCCGCGACAGCTAGCGTTTCGTAGCTGCACGGGTGCGATTGTTGCTACGCAAACTGAGATTGAGCGAATCCAAACTCGTTACGGGATACCCTTTAGCAAGATAGCCCGTATTTTCAACCCAGTAGATGTGGTAGCTTGGCAGGCAAGCGATCGCATTGAGGCACGAGCCGCGCTAGATATTCCCCTGGATGCCAAAGTGGTTGCGTGGCATGGACGAGTTGAGATAGAGCGTAAAGGACTAGATATTTTATTGAATGCTTGGCAGCAAATCTGCAAGGAGCGTCCTGATCAAGAGCTGCGGCTACTACTAGTGGGAACGGGAAGCGATGCCGAGCGATTGCGCCAGAGCATTGACGAGATGCAGCTAAAGGGCGTGCTATGGCTTAACGAATTTGTAAGTAATCGCACTGTAATTCAGCGATACCTCTCAGCCGCCAATGTTTACACTCTCCCGTCCCGACAAGAAGGCTTTCCCGTAGCGCCAATTGAGGCGATGTCCTGTGGTTTGCCTGTAGTAGCGGCTGATGCTCCTGGTGTACCTGACATTCTTGAAGGGGGCGAGGTTTCCGGCGGACTAGTTGTGCCACGAGGAGATGCAACAACACTAGCGCTAGCGCTAGGTCGTGTTTTGGATGATGAAGCTTGGGGACGTGAGTTGGGCAAGCGTGCTCGATGTCGAGTAGAGAGTTGCTTTGCGGCTAAGACTGTTGGCAAACAACTGCGTGATGTTCTGCTGACCCATAGCTTGCAGAACAAAGATGTAATTGCACTATAGCCGTATCCTGATGCTAATCAATAAGCTCAAGCAAATATCATCTGGTCAGTTTATTCGCAATGTTGGCTGGTTGGGAGGAGCAGAGCTAACGAATCGTGTCTTTCGTCTGGCAACGACAGTGGTTCTGGCTCGTATGTTCAGCCCCCAAGATTACGGACTAATGGCGGTGGTTTATACCACTTATGATTTTGCTACTGTTTTCACCCTTAAAGGTGGTATCGGGGCTAAGATTATTCAGGCTGACGAAAAGGATGTCAAAACTATATGTGATACATCCTACTGGCTGAATTGGATTCTGTGCGGGTCAATTTTTATTATCCTGTGTATTACTGCCTTCCCCATTGCACAATTTTATGGTAATAATCAGCTCATTTTGCCCCTCTGCACAATTGCATCAGTCTACTTGATGTTTCCTTTGTTCATGGTTAATTCAGCCATAATTGAACGAGAGAATCGGCTCAAAATTACGGCATTGTGCAATGCTACACAGTCATTATTAAGCAATACTATCATTGTCATTCTAGCTCTTATAGGTATGGGAATTTGGGCTATAGTTTGGGCTATGGTTCTGACAACTCCCGTATGGATTGTGATCTCTTGGATGAATTCTAAGTGGAGACCTCCTAAATCTTTTAATCTAGAGCGAGCGCGAGACATTATTAGCTTTGGTGGTAACCTGCTTGGCGTTGAACTATTAACTAAACTTAGATCTAACCTGGATTACCTACTAATTGGTAAATTTATTGGTATTGAAGCTCTAGGAGTCTACTATTTCGCATTTAATGCTGGATTAGGAATTAGTCTGAATGTTATTAATGCATTTACTTCTGCTGTATTCCCTTATTTTTGTGAAGTAAGAGAAAATCTGGGTGAATTGAAGATAAGATATCTGAGTACTCTTAAAAAAACTTACACAATTGTTGCTCCAATTATCCTTATACAATCAAGCTTGGCTCCTTTTTATGTTCCAATCATTTTTGGTCAACAATGGGTATCAGCAATTCCAATTCTGATAATTATCTGCTTATCAGCTCTGATGTTTCCTCTGATAGTGAATACGTATCAGCTTCTCAATGCTTTGGGTAAAACGAATATTACCCTTTACTGCAACCTAATTTACACTGGAATATTTGCAGCTTGCTTACTTGTAAGTGTGCATTCGGGAATTTTAGCAGTTGCCATAACAGTATTCATCTGTCAGGCATTGATTCTACCTCTCTTCAGTGTAGGAACTGTTAGATATTTACAATTAAAGTTTGCATTTTAAAATTTAAAAATCCATAGCGGTTATTACACCATTGAGGGAAATTGACTCCCTTTGCTATCAAATTTTCTAGCTGTAAAAAGCTATCTTACTTGTTCGATAAACGTTATTTTCCCAAGGAAAGCATATAGATTCATGAAAACTCTTGTGGCCGGTTGGTTCAGTTTTGAAGGATGTAATGTTACGGCTGGCGATCTAATGGCACGAGACGTTGCCTGTGAATGGCTGGACAGTTTTGGTTATACGTATGATGTTGCTATTGCTCCTCCGTTAGTTGGCGGTGTTGATTGGCGTTCGGTCGATCCCAATACTTATTCACAAGTTGTGTTTGTCTGTGGCCCTTTTCCTCTGAAGAGACACTCTGTTGAATTTGTGCAACGCTTTAGTAATTGTCGTCTCATCGGTCTTGACTTATCAATGACCGAGCCGCTTACAGTTTGGAATCCCTTCGATGTACTTATAGAAAGAGACAGTTCCGCTGCTTCACACCCAGATATTTCTTTTGTTTGCCATCAAGCGAAGGTGCCTGTTGTGGGTATTATCCTAGTTCATCCACAACACGAATATGGCGACAAAGGCAAGCATCAAGTTGCAAATGATGCTGTTAACCGACTCATTGCCTCGCGGGAAATGGTAGCAGTGCCCATCGATACAGGTTTAGATCCAAACACCACAAATCTTCGCACCGCAGTCGAGGTCGAATCGCTAATTGCCCGTATGGATCTCGTGGTGACTACACGCTTGCACGGTACTGTGTTAGCCCTCAAAAACGGCGTTCCTACCATCTCAATAGATGCAATTTCTGGAGGGGCTAAGGTTGTGCGTCAGGCCGAAAAGATTGGTTGGTCTATGGTGTTTTCTGTGGATAGTCTTTCCGACGAAATGTTGGAAAAAGCCTTTGAGTACTGTCTAACAGAGGAAGCCAGAAAAAAAGCCAAAGAATGCCGCGAACAAGCTATTAAGGAACTCGAACAAGTACGTAATGAATTTATCTCAGCGCTGAATTTGCCTAGTTCCTCAAGTGCGAGAGTGTTGTCTGAGGAAGCGCTCAATAAATATAACTACTTTTCTAACAGATGGTTCAAGCGATGGGAGCAACTAAGCGTTTTACGGTATCAAATAACAGACAACCTAAAATTGCTTTTTAAGCAGTTTTTTAGAGCCTAAGCTCATATTGGTTTTAAGTACTCCCAATAGAGTAATTCTAGCAAGAATATTGCTAAGTAACAGAGAGGTAGTAAGCATCAAAAACCCAATAAATTGGTAGCTACGTTCTTTGAGTACTCCAGACATAAATAACCAGCGTTTTCGGTCAAGCTGTTAGTCAGTTTTATGACTTCAGGACATTGAGTTTATCTGTTATGCCAACTATATCGGTTGTAATTCCTGCTTATAACGCTGAGCGTACTGTTTTAAAAACAGTTGAATCAGTTCAAAAACAAACTTTCTCAGATATTGAAATAATTATAATTAATGATGGTTCTACAGACCGAACTCTAGAGCTACTTCAAAGTATCACAGACCAACGACTGAAGATTGTCTATTATAAAAATGGAGGTTTGCCTGTAGCTCGCAATCGCGGCATATCTCATGCTAACGGAGAGTTTATTTCCTTTATTGATGCTGATGATCTGTGGACACCGGATAAGTTAGAATTGCAACTTGCAGCTTTGCAGCAGCATCCAGACGCAGGAGTTGCTTACAGTTGGACTTCTTATTTTATAGATGGGCAAGAAGAATCTATATCTCCTTATCACCCCGTATTTTTTGAAGGCAATGTTTACGATAAGTTGCTAGTCAATAATATTGTTGGTAACGGCTCTAATATTCTAGTTCGTAGGAAAGCGATCGAGTCAGTAGGAGAGTTTGAGCCTACACTGAAATCCTGCGAAGATTGGGACTTTTATATACGGCTAGCAGCTAAGTGGCATTTTGTTGTCGTGCCTAAGCACCAAATTCTCTATCGTCAATCTTCTAAAGCCATGACATCCAAAGTTGAGGTTATGGAGAAAGAAGCACTGAGAGTGGTTGAAAGGGCATACCAAGCAGCTCCACCAGAATATCAATTTCTGAAAAACCAGAGCTTAGCTTGGGTTTACGAGTATTGTACACAACAATACTTAAAACACAGTATCGGCATGAGTGGGGTTCATCAGGCTAGTCAAAAATTATGGCAAGCCATTCGTCTACATCCGCCGATTTTACTAGGAGATTATGCTCAAAGTCTTATGAGGTGGTTGATTAAAAAGTGGATATTCATGCAATTAGAAACCTGTCGGAGAGAAGCCCGTATAAGCAGAGCAACTGGAAAGTAGATTTGGGGTGGAATCAAAAAAGCCAAGATTAGTTGCTGAGGAGAATCTTTTATAAAGGCGATGAGAATCAAAAAATTTCCTATTCTTCTCTCAATTGTCGTCGTACTACTGTGCTGTTTCAGTCCTAAAGTAGATGCCTATTATCAAAGGACAATCAATTCCATCACAACGATTATTTCTGATATGACCGCTCCGCATGAGGGAATGCCACATGGTGTTCCAACAAGCTATAACTGGGCATCCAAGCCTCGTGTCGGTTGGGGAAATAACCCACAGGGGTTCCAAGCCATGACGGCATGGGGACAACTGTATGAAGCTGCCACCGGAAATCCTGCTACCAACACCCGAGTTCAAATCAAAAATATTAGGGCGTACATGCTCAGCAATCGGAATGGGCAATGGTATCTTCTGCAAAGCTCGACAAGGGTTGAGGGAGCTGCATATCAAGAGGATTATGCTGGTGATGTTAATAAGGTCGCAGATATCCGATACGAACCGGATGGTAGCGTATCGGTTAAGCCAGGTCAGGGATACAACTACCACTTCTGGCCTCCAGGTCGAGCGTCGATTGATCCCAACGATGTGGCTGGCATATTTACCACTGTGCAAGCAAGGCTGGTAATTGACAATCCAAAGCAAGCAAACGATAGAGCTAAGGCTCGTTATGTACTGAGTATGGGCGGCGATTACTGGCTAAACTTGACCGCTAACTGGGACAATTGGAAGACCAACGGCGATATAGGCATTGGTAAATTTAAGTACGTTTCAGCTAAGTGGTGGGCTTTCAATATGACTACTCTTTCATCAGCTCAGATTCTTCAAAACCCACCTCCTCTTGAGTAGCAAAATTAGCGATTCCTGGTCTTGGCTATATAGGGCTTGCTGCACAAAGCCGAAACCCTTAGCCATCAATAGTTTAAGCGGGATTGATAGTTGCTCAGCTCCCAGGAAATCTGGTAAAATTCGTCAAAACCCTTGCACCCCCGCTCAGGT
>JAHHIF010000048.1 GCA_019358875.1 Symplocastrum torsivum CPER-KK1
TTGGGTCAATTATTAATCCCAGTTATGATTGGAGGAATTATCAGCAACAAGAGCTTATTATTCCTTGAGCCTTAAATAACTAATTAATCCATCGGTTGTTTTCCTCTGACTTATTCAGCAAGCCCTAGGTAGCTAAGGCTCGCTGTAAACGAGCGGCACTTTCGAGTTGTAATTGTTCCACCCGACAACCACTCTTAAGCACATAGTGGTAGCGCTCAATCAGCCAGCGATAACTATACCAACGCAGATATTGCACAACATCGGCAGCATCTGCGATCGCTAAGGTGGTCAACAGCAACCAATGGATTGGCTCAACTCCTGTCGGTGGATTTTCTTCCTGAGCTAAAATCACTTGCTCAGTTACCAGTAGTGCCGTTAACCAGCGTTGACTCTCCTTGTCTTGGATGGGGCGCTTGTGGCGAGTGTGTTTCTTGCCCAACTGGGCTAGGTCTCTCACCCAAACTTCTTGGTGTAGTACCCCTAGTGGCACCTGCTGTGTACTGACGCACACTACTGAGTGCATCTTCAGTCCTCGTGTGATTGGGTTAGCCTCCATCTGCGGTTTCATCGGCTCTTCCCCTCAGACCTGCACGATGCATCCCTTGTCAGCTAAGCCTTCCATCTTTTGTTAAGAAAGATGCGATTAATGCATAGCTTTTTAAGGGGGTTAGGGGGGTCGATGTGTAGCACAAATACATCCCTCAAACTGATTGACCACTAAATCTCATTCAACCAATTGATCATCGCCTCTTCTTCTTCAAAATCAAACAACCTCTGTGCCAACTCTTCCACCCGTTCAATTGGTAAACGGCGAACCTGCTTTTCTACATCAAGAGAAACAGTTCCAAAACGGTGATTGATTTGGCTCAACACAATTCTTTCAACTCCCTGCCGCAATCCCCTTTGCTCTAGCCAACTCCTCAAATCCGTTTCACTGGCTAACTTAAATAACGCCTCACCTAATAACTCAATTTCCACAATTGACAACCTGCGGATTTCCTCCTCTACAGATTGCGAAATTCCTCGAAAACGGTCATTGAGCTGGTACAAAACCAAAGCCGCTTCTCTTGCTAATGCCTGCTGAAATCCTTGCTCAAATCCCTCCTGTAGCCCCTGTTGCAAACCCCGTTCAATTCCCTTCTCCATCCAACTGGTAACAATCTCCATAACTCGCGCCTCTTCCTCCTCAGATAACCCCATTCTATTCAGTTCAGCTTCAAAGGCGACTTCCTCTGCTTCATTCAATCGCAAGTAAGTATCAACAAACCCCGAAATTAACTGCATTTTTGCTGAATTTAACTGTAACGTAGCTAGCAAACGCAAACATTCTGCCTTCACCTTGGGTCTATCTTCTGGCTGAATTTTCATCTTCGCCATCAACGCCGCCGCTACAGGATTTTGCGAAGAGAGAAAATCCCGCCAATTCAAACAATTGAGCTGAATCGCTACATAACTGAAATCCAACACCTTCCGGTCAGGAAACTCAACTTGATAGCGGTTGGGTTCCAGTCGTTGTGGAGTATCAAAAGAAAAAATAACTACTGGATAAATCGGCAAGCTATACTTCTCGTCTAAACGAGCAAAGTAATGAAACATCCGCCGTTCAAAGCCAGCTTGGGAATAAGATTGATTTTCGAGATGAATTAAAAAGCAAGTCTCTTGACCGCGAAACCGCACTTGTGCCAACAAATCGACTTCTCGACGCTCTCCAGACGTAATATTTGTGAAAATTTCCTGATTTAAGAAAGAAATCGAGTCTCTTTCAATATAGCCAGCAACATCGGGCAGAAATAGCTCGATAAATTCACTAAAAAATATCGAGAGTAATTCCTTAAATAAGCGATCGTGGTCAATCATTTTCCAGATTTTACACCAAATTCCCTCACTTATCCTTCAGCCCATACTTTGCATCTGAGAGTTTCTTGAAATATTTAGGTTCAATTGAATTTTTGCGATTCACTCCCTCACATCGTCGTTCAATTGCTCCACGAACAATTGCTGTTGGCTCCTTCGCATTGAAGGTATACAAGTTCTTATCGAGGATAGCCTGCGTAATATCAGAGATAGTCATTGGCTGCTTAGCTGCTTGCAATACCTCAATCACCGCTTGAGCAACTGTTTGTTTCTCCATGAATTCCTTCACTAACTAACCAAGTGCAAACACTGCGCTTTATTGCCCAAAGGAAACCTCCAGACACTAGCACACTCAAAATTTATCAAATAACAATAGCTGAATACTCCCATCAGGCAAAATTTCAGGCAACCACTCATCCCCTCTCGGTTCAGTCCCGTCCCACTTTTCCGGGTAAGTTTTAGCAGCAATCAACTCTTCAATCCGGGCCAGTTCTTCATCATTAATCAAGCTAATAGTAGGACGATTCTCTCTTCTAGCTGCCTGATTCACTTCCTCCTGAATTGCTAGTACCTGCTCTAGCATCCAGCGCCGAGACTCCAGCGTGATTGGTCCCAACCGATTTTGCTTAGCAGCGAGAGAGCCATCTTTCTTAACTTCTCCATGTTTCCGGTGACGGTATTGCGGCTTTTTAATTTCCCGGTACAGAGGGCGCAACTTACGCAGTGGAGCTAGGTATGCCCACTGCGGCTCACTAATTACAGCCTCCAATGCTCGATCTTCTTGTACCAAAGGACACCCAATGCAGCCAGTTCTCAAGCTCAGTGGCTCCTCCGACTCAGTTCCTTCATTCGTCATCCCATACACAGCCGCAATCTCCTCTGTTGGGAAACCTAGAGCTGGAGCATCAAACATGAGCCAGTCCCAGACATGACAAATCCGCCAGTGAAGGATTGGAGCGAGAGTATCTGCTACCGCCTGAGATGAAGATTGCTGAAACCAACCTTGTCCACATTCACCCCCATCTTTTGTACAGCTAATCGCAATCCGTTGGTCACGAGCTGCACTCTCACCAATTCGCACACCCGTGAGCATAAGCAGCTTCTCACCATACTTCTGGCGAACCTTTTCCAGTTCACGCTCCATGCTCATCACCTTCAGTTTGGGGGTACACCAACGGAAGGTATTACTAGGAGGTGGTACACCCCGTCCTAGCATATAGACAAAGTAGCGATGATCTAGTTCGGGCAGGACTATATGGGTATCAATCCCTCGGTTGCGGAGTTCTTCGATGATACCTAGTGCCGCAGCATGAAGGGGTGGCAACTCCTGCCGGGTATCAGCATAAAGAACGGTTAGGCTTTCCGGCTGAGGAATGCGCCCTGTCTCAATCAAATGAAGCACCAGCGTTACAGTTGCCGAAGAATCTTTCCCACCGCTGAATGCAACTGCCCAGTGCTTATACAACGCCCCGTAGTGCGATAGAGACTCAGCAGAAAGATCGATGCTCTTAGAGAGCGTCAAACGATCCTCTTCAAATAAGCTTGGTGTCCTCAAAGTCTCCGTACCCCATCGCCATTACATAACAGTCCTTTACCCAAGGTAGCTTGAATGCTACCCTGCTCACGAGCAAAGGCTCTCCAAACACTGAGAAAATTTAAAATACCACTAAGTTAAGCGCACAATTCGTTTTAGCTTCGCTTAACACCTATCCTCCATGATTGAAATGACACCCCTTGGCTGGAATCACGCTGAAGACAACACCATCATTTCCAACCTTGTGAACCTCTTTTGCGCCGTTAAAAGAATCCCAGTGCGGGGACTGACTAATTGCTCCCTTAGAAAAACAGGTTTACAAGAAGCTCAGCCAGATATATCTTTTTACATCACCTCCCTAGACAACATTCACCCCACAGCAATTCTCCCGTCGATTTGAACAAGTATGCACCTCCCAGTTTGGTAGTGGAAATGGCGGCTTCTTCTCTAAGTGATGATTTAGGAGAAAAGCGACTGTTATACGAGCAGATGAATGTACAAGAATACTGGGTAGTGGATGTCAATCAGGCAGAAGTAACTGCTTTTGCGATCGCTGATGGTGGTAGTAGACAAATCGATACTTCACAGGTATTGCCAGGGTTAACAATAGCTTTAGTTAAAGAGACTCTGGAGCGCAGTCGTTCTGAAGAGCATGGCGCAATTACTCGCTGGCTTTTGAGCCAATTTAGCTAATACCACACTATTATTTATAAAAATCTACTTAAATCAAAACCACCTTCAGGAGATTCTTCTTTAAATCTTTCACTGCTCAAAATCAACAAAATTCGCTCTGTATAATCTACAGCACCCCGCAATTCATCTCGCAAAATATCCAGCCCACCATTGGCATATTCTTCAAAGATATGGATACGTTTTTCCTCAGAGGTTTCATCAAAAAGGGAGATTATTTTGGGGTCTTTAGTTTCTCTAATCGCCAATAACTTCAGCACTAAGTCATATCCCCTTGAAACAAAAACCTCTAGTGCAATGGGAGAAGGTTCTTTCGTGATTGTTCCCAAAGGCGATCGCTTTTTCCGCTTTGCCCCTAACGCTGCTGCAAACACCATCGCATCAGCATACGTTTGGAAAGGCCCAGTCGTATTGTTTGAGTCTACTAAGGCTTTCACCAAATCAGCCTTATCTTTCGCAACTCTAATTCGATTTGCACCCATGTTGTTGGTATCTAGTTTCTCAAAATCTTAGTAGAAGGCTTTTAGCAAAATGCAATCGCTCTTCCTAGCATCACCAGTATGGCTACATTCTTCCAGGCTAGGCAAGAGGCGGATTGAAAGTGTTGATGCGATCGCTAATCGCCTAATAAAAAAATAGATCGTCCACTGGCATCAACCATCCCGGCACAGCAGGTTCAGCTTCAGCCATCTCACCACGATGATAGACTTGCGGCTGTTCACGACTACTTACACGATACACCCTCACGACTTCCTCTTTCAGCACATCTACATCCCAAACAACCCGCGTCCCGGCAGTAAAGTAATCCTGACGCTTAGCTGCCATCTCCACTTCAGCAGCATTACCATAATCATTTTCACTTCTCACCTCAACTGCAAAAACAGGCGCACCATTGAGGAATTTTCCGCCTGTAGGTTCCCCCGTGTAGAAAGCCGCATCAGGGCTAAAAGAACGACGATTGGGGAGATTAACCAGGAAACCAACATTATCAGGCAGCGCATATCCACTCCTGGTGCGGCGTTCATAATCGCGTAGACTGGCATAAATTTCGCCACCCGCCCGCCCAGGCAGGAAACCCGTCGCCGCCATCAATACCAGTTCTCCATTCACAAGTTCCGCCTTCCCATCTTCAGGCACACGGTACAAATCTTCGATAGTTGCTTTAGTTTTTATACTCATCACATACCTTCAAACCTTTACTGCCCTGCGTTAAGAACCTCTTCTGCCGTTAACGGCTTTATAGAGATTACAGAAGACTGAATTGGGTCTGACCCACTGAAAACACCCAGTTCTCGATAAATTCCGCTCTTGGGTTCCAAAACAGTAATAGTTTGTTGTATTCGGTCAATCAGCCAGTATTCGATCGCTCCTTTAGAAAACCATGTTATCTAATAGCGCTGTTACTCTTCTAACGCATTGGACAACAACAATGTACTTTCTGCTATACCTATGGCGTCATAGGTACGAAATCGGCATTAACTTTGGTGAAGTTTAAAATAGGCACAATACTCAAGAGGTAGTGATGGTCAATCCCACCAGAGCGAAATTTCTCGCAGCGGCGGTACTCAAGGTTGCTGTCCTATGCCTTTCATTGTCCCTGCTGGTAAGCAGCAATAGCTGGGCGCAACCAACTCCCTACACACAGGTTGCTCCACTCATCGAAAAGCTAACCGATAACGATTTTCGGGTTCGCCATGATGCGGCTGATGCGATCGCAAAAATTGGCTCACCAGCGGTTCCTGCTCTCATCGAAGCGTTGAAGAGTGAGAAGAAACAAGTTCGTTGGCGTGCTGCCTCTGCCTTGGGTGAAATCGGTGCAGAAGCTTCATCGGCTGTGCCTGCCTTGACGACGGCATTGCAAGATGAGGATGAATATATTCGCCGGATTTCTGCCTATGCGTTAGGAAAAATTGGTTTAGAAGCTGCCTTAGCAGTCCCTGACTTAATTGCCGCATTGCAGGATACGGATCGAAACCTTCGCTTGGTTGCCGCTTATGCATTGGGAAAAATTGGGGCAGAAGCTTCATCAGCAGTTCCCAACTTAATTACTGCCTTACAGGACACAAATGCGGAAGTTCGCTTGAATGCGGCGACTGCGTTGGGGCGAATTGGTGCTGAATCAAAAACGGCAGTCCCTGCCCTAATTGTGGCGTTGCAAGATACAGATAAATACGTTCGCCAAGGTGCTGCTGATGCTTTGGGGCGATTCGGGACGAGAGCAAAAACAGCCGTTCCTGCCCTAATTACTGCGTTGCAGGACAAGAACAACTATGTTCGCTTGAATGCGGCGGCTGCTTTGGGGCGAATTGGTTTAGAGGCAAAACCCGCGATTCCTGCTCTAATTGCTGCCTTGCAAGACGAGAAGGAGGAAGTGCGGCGGAATGCCGCGAATGGATTGGGAGGGATTGCTGGTGTCTTTCAGGATAAGGCGAAGACACTCTCTAGCTCGGAGTTGGAAAAAGACATTTCAGATTTAGAGAAAGCCCTCAAAATTGTAGAAGACCCTGAGGCTAACTTTGCAGAAGAATACATTGCCGTTGTGCGGCGACCACTTTTGGCACTAAAAGCCGAAAAAGAAACCCGCTTGTTTGATAGAACCCTGGAATGGATTCTCAAACATCAATGGCTTTTAGGGTTTACCAGTTACGTTATCTTTGTTCCTTTACTCTGGTTAGCGCTACTCTGGATTCGTCCTTTGTGGCTGTTGCGGATAAACAATGCTCTAAAACCTTATACAGACGTTCCGTTGCCTTTCATCGGCATCAGTGTACCGATTCGATTTGCACTATTTGTTGGTTTTTTTCATTATCATCCGAGAGTCTTGGATGCCTGGGTGACGGCGCACATCACGTCAGTTCGAGAGAAATTTCAAGATAAGGACACAGTACGCGATCGCAACATCTATATTCCAGTCCCAGTGGTTTTAGATGGCGAAACTGTTGCCCAATTCACAGCTAAAGACTTGCGCTCAAAGTTAAAAAAGCGTTGCCTACTCATTTGGGGTGAAGGAGGCGCGGGAAAGACAAGTTTAGCGTGTCAGATTGCTAAGTGGGCTTTGTCAGAAGATGAGACAGAACGCCTCTGTGACTACCAGATGTTGCCTGTGCTAATTGAGGAAGAGTTGGACTTTGATGCAGCAGGACAACAACCGTTCATGGCAGCGATTCGAGGACAGTTGCAAGATTTGACAAACGAGGCTGAGCCAATTTCCGAGGAACTGCTGGAACGTCTTCTCAGACAACGCCGTATTCTCGTAATTGTCGATCACTTGTCAGAAATGACTGAGGCGACGCGCAAGGCAATTCGTCCTGAGTTACCAGACTTCTGGGTTAATGCGCTGGTGATTACCTCCCGGACAGAAGAAACACTGGGCAAAGTCACGAAGACAACGCTTAAACCTCTCCGGATTGAGGGGAATCGGCTGTCGTCGTTTATGGAAGCCTATTTGACGCAGCGAGGAAAACGCGATCGCTTTACCGATACTGAGTTCTTCGATGCCTGTAGTCGATTGAGTGTAATGGTGGGAGCGCGAAATATTACCGTCTTGCTTGCCAAGCTCTATGCTGAACAACTGATTGCTGTTAAGGATGGTACAACAGCAGGCACACCCTTAATTGCGCCCTTGCCGGATAACATTCCTGACTTAATGCTTAGCTACTTAAACGAATTGAATCGGGATGTAACCGGGGATAAGTTTGATGATCGCACAGTTCAGGAGGATGCAAAAGCGATCGCTTGGGAATGCTTGAAGCTTTCCTTTCGACCAGTAACGACAAAGCGGCAGGATGCGATCGCTGTTTTAATTGGTGATAATGCAGAAGCCCGCCTCCAGTATCTAGAACATCGCCTGCGCCTCATCCAAACTATTGGCCCGGCTCAAGACCAAATCCGCTTTGCCCTCGACCCTTTAGCTGAGTATCTTGCAGCTTTGCAGTTGTTAGAGCATTACGGCAAAAACCAGGGACAGTGGCGAAAATTTCTCGCTCAGACAGCCGCCATACCAGGGGCACCCGTAGCAATTCAAGGTTTCTTACTAGCGGTGTTAGATTGCTGTCTGGCGAAGGGAGCAGAAGCCAAAGTGCCTGATTTTGTATCACAAGAACTTAGTAAACGCGCTGGCGCAAGCATTGCTTCTAGGCAAGCTCAGTTGGTGCAAACGCCTTAATTCAGGTCGAATGGCACTCTCGTTAAGGGAGATGAGGGAGTAATTTCTGCCCTACCTTCCTTAAGTCACTGCCATTCAACTTAAGTCTTTTCCTGAAGATAGCAGGGAGTTGTAGCTTAAGCGCTAGCATAAAACATGATTGAGTGGACTATCTGATACAAGGAACCGGAGTATTCAAGTTATGGTAGAAAAACCCATAAAGCGATCCGAGCGTCAAACTATTGCTCCTAAGAGCGATAGTGGCGAAGAGGTCAAAGGGCAAGGACGCCCTACTGAAGATCGTTCTGACTCAACAACTGGACGATCTTTCCAGAAGCAAGATAGAAGAAAGGGAAAAGGTAAAGGTAACCAACAGGAGTCGCGTCCAACTAGCGTGAATCCAGCCTTGATGCGGGGGCCAAAGCCGACCAAACCGAAGCCGCCAGTACTTGAAGAGACACCGTCAGAAACAGTTGATGAAACTGAGGATTCAGCTACCGAAACTGAGGATTCAGTGACTGAAACTCCTCAAGAAACGGCTGCTGAAGAATAGAAGATTGTTGTTTGCTATTTGTTGTTCGTTAAAGAATACAAATAGCAAATAACCAACAAACAATTGGGCTTTCCTAATAAGCGATCGCAACATCGTTTTGTTGATGACATTCTAAGGTTGGGAAAGGTGAAAGGGCAATTTTCAAACCCTTTAATCCTTTCCCTTTTTCCTTATTACCAAGGATTACCAATCATCGTGAAAGCCGACCAATAATATGGATGCTCAAGTGTTTGATCATCCAAGGCTGCCAATTCTGGCGGTAAGGGAACATCTGCGCCAGGAGTGCGGAGTTTACCCCCCTCCAAGCGCACCTCTTTTTTGAGCATTGCTACTTGCGCTCGTCGGAGTGCTTCGGCTTTAATTGGGGCGCTCTTCAACTGCTCGTAAAACCCTGTCATTAGTCCCAATGTCCCTTGATCGCTGACGTACCAGAGACTGGCTAGTGATGATTTGACTCCTGCTAGTACCGATAACCCCGCAAAGCCTAATTCTGCTTCCTCATTCCCCAAAGCTGAACGACAGGCACTGAGAACCAATAGCTCTACTGCTGGGTTATTCCAGCCCAGTTGCCGCAGTTGATTGAGGCGCAGCTTGGTGTCCCATAGCTGGATATAGGAGTTACTTGGCGCACCTGGCTGAAAGTCGCCGTGGGTTGCTAGGTGGATAATACCAAATGGGTGTTGCTGCCGCGATCGCATCAAGTTTTCTAGAGTAAAAGCATCATTCAAGAAGGACTTACCCTGCCACAGTCGCTCTGCAATGGTTGACACTTCTATGGGTACAGCAGGTAAAGAAGGTTGGTCTGTAAATTTTTCGGCTCCCATTGCCAGTACTTGCGACTCTTTGATGTCCTTGTAGCGGGTATCAGTGAGGCTAAGACTTGGCATCAAACCAACACTGTAACGCTCAATTAGAAAGCCTTTTTCATCATGGAAGGCAGCAACAGGTAGGGAGCGCAAGCCAGTATCCAGGAGGAAGACGAGGTTTTGAATTTCTCGCGTTTGTAAGTCCGACTCTAAGGGGGCAACTAGCCATTGGTAAAGTTGTTTGGCTGAAGCGAGGTAGCCAGTCGGGCGTCTGAAGTTAGTGACTTGACCTCGAAAGTCTTGAGCAACCTTGAGGACTTGTGCGCGAGTCGCCCCTGCAACCCGCTTGCGAACAGGTGTTCCTTTAGCTGTTACCATCACCAATTCGAGTTGGTCGTTATCTTGCCGTAGAGGATTTTCTGGGCTTTGTGTTGACTGCTCTGATAAAGAGGCAATTGTCTGAGGCACAAATGTGACATAGAGTATTGCGGGTTTGATACCAGTGGCTTTCTCAATTTCGTTCAGAATTTCACGCGCCTCATCCAGGCTAGTGATTGGTGTCTGAGGAGACTGTCCGAAATATTGCTCGAACTGGCGCGTGAATGATTCCTCTAGTTGAGCCACAACCGAGTCAATTTCAAGGCGGGGTAGGTCGCTAATTAGGGGTAGTTTTTGTAAGGGAGTCTCTTCTGGAAGTGGATTATCTTGTGGATTATCTTGTGGGGTATCGGGTGGAGTATCTGGTGGAGTATCGGCTGGGGTATCTGGTGGAGTATCTGGTGGAGTATCTGGCGGCGTATCTGGTGGCAACGCACTTACATTGATGCTTACCTGTTGTGGCGCTGATAAGGAAACGCGATCGCTTGCAACAATACTAAACGGTGAGAGTTGACCCGTAGCATCCGGTGGCGGCGTATAGATCAAAGTATCACCTGGCAAAATAATATCTCCTGGAGCTAGGGGTATACCATTTCTTGTGAGTGTTCCAGTTGCGATCGCATCGAGAACAATAGATGTGTTATCTCCATCGATATCAGCCACCAAAGCGTCTAAATCGGCAAAGGTGAAGCTAACGAACTGATTTTGTTGAACATCAGGTAGCTGTTGATTGACGGTTAGCGTCGGTTCAGTATTGACAAAAGTTATCTGAACTCCATCAACTCCCGGAGTAGCCCCCCGCGTATCTAAACCAGGAGTGGGAAATTCCTCTCCAACTGGTGCCGTTACCGTCCCTGTTGTAATTGCGCCAGCCGTCCCGTTGTTCGTTGCATCACCGATAGTAAACGGTACATTGTCTATTCCACCATCATGTTGAATCGTAACTGAACCGCCTTGAGTTCGTCCTCGAGTATTGATCGTGTTACCTGCTGTGGCTCCTGTTCCTTGAATAACTCCGTTACTTGTCAGGATGACATCCCCTCCTCTGGCGACTCCACCACCGATAACTCCACCACCAGTAAAGGTGTTGATTCCTTGAGCGTTGATACTGTCAAAGAGAATGTTACCTCCTGCTTCTAAGCGTACTTCACCTCCTTGAGCCGTTTGGCTAAAGTCACTGTTACCAGAAGTATTAATTACACCTGTGGAGATATTACCGCCTGCTTGTAAGGAAACATTACCCCCCGTACCATTGAAGACGGAAAAACTATTGCCAAAAGTATTGATATCGCCAGTTTGAATATCACCTGTTGTAGCACTAATAGTTACCGAACCACCTGTTCGGATTGGAGTACCATATCCGGTAGTAACACCAACATTGATATCGCCGTCAACTATGACATTTCCTGGCACAGACGTTTCGTCAGTTGCGCTAAAAACCGTTGGGGGAAATCCAAATCCGGGAGAATCAGGAGGAACCTCAGCAAAGGTTGTACCTGGATAGTTAAAATTAGTTTCTTGTAGGACATCTAAGCCAGCTCGTAAAATGAGAGTTGGCTGTGTTCCTAAAGCGATCGCATCATCTGAGCAAGTGGATTGGCTAAGTAAGTAATCAGAATCACGTTGAGTATTACTTTTGAGTCGTGAACTAGCTTTAGCGGTACTCTTTTGCTGGGCAATATGCTGCACGGGTTTAATAGAACCAATCTGCCCACCACAAAAATTAGCAAGATTAAAATCCTCACCAGTAATAACAATATCTCCAGTAACAGTAATACTCCCTAACGTTTCTACCTTTAGGGAAACACCTGTATAGTTACCGAAAACAACATCCTCAGTCGAGCTAATAATAGGGTCAAAATAACTGACAAAATTACCACCACCACCACTCAAATTGAGAACAGAGAAACGACCACCGCTGGCATAATGTGCATCTCCAGAAATAATTCCATTACTAACTAGACTGAGGTCACCACCGCTAAGAAAGGCTTTTTGGGTAAGATGATTCAGCGCGAGGATATTGATGCCTTGATTTCCCTGAATATAGAGATTTCCTCCTGCTTGGGTAAGAAAAGGATTAGCGATACTATCTCGCACAAATACCGTATCCTGTGCCAGCAGATTCATATCTCCACTGGTTACTAAGTTGCTCTCAATTAAAGAAAGATTATTTTGAGCCGAGAGTGTTGCTGTTCCACTATTCAATTGATTGGTAACAACATCACCTACTTCTATCCCAACCCCCGAACTTGTAAGTTGCGCCTGTCCTGAATCATTAACGGTTACACCCATCGCTAGATTAGCTGCATCACCTGTAAGCAATTGGGGCAACATCAACGGTGTAATAGATAAAAGATTACCCTCTCCATTCGTCGGCGGCTTCACCTCCAAACTGAGAATTTGCCCGTTTTGGCTCAGACGTAACCAACTGCTTCCCGGTACAGAGGTGACAGTAATGTTCCCGGCTGGTGCTTGCAAGCTACCAGTACTAACAACTGTTCCCCCAATCAGCGCTAGATTCTCCCCAGAGGGAAGAGCTAAGTTGCCAGAGTTGACAATCACCCCAGCTTGAGAAGTGGCAAATCGAAACGCATTGGGAGTACCAACTAAGCTGCTGTAGTTATTGGTTCCAAGTGCCTTAAACCAACCGCCATCTAAGCCAATACCCGTAGCGGTTGTAGCCGTGAAAGAAGCTGGAACATTGAGCTGGGCGTTTGAGCCAAATACAATTCCTGCGGGATTCATCAAGAAAAGGTTGGAATTACCGCCACTGACTTGAATCAAACCATTAATAATTGAGGCGTTACTACCCGTGACGCGCCCTAAGATATTCAAGATTGATGGATTCGAGAGGAAGTTAGCCGTTTGCTCTGGGTTTAAACCGAATTGGCTAAAGCTATGGAATAGATTCTCTCCATTCCCAGAAAGCTCACCACCACTAATGTTGTAGAGATTACCATTCGGTGTAACGAGTGTATTTGTGGCGCCGTCTGAGACAATTGGTTGAGCTGCAACAACTGAAGGCAAAAAGCACAAGGTAAATGGCAAAAGGGATGAAGCAAGAGAGGAAACAGTTGCTCCAATCTTCTGCCCTTGAGAACTCACTCGTTTTTTATACCAAGCTCCAAAAGATATTACTCCCCCTGCTACCTTGGAAGCCTTACTATTACGCCGCCGTTGGTAAGCTTGCGCTATCGCTAGCTGTGCATCACGGGCTTGCTGGGTTTGCTGCTGATGGGAGATGCTCTGAGGATGGGTACGGTAGTAGTAGAGGGGTTTATTAACGTGTTGTATCTCGGTAATCTCTGAAAGCCGCAGACACAGATCGTAGTCTTGGGCGCAGTCAAATAATTCGTTGAAGCCACCAACCTGTTCATAGACACTCCGTCGCATCAACCGGAAGTGGAACGTCATGAATTGATGCAACAGCCTGTCTTTGGAGTAAGGTACAAGGCAGCGATATCCATAGCTGACGATCGCATTTTGTTCGTCAATATCTAGGTAACTCGTGTAAACCATGCCCACGTTTGCTTCTCGTTCGAGTACTTGGGCTGTCTCTTCTAATGCTGTCGGTGCCAGTAAGTCGTCGCTGTCTACTAAGCCAATGTAGGTGCCACGAGTTTGTGCGATCGCTAACTTCAACGCACGCCCTCGCCCTAGATGTTGAGCCACTATCACTCGCACCCGTCTATCTTGATTGGCATAGTGCTGGGCAATCTCTACGGAACGATCTGTCGAACCATCGTCCCAAATCAGCAACTCAAAATCTTGCTTTGTCTGTGCAAGAACGCTTTCAATCGCAGCGCTGAGGAAACGTTCTCGGTTATAGGTAGTAATGACGATAGAGATGGGTGCAGTCATGGCTGAGGAGAAGGGAGTAGCAAAGAGGATTTTGACTGGGTGTAATTTCACGTTGTCTGAAGCAAGCTTCATCCTTATCTTGGTCAGACAATGCCAGTGAGTGATTAGTCTTTTTAGTAAATCGTCACTTTCGCTACCGAGAGAATAAAGACAATAGAAGCACCTCAGCGTCTCGTCCTAAGCTCTTGGAGCTAGAAAACCCAAGTATCCCAGTAATAAACATAAAAGCTCTCTGCCTTCTGCCTTCCGCCTTCTGCCTTCTGTATCCCTGCACCAAACCGTCTTTTCCCACAAAAATGCGAAGCCTGTCTGAGAGATATGAGACTCAGACAGGCGCTTCAGTTGAGAATTAGAAATATTGCGAGTTATTAGCTAGGGTTGATCGCGATCGCCATAGCCAATTACAGCAATTTTATGGCGGTAAATCAGTTCCCCTCCAAACCAACCACCAATACCGAGAAGCGTCGCGACAACCACTGAGATTATCAACCCCGTATACAGGATATTCTCAGTGCGATCGCCTAGACGAAGCCCTAAGTTGATTGCTGTTAGCACCAGCGCTATAACGTTGGAATACATATGCGCCCAACCTGCTGTGTGCTTCCGCACTCGACCAATTTTCATAAAGTCCATCATGCCGATCAGGGCGGCTACGAGGCCAGTTACTAATCCTCCTATGAGTAGCAAAAACGAACCTCTAGCCCAAAACGGGTCTCCTGTCAACCAATAGCCAATATCAAAGGCTGCTACTGTAACTAAAAGAGCAACTGGAAAAACAACCATTGGAGGATGAAGAGGATGCCCAGCAATCGTTACTGTACTAGGCACGCCACTGTCGCGATATTCATTCTCGTCACTTTCGATTATTGGTGGGATATTTGGAGTCTGTGTCATGTTCCTCTCACTATTTTTAAGATTTTTATAGGTCAAAACCGCCTAGGGAGCGGTTTCAGGCAATTGAAAGCTTAGGCAGACGGAAATTGCGTGACGTTCGCTTCGGCGTGCAAGGTGAGTTGACCAGCTTCTACATCAAGCTGATGAATCTGCAATGAGATACCTTCTATCTCAAAGTTGCGTAAGTTCAAGATTTCACTAGCTTTGCCCATCAAGGCTTGAGTAAGTTCTGGTGAAAGCTCTTTTCCCTCTGGGTAATGGATATCTTCCAGAGAGACACCACGCCCATCCGCATTGATATGAGGCGTTGTTGTAAAGGAAACGAGTTTTGTTTCACCCGTTTGACGCAGTAGAATCTCTGCATCCAAAGCGATTTTGCCATTCGCTAGCAGGTGACAATCTACCCGTTGCGTGTCTATGGTGACTGGCTTCCCCTCAACGTGGACATTGAGGTTACGCATGTGTTCACTCAGGAACTCGGAGTTGAAGGCGCGGTTGATGTCACTTTCCCTTAAAACAATATAAGCCTCACCCTTTGCAGGCTGAGTAAGTTGAATATTACCCATTAGGGCTTTCCATGGATTAACAGCGATGGAGCTTATCTGCATTTCCATCTTTTCCATGCGGAGGTCTTCTTGCATCACCAAACCATTGCCGTCAATGGTGAGTGATTCCAGTTCTCCTTGAGCTAGCTTGCTTGGGTCAGTTTTGACTTGAACCTCTAACCGTTCTACTTCATCTAGCTGTGTTGATAAAGCCACTTCAGCAATTTTGTTGAGTGCCTGTTCACCAAGTCCTGCTTTCTCTTGCGTCACTGGCTAATCTCCTGCTGCCTTCATAAGGAGTACTCTAGCGGCAGTGATTAGCTAGTTGTATCTGCCTCATGGCATAAGGCATTAAGTTTGTAGCAGTTAGCGGTCAGCCATCAGCCATCAGCTTTTTTGTTTTCCTGAAATCTCTTGACAGTGGGGAACGGGGAATGAGTGAATTAGGCTTTCATTAGACCTCTTACAAAAGTCGATTTTTGCCCCCCTTAGATACCCTTCAATCACACCGCCAAATATTGATAATGCTGTCACCACAGCCACTCACTAAAGTCTGCCCATCAGGGGTAAAGGCAACGGCATGAATCCAACTGGGATGCCCTCTGAGGGTACAAAATTCTTGCCCCGTATTCAGATCCCACAACCTAATCGTCCTGTCATCGCTGCTACTAGCCAGCATCTGGCAAACTCCTAATCCTTGTTTCCTTTGAAGTTGGTCGCCTAACATAAACAGAATTGCCTCGGTTGTGCGATCGCCTCTAGAGAAGGCTAGTTCCTGAAGAGGTGTGTGTGTGCGATCGCCTCCGACACCTCGCACAGAGCGAACAGGACTAAAGGCAAGGGCATAAACGGATTGAGTGTGACCTTTAAGGGTGCAAAGTTCTCGCCTAATCCTCAGATCCCATAGCTTAATCGTTGCATCCTCGCCACCACTAGCAAGTATGTGCCCGTCTGGGCTAAAGGCAACAGACTGAATCCAACTGCTATGCCCTTTGAAGGTGTGTAATAGTTTTCCCGTCCTCAGACTCCACAACAGGATCGTACCGTCATCACTACCACTCGCAACAATTTGCCCATCGGGACTAATAGCAACAGCCTGAACCCAACTGTTACGAGCTTTGATCGTCCGAATTTCCCGCCCTGTGTTCAGATTCCACAGCTTGATTGTTCCGCCACTGCTGAGGCTAGCGAGAACCTCTCGATTCGGACTGATGGCAACAGAATAAACACAGCCAGAATCTCCAGAAAACCAGTTACCAAGAGTAATCGTACCGAGTTGGCGCCCTGTCTTTAGCTGCCAGATTTTGATAGTCTTGTCATCACTGCCACTGGCAAGAATCTCTCCATCAGAACTGATCGCGACAGAATAAACGGCTTTAGTATGAGCCTTAAGCGTGAAAAGTTCTTCTCCTGTCACGAGATGCCATAGCTTAATCGTCTTGTCATCGCTGCCACTGGCAAGTAGTTGACCATCTGGGCTAATCGCGAGGGAGCGAATCGAGCCAGCATGACGCTCAAGACTATAAACGCATCTCCAGTTCGACATTTGCAGCGTTGAGGTCGGCGTAACTCTAGGGGATGCTGCTTGCGGTGACTGGACAGCAGACTTAGCGGTAAATCTTGGTGTTCTCGTTCCTAGGTTCGGTGGAGAATTCAGGGCGTGTAGAACCTCTGAGGCTGATTGATAGCGCTGACTCGTTGCCATCTTGACCATCTTGTCCAGCACTTGCCGCAAGTGACGGCTGATAGGATTGGTCAAATAATCCTGCCATACCCAGGTCGCTTCGCTAAACGAATAAAGGTCAAAGGGTTCAGCTTGGGTCAGTAAATGGAGGCAGGTAACACCTAAACTGTACAAGTCACTAGAAAAAGCCGCTCTACCGCCAGCCTGTTCTGGCGCTGCATACCCAGCCGATCCAATTACGGTTCCTGTTCTGACGAGAGCCGTTCCGGTGGCATACTTAGCTGCTCCAAAATCAACCAGAACCAGTTGCCCATCGCCACGACAAATAATGTTTTCTGGCTTGAGATCCCGATGAATGACGTTCTGAGCGTGGATGAATTCAATAACAGGGAGCAAACTGTTGAGTAAATCTCGAATCCGTCTTTCACTGAAAGCGCCTTCTGCTTGCAAGGCTTGGGCTAAGTTTTGCCCATCAATAAACTCCTGCACTAAATATTGGTGATTATCTTGCTCAAAATGCGCTAAAAATTGGGGAATTTGCGGGTGTTTCCCTAACATCTCCAAGCGCACTGCTTCCTGCTCAAACAGTTCTGCTGATTTTTGAGTATTAGCGATACCTTGAGCTTGCGGAAAAAACTGCTTGATGACGCAGTAGGGTTTTGAGGGTTTGTCTTCATCGACAGCTAAGAAGGTTCTGCCAAAACCACCTTGTCCGATGAGTTTGAGGGGGCGATAACGGTTTTGCAGAAGCAACCTAGAGCCACAATTCTGGCAAAAGTTCTCCCCAACTGGGTTACTGCTGGCTCTCTGGCAATCGGGATTGAGGCAATAGCTCATGTAGCCTAAGCAACTCGGCAATCTATTTCTATTGTCTCCTGATAGAAGAGCGATCGCTTTTTAGGAGTGATTTGTCAAAGTACTCACTTTAAAACCTGTCAATTCCCATCGAGAAAACCCAGCCTCACCTAGACAATCCCACTCTCATAATTCTTAATATTTATATAACATCCTCTCATAATGGTATATTCCTCCCATTGATGAAACTCTGTTCAGTTAAGCACTTGTTATTTGAGGAAGATTGATGAGCCGGATTAATGGGTTTGTCGGGCGTCGTAATTTCATGAAGTTTTTAGGTGTGGGGGGTGTTGGAATTGCAGCTAGTGCTGCTGGTAGTAGTTTCCTGTGGGATGCACAACAAGCTGTTGCTCAACAACCTGCTAGTACTCCTCAGCAAAAACCTCCATCTGTTAGCCCGGATGAAGCGATGAAACGATTGATGGAAGGAAACAAACGCTTCGTTGATGAAAAGCGCCAAATCCCAAATCAATCCCGCTTGCGTTTGCAAGAAACTGCTGTTGCTCAATATCCGTTTGCCTCTATCCTTGGTTGTGCGGATTCGAGGGTTCCGGCGGAAATTGTCTTCGATCAAGGACTTGGCGATTTATTTGTTGTTCGCGTAGCAGGAAATGTTGCCAGTCAAACAGCAATAGGCAGCCTGGAATTCTCAACAGCCGTATTAGGTTCTCAGCTAATCATCGTTCTAGGTCACAGCCGTTGTGGTGCCGTGTCGGCTGCGATCGCAGATGACCCACTCCCCGGAAGAATAGGCGTTTTTGTTGAGGAAATCAAACCCGCTGTAGAAAGAGTCCGATTCAAAACCGGCGATATTGAAGAAAATGCAGTCACCGCTAATGTACAGTATCAGGCTGCACAGTTAGCAGAAAGCTCAACAATCTTAGCTGGACTGATTCGGGACAGCAAACTAAAAATTGTTGGTGGTCGTTACGATCTGGCGACTGGACAAGTAACTATTGTTACCTAATTCAAGCGAGAGGAGAGGGATTTATCCCTCTCCCCTACTACATAACACCTATTTTCAAGTTAGAAACCATGAGGCGAAAGCTCACGAACGCTTGGATGAAAATCCTTATTCCTTCAGCCTTCAGCCCTCAGCCTTCTCCCTTATTTTCAGATTAGGACTCAGGGAATCTCTCTACACGGGCTTGAGATTGAAGCGTCAACCTACCTTTTTGTATATCAAATCCTTTCAGACGAAGTGACATCCCTTCTAGTTCAAAGTTGCGTAAATCTAGTAGTTCGTTTGCTCTGTCTAGCAAGGCAGCCGTCAGGTCTGGGGATAACTCTTGCCCTTCAGCATATTGAACATCTTCGAGCGATATCTTCTCTCCACCAGGACTTAGACGAGGTACGGTACTGAAGGCAACCTGCTTCGTTTCACCTGTTTCCTTTACAAGGATTTCTGCTTTGAGATCAATCTTTTCTTCACCGGGGAGACTAAATTGCACTCGCTGAGTGTTGATGGTCAGTGGTTGACCATTGACATTCACCTCCAGGTTTTGCAGCTTGTCATGGATGTACTCTGAGTTAAACGCACGCTCCATATCTTGTTCAGTTAGAACGACGTGAGCTTCAGCGTCTGTTGGACGGGTTAGTTCAATTTTCCCAAAAGCCGCACTTAGGGGATTGATTGCAATGCTACCTGTTTTGACTTGTAATTCCTCCGCACGAAGGTCTTTCTGCATTACTAGACCTTGACCTTCAATCTTGACCGACTCTAATTCTCCTTGAAGCAACTTACCGGGGTCGGTGCGGATATCAACTTCCAGATTTTCTACTTCATCAAGTTGCGTTGATAGTCCAATTTCTGCGGCTTTACTTAGAGCCTGTTCGCCGATGTCTTGTCCCACGTCCTATTTCCCTGTTGTCCTGTTATGTATTCCTGACACAAGACAATTTAGGCGATCGCTTTTTCAAGTTAATCTGTCTGTTGGTATAAGCAAGCCCACAAGGTTACTATGCACTATGAAGGAATCTGACTAATGAGAGCATTAAGCAACAATGTAATTTTGTCAGTTTCTACATCCACTTGCTTCAGGTGCAGTGCTATGTCCTCATATTGAAAATCACGCAGTTTCACGAGTTTACTAATCATCATCAACAAAGCGGCTGTTAGTTCTAGTGGTAAGTCTTTCCCTTCGACGTAATGACCCTGTTCAAAGGCAATGTACTCTCCACCCTCACCAATCCTGAGTGCGACCTCAAGTGCTGCCGACTGAACCTTATCTGCCAGATGTGCCAGAAACTCTACCTTAATGACGAATTTGCCATCGCCTGGTAACTTGCACTCTGCGTGTTGCAAGTCAATCATCATCGCTTGATTCCTGGTTGGAATTTCTATTTGGCGTACCTGATTGCGTAGGTACTCAGAGTTCAAAGCAATGTTGACATCTGCTGTCGTGAAAACCAAACGAACTGAGGCATTTGTCGGCTGGGTTAGTTCAATTTTGCCTAATGCCGCGCTAAGGAGATTAACCGCAATCTTGCCAATTTTCAGGTCTAATTCCCCGATACGCAAGTCTTGAGGCGTTACTAAGCCTTCCCCCTGCAACGTCAGTGAATTCAGTTCTCCCTGAATTAGCTGTAGGACTTCACTATTAATCTTGATGTCTATAGTTTCAGCACTATTTAGCTTGCTAGATACAGCTAGCTCTGCTGCCTTGTTCAGTGCCTGTTCTCCCATTCCTGTATTCTGTTCTTGCATCACAAAGTCATCTCCGGCGTTGCTCCGACTCTCGTTGAGTGAAGCGTTATGTACTACTTGACGACTAGTTCGCTAGGATTCTATGTCGTCTCTCAAGCCATAGTTTTTGATAGTTAGTTCTTAGGAAGTTGTAGATGACTTACCTGTCACTTAATCTCAAGAACGCTGCCAATATACTATAATCAATAATCCTTTGTCTTAGAGGCAAAGTAACAAGAGATACTTCTGTAGTTAATATAGTTCAAACAATCAGCTTTTCTATGGCTAATCAATAAACAAAAAAGCTCCTCTATCTAGAGAGTTAATCTAAAACTGTAAAAGATTAAAGGTAAAAAAAGTAGACAGTAGCCAAGCCTAGGATTAGGGGAAATTTCAGCAACTTCGAGATGAATCCATCAACAGAAGGATGGAGTACCTCGCTCCCTCTGGCAAAGTGGGAAGAGTTGAAATACAAAATATCCTTAAGAGAGCAGTACACATGGTAGTAACACTTGATGATACAAAGCGCATTGCGATCGCTCAAAAACTATCTGACATGAAAGCGATCCAAAACCTAATCATTTCTAGTGAGCAAAAACTAATCGGAAGCATCACTGACGAAGAGATTAGAAAGCGTCTACAAGACTTCATCCAAGATGACCAGAAGAACATGGGTGTTCTTGATACCGTAATCGTGCAATACGGTGTTCAAGCAGAACCTAAAGAGTCAGCACAAAAGATGGTAGAGCAAGCTCAGAAGATGATGGAAAGCTCTGAGTTCAGTCCTTATGAGAAGGCAGCTCAGATTGAATTGCTCAAGCACAAGCAAACGATGAGTGGGCTACTCGTCCATAAGTGTGCTCAGGTTGTCGGCGCTGATGTAATGGCAGCCATCTCCCCCTTAAACGCCGTTAACTTTGATAGCCGCGCTCACCAAGAACAATTCAAAGGTATCCTCGAAATTCTCGGTACCCGTGAACTGACTGGGCAAGAGCCAGACCAAGGACTATGGGGACGTGTTCAAGATGCCATGGCAGCTTTGTCCGGTGTAGTCGGTAGTGCCGTCACTCGCAGCGATGATGAGATGAGCATCCGCGACCTCATCCGCATGGATCATGCCAAGACCAATACCTTGTTCACAGAAATTGCTCAATCTAACGATCCTCAAAAAATCCAAGAGTACTTTGGTCAAATCTACAAAGACCTAAGCGCACACGCTGAAGCTGAAGAGCAAGTTGTCTATCCAGCAGTACGTCCTTTCTACGGTCAAGGCGATACTCAGGAGCTGTACGATGAGCAAGCCCAAATGAAGCAGATGCTCAAAGAGATTGAGTCATTGAACCCATCTAACATGGATGACTTTAAGTCAAGAGTGAAGAAGCTGATGGATGTAGTTGGCGATCACATTCGTCAAGAAGAAAGCACCATGTTTAGTGCCATTGGCAGTAACTGTAGCCACGAGCAAGAGAAGCAAATGGCTACTCAGTTCAAAGAAGCTAAGAGCAAGATCCAGCAACAAATGGCTGCTTCTAAGTAATATTTCATTCTAGGAGCAAAATCTAAATGGCAAAAAACAGATTAAGCCATTAGATTAATCAAGAAAAAAGGAGAGGGCTACGTGACCTCTCCTTTTTTCTTTGACTACTTAAAGCTCTAAGTTGTACACAAAATTACTTTCCTCCTACTCTACTGGAAAAGCAAGCTCAAGAAGGCAAGAGTTGCCAAGTCTAAGATTATTAAAAATTTCAACAATTCTGAGTTGAATCCATCAAGAGAAAGATGAAGCCACCCAAATTTCTATGGCAAAGTTAGAAGAGATAAAAGTTAAGAATCCTTAAGAGAGTAGTACACATGGTAACAACACTTGATGATACAAAGCGTCTTGCGATCGCACAGAAACTATCTGACATGAAAGCGATGCAAAACCTAATCATTTCCAGTGAGCAGAAACTAATTGAAGGCATCACTGATGAAGAGATTAGAAAGCGTCTACGGGACTTCATCCAAGATGATCAGAAGAACATGGGTGTTCTCGATACCGTAATCGTTCAATACGGTGTTCAAGCAGAACCCAAAGAGTCATCGCAGAAGATTGTTGAACAAGCTCAGCAAATGATGGATAGTTCTGAGTTTAGTGTTTATGAAAAAGCTGCTCAGCTTGAATTACTCAAGCATAAGCAAACAATGAGCGGAGTACTCGTCCACAAGTGTGCTCAAGTTGTGGGTGCTGACGTAATGGCAGCCATCTCTCCTTTAAACGCCGTTAACTTCGATAGCCGCGCTCACCAAGAGCAGCTTAAAGGTATCCTAGAGATTCTCGGTACCCGTGAACTGACGGGACAAGAGCCAGACCAAGGACTATGGGGACGTGTTCAAGATGCCATGGCAGCTTTGTCAGGTGTCGTCGGTAGTGCCGTTACTCGTAGCGATGATGAGATGAGCATTCGCGACCTTATCCGCATGGATCATGCCAAGGTTAATACTCTATTCGTGGAAGTTCAGGGTACAAACGACCCTCAAAAACTACAAGAATACTTTGGTCAAATCTACAAAGATTTAACCGCTCATTCCGAAGCTGAAGAGCAAATCGTCTACCCAGCCGTCCGCAGCTACTATGCAGACACCCAAGAACTGTATGACGAGCAGGCTGAGATGAAGCAAATGCTCGAAGAGATTAAGTCCATGAACCCCTCCAACATTGATGACTTCAAAGCCAAAGTCCAGCAGCTAATGAGTGCTGTGCTAAAGCACGTCCAGGAAGAAGAGAACGATATGTTCCCCAAAATCCGCGACAACTTCAGCGACGAACAGCAGAAGCAAATGGCGACGCAGTTCAAAGAAGCCAAGAGTCGCTTGCAACAAGAAATGGCAGCGTCTAAGTAATGCATCGCATTCTCCTCGCTACTAAGCTAAGTTGCCTAAAACACAACAAATAGGCAGATTAGCGAAAACAATCAAAAGAGGTCTACCCGACCTCTTTTTTTTGTGACTATTCAGAGCTAGGCTGTTAAAACTAAGTTGGTTGATAGACGTAAATCAACTTAGAATATCTAAATCGAGATTTCCCCATTGCCTCCACTGCGAAGGTGAGAATAAAGGGTGCATCAGGTTGTAGTGGCATAAAGCGTAGATACCGATTTGACTGTTGTTTGGCAAAAAGCAACAGAGGTGAAACCATGAATCCTGATGAACTCTTGCGGAAATATGCGGCAGGAGAAAGAGATTTTTTTCTTGCTGACTTGAGTGCTGCTCACCTCAAGCACGCTAACCTGAGCGGAGCCGATTTTACTCAAGCCAATCTGAGCGGCGCTAACCTGTTGCAGGCAAACTTGAGTCGTGCGACGCTCAGTACAGCGGACTTGCGCCAAGCTGATTTGGAAGCTGCAAATCTACAAGGGGCAGACTTAAGCGGTGCTGATTTGATAGGGACTAACTTGAGTGGCGCTAACCTGAATTTTGCAGGTTTGACTGGCGCAGATTTGAGTGGAGCCATTTTGATGATTGCTGGCTTGATAGGTGCAGATCTCAATGGAGCTAACCTCAGTGAGGCGAACTTAGTTGGAGCGAATCTGCGAGGAGCAAACCTGATTGGAGCCAATCTGAACAAGACAAATCTCAGCGAAACTTACTTGCATGAGGCAGACTTGAGCGAGGCTAACTTCAACAATGTCAACTTGCAAAGAAGTTTATATAACGAAAAAACTCTTTTTCCCTTAGGGTTTGACCCAGTTGAGGCTGGCGCTTACTTGGTAGCTCCTCATGTGTCTCTTGCAGGTTTAAATTTGAGTGGAGTTTACCTTCCTGGAGTTAACTTACAGGGGGCAAACCTGAGTCAAATAGACTTGAGTCAGTCAACTTTAATTTGGGCAGACTTGAGTGGCGCGAATTTGACTGGCGCGAATCTAAGTAATGCTAACTTGAGTGGTGCTAATTTGAGTGGCGCTAACTTGAGTGGAGTCAATCTTGATGGAGCGAATTTGAGCGGTACAACGATGCCGAATGGTGAGTTGCACAATTCCGAGAGAATAGCGCGACAAGCTTGCAATTAGACATCTTCAGAACTTATAGCAAAAGGCAGAAGGTAAAGGGCAGAGGGCATAAAAGTTTACTAGTACGTGGTTGTTTTAGCCATTAAATCTGTCCTAATCTTTATAGCGACAGCTATAAGTTTCAGCCTAAGTGCTACAAATGTTGCCTTGAATTCATAACTTTATGATGTGCTGCTTTTTGATTCGTAGCCAAATGAATTCTTCTAGCTAGAACATCAGTCAATTAATAAGTAAGGACAATCCTCAAGAGAATTGTCCCTACGAAAAATCGTTATTTTGATGATTGTTGAAAGCGTTCTAGGCTAACGCCAACGGCACCAGCGAAGCTGCTCGCTTTTCTGCAAGCTTTTTCAAAACTCTACGCCCCAACACGCCTAGTTCAAAATAGGGCTGCTCGTGTTTGGGGTCCAACAATTCCATCTACACGTAAGCCAGACCTCTGCTGAAACTGTCTAACAGCGTTTCGTGTGTTAGAGCCATAAATTCCATCAGCACCGGAAGATCCAATTGGGATGCCGTAATTATCACGCAAAGCCACTTGAATAGCTCTAGTACCCGCACTATAGCGAGGGCGAACCCGACCTCCAACTGAAGCAGAACTAACACGGCGTCTAGGAGCATTGCCAACATAACCGACAGCAACATAACGACCTGTTGAAAGCTTGTAGAACCCGTTTTGAGAACCAACAATAGGCGCAAGTGCAGCTCCATTGCGAACGCAGGTATAAACAGGCGCACCAACGTAAGGGGCTGTCCGAGCATTCAAGCAACTACCATTTGTCCTCACATAGGCAGCCGCTGCTGGATCTGCTACGTGCAGACTGCTCAACAATACAGTGATGCACACCAAACTTAGCCAAGCGGAACTGGGAATTTTATTCCAGTTGAGCGTTAACTCCGGAAGGTCATACTCAATACCGGCTGCTTCTTCATAGGCAGCATACGAATTAGTGTAAGCAAGCGCTTCCACGAGGTTCTCCTTTTTTTACGCAAAATTTAATGATTGACGTTGATTTTTCTCAAAATTACCCTTACTTTGAGAAAATCCCGGTTTGATGAATGCATTATAGCCTCAAAGTTTAATTGGGCGACAATAGCGAATAATTAAGAAAAAAAAGCGATCGCCTACGGTTGCTAACTTAACTCAACCTAAAAAATCTGCGGTCATACTGCAATACCGCAAGCGATAACGCGCCAGCCACCAGCCCCCAAAACGCTGACCCGATACCGAATAACGTTACGCCGGACGCGGTTACGAGAAACGTCACGAGTGCGGGTTCGCGCTCTTTCTCGTGGGTCAGCGCTGCTGCAAGCCCATTGCCAATGGTACCTAAAAGAGCAAGTCCTGCGATCGCAAGCACAAGCTCCTGAGGGAACGCCGCAAACACTGCACCCACCGTAGCGCCAAACAGCCCGATCACAAGGTAGAAAACCCCAGCGGCAATTGCTGCTACATAACGCTTTGCTGGATCTTCGTGGGCTTCTCGTCCCATGCAAATAGCGGCTGTGATAGCAGCAAGATTCAAAGCGAATGCACCGAATGGAGCCAACACCAGTGTTGCAACCCCTGTCCAGCCGATCAGTGGAGAAATGGGTACTGAGTAACCTGAGGCACGCATTACAGCAACCCCAGGTACGTTTTGGGAAGCCATGGTAACCACAAACAGGGGCAATGCCACGCCAACAAGCGCACCAACCGAAAACTCCGGCAGCGTCAAAACCGGCTCTGCCAGTTGCAGGCGTACTGTGTCAATACGCAGTAGTCCTTGAATTCCTGCGATAACCATACCTAATATCAATGCAGAAACAACCGCATAGCGAGGCAAGACACGGCGTGCAATCAAGTAGGCGCAGAACATGGCGAACGTCATCACAAACTGCGTTTTCATGGCGACAAAGACATCAAGCCCGAACCGCAACAGAACGCCAGCCAGCATCCCTGAAGCAATAGACATCGGAATTCGGTTAATTATGCGCTCGAACCAGCCAGTAAAGCCGCAAAGCGTGATTAACGCTGCTGAGATGAGAAACGCTCCGATAGCTTCTTCCATCGAAACGCCAGCCGCAGACGTGATTAGCATAGCTGCACCAGGCGTAGACCAAGCGGTTACGACCGGAACCCGGTAACGCAGGGAAAAGATGATGCTCGTCAGCCCCATGCCTAACCCCAATGCACACATCCATGAGCCAATTTCGGTAGGTGAGGCATTGAGGGCTTGGGCGGCTTGGAAAACAATGACAGCTGAGCTAGTAAATCCCACTAATACAGTGACGAAGCCTGCTATGACCGCAGAGGCAGAGAAGTCCTTGAGTAAAGTCATGCGCGTGCCGAAGATCGAGAATTTCGGGTAGAGGAGTGGATTGTAGATAGAATCAAGGCTATGGGCGCTGAGGCTTAACCGTATTGGATAAAATTGCTCTTCTGATATTGCCCTGGAGTAATCCTACAAGCTCGTCTAAAGCTTCGGTTCAAGTGGCTTTGGTCATAGAATCCGTTTTCCACAGCAATTTCAGAGAGTGACTTTAAGGTTCGTAGCGATCGCACTAACGCCTAAACTGCCATAGCAAAGAATTCAAATCCATACTCTTACTTACACTTAATTTCAACAAAATTAGCTGCCCCTTATACTTAACAGCCAGCGTTTGGCTATCTGGAGTCAACCCAAGCGCTGAGATATGCAATCTGCTTGGCAGCAGTAGGAGGCAGCACAAACCTGGTATGAATGTTAAGCAAAAAGCAGATGTTGAGTTAGCGAAGGAAAGCCCACCGATAAGATATGCGATCACTAGGTCTAGTGGATTACAAGCTAGAGTAGTACAAATTACCGCTTTTGCGCTAAAATCCTATGCCTAAGTAAAACCTGCTAACCGGAAGTGCCTCATTGAACCATTACCTTACTGGTATAAACTCTCTACGTCTGCCCTCCAAGTCAAACAGAGAATCCACTGCAATTTCTCTATTTTCGGGGGGGGGAGGGCTTGACTTAGGTCTGTCACTAGCAGGATTTAACTTTAAGTATGCTAACGATGAGGTTCAGTATTATTGTGACACTATCTCACATAACTTTTCTGATTGTGTAGCAGAAGCAAAAGATGTAAAGGATTTGAAAGGTCAAGAGATTAAAGAACTCATTCAGTCTGAAACTGTGAGTCTTATAGCTGGAGGTGTTGAACTAGAGATTCACAATGCGAACTGAGTCTCAACACCCCACAGATAAGCTTGCGGCTGCGCCCTAACCGATGACTTTTGTCTCTCCAACTCTTAAAGTGCCGTCGTTCCTTTTGCAGTCTCTCGGACAACAAAATCAACCACATCCTCCAACGAACCAGTGCGTTTGTACAAGTCCCGTTGCCGTGCGGCACTGTTCCCTTGCTGCATCGTTTCCTGGACAATTGCATAAACTTCATCCCACTCTCCAAATTCTTCGAGTGCAGGACGCACGAACTCTAAAAACTTTTTGACTAGTTTCTGTGCTGGAACACTACACTCAGCGTTAACATCTACCAGTTCTGCATCCAAACCCCAGCGTGAAGCACTCCAATGAGCAGCACGCAACAGTTCAGGACGCACGGCTTTGTACGGTGCATCTAAGAGTGCTTGTTCGTAACAACTCCGCACTAAGGCGCGTGCCAGTCCTGCCATCATTACCGATTCGTCTATTGTCATGCACATATCTGCAACGCGGAACTCTAACGTTGGGTAACGTTCAGAAGGACGCAAGTCCCAGCAGATTTGTGTTGGTTCCTGAATGGTGTTGGTGGCGATTAGCGATCGCACTATTGCTTGATACTCACTATAAGATTCAAATATATGGGGCGCTCCTGTCATGGGAAGCCGACTGATCAACACTGTTCGGTAACTGGTATAGCCTGTATCCATTCCTAGCCAAAAGGGTGAGGAAGCCGACAGCGCCAGCATTGGAGCCAGCCACAATCGCGCTCGGTTCATCACTTGAACTGCCATCTCGCGATCGCTAAGACCAATATGAATGTGACAGCCCAGTGTGACTAGCTCGTGCATGAGGAGTTGATAATTTTGCACAAGTTTCTGGTAGCTTGGTTTTGGTGTAACCAGTTGCTTTTGCCAATGGGAAAAGGGGTGTGTTCCAGCCGCCGCAATTTGGTAGCCCTCCTTCGCTGCCGCCGCAATTACTTCACCCCGCAAGCGTATCAACTGTGCGCGTACATCCTGTAGCGATCGACAGATTGGTGTCGCAACCTCTATTTGCGACAGACGAAACTCCGGTTTCGCTACCTCGTCACCCAAAGCTGACTGAGCTGTTGGTAAAATTAGCTGCGATCGCGCACAGAGTTGGCGTGTCTGAGGATTGATGATCTGATATTCCTCTTCCACACCAAGGGTAAACTCTTCAGCTTGAGGTGACATGTCAGGCGTTTCCTTTGCTTAGATGCCGTCGTGCTATCAAGTTTCCTATTTCATCCTATTGACAAGGAAACCTAGAAATACCAGTTTCCGCTATCTACCTTCAGGGTAGATGTAACAGACTGTAATGATAACGGAGAATGTAGCTACTTATACGACAATGAAGAAGATTACGTCATGCAGAGCAACGTCGTTACCTTCCCAAGCACTCAGGCTGAAGCGAAGAGTACGCCCACCAATCAATTACCAACCACAGACTACTACGATCGCGCAGAGCAGCAATTCATACAACTGCTCGAAACAGAAGATCTAGACAAAAAACTGGCTGCAAAGCCGAGTATAGCCAGTGACTTTGAAGAGGCACTTGCTACGGCAATTGAAGTTGCTTACACCGGAGCATCCGGAGATGATTGTGCACATCGCTTTTTGCAGCGCGTGCTTTATCGCATTAATCGGCTAAAGCTCTTTTGGTATGACGATCTGCGGCGCTATACCAACGAGCGATCGCTTTACTTGAGAACGGTACGCGACCAAATTGAGGAAGCTTGGCAGGAGTGGGAAGCAGCACAACTCGATGTGGCAGCGTATCAAGGAATAGAGGATATAAGTCAGGCACTGCGCGATCGCTGCGCGGCTGATGTCGATCCTCCTCCGTCCGCTGATGGTCTATTCTATCGCGACGAAGTCGGTGAGGCAGGCTATCGTCGCTTAGTCGCGATTGGCTCCCTTGATGGATTGGTCGAGGCAAGTCAACTCTCCCGCACACTCGGTGGTGTCCCGAATGAAATCCAAGCGGTGCTGACTCGGTTGCTCCTAGAAGAATACGGCGGCGGTCGCCTTGGTCGCAAGCACTCGTCCCACTTTACGACCATGCTTGAGGATCTAGGGATGCAGACCGAACCAGAGGCATACTTCGATCTAGTACCTTGGGAGCTTTTGGCAATCATCAATCATAGTTTCCTGCTGACTGAGTGCAAGCGCTACTTCCTGCGCTATATAGGCGGACTGCTTTACGGCGAACTTTCCGTCCCATCTGGTTTCCGCAACTACCAAGCGGCTGGCGAACGGCTTGGACTATCAGCCTCGGCAATGAGCTATTGGACTCTGCACATTAAGGTAGATGAGTTACACGGGCGCTGGATGTTGGACGATGCTGCCCTGCCACTTGTCGCACAGTATCCCGATGATGCTTGGGAGCTAGTCTTTGGCTATGATCAACAGCGATTGATGAGCGATCGCGCTAGTGCTGCTGTAGCCCGATCAGTACGGGAAGCCGAGCAAACCGCATTAACGAAGGAGGCGAGAATAGATTAGCTAGCTGACTCCCGCAACTCTCCCCGCTCCCCAACTTTCTCTAACGACCATAAATCAACTCTGCCCTTAGTGGGGTGAGCCACTAGTCGCTTTCGCCAACGCTTCTTTTTTGACGATGAGTCGCTGGCGTTTGCGTAACGGCTTTTTGCCTCCTGGAAAACCGTGAAGCAGGGTGTAGAAGCAGGGAATAATAAATAGAGTTAGAACTGTCGCGAGGGATAAACCAGAAAACACGACGACACCCAACGGTTGCAGAAACTCGGAACCTTCTCCAATTCCGAGTGCTAGAGGGAATAAGCCTAAGACAGTGGTAATAGTGGTCATCATGATTGGTCGTAGGCGCAGAGGAGCCGCTTTTAAAATTGCCGCTTGGCGATCGCATTTTTCCCGTTCATAAATTTGGTTCGCCAACTCAACCATGATGATGGCGTTGTTCACAACAATCCCCACTAACAGCACTGCGCCAACAAGTACAGTTGCCCCGATCGCAGTTTTGGTAACATAAAGCCCTAAAATACCTCCAGCAAGGGCAAGTGGCACGGTGAGCATAATCACCAAAGGGTCAATCAGCGAGTTGTACTGCACTGCCATCACCACGAAAACCAAGAACGCCGCTAATCCTCCCAGAACTTTCAGGGACTCTTGCAACTGCCGATTTGTCTCGCTTGCGGAACTAGGGAGTACACTAACGCCTTCAGGGAAGTCCAACTCTGCCAAGACAGCAGTAGTTTGAGCGATCGCATCACTCAACGTCGCTCCCTCAGCTAGATTTCCCGCAATTTGGAAAACCTGTCGCTGGTTAATCCGCTGTACTTCTCCCGGTGCTTGCCCTTCTTCAATCGTCGCCACATCTCCCAGACGAATTTGGCGATTATTGTCTACAAATAAGGGTAACTGCTTTAACTGCGCCGCACGCTGCACAGTTTCCTGATTGAGCTGCACTCGCACATCCACCAACCGATCTCCCCGTTGCAGTTCAGTTGCCACTGAACCCTCAATTGCCGTTTGAATCGTGTCTCCAATCTCCTGAGTTGTTAAACCAAACTCAGCCACACGCTCCCAGTCGGGACGAATCTGCACTTCCGGTTGCCGTTCATCAGCATCAGGACGGAAACGCGCCAAGGTAACCCGCTCATCCAATGCTTGAAGTGCTTGACGTCCTGCTTCTTGTAGAGTTTGGGCATCGGGTCCCTGGAGGGAAACGTCAACCTCTGCACCTCGTACTGGGGAGTTGGAGAGGATAATACCGCGTACTTCCCCCGGACTTACCCGGATGCGAGTATTGACTAAATTTAGCTTTTCCACCTCCTGAGTCACCTGCTTTACAAACTCCTCAACATCAGTATTCGGTTTGAGGGTAATCGTGCTGGAACCGCGCAGGGCATTTTCTGTTGTATTACTACCGAAGAGAAAGCCACCTGATGTTGTAAAAACACTCTCAGTTTCTGGCTGTTGGAGGAGAATGTCATCAACAATACCCATCACTTTTCGGTTAGTTTCCAGAGTGGTGCCAGGAGGAAACTGCGCTCTCAGGTTCGCTTGTCCGGTATCAATTCGAGGCAGAATTTCTTGCGGAATTTGTCCAGCTAAAAAGAGACTACCACCACCAAGGACAATGAACGTGATCGCAATAACAATAATCCGATAACGCAGCACCAAGCCTAGGAAACGCCCATAACTGCGAGTTGCCGCTTCAAACCGAAGGTTAAACTGCTGCAACGGCCAAAATTCACTGGCGCGACTTGACCAGCGTACTGCCAAAAGGCGTGAAGTAAGCATTGGTACGATAGTCAACGCCACCAGCAGAGAAGCCGCGACAGAAAAACTGATAGTAAGAATTAACTCATTAAACAGCAGTGAGACGAAACCACCAATTAGCAAAAATGGCAACACGGCGACCAAATTAGTAGTGGTAGAAGCAACTAGCGCTGATTCTACTTCTTGACTACTGCTTACGGCTTGATTAATTAATTGCCCTTGACTCAGGCGAACGCGGTTGGTTTTTCCTGGTGTCATGCCAGCACCATCAGAAATGGTTTCTAGCATAACGATCGCATTGTCCACGACAATCCCCACACCCAATGCCAAGCCTCCTAGACTAAACACATTGATCGACAACCCAAATAGCTGCATTAAGATAATTGCCGCTAAGGTTGCTAGGGGAATCGCTAAGACAATAATCAACGTTTGACGCAAAGAACCCAAAAATAGGAGAACCGCAAAGGCGGCGAGTCCTGCACCAATTAGTCCAGAACTGGTCACATTAGAAATCGAGTTGCGGATAAATATTGATTCATCCAGCGTTGCTACCAATTCCATATCCTCTGGAATCACACCCGACTGTCGCAGTTCTTCGATGCGTTTTTTTACACCGTCTACCACTTGAATCGTGTTAGCATCTGGCTGCTTCTGAATACTGACTTTAATCGCTGGTTCTCCATTCAGGAAAACAAACACGCGCTGGTCTTCAGTACCATCAATGACTTGGGCAAAGTCTCGTAGGTAAACACGACGAGAAGATTGGGGAGTAGGTAGTAGGGATTGGGAATCGGGGACTAGGGATTGGGACGATTCTCCGCCTCCTGTCGGTACCTCAAATGAGAGATTTTTGAGTTCTTGGGCATTCCGAAAGCGCCCGACTGTCCGTGTCAGGGGTTCCGCATTCTCCCCTCGCAGACGCCCACCAGAGACATCCTGATTGCGATCGCCAAGGGCATCTAACACATCCGTCAAACCGATACCCAGCGCTTGTAAGCGATTAGGGTCAATTTGAACCAACACTTCTTCAGCAGCACCACCAGCGATGTCTACCGCCGCCACTCCTGCCACAACGCCAAGTTCACGGCTGAGTTCTTCATCTGCAAATACCCGTAAATCGACATCCTCCAAAGAAGGCGATCGCAAGGCTAATTCATACACAGGCAACTGAGAAGGGTCAACCTTGAACAAGCGCGGCTGTTCGACAATATCAGGTAAGTTACCTTGAGCGCGGTTAAAGGCAGCCGTAGCATCATTTAAAGCCTGGTCGATATCACCTCCCGGCTCGAAGAACAAGTCTAAACTCACCTGTCCTTCACGGGTTTGGGAATAAACTTGCACCACTCCCTCAGTTGCGCTTAAGGCTTCTTCCAGCGGTTTTGTAATTTCCTCAACCGCCACTTCTGGTGAGACTCCAGGCGCACTCAGCCGCACCCCAATTCGGGGATAGGTAATCGACGGTAGCAAATCGACCTGAATTTGAGGAATGAAAAATATGGCCAGGACAATTACAGCTACGGTAAGTACGAGAGTGCCTATGTGTTGGCGAATCGAGATTGCACTTAGGCTGAACCCAGGTGTTCCAGTATTCTGCATCACTGTTGCTCCTGTTGTTGGGGGGTTCTCGACAAAATACTCAGACGCACCGTTTCACCAGCTTTTAAAGGCTTACCACTGCTGGCAACAAAGCGCTCTCCTGGCTGCAAACCAGAGAGAATTTCTACTTGACCATTGACGCGATCGCCAACTTGCACAGGTCGCGCCTGTACTTTCGCTTCGCTACCTGTACCCGTGACAGTAAACACTGTCCCTTCAGTCGGTTGAGAACGAGGACTTCGGGATGGAATATTACTTCCCCTCTCTCCTGCTTCCCCTGCACCCTCTGCCCCCCTTGCTCCTCCTCTTCCTCGTCCCGCTTCTTGCAGTGCGGTTTCAGGCACTACAACTCTTTCTTGCTTGCTGGAGGCAAAGTTAACTCGTGCTAAAAGTCCACTGCCAATCCGACCATTACTGTTGGGAATTGTAATTTCCACTGGCACCTGACGTGCTGCCTGATCAGCCGCAGGAGAAATACGTGTGACGCTTCCAGCAAATGAATCATCAGGAAAGGCATCTAAGCTCACCCTAACTGACTGTCCAACCCGAATGTTGGCAAGTTCCAACTCTGAAACGGGAACAACTACCTTCACACGGCTAAAGTCACCCAATTTAAGGACTTCTCCTCCCGGCTGAATCAGGTTTCCGGGTTCGCTAATCTGCTCTAAAACAACACCATTGATGGGAGAGGCAATTAGAGCATAGGAACGACGTTCCCGTTCTTGGGCAACAGCGGCTTGTTGTGCTGCTACTCTCCCTTTTGCGGCTTCTACTGCCTGTTGTTCTGTACGGATTTGTTCGAGGGCAGATTGCAGTGTTTGTTGAGCGGTTTGGGCAGCCGTTTGTGCTAATTCTGCTTCTTGCTGGGAAATTGCGCCTTGGTTCCCAAGAGTCTGCCGACGTGCTGCGTCTACTTGAGCTTGCTTGAGTTCAACACGGGCTTGTTCTGCTAAGGCACGAGCATTGCTCACCTGAGTTTGGGCGCGTGCGACTTCTGATTGCAGTGCCCCCAGTTCCGCTTGGGCTTGACTCACAGATGTCATCAACAAGGAGTCGTCTAACTGGGCAACAATTTGACCTTGCTTCACCAAGTCACCTGCACCAACTTGCAGGTTTAGAACTCGCCCTTCTACTTGGGCGCGGAGGGAGACTTCCCGCACGGGTCGAGTGGTACCTGTGAATTCAATTTCTTCTTGAAGGGTTCCAGTTTTTGCGATCGCCACATCTACTGGAGTGACTTGCCCTCCCTGTTGTGAGCCAGGATTACCCGTTTGAGCTTCCGCTTGAGTTTTTGAAAGGAAACCACACCCAGATAGGCTAACGAGCAAGCCCGCCAATACTATTTGGGTTAATGGGTTTGAGCAGACAAACGAACCGGAGGAGGACTTAGGGAAACTGTGTTCAACAGCAGGGTGCTGTTCTACTTGGGATTTGGTGGTGGTTGGATGAGCAGAGGTGGAATTTAAAGACACGATTTAGGTTCCAATTAGGGCATTATTGGTGTGACATCCCTATCGGGATCTAAACGGACAACTGGCTTTTTTTAAATTTAGGTTTGAATCTTAATAATAAATTAAGAAGTATTAAGTAACAAAAATTTACCTCTTAAGTTTGAGTGAGAAGTTATGAGAGTAACCGAGGCTAGGCTTGATTTACCAACATCACTAAAAAAAGATGGCGTTGAGGAGCGATCGCTTTTTTCCTCAAGTGTGAAACGGCACAGCAACCAAAGGCAGCAACGCTAAGAGAACCAAACTCCAAGTCCACGAGCTTGACGGCGTTGATGTTTCTGGTTCCCCTAAAAGTGCCTCAATCCTCTCTTCTAAACGATTGCGAGGAGCCGCACAGCTAAAGGCAGCACAGAAACTTTCTGAGGCTATTACTGGGGCGCTTGCCACCATCAGTAGCGATTCTGCCAGCAGCAAGCTATCTACACGCTCTACTGCCCAACGATCAGCACGAAGTTCCCGTAATACCAGGAGTTCCTGCCACAACGCTTCTGTATTCGGCAACCAGGAAGTACAGTGTCGTAACCAGCCTAGCCAGAAAAACCAGAAGGTATCCCGGTAGTAGTGATGAGCTTGCTCATGAGTCAGTACCGATTCAAGATGCTCCGGTTCGAGAGTCTGCAACAGTCCTTGTGTAACAACCAGAGATGGCTGCCAAAAGCCGATCTGGGCACTGAACAGAACAGGATTATCGACAAGATAAACTGGCTTACCGTCAAGGTCAATTTGGGGATAATTGCGAATGTGTTGCACAGACTGCAACCCTTGAGCGGCTAACTGCAAGCCGAAAAAGATGGACATCGCTACATAGGCGAGAGCGAGACAATAGCTGAACCAGTCGGTGTGCAGTCCAATCATTTGTCCCTGTGGCCCCATGCAAAGCACAGCGAGGGCTGTCATTAGAAGAAGTAGAGGCGGTAAGAGAAATAATAAAAGCGATCGCTGCCAGCGTGTTGTCCAGTTTCCACTAGGTTCAATCCAAGTGCATCGGAGTAACCAAGCTGAGGCTAGGGCAATCAGAATCATCACTAGATGCATTATTGCTCCTCCCTTGCTTGACGTGCCGCTTTTAGGCGAAGTGCGATCGCTTCGATTTTCTCTAAGCTTGCTGCATCCAGGCTATCGGCAAAGGCAGCAACGACATCCGGGTTACCTACAGCGAGAAACTGATTAAGCTGATCGTGAGCTTTGATGACTTGTGCCTCCTCACGAGAAACTAGAGGTTGCCAAGAGAAAGCACGTTCTTGTTTCTCACAACTTAGCCAACCTTTCTGGGTGAGGCGACGTAGCACCGTAGTCACGGAAGTATAAGCCAACTCCCGATCCGGGTCAGCCAAAATCCGTTCATGCACATCCTTGACGGTGGCACAACCCAGTTCCCAGACAATATTTAAAATCTCAGTCTCTAAGGGACCAAGAGAGAGTTGTTTTGGACGGTAATTAGGCAGAGGAGTCATTCGTCATCTTGAGTGTAAGGGTTTCTCAGGCAGTGCAACAAGAGCCTACTCTAAAGTATCGAGCAGTCAGGCTATCCTCTGTCCCCCTATAGACTCTCAATAGTTAACAAAGGTTCAAAGAGTTTCAACTTTTGACGTTTGAGCCACCAACTCAAGATGTTTAACCATAAACCAAGTCACAAGCGAGGTCATTCAACCAACAAGGCGATTCAGTTAAGAGAATATTTTTAGTTTCAAGGTTTAAACCAGGAGGAAACACAAGAATTTCCTTCCCTTGACGCAAAGCTTTACGGTAAAGCGCAAGCGCCTCACTCAAGCAGAAGCAGGGAATGGGAATCCATCTGTCGCTGTAAAAATAAACCACAACTTGAAGAGTTGTCTGCTCCCCTTTTGGGAGTGGAAGTTGCCAGGGCGAAACCACAAACAATAAACCTTAGCTTTTTAGTCTGTCCACTTACTGTAATGACCGTCATACATATGTAATAAGAACTGTCCGAGGAGATAGGTCTAGAGTAGTATCTTTGGACACATTATGCCTCTCCCTCTCGACCTTTAGGCTTACCTCAGTCAAGAGTTAGTAATACAAAATTATTTCTACAGGTACGGGCAAAAGGTAAAAGGGAAAGGAATATTGCAAGAAGGCAGAAGGAAGGGGGCAGAAGGCAAAAGGTCGAAAGGCTTATACGTCTCAGTTTTGGCTCTGTTGTTAACTGGTCACTTATTTCCGCCATGCTGCAATATAATCATTCCTTTCCCCATGACATCATGTTGTCATCACTCTGGTACAACAGGATGTCATGGGATAAAACCCCCTGGTTAATAGGGGTCACCACACAACTGCTTAAGTTCGGCTTCGGGTTGACCTAGATGCTGCTGGCGACAAAGTAAGACTTGACCTGCTCGCTGTTGATAGTAGATTCGATGAGCAAACCAACCTAAAGGTGCGCCTGCAATTATGCCAATCACTAAACCAGTAGCGAGACTGGAAATAAGGTTTTTTCGAGTGATTCTATTGTGTTCTGCTCTCGTAATGTGGTCGTGTTCTGTTCGAGTAGCGTGATCGTGAGTCATTTAAAACTTCTCCTCTAAACCGCGATTCCCTAAAGAAAGCAAATCTTAGAAGAAGTGACTTCCCTCTTTCTGCTTATCACGTTGAGATAAGCTGATGACGTTGAGCCAGCAAAGCCGTTTTCACTTTCTCATACTCCGTTTTCGCCTGTAATACTTTTACTGGTGTATCAGTAAGCGTACCTGTACGGGCGATCGCTTCTAAGTCCCCGCAAAGTTGGGCAAAGCTTTTCGCACCTAGCATGGCGCTAGTTGACTTAAGGGAGTGAGCTGCCCACTCCAACTCCGATGCATCTTCTTGGGCGATGGATGTAGCGATCGACTGCAACAACTTTGGCGTATCTTCCAAATAGCGATCAATTACCTTGATCAAGATTTCGTCTTCATCCAGCATTTCTTGGACTTCTCGAAATGCCGCAATGTCAAACGCCTCTCCTTCTACAGACTCTGGCTCGACTTCAACCGTAGGAACAAGACGCTCCTGAATCACTTGACAGTTGCTCAAGACGCGACTGAGTTCCTCCACACGAATCGGCTTACTAACATAATCATCCATGCCTGCGTCCAGGCACATCTCGCGATCGCCTTGCATCGCATTGGCTGTCATTGCAATAATCCGAGGACGTTGAGCAAGTGACCATTCACTAACGATGCGACGTGCAGTTGCTAAGCCATCCATCTCCGGCATCTGTACATCCATAAGTACCACGTCATAAGGCTGACGGCGCAGTGCCGCTAGTACCTCCAAGCCATTACCTGCCACATCCGCCCGATATCCCATCCTTTGTAGTAGGTGTAGCCCGACTTGCTGATTGACAACATTGTCTTCGGCTAAGAGAATTCGTAACGGCAAGCGTTGGGCCAAGTGACAGTCAATCTTTGAGGAAATTGAGCAGGTTGATCGAACTTTGATGGGCTGTCCGACGATTGCCTCAATCAAGACATCATAGAGCTGAGACTGTTTAATCGGCTTGTTGAGGAAAGCCAGAAAATCATCCTTCACAAAGTTATGGCTATTTGACCCCGCTATGCGATCGCTAAGTTCTGGCTTCCCAATCGTGGTCAGCATGATTAAGATTAACTGTTGACATCCGGGCTGTTTGCGAATTTCCGCCGCAAGGTTTAGCGCGTCCATCTCTATCATCTGCATATCCAGAATGGCGAGGTCAAATAGTTCTCCTTGACGCAGCCACTCTAGAGCTTCTGAACCTGACTCAGCCACACGAATCACCATTCCCCAAGACTGCCCCTGCATCGTCAAAATTTGACGATTGGTTGCATTTTCATCCACAATCAGCAACCGCTTACCGACTAGCTGGGGTTGGGGAACATCAAGCTCATTCTCTTGAGGACTCTCACGCGCTTGCGTGACGAGGGTGAAATAAAAGGTCGAACCCTGACCCACTTCACTTTCTACCCAAATTCTACCCCCCATCATTTCACTCAATCGTTGGGAGATGACCAACCCTAATCCAGTGCCTCCATAGTTGCGCGTTGTCGAGGAATCAACCTGGCTAAAGGCTTGGAACAGGCGACCTAGACGCTCAGCAGGAATACCAATACCTGTATCCTTAACAGCGAATTGAATCTCGTAACGAGGGGAGGGAGTAGGAGGAAACAAGGAAGATTTTTCTTTCATGTCTCCCGTGTCTTCCCAATTCCCGATTCCCAATTCCCGATTCCCCAATACATTAGCCACAACTGAAACAGTGACTTCTCCTGTCTTGGTAAACTTAACCGCGTTACTGAGCAGATTGACTAAAATCTGACGCAGACGAGTAACGTCTCCCAAAATCGTGGTTGGTGTTTTTGGGTCAATGAGATAGGCGAGTTCTAGCCCCTTCTCTGCGGCTTTCGGTGCGAGGAGGTCGAGGGATTCTTCGATACAGGTACGCAGTTTGAAAGGGTATTTTTCTAGTTCGAGTTTGCCTGACTCGATTTTGGAGAAATCAAGGATGTCGTTGATGATCGTAAGCAATCCTTCACCACTGCTGCGAATCGTTTTGGCAAAGTCTCGTTGTTGTGGTGAGAGTTCCGTATCGAGCAACAATCCTGTCATGCCGATAACGGCGTTCATCGGGGTGCGGATTTCGTGGCTCATTGCTGCTAAGAATTCACCCTTAGCTTGGTTTGCCGCTTCAGCCGCTTCTTTTGCTTTTTGTGATTCTTCTTCTGCTCGCTTGCGCTCAGCAAGTTCGGCTGATAACTGATGATACAGTTCCGATTGCTGAACCGCGATCGCAACCTGGGTTGCCAATTGTTGTAGTAACTCAATGGCTGAAGACTTCCACTGCCGAGATTCGCCACAGTGGTGGGCAAGTAACAGTCCCCAGAGTTTGTCTCCTTGCAGAATCGGTACTGTAAGACTTGCGACTACCTGAAACTGAGCCAGGAAGTCAACGTAGCAGGGCGTTAGACCAGCTTTATGGACATTCTCAATGACACTCACACGACCTTGTTGATATTTCTCGGTGTAAAATTTTCCAAAACAAGGGTCAGAAATCATCGTTCCTAAAACAGCATTCCATCCAGGAGTGACAGACTCAACAACAACCATCCCACTCCAGTCAGGATTGAAGCGGTAAATTAGTACCCGATCAGTCTGGAGGAACTGTCGCACTTCCGTAACGGTAGTATTGAGAATCTCCTCTAAATCTAAGGACTGGCGTACTCGCAGTGCGATCGCGCCAACTAAACGCTCCCGTTCCGCTTGCTGCTGAAACGCAACTTCAGAACTCTTGCGTTCTGTAATATCGGTACTAGTCCCAATCAAACGATAAATTTGGGAGTTAGCATCACGTAGAGGAGTTAGACTCGTCAACCACCACATCTCTAACCCTTTGAAGGGTAGACATTCCTCGTAGGAAATTGTCGCTCCAGCCTCCACACAAGCGCGATAGCGCCCACTCACAGTTTGAGCAGCCTCCAGGGGCAATACTTGCTCAGGACTTTTGCCACGAAGCTCCTCTGAACGCAAACCTGTCAGGTGTTCGTGAGCCGGATTCAAGCCCACATAACGAAACTCCCCATTCTCCAGGACATCAACAACAAAGATCGACTTTTCTACGCCATCGTAGATACTGCGTAAAAACTCTTCATTTTCTCGCAAAGCCGCCTCTGCCTGCTTGCGTTGAGTGATATCGCGCACAATGCAGACGGCTTCATCAACACCACTTTTGACAATACGCACTTCATAGTGATAGATGCCATCAGGCTTTTTAAATTGATGCTCATACGTCTGCAATTCCCCTATTTCGACAGCCATTTCTAGAAGATGCAGATGATGCTTCTTTGCCTCTTCAGATATCGGTAAGTCGCTGATATTACTTCCAATTACTATCTCTGCTGGGATGAATACATTACTTTCTGTCGCCTTGAAATCCAAATACGTTCCATCGACTCGTTGACGGAACATGAGGTCAGGAATCGCATTCAGCAGCGCCCGCATCTGCTCTTCACTTTGGCGCAAGGCTTCCTGAGTGTTGAAAAGCTCAGTAATATCAGTATGGGCACCCACCATACGAATCACTTTGTCATTGGCATCTTTCAGGTGAGTGGCTCGTGAAAGGATGTAAACTGTTGAGCCGTTTTTGTGATAGAAGCGTTGCGTTACGAGAAAGCGTGAGACTTTGCCGCAGTTGTAATCTTCTATCAGCTTTAATGCCGCAATTCGATCTTCCTCATAGATGACTTTTTCCCAGGAAACCAATTCGTTGGGCAATTCATAGTCAAGGTAGCCCAGCATCTCCTTCCAGCGTGGAGAGTAATAAATTTCGCCAGTTATGAGGTTCCAGTCCCAAAAACCATCTTTCGAGGCTTGGGTGACTAGATCAAAACGTTCTTTTGTTGCTGTGAGTTCCTCTTGGAGACGTTGGTGTTGAAGGGAAGGCAGAGGGTGCTGGTGCCGGGAACCTGCGTCCCGGCAAGGAAGCACCCCGGAGGGGCAGAAGGCAGAGGGTGCGGTGAAAAGGAACCTGCGTCCCGGCAAGGAAGCACCCCGGAGGGGCAGAAGGTTCTGTGCAGGCGGGGATTCTAAACCCTGCTGAACGGGAACCCCTAAAACGTTGTTCGGTGGGGGATTGTGACCCTTGCTCCGCAATGGTTCGGCTATATGACTCGTGCCATCGGCAGACGCTCGTTCGACGAAGTCGTCCCCGTTCCCCGTTGGCGCAGCCTTCTCCAAAGGAGTAGGGGTTCCCGAAGGGTAGGGTAGACTTGCTACCACTGACGCTCCTACGTCGCTATCGCTTCGCGTCACGCTATTGGGATAAATCCCTCCTGCCTTCTGCCCTCTGCCCTCTGCCTTGTTTTCCTCGACAGTTTGCTGCAATTGTTCAATTATGCCAAGCAGTTGCATTGGCTCAAGCGATCGCAATAAATCCTCTTGAGTGAAGACTCCTAACCAATTTTCTGGCTGTTCCCACACTATTAAGTGTTCACTCTGCCATAGGTGCAGCATCTTTTGATTGGCTGTCCACAATGACTCATCAGGACTCAAGCCATACAAGGGTGTCCTCATCACCATATGCGCTTGAGTTTTCGACAAATCAAGCCCTAGCAGCGAGAGTTGGACAAGCTGGATAATGTCGCGTTCTGTAATTAGCCCTACTGGAATTAACGATTGCAACTCAGTTTGGTCTTTTATCGGAGCAAGGTGTTGCGCTCCATTCTCCCTCTCTTTATCACCTCGCCTCTCCTGGGTCAGCACCACGTAGCTCACATCATGAGTTACCATCAGGCGGGCAATACTCAGGATAGAGCTAGTTGAGAGAGCCTGAATAATTGTGGTTGTCATCACCATCTCTACCTGTTGCAATTTCAGGAAATTGAGCAGTGATAGCCCTCTACATAAACTCTCAGAGGTAATCACTCCCAACAGTTGACCCTCAGAACCTAAGACAGGTAGGTGATGAATTTGATGTTGATGAAAAAGCGATAGTACTGTGAAAAGATTACAGGACTTCGAGAGAGTCAGGGTAATTGGCGATCGCGTCATCACCTCTGCAATCTTTATTTCCCTGAAGTTCACCTCACAAGCGGTTAGCTGAACCAAGTCCTGTGCCGTAAATACCCCAACTAACAAATCTTGTTCCATCACCAAGACGCAAGTCGATGGCGCAGCACACTTGTAATTAGCGATCGATGTCTGCCTTGTTATAGCGTCTTCTAAGTGCTGAGTCTCCACCAGAGAAATTGACGCAGCACTGGACAAAGCATTAGTTTTTCCCCCTTTCCCCATTAAGGCAATGACATCTAATAGTGGTGTCTCAGGAGAAATCGTTAGGGGATGAGAAGCGATTAGCTCCTCTAAGGACGGTAAATTAACAAGGGCAGGGTCAGGCTGCATAGTAGTTCCATTGTATGCTTGCATTGGGAGATGCCAACCTCTTTACGGTTATACTTCAGAATTTTTTCTTTATCTAAAGAGGGCTTAAAGAAACTACAACTAATTATGATGCTTTTGTAAAAATCTTTTTTAGACAGTAGATGTCTAATTTCTAAACAAAATCTTAAACACAGAAAACAAAATAAAAGTAATTTAAATACAAAATACTCCGAATTTTATTGTTTAACACTAGATTTATTACATAGTTTATTAAAAGAGTAGGGTGAACAAAAATGCCCACCCTACTCTTTTTTATGCTAGCTTGTACGCGCTCTGGAATCTAGCGTTTTACTGGGGATTAGCACCCATTGCGATTACTGCACTACGCATGAAGTTAATCCGCTGCTCAAAGTCCAGTTGTTTGACGCTATTTGTAAACTCTTGAGTTTCAGTGGGCAGTTGGTAGTCAGAAGGTACCTGAATAACCGTGCCTTTTTCCATCCCTTGTGCTAGACGCAGCCACACATCCAGCTTACCGCTGGAACTCAAAGAGCTATAGGTATGGCTGATCTGAGTATCTGCACAGCTAGCAATATCGCGCTGCGCCTGTAGCTGTTCTTCTGGCGATAAGGCTTGAATTTGATCGAATACAGCTTCAGCGGTTGTTTGTGCAGAAGTTGCATTCGCTGGATCTAATTGGTCTTTGATGTCTAAATAACCAAACCATAGTATGGCGAGTTGGGTATCAACATCGAAGCGCTTAAAGGATTCGAGAGTTTGTTTTGTGATATCGTCAGTTGCAAAAGTCATTTGAATCTCCGATTGAGTTTCCGATTGAATTACTAATGGATGGCTCAGTTTTCTGAGCGGCTGAGGTGGCTTTCTTGCCCCTCTTTACAAAATTTAATAAATTACCGATGATCGGTTAACCTGGCTACAGGCAGATATCGAGGTCACTGCTAAAGGCAGATGAAACAGTAGAGTTTTAATGAATTTTCTTTACAAAATTCCATAATGCGATCGCTTTAAAGCTTGATCGTTGATTTAGTTGTTCGTCATGTTGATGAAGAAGTAGGGGAGGAGTCAGGAGTTGCTCCAAGTACAGAAGAGGATAAGGATAGCCATGATGTCTCATCCAATTAGAAGGTTGTTCAACTCTCTTGCCCTGCTTTTATGCAGTGTTGGTCTATTCTTGAGTGCCTGGATTGTCATACCCGCTCCCACAAGGCGCCTACTTCCGTTGGGGGTTGGTGCGCCAGAAGTGAGTCCTTGGTTACTGGTACTCAATGCGATCGCTTTTGCCACTGTGCTAGTTGTGTCTTCACGGGTGAAGCGACAGCGTCGTTGGCTGTATCGCCTAGGTTTGTTTGCGACTTTACTGGGGTTATTCTGGAGCGCACTGCCACTGTTGCAGTTGCCTGCAACCGCGCAGCGTATGGCAGCAGCAATGGTTGAGGGACTAGGCGCAGACTACATGGCAAAAATTCCGAGTGAAGTACAGCAAATGCGATCGCCCAAGTTGCCTCGACAAATGCGATCGCAACCCTTTGTCCTTACTGAGGTCTTTACAGGCATTAAACTTGGTGAAGTCCGCTACACACCTAACATTCAGTTTGCTGCCCCAGACAACGTGCCATTAAGCCTAGATATTTACCAGCCTCCAAAACCAGGACTATATCCAGCACTTGTCGTAATTTATGGGGGTAGTTGGCAAAACGGTGACCCAACACAAAATGCTAGTTTCAATCGCTATATGGCAGAGCGAGGTTACACTGTTTTTGCGATTGATTATCGCCATGCCCCACGCTACCAATTTCCAGCGCAATTAGAGGACGTACAAGCGGCATTAACCTTCATTTATCAGAATGCAGCTAAGTACGAAGCTAACCCCAAACGCATTGCCTTACTTGGACGTTCTGCTGGAGGACACCTAGCAATGCTTGCGGCTTATCAACCTGATGCTCTACCCATCCGAGCCGTTGTTAGCTACTATGGACCATTTAACCTAACAAGTGGCTACAAAGACCCACCCTATCCCGATCCGCTCAATGTACGTGCTGTCTTGGAAGCATTTTTAGGAGGGACACCAGATGAGCTACCGGAAGAATACGCCAAAGCTTCACCTGCAAGTTATGTAACACGCCCACTCCCACCAACGCTCTTAGTCCATGGAAGCCGCGACAATATTGTCGAAGTACGCTTTGCACGGAATATGTACAATCGTCTGGGTGCAACTGGGACTACCCGCGTCTTGCTCGAAATTCCTTGGGCAGAACACGCCTTTGATGCGATCTTTAATGGACTCAGCAATCAGCTAGCACTCTACTACACAGAGCGTTTTCTGCATTGGGCGCTCAAATGAGTTTAAAGAGAATAGCACTTCATCTGAGTAAGGGGGCTGAAGTATAAAACAAAAACTTTGATTAATTAAACTGCCTATAAAGGTATTGCTCTTAATCGGTGGTCAATAATCTATGAAATCTTTAAAGAAGCTTTACTTTATGACGAGCGATCGCAATTATTATAAAAACACAAAGGTAAAACTTTGATTCAAGAGTAAGTTTGTCGCTCTTTACACTTAGAATCAACGTCACCCAAGCAGTAAGACTAGGAATGCATCTCCACAAAGCGCTCTAGTTATTTGACCACTACAGCTTTGACAAAGCAGTTTTTTATAAGCATAATAATGGGTTCTCCTCTGAAGGAATTCATCAGGGCACCAGCTATCGGCACTGGCAAAGCAATAGAAATTGAGAAATTTTCCTTGCCATTAAAACCTATGCCTGTATAAAGCTCATAGTATAGTTTCCTTTTGTAAACAACGGTTTGGTAGGGTGCGGACATAAATGACTTCTTACTCAATGCATTTGTCTTAACTAATTGTGGTTTCATCCTCATGACAAACCAACTGAATTTGACTTTTCCAGCAGTCAAACACCGCTTATTTGCCAGCGGAGTAAGTTCTAGAGAGCGTACTAAAGCTTTGGTTTTAGCACTCTGCTTGAGCATCATTCCTGCATTGGGTATTGGAGCAACAGGCTACCACTTTGCAAACCGAGCTGCCACCAAACCAATTGCCCAAGTTGAGTCAGGGGAAACAAAGGTTTCACCAATTCTTCAAAAAAACCTACTGCTTGAATTAGCGCTCTTTAGTGGAGTTGCAGGGGTATTAGCAAATGCGATCGCATTACTCGTTTATCGCCATCGCCTCAGTTCCGTAAAGCCTTGCTCTGAGAAAACGCTATTATTTGGTGATATTGCCTCCCAAAATCAACCGATCAATCTTCACTCTCTCTATCAACGAACCGTTGAGGGAGCAAGAAAAATCCTCAATACTGATCGGGTAATTATCTATACCTTTGACGAGAACTGGAATGGAACTATTACCGCTGAATCCGTTGCACCGGGATTAATTCAGTCGATTGGGAATGAAATTGTAGACACCTGCATGAAAGACAGCAAAGGTGGACTCTACAAAAATGGTCGCATCTGTGTCATTAACGACATCTACGAAGCCGACTTGTCAGCGTGCCACATTAAATTGTTGGAACACTATCAAATCAAAGCCAACATGGTGGTACCAATTCTCCAAGATGACCAACTTCTTGGCTTAATCATTGCTCATCAGTGTGACAAAGCACGGATTTGGCAGCAAGACGATATTGATTTCTTCGTGCAGTTAGCCTCACTTATTTCACTGCGATTGAGTCGCATGAACTTTCTGGAACAGAAAGCTGAAGCCAAACAGGTTAGTTTATTTTCTAACGTTGCTTTGCGTATTCGTGAATCTCTCAATTCAGAGGAAATTTTCATCACAGCCGCTACAGAAATTCGACAAACCCTTAATGTAGATCGAGTCCTTGTCTGTCGCCTTAACCCAAGCCTCAACGAAGGAGAAGTCGTCGCAGAGTCAGTTGTTTCTGGTTGGTCGTCAACATTTGGATTGCAACTGGCTAATCTTGGTATAGCAGAGCGTGATCTGGAGTTGTTGAAGAATGGTTTGAACCATCCCATCAGTAACGTCATTGAAGAATCGACTCACAACAACACTGACAAAATTCTTGCAGCACAATACCAAGTTAAGTCAAGTTTAATTGCCCCAATTCGGACAAACAAACAGCTCCAGGGTTTAATCATTGCTCATCAGTGTTCTACAACACGCACCTGGGAACAGCCGACAATTGACTTATTTGAGGAGTTAGCCACCCAAGTTAGCTTGGCGCTGGAACAAGCAACCCTTTTAAAAAGTGTGGCAACTGAAGCGAAGCGAACACAACTCTTGGCAGACTTTACCTCCCATATTCGTCAGTCGTTCAACTCACAAGACATTTTCAGCACTTCAGTCAAGTCGATTCAACAAACCCTAAATGTTGATCGTGTACTAATTTATCGCTTCAATCCTGAGGGTAGGGATGGAACAATCACATCTCAAGCCGTTTCCTCCGATTGGACACCGACTCCAGAACACAATCTCAATCAATTGTTTCAGGAAGAAAATTTCCAAGGCTATCGCATGGGTAGCCTCTGGATTGCCCATGATGTTTATCAAGCCGACCTCACCGCTACTCACCTCAGGCTCTTGGAAAACCTGCAAATTAAAGCCAGTATGGTTGCGCCGATTCTCTCCGGTGATGAGTTAGTTGGTTTATTGTGTGTTCATCAGTGTTCGGAGCGTCGGGATTGGCAGCAACCAGAATTTTATTTACTTAAACAGTTAGCGGCTCAAATTGGCTATGCTCTTGACCAAGCCAAGCTCATTGAGCAAGTTAATCTTGTTTCTGAGCAGCAAAATCAGCAAAGCGAGGAACTGCGACGTCAACTGCTTATCTTGATTCAAGAGGTTGAAGGAGCCGCTAAAGGTGATTTAACCGTTCGCGCTGAAGTGACAGATGGTGAGTTGGGTACCGTTGCTGACTTTTTTAATGCAATTATTGAAAGCTTGCAAGGGATTGTGACACAGGTCAAACAAGCAACAACTCAGGTTAACGCTTCTCTTGGAGACAATGAAGAGGCAATCCGACAACTGGCAGATGTTGCCTTCCAACAGGCTCAAGAGACAACGCGAACCTTGGATTCAGTGAAGCAAATGACTCGTTCGATTCAAGAAGTGGCAGATAGCGCTTGCCAAGCGGCGGCTGTGGCGCGTACAGCCTCGACAACAGCCGAAACAGGTGGAGAAGCAATGGATCGCACAGTGCAAAAGATTTTGAACTTGCAGGAAACAGTCGCCCAAACGGCTAATAAAGTGAAGCGTTTGGGTGAATCAACTCAAGAAATTTCTAAGGTGGTTTCTTTAATCAACCAAATTGCTTTGCAGACAAACTTGTTAGCCCTCAATGCCGGGATTGAAGCGGCACGAGCGGGTGAAGAGGGTCAGAGCTTTGCTGTAGTGGCTAAAGAAGTGGGTGAACTGGCAGCCCGTTCTGCGGCAGCGACTAAAGAAATTGAACAAATCGTGGAAAAGATTCAACTAGAGACGAGTCAAGCCGTTGAGGCGATGGAACTGGGTACATCTCAGGTTGTTGAAGGTACTCATCTGGTTAATGAGACAAAACAAAGTCTTGCTCAGATTGTGGAGGTGTCTCGCCAGATTGACCAGTTGATTACCTCGATTTCTGTTGCTACAGTGTCTCAAGTAGAAACATCGTCTGTTGTGACGGATTTGATGAATGAGATCGCCAAGGTTTCGGAACGGGCTGCCGAGTCTTCGCATCAAATTTCTGACTCGTTGCAGCAAACTGTGGAGGTGGCACAGCAACTACAAGCGTCTGTGGAGGTGTTTAAGGTGGATACCGAGAAGTCTCAAAAGCGATCGCTATGGGAAGGCGATCGCAATTTGCCTCTTTGATACAGCAAAGGACTCTTCGTTCAATACGATCGCCTTCATTCTCAAGCAGTACTTTGTTACTTGAATGATTGGTATTCAGAAATAGATTTGACCAAAACCTTGCTTTTCACACCGCTACTAATGATTCATCTTCTTGCCAAGAAAGCAAGGTATCAAGTTTGCCTGATTCTGTAAATGTTCTAGCAGCCAGTAAGCAAGGAAGCAAATCAACACATATCTTGGCTGGATAAATTCCTTCTTGTCCACCAATAACTAGCTTTTCTGTAGCATTAGGTTTTGATAAATCAACCAAGTTATGGAAACTCATATTATCGAAAGTTACTGAGACAACATAATTTCCCGATTCACCCCCGCCAATAGTCATGTATGCCTCGTCATCTACTCCCAATGTCACTAAAGTTTTGCTCTTGCCGTCTAATTCACGGATGGCTGCTTCTATTTGATTCCAGTCTGGGTTTTCAATGAAGTCACTTTCATTTCGGTTCCCAACCCATTTTTCAACTGATAAGTCTAATACAAACATTATTGGCTCCTTCTGTTTGGCGGTTTTACAGTTATTGTCTTACTTTCGCTTGGAGTAATAGTTTCTAATTCTTCTATACCTAACTGCCAAGCCATAGAATTGACACCCCCTCTTATACCGCAAGCAGCGCAAAGATCGCGATCCACAATCAAACGAGCTTTACCACCTTTAATGCCTGCATCCGCTGCTTGTTGAAAAGCATCAGCCTCAGCGTGGGTTTTAGTAATGGGATTGACTTTGAAAGTTATCTGTCGAGGATGGGGATTACTAGCAGAATTGATACCGAAGAAAGTTTGACCGCCTATTTCTAGTTTGGCGATGGTTGATTTATCTATTTCACTTCCAGCAGGGGGTAAATCGAGGCGTTGTCTATATTCAGCTAGTTCTTCAAAAATACTAATAGTTTTTTCCTTCGATATCGAAAATGTTTGCTTCGACTGCTTCACAGTGAATTCGTCTAGCTGCCCCTTAAGCCGCTTATAGCATTCAGATGGTATATTTCTATCATCAGTTTTTAAAGGTAAAAAAATCAATCCTTTACTACAAGTCCATCCCACTACAAGAACGAATTCTTGGCTAGGATCATACTTAGAAATTAATTCTTGGCAGTTTTTCCGATCCTCAGTTTGCTTCAAATATTTGGACAAGCCGTACTGATACTCACCTAAGTATTTAAAAGGAAATTCCCCAGAATTCCAGCTTGGTATGCCTAACGCCTCCCACCCTCCTTTACCCAAGAGGACATGAACGGCACCACGTCCTTGTTCTAAATAACCCTTCCAGGCAAAAGCTGCAAAAAGCTCGAAATCTTCTGCTATGAGTCTACAAATAGGGTGAGGTGGGTTTAATGGGTCAGCCCATTCAACACTAGCCCTTAAATCTAGTAATTTATTCAGTGGTGACGCTGGTTCCTCTGCCTGAAGCCCAAGTTTTTGGTAATTCTCTGGTGGGGTACTGGAAGTCGAATTGTAGCGTAGGCTAATATGCCCATCCCTGCCTCGCCATTCAAGGATAATCGCTACCTGTCGTTCTGGATCATATTCATTCACTATCTTTTGAACTTTATCGGCTTGCATCGCAGCCCAAAGTCCACGCATCATCTCCTGACGAAATATCTCTCGCTCGTCTATGTACTGAACAGAAAAATTACCTCCAAGCAGAACTATCTTATTCAACTTAATGATAAGTGCCCCACGTCCTTTCTCTAAATAACCTTTCCAAGCTTCCCCTGAAAGACGTTCCCAATTTTCCTCAATGAAGCGTATTAAGGATTTCCTGTCAGCTCCTTCTCTAGCAAATTTTTTTAAAGGATGAGATTTTGTTGAGAAGTTACTCTTTATTAAAATTTTATTTTCGCCAAAACCTTTGCCACGACTCATCTCTTTCATCCTGATGTTTTGGAGAATACTAAATCTTATCCCTCACCCAAGCTCGAAATGATTTCAGCAAGGCAATTTCTCCAGAAATTTTACTCTGCTCAATAAACCGACTCATCTCAGCCACCGATACTAGGGAAAAGGCAAGGCTAAACTCACACTCAACATACTGCTCCTCAGCTAGCTGATAGAATTTCAAAACTCGTCCATCATATCTCCAAAGCTCTGGTATACCTAGTGCTGAGTAAATTCCGAACTTGTTAACAGAACTACTAGTAATGTCGATTTCAATGGCTAAGTCAGGTGGCGGATCGGTTTCTAAATCTAGTTCTTGCCTACCTCTGACCACTGGTTCATTCTGGATGTAGTAACAGTTATCTGGTTCTATCCCTCGATTGGTTAATTTCCGCTTTAGCGTTGTAGAACCAGCACTTTTTATTTCAATATCAAGTTCTTCAACTAAGGCAAAGATTAAGCGATCAAACTGAACTTTTGGATTTTCGTGTTCGTAAAGAGGAGTCATGATTTCCAAGGTGCCGCAGTCATAAGCAAACCGTGAACCTCTATCTTCACCTGTCTCTTTCAGCAAGGCTTCAAAGGTTTGCCAACTAATGTTTTGTAGTACAGTTCTTTGCTCAGCTTGAGTTAAGGTAGTAACCATCTCAATCTTGGATAAGTTTTAGAACATGAAAGGGTGAGCAATGCCCACCCTTTAAACATAACTGAAGATACTTTATAGTTTCCTTTCAGTCCATAATGTTGCCGAAAAAGTCGATCGTGTCCTTGAGTGCAGTAATGAAGGCATCAATATCTTCACGGCTGTTGTAGAAGTACAAACTCGCCCGTGCTGTACCCGATACGCCTAAAATTCGGTGTAGGGGTTGAGTGCAGTGATGTCCTGAACGAATCGCAACACCTTCTTGATCGAGAAGTGCAGAAATATCGCTAGAGTCGAGTCCTGGAAGTGTAAAAGATGCGAGTGCTGCTCTACCTTTACCGTCTTCTGTCGGTTGTGGACCATAGACTTTTAGTTCAGGAATGCCGTGCAGTTGCTTGAAGAGATAGGCGGTTAGTTCTTCTTCATAGGCGTGGATTTTGTCCATGCCTAAGTTTGATAGATAGTCTACTGCTGCACCTAGCGAGATCGCTTCTCCAATTGCCGGAGTTCCGGCTTCAAATTTGTGGGGTAACTCCGCATAAGTCGAATGATCAAGGAAGACTTCGGCAATCATCTCGCCACCACCCATGAAGGGAGGCATTGCCATAAGTAGGTCGAGTTTCCCATACAGGAAGCCTATACCTGTTGGAGCGCACATTTTGTGACCGGAGGCAACCAACCAATCACAGTCCATTGCCTGGACATCAATCGGCATATGAGGGACACTCTGGCAAGCATCGATTAATACCTTAGCGCCGTGACGGTGTGCGATCGCAATAATCTCTTCAACTGGATTAATACAACCCAAGGTATTAGAGACATGAACCACACTTACCAGCTTGGTTTTATCTGAAATTAGCTGCTGAAAATGCTCTAAGTCAAGCTCACCTGTCTCAGTGAGGTTTACGTGCTTGAGTACTGCACCTGTTTTCTGAGCAATGAGTTGCCAAGGAACAATGTTGCTGTGGTGTTCCATCACAGAGAGAATAATCTCATCTCCCGGCTGCAACGTGTTCAATCCCCACGTATAGGCAACTAAGTTAATCGCTTCACTGGCATTACGGGTGAAAACAATTTCTTGCCGCGAGGCAGCATTTACGAAGCTAGCGACTTTATCCCGTGCGCCTTCATACGCTTCTGTCGCTCTCACACTGAGGGTATGAGCGCCTCGGTGAACGTTGGCATTATCCCGTTCGTAGTAGTGGCGTAGGGCATTCAGTACTGCCAGAGGCTTTTGGGAAGTGGCAGCGTTGTCGAGATATACCAAAGGTTTGCCGTTGACTTCCTGATGCAAAATAGGGAAGTCTTGGCGCACTTTGGCAGCGAGTGTTCTTTCCTGAGCAATCGTCATGGGTTATCAGTTAATGGTTGTTGGTTATTGGTTAATGGTTGTTGGTTATTGGTTATTGACAAACAACAAACAACCAACAACAAGCAACTATGACATCCTGCATGAAACACACTGAGCCAGTCTATGCTGTAGCGAAGCTACAGGAATGCGATTAAGAATCTCAGCCGCAAAGGCATCAAGCAACAACTCGCGGGCGTTGGCTTCATTCAGTCCACGGCTTTGCAGGTAGAAAACTTCATCGGCATCCAGTTGGCTTACCGTCGCCCCGTGAGAACATTTCACTTGGTCAGCAGTGATTTCTAGTTGGGGTTTGGTATCAACACGGGCTTTTGGTGATAGCAGTAAGTTGCGGTTTAGCTGACCCGCGTTCGTAAATTGTGCCGCTTTCGGGACAAACACCTTACCATTGAAGACCGCGTGACCCCGGTCGTCCACGATACATTTATGCAACTGATTGCTGATGCCGTGGGGATGATTGAGAGCGATCGCACTATGGGTGTCAGCCACTTGTTCACCGCCAATCATCGTCAACCCGTTTAAAGTCGTTTCCGTGCCTTCACCTGTCTGAAAGACTTCTAAATGATGGCGAGACAGTTTTGCCCCTAGCGTGATGGCATTGCAGGTGTAGCGGCTATTTCGAGCTTGTGCGATCGCACTTTTGCCAATATGAATTGCATCAGCCGCGTCTCTCTGACTCCGGGTATGAGTCACTTGAGCATTTTCCTCTACCCAAATCTCTGTCACCGGATTTGTGAAATAGGGACGATTCACAGGAATATCTGGACACCCTTCTACACTAGTGACATACGACTCAATTACATTCAATTGAGAGCCTGTTTCAGCTACCACCAAACAACGAGGCTGGAAAATAATCGGCACCTCATCGGTAGTCGAGATAAACAACACATGAATCGGTGTTTCTACTACCGTATTCTTCGATACCCAAACCACAGCGGCATCTGTTAAACCCGCAGTATTCAGCGCCGTGAATAGTTCTGTTGCGCCTTGTTGCTGGGCGAGATATTCACCAACTCTTGAGCGATGAGTTACAGGTAATTGAGCCAAATTACTGACAACTAACCCCTCTGGCAAATCAGCCAAAGATGATAGTTGGGGCGCATAAACCCCGTTAACAAAGGCTAAGCGAATTGGTGCTTCGGGTAATGCGAACTCATCTAGTAATGATTCCGGTAAAGCAGAAGTCGTAGAGGTTTGGAAATTAACCTGTACTAGTGGTGATAAATCAGTAAAGCGCCATTCTTCATCCCGTCTAGTGGGAAGTGTAAGCTTCTTCACCCATTGCGAAGCGCGATCGCGTAACTCATTGAGCAACGCTACCATTTCCGGGTCAATTACTTGTAAACCCAGTGCTTGAGACTGATTTAATAACTCAATAAGATAAGCATCTTGAGAGTCAGAGGCAGTGATTAATAACTCTTCGGGGTTAGGAATTGTGTTGGCAGAAACTTGCATCGTTATCGTCCTCCAACCTCAACAGCTTCTTCTTCCAGCACCCAATCATAGCCACGAGATTCTAATTCCACGGCAAGTTCCTTTCCACCCGTTCTGAGGATACGACCACTTGCCATTACATGAACAAAATCTGGCTCAATGTAATTAAGTAGCCGTTGATAGTGGGTAATCAAAATCGTCCCATTCTCTGGATTTGTTAACTGATTAACGCCATCAGCAACAATCTTGAGAGCGTCAATATCTAAACCCGAATCTGTTTCATCTAAAATTGCCAGCTTCGGCTCTAGTAGTGCCATCTGGAGAATTTCATTCCGCTTTTTCTCGCCTCCAGAGAAGCCTTCATTAAGACTACGTTCTAGAAAGCTAGGGTTCATCTTGACAACTTCTAGCTTTTCTTGTACTAAATCTTCAAAATCAAACGTGTCAATTTCTTCTAATCCCTGGTTCTTACGGCGGGAGTTGTACGCTACGCGCAAGAAGTCTAAATTACTAACACCGGGAATTTCTATAGGATACTGGAAGGCGAGAAAAATACCTGCGATCGCACGTTCTTCCGGTTCCATTTCCAGCAAATTTTGCCCCTGGAAAACTATCTCACCTCCAGTAACGTCATAGGCAGGATGACCCGCTAAAACTTTAGAAAACGTACTCTTTCCAGAACCATTCGGTCCCATAATGGCGTGAATTTCTCCCGCCTTAACGTCTAGATTTAATCCCTTAAGAATCTGATTCCCATCGACATCTGCCGTCAAGTCGCGAACCGACAGAATCACTTCACTATTTTCTTTAATCATTTCGACTAACAATAATTCTCTGCAAATTGTGGAAATTGGTGATTGGGGATTGAGAAAAAAGTTCATCGTTGAATTCACACGTCATACTTTCCCAGCCCCCAGTCCCTAGTCCCTATCCGACACTACCTTCTAGCTTGAGGCTCAACAGTTTGTCTGCTTCGGCGGCAAACTCCATTGGCAGTTCGTTGAAGACATCCTTACAGAATCCGCTAACCATCATGGAGATAGCATCTTCAGCGGAAATACCACGTTGCGCGAAGTAGAATAGTTGGTCTTCCCCAATCTTGGAGGTAGAGGCTTCGTGTTCTACCTTGGCAGTATTGTTCTGCACTTGGATATAAGGGAATGTGTTCGCCTGCGCGGTGTCACCAATCAACATTGAATCACACTGAGAGTAGTTCCGTGCGCCTTCAGCTTTGGGGCCAATCTTGACCAACCCGCGATAGCTATTTTTGGAACGGCTGGCGGAAATTCCCTTAGAAATAATCGTGCTGCGGGTGTTTTTGCCAATATGCACCATCTTGCTGCCAGTATCAGCTTGCTGCATATTATTGGTTAGCGCTACAGAGTAGAACTCACCGATAGAGTTATCGCCTACGAGTACACAACTGGGATACTTCCAGGTAATCGCAGAACCTGTTTCTACCTGTGTCCAGGAAATCTTCGAGTTAACTCCCTGGCACAACCCTCGCTTGGTAACAAAGTTGTAAATACCACCTTTGCCGTTTTCATCTCCGGCGTACCAATTCTGTACGGTAGAATATTTGATTTCAGCGTTGTCCATGGCAACGAGTTCCACCACAGCCGCGTGTAACTGGTTCGTATCGTACATCGGTGCTGTGCAGCCTTCTAGGTAGCTGACGGAACTGCCTTCTTCCGCGACAATCAAGGTACGCTCAAATTGTCCGGTGTCACCTGTGTTAATCCGGAAGTAAGTGGAGAGTTCCATCGGGCATTTGACACCCTTGGGAATGAAGACAAAGGAACCATCACTAAAGACGGCAGCGTTGAGGGCAGCGAAGTAGTTATCTGCGACAGGAACAACGCTACCAAGGTACTTCTTAATCAGTTCTGGGTGTTCTTGCAGGGCTTCTGAGATTGAGCAGAAAATTACGCCATCTTTAGCAAGCTTTTCTTTGAAGGTGGTTGCCACGGAAACACTATCAAAAATTGCATCCACAGCAACGTTAGACAACCGCTTTTGCTCAGAAAGGGGAATGCCTAACTTCTCGAAGGTTTCCAGCAGTGCGGGGTCAACTTCATCGAGGCTATCTAGCTTCTGTTTCTTTTGCTTAGGTGCCGAGTAATAACTAATATCCTGATAATTAATAGCAGGATAGGTAACGTGAGGCCAGCTAGGCTCCGTCATCTTCTGCCATTGCCGATAAGCTTTGAGGCGAAACTCCAGCATGAACTCTGGTTCGTTCTTCTTGGAGGAGATTAAGCGGACGACATCCTCACTCAACCCGCGAGGAATGATGTCGGACTCAATGTCGGTGACAAAGCCGTACTTGTAAGGCTGGTTGACTAGTGTCTTGACGGTGGCAGTCATTGATTCAGTGTTCTAGGAGTGTTCTTGTGCGAATCATTAAGATGGCAGGTGGGTGACGGCGAGCGTCAAGCTGCGGCAACCACTGACAGATGCGTCTGATGACTAAAACAACAAACTAGTTGTTTAACTCTATTGTAAAATACATTAACAACAACGATATTGTCAAAGTCAAATCAAATTGCTTCCTCTCGCCTTTCAGTCCCAAGTTTCCCGAAAGCCGATGACGACTACTCAGCATCCTTCCACTAAGCAAGACATCTTGCAACGTTTACTGAAACAAGATCAAGCGACGGCGCAGGAGTTAGCCGAAGCCTTTGAGATTAGCCCGCAGGCAATTCGGCGGCATTTGAAGGATTTGGAGACAGAAGGTTTGCTTGAGCATCAACAGGTACAAGTGGGGATGGGGCGTCCCCAATACGTTTATCGCCTTAGTCGCAAAGGACGCGATCGCTTTCCTCATCGCTATGAAGATTTTGCTGTTTCCCTACTGGATACTCTCATAGAAACTGTAGGGCATGAACAAGCAAGTTCAATTTTGCGTAAACAGTGGCAACGTAAAGCACTAGAATATCGCGATAAGGTTGGCACGGGTTCGGTACAAGAGCGTGTAGCTAAGCTAGTAGAACTCCGCAAAGGCGAAGGGTACATGGCAGAGTGGTATGCTCTAGAACCAAGTAATGTAGAAAACGGCATTGGTCATCAGTTTATTTTGGCAGAACACAACTGTGCTATTTCCAATGTTGCTGAATCTTATCCCAGCGTGTGTGGGCATGAGTTGGAGATGTTTGCAGCAGTGCTACCGGATTGTTCGGTTGAGCGCACTCACTGGATTAACAATGGCGAACATCAGTGTGGTTATTTGATTAAAGCAGGAAGCTCATGTAAAGAGGTTGTGTGAGCTATTTCTCCAGTAAGCGATCGCTTGCTATGGTAGGAACGAACTACTGAAATATCTATCTTATGGCTGAACCTCAGCAACCGACTACACAATTTCTAACTCCAGAAGAGTCGGCAGATGTAGACAAAGCGCTACTATCCTCCTCAGAAAAATTTTTGACTCGATTAACAATTTCATCTCTACGGCTGTTAAAGCAAATTTCCAAAGATACTAACGTTGCAATTGAGGACTTAACCCATCAGCAAGTCATAGACTGGTTTGAACAAGATGGAAAAATCCGGCGAGAACAAGGAATCGATGCGGCGTTCCTCAAGTGGTAAAGCTTAACGACTACATTATGTGACAGGTATCTGAAAAAGTAGAGAGTCCCCTTGGCAATTGTTATTTCCTTTATAAACCTCAAAGGAGGTGTGGGAAAGACGACAACAACTGTCGCTGTAGCATAAATGCTAGCTGGAGTATTCCTGAAAAGGGTTTTGGCCATCGACCTTGACCCTCAAACCAACGCCACATTAATGCTAATTGGCGAAGAAAAATGGGAGGAAATCAACAGTACTAACCACACTTTAGTTCAATTATTTACAGATGCTATTGAGCCAGAACAACAGAAATTTAATCTTCAACAAACTTTGCAAAGGCAAGTATCTAATGTTAAAGATGTCGATAACCTAGATTTGCTTCCTTCCAGTTTAGATTTAATTAACGTCCAAGACCGACTAGCAACAATCCCCAGTGGGCAATTTTATGCCACTAGCCCAATTGAAATTCTTCGCCGAGGGATTCGCTCTGTTATTAATAAGTACGATTATATTCTCATTGATTGCCCGCCGAATTTAGGGATTATGACACTCAATGGTTTGCGAATTTCGCAAAATTACATTATTCCAACAATCCCTGATATGTTGTCAACCTACGGCATTCCACAAATTACTAAACGGGTTAGAGAATTTTCAGAAGCAATTGCAGAATCAATTGAACCGCTAGGGATAGTTATCTCAAAGTATCAGATAGGAATGTCTCTACATGACCGAGTTATCAATGATTTACGCCGCTATAGCCGGGATGCTCCAGTCTTTGAGACAACAATACCTCAAATGCAACAGATTGCTGAAGCCGTTGAATTTATCCATTCTCAACAGTTCTCAACCCTGAAGCAAAAATGGGGCTATGCAGGTCAATTTTATACCTATCTGAGCTTAACTCAAGAAATAATGAAGAGAGTAGTTGGATGAGTCTTGAGAAACTCAAAGCTTTTTTGAGCTTGATGGAAACAATCAGTCCAGGCTCTAGCAATACAGTTGCAGTTATTGATAAATACAACCAATATAAAGCGTTTTCTCAAGAAATTGACGTTTTATTTCAAACTTTGCTTTCAAGTGATTCTGGAACACTACCTCAATCGAACAAGCGCCGCTCTTTTAGAAGCCCAGCAATTCTCGATTCCTAGAAAATTCCGCAATAAGTCGGCGTGCGAAAAAGCCTCCTTCCTTCAGTGAGGAAAGAGGCTTTTGTCTTTTGTGTCGAGTATGGACCTGGCACCGAGCTATTTTCCCGTGGGGCAACCCCCAAAGTATCTTCGCCGCAGCAACGTTT
>JAHHIF010000050.1 GCA_019358875.1 Symplocastrum torsivum CPER-KK1
ACCATCTGTCGAAGCAAGGGGGCATTGCGGCGGGAGTTGTCTCTTTCATCAGGATAAACCTCGATGTGAAACGTCTACTAAGCAAGTATTATACTTCTATTAACTCTTCATTTTTGTTTAAGTCCCGAGAGGATAGCAGCGCTATCCTCTCCCCCTCTCTCCTCGGTTTGATTATCATTCTCGTTAAAAGGAAATTAAGTATATTCTCTCATTGACAAGAATTACTCTGTCTTAACTTGTCACGAATGCCCAGAACCGGAAAGCTCCCGTGCTGAAGCGCTAATTCGGGTAATTAAGCATCGCGCTAATATTATTCGAGTCAATCCGGCTGATGACGAATTGTTTGAAATAGCTCTGCGTTGTGCATTGACTTGGATGATGACGGGTGTTGTTTGTGTGCCGCCGACTGGCTCTGATGGTGCGCTGAGATATTTACGCTCACGCATTAATGTACCTCGCGATATGTCGATCTTTGCTGCTAAGCGACTCAGGGAGGCAATCGAAAAAACGGCAAGCTTGGTCGGTGATCAACAAGGTCAGCCGATTCCGATTAAGCATCGTCGCGACCAAGACCCGGCTTATTTTGCTAGAAATTAGAAGGATTATATGGATAACCTGTACCATCAAACATTCAGGTTTTGGACTTTTTTACGGAATGTTTTAGAGGTAGGCTAAGTCATAAATAAGCCTTGCAAGTCATGCCCAAGCTTAGTACAAAAGTCCGTTTTACGGAAAGTTTATTACGTCGCCCCAAGAACCAAGATGTGCGATCGCTTTTTTGAAGTGTTTGCAATAACCTTTATTCCCTAAATATTTACAAGACTCTTGTAATTGAAGCTAACATCTTTAATCAAAGCCGCTAAGTTGCTGTACTTTAAGCAATCAGGGAAGGTGACAATGACGAACAATAAAACATACTACTATGGAACACTTGGAGACGATTTCTTCCAGTTAGGTTTTGATACCCCAATCGGGTATGGTCGTGCTGGTAATGATACCTTGTTCGGCAGGGATGATAGCCAGGATCGCCTGTACGGTAACAAAGGAAATGATACTTTGTTAGGAAATGGTGGCAGTGATGTTCTTTTTGGAGGATACGGTTCCGATACTTTGTATGGGGGTTCTGGCATTGATGAACTGTATGGTGGTTATGGCGAAGATTACCTGATTGGTTATGGTGGCGGTACCGCACCAGACTTTGATTTTGACCTTCTAGCCGGAGGTAAAGGAGCAGACACTTTTGTTCTCGGTGAAGGGTTTGCTTTCTATACAAGTCCGGTAAGCAATGAACACGCTAGGATTATTGATTTTAATCGGGCAGAAGGCGATAAACTTCAAGTCTTTGGCAGCGCCAGTGACTACTCAATTGAGCAAAATATTTTTGGAGGGTCAGACATTAGCTACCAAGGTAATTTGATTGCTGTTGTAGAAAATGTAATTAATCTCAGCTTGCAATTAGACTTCAACTTTGTCTAAGCCATTCGATGAGTGTTGACCAGTTATCTACGAGGAGTGAGCGCATCTAGAGAAGGTTAAGGAAGTTGATTGAAAGCCTTTCAAGAAAAATTAAAGTAACTCTCCAGCCGCATCAACATCAGCTTGATTCACCTCTACATAAAGAGCCAAGTTAGCTAAACTCGCATGACCAGTACGGTTCTGAAGTGTACGGAGCGGTACTCCAGCGTCATGCAGTTTGGTGATTCCAGTTCGTCTGAAACTGTGAGTCGAGACACCTTTCAAGCCGATATAGTCACAAGCTTGTCTAAGGGCTTTATCTGCTGCTTGTCTGCTCATGCGACAACCAGTGGAATTGGGGAAGAGATAGCCCTTATCTGGCAACCCCACCTCATTCATGATCTGAGCCAGCTTATGTAAAATTTTGACTTCTCTGGTCTTTTTTGTTTTGGTAGTAGATGCCCTAAAGACAATACAGTTACCAATAATGTCTGCTCTTTGTAGCTAAAGTAATTCTGATATTCGACAGGGCGTGTAGTAACAAGTTACAAACAACAACTTGTGCTTGGGAGACAAGACACCAAACAACTCCTCTAGCTGTTCTTCCCTAAGTATTTCTGCTTGACCGTTACGGTTGTTCTTCATCTTGTTCTAATGATTGCTCATTTGTTAAAAGAGCAACCATAAATTAACGCTATACCGTTGTTTTAGCAAGAGTCCTGGTTTTGGAGGCTGTTTTTAGCTATTTGTTGCGAATTAGACTCAATAAGTTAGTCGTAAAGTAGGCTGTGGTATGTCATATTGCCTAAAGACAAAAAAATATCCTACGGATAGATGCACTAGAGAGGCTTTATTTATCTATCAAATGATAGAGTCTAGCTACTTCCGCAGGAGATTCCTTGAGATGAAAGGGTGTCATCTAGAAAAATGGCTCATTCCTGGCAGTGTCTTCTATGCATTCTTTATCTCTAACCCAACAGCCGCACAAGTGGTTGGAGATACAACACTGCCAGTAGGAGAGCGATCGCAAGTTACAGGCAACCCCAACTTTCAGATCGATGGTGGAACAACGCGGGGTGGCAATCTGTTCCACAGCTTTAGCGAGTTTTCTGTGCCAACTGGCGGTTCTGCCTACTTCAACAATGCAGTAGATGTGCAGAACATTTTCAGCCGCGTTACGGGTGGGTCAATCTCAAATATTGATGGCGTGATTCGGGCAAATGGTACAGCGAATCTGTTTTTGCTCAACCCCAATGGCATTCTGTTTGGCCCGAATGCGTCCCTCAATATTGGGGGTTCGTTTGTGGCAACGACGGCGAGTGAGATCGGCTTTCCCAATGGTGAAGTGTTCAGTAGCGATGCGACGCAACCGTTACCGAGTCAGCTCTTGAACGTTAATCCCAATGCCTTATTTTTCAATCAACTGGCAGCACAATCGATTGTCAATCAATCCATCTTTAATGACACAGGTTTACAAGTTCCCCTGAGACAAAATCTGTTACTGGTTGGCGGACCTGTTCAGTTGGATGGTGGACGGGTAATCAGTCCGGGTAGCTATGTTGAACTGGGCAGTGTTGGTGGGGCAGGAACCATCAATTTATCAACTGCTCAAGAAGACTGGCAATTAAACCTAGCGGATGGGGTGACACGAGCAGATGCTTTGTTAAGGAATGGGGGTGACATTAATGTAAAAGGGGACGGGGGGAGTATTCGGATTCTGTCCCGGAATATTGATATCTTGGGCAGCACTCTTCGGATTGAGATTCCGAGTGATTCACGATTCCCTGCTACCCAGACAGGCGATCTGGAGTTGAATGCGACTGGCTCCATCACAATTAGCGACAGCATCTTAGCAAACAGCTTGTTTGGAGAGGGAACGATGGGCAACATCACTCTGACAGCAGGCGATCGTATCACTATTGATGGAAGCGCATTATTCAGCACGGCTGAGCCTGATGGCATGGGTGACATTGGAGATGTAACGATCACAGCCGGGACAATTTTGTTTGATAATACACTTTTTGTTGCGAATACATCTCAGCCAACGGATGCGAGTGATGTTTTCATCAACGCTCGTGATACTGTCTCTATCGATAGCAGCACTGTATACAATACTGTGGAACAAACCGGCATTGGCAATGGTGGCGACATCAACATCACAACAGGGTCACTTGCTATTAGAGGCACTCGATTGCTTTTATTCACCCGAGGGCAGGGCAATGTCGGTGATGTCAATATTGATGCTCGCGATACCGTCTCTTTAGATGGCAGTTTCATGTTCAATACCGTGAACCAAACTGGCATTGGTAACGGTGGCGGTATCAACATCACAACAGGGTCGTTTGCACTTACAGGGGGTACTGAACTGATTTCTAACACGGATGGGCAGGGAGATGCAGGCAGTGTAAATATTAATGCCCGCGATCTCGTCTCCCTTGATGATGGCAGTGATGTATTCAACTTCGTAGGACAAACCGGCATTGGCAACAGTGGCGGTATCAATATCACAACAGGGTCGCTTGCTCTCACCGAGGGTAGCCAATTGGTTTCTGACACAAATGGACGAGGAGATGCAGGCAGTGTAAATATTAATGCCCGCGATACGGTCTCTTTTGATCGCAGTTTCATGTTCAATACCGTGAACCAAACTGGCATTGGTAACGGTGGTGGTATCAACATCACAACAGGGTCGCTTGCTCTCACCGAGGGTAGTCAATTGGTTTCTAACACAAATGGGCAGGGAAATACAGGCAGAGTGACTATCAATGCCCGCGATCTCGTCTCCCTTGATGATGGCAGTGATGTATTCAACTTCGTAGGACAAACCGGCATTGGCAACAGTAGCGGTATCAATATCACAACAGGGTCGCTTGCTCTCACCGAGGGTAGCCAATTGGTTTCTGACACAAATGGACGAGGAGATGCAGGCAGTGTAAATATTAATGCCCGCAATACCGTTTCTTTAGATAACGCTCGTGTATTCAATGTCGTGAGACAAACCGGCATTGGCAACGGTGGCGGTATCAACATCACAACAGGGTCACTTGCACTCACAGGGGGCGGTCAATTGGTTGCTAACACGGATGGGCAGGGATCTGCTGGTGACATTACCATTAATGCTCGCGATCGCGTCTTACTCGATGGCGTATCTTCCAATAAACTTTTCCCCAGCAGTATCTTCACACAAGTGGCATCAGGAGCTACGGGTCAGGGAGGAGATGTAACGATCACAACTGGCTCGCTATTTCTGATTAACGGGGGTGCCGTAAATACTAACAATGTTGGTGGAACAGGTAACTCAGGGCAAGTCACCATTGACGCGCGTGACTCCGTACAGATTCGTGGTACAGCCCCTACTACTCCTTTTATCCAAGGTGGGGTGTTTACCTCAGTGTTCAAAGGATCTGTGGGAAGCGGAGGAGCCGTCAGTATCACCACAGGTTCACTCTCTGTCTCAGACCAAGGGAGAATCTTTACGGATGCTGAGGGACAAGGCAATGCAGGGAATATCCAGATTCGGGCAAGCAATAGCGTCTTGTTTGATGATGGAGATGCGATTAGCACGCTCTCGGCAGGGGGAGTAGGCAGAGGCGGCGATATTGACATTACCACCCGATCGCTCTCAGTCCTCAATAACGCTCAACTGTCAGCTTCCACCTCTGGCAATGGCGACGCGGGCAACATCACTGTCAGTGCTGACACGATGGGCTTAAGCCAGGGGGGACGGTTGCTTACAACAACGTTTAGCCGTGGTCAGGCTGGCAACATTACGGTGAACACGCCTGACCTCCAGTTGGTCGGAGCAGACAGTGGGCTATTCGCTCAAACCACCACGGCTGCCGATGCGGGTAACCTCACGATTCAACCTCGTGGCAACGGGCAGAGTGTGCGGGTGAATCTGCAAGATGGCGCACAAATCTCGGCTTCCACCTCCAGCAGTGGTCGCGGTGGAACATTAACCATTACTGCCCCAGACTCCATTACGCTCACCGGGAGCGGTTCGGTCATTGCGGCTGAGACGGGCGGTACTGGCACCGGAGGCAACCTATTTCTGACAACCGGAGACCTCCGCATTCAAGACCAAGCAGAAGTTACCGTCAGCAGTTCCAACACGGGCAGTGCAGGCTCCTTGTTTGTCGATGCCGATCTCATCTACCTCAACAATGGGGGCAGAATTCGAGCTGATACATCCGGTGGTGGCGGTAATATCAACCTGCGATCGCCTCTAATTCTGTTGCGCAATGGTAGTAGTATCACCACCGATGCCAGAGGAAGCAATATCCCTGGCGGCAACATCAGCATCGATACAGACAACTTGGTTGCCGTCCCAAACGAAAATAGTGACATCAGCGCCAATTCGCGTGACTTCCGGGGCGGTAACGTAACCATTAGAGCGTCGGGCATCTTTGGCATTGACTTTAGAGAGCAACTGACCCCTTTAAGCGACATCACCGCTACAGGAGTAAGTGAGGAGTTTAGTGGCACAGTCGAACTCATCACACCAGGGATTGACCCGGCAAGAGGACTCGCCCAATTACCGACCGAGGTAGTGGATGCCTCAGACGAAATTGCTCAAGCCTGTCGAGATGTTCAAGGTAGTTCTTTTGTCGTTACGGGTCGTGGGGGGTTGCCACCTACTCCTCAACAAGCCTTGGGTGATGACCCACGTTGGCGAGACTGGCGGACTCCGGCTGAAGTTAGTCGTCAGTCGAATACTTCTGGGAATGCAACCTTACCGTCTTCCACTAACCCCCCTGGCACAAAATCAGCAATAGTGGAAGCGACTGGGTGGGTGACGTTACCTGATGGTCAAGTCAGCCTCACGGCAAGTGTTCCTAATGTGACCTCCTCGAATCGCTTGATACAGCCAGTTAATTGTGATGGGTCGTAACTTCCTAGGTTTTAGCGAGTCCGTCTGACAAAATTCGTGGTGAAAGTGGCTCTATTTACTAGAGAAGTTTGCTGAAATAGGTGTTTGAGCAAACTATTTCAGTTGAGCGCTCTCCGCTTTCACGCCTCTCAACCATCCCCTTCTAAAGTCGCCTGCTGTTGGACTTGAGCTACGTCAACCTCGGTGCATTTGACGACTTGAGCTGGTCACGACGGGAACTCAGAAATATTGTTTTCCTGCTGTTGTGACGGTATCCCTCTGGTGTCGTCTTTCGTGACATTCCCGACGAGTGTTGTCACAACTGCGTGATTAGGTGAGAAGCGATCGCATTCTTCTCTTCTTTCCCAATTCTTGGGACTGCACCCTGTATTATTTTCCCTCAATCGAGCTAAAGGACGATTTAACGATTTCGTTAAACCTGGCTTTCTTGCTTTAAAGAATTCGTCCTTGACCTGTGAGCGAAAAGACGATATAAAGATTTCGCTATAGGACGATTGCACGAAAGCCAGATGACCGTATTAGTGGGTGTCGTTTCCCAGAAAGGAGGGGTTGGCAAAAGCACCCTCGCCCGTCTAATTGCCCGTGAATACGCGGCGGCGGGTTGGGATGTTAAGATTGCTGACCTCGATATTTCCCAAGGAACAAGCACCGACTGGAAGCAACGTCGAGAGCAAAATTGCCTCCAGCCGGAAATTGCCGTCGAACCATTCCGTACTATTGCCCAAGCGCTCAAACACGCTGATGTTTATGACCTGATGGTTTTAGATGGCGCACCGCATTCGATGCAAGGAACACTAGAAATAGCTCGCGCTTCGGCGCTGCTTGTCCTTCCCACAGGTTTATCCCTTGATGACTTAAAACCATCCGTCCTGTTGGCACACGAATTAGTCAAGGCTCATATTCCAGAGTCCAAAATTACCTTTGCCCTTTGCCGAGTCGGAGACAGGGACAACGAAATCGAAGAAGCCCGCTCTTACATTCATAAAGCCGGCTATAGCACTGTCGCTGGCTCAATCCCTGAAAAAACAGCTTATCGACAGGCAAGCGATAGCGGTCGCGCCGTTTCTGAAGTCACCTTTCCCACCTTGAGACAACGAGCCGAAGAAGTCGCTCAGGGCATCATCAACAAGTTGAGTAAACAAGAGGCATAGTATGGCAACCCAACCCCCGCCCCCACCACGTAAGCCCAGCAAAGGTGAACCTCCTAGCCTCAAGCAAACAAAGGAAAATCTGGAGAAACCAGACCCTGGGGAAATCGTCAATCTGAATTTCAAGGTGACTGCCGAGTTTAAAAAGGATTTCAAAATCGCCGCAGCGACTTATGGCTGCACACAAGTTGAACTATTACAGCGAATCTTCAAATTTTGGACGGAGCATCATGGCTAGTCTGGCTTTCGTGCTTTCGTCAAATCGTCCTTTCAAGCCGTTGCCGGGGCAGGTTTAGCTAAAAAGACTTTCAGACACTACTGAATAATTGATTCACTCGTTCGCGGACTTTACCTGAAGTCGGTGAGTAGACTTCAGACATAAGAAAAAATCATGAAAAACGCCCAGAACCCGGATTCTCTCGTGAGGGGGTGATAGAGCCATTGATAAGCGGGACTAAATTGAGGCGCGAGTTCCCGGGTAAATCACGGTTTATCAAGGCTTTCAGACGATATTACACGAAACTGATAATAACGTGTAATCTGTTAGAAGCGAGTATTCACAAGGGTTATGAAGGTCAATGGCAACGGACAAGGAAAAGTCCTGACCCAGGAGGAGTTGAGACAACTGTTTACCGAAGGGTTAGTAACCCCACGGGATAGAGCGATATTTGGCATCTGTCTATTTGCAGGTTGTCGGGTCAGCGAGGTGTTAGCCCTCCAAACCACGGACATAAAAGGTGAAACCTTAACTCTCAGGAAGAGTACCACAAAAGGGAAGCTCAAAACCCGTGTGGTGGATATCCAGCCAGGGCTGGCTCGACTGTTGCAAGCCTACTCAGTTAAGCCAGGTTTTCTGTTTCCAGGTGGTCGCCCAGGTCAGCCGATGACTCGCTTCATGGCAGACAAGATTCTGAAAAAGGCTTGCGAGCGCATTGGTTTAGTTGGCGTTAGCACCCACTCGTTTCGCCGTACAGCTCTAACGCAGATGTCCAGCGCTGGAATACCACTGCGCCACATTCAGGAAATATCGGGTCACAATGACCTGGGAACCTTACAACGCTACTTGGAAGTGTCGCCAGACCAAAGACGAAAAGCTGTTTCAGTTATTGGGTTTTAAATAATGGTTAGTAGTCTTTTTGAACTCATTGACGATCCACAACTCGCAGGACTTGACGACCCAGAGGAGAGATTCACCAGAAGCGAGGTGAGCTGGCAGCAGTATGAAGCCGTGCTAGCCAAACTGGAAAACAATTCTCACTACCGTGTCACCTACTTGGATGGAGTCTTAGAAATTGTGTCGCCGTCCCTGAGGCATGAAAAACTCAAAAAACGTTTGGCTACCCTGGTAGAGTTTTACCTTCTCAAAAAGCGAATTCAACATACTCCAATGGGAAGTCCTACTGTCAGGAAACGGCTAAAAAGAGCTGGGGCTGAACCGGACGAATGTTACTGCATAGGGGAAGAGAAAAGCATCCCAGACCTAGCGATTGAAGTGGTTATCACTAGCGGCAGCGTTGACAAACTAGAGACTTACCGGCGCTTGGAAGTCACAGAAGTTTGGATGTGGAAAGTCAATCGACTGACACTCTACCGTTTACGAGAAGAAACGCCATCAAAGTTTATGGGAACTCACGGATATGAGCCGATTGCCTCAAGTGAGCTATTGCCAGATTTGAACATACCTCTACTGGAACAATGCGTCACGATTTCTGACCAGATTCAAGCCATTGATGAATTTGAGGAAGGCATCGGTTAATGAGTACTATTTGATAACTTAGATGAGTTAAGAGACTATCTCAAGCTTAAAGCCTCCGATGCGTGATAATCAAAGCCCGGGTCTTTTTGGAATTAATCATTCAAATCGAAATTTTGCTCAAAGAGACACTTGGGGTAAAAATCAATTCAATTCATCCTTTCCAGCTTCGCTGTCAGCTTTTCTTGAGTATCAAGGATTTGAGAATATTTATCTAAAACTTGATGGAAACCTCCAAACTTATCACACTAGCATCAGTACAACAAGTCTTTATGGAGAAAACCCCATTTCTGAGGATATTTTTTATTCATTTGAAAGCCCATATGTGCCGTTTCAACAATTAGTAATAGGTGATTTCCCAAGAGTTGATTTGGTAACGCTGAGTAGAGTAAGCAATTCTTGTTTGAAAGGAATTGAGATTAAGTTAACAGCACTTCCAGATAATTCGACATGCAATTTGACAGATGATAGGTTTGGTTGTGAATTAGTGATTAGACCTGATACAATAGTTTATTTAGCTTGCAGCATTGCAAGACATTTTCAAAGAAACTTAGGAGGCTTAATTGTCTTAATTGGAGACGGATTTGACGCAATTGAAGACTGGAAAGAAGGAGTAAATATTCTTTCTTCAGTGTCTAAGATAAGTGCTGCTCTTGACAGGATAATCCTCTCTATTCTGGACACACAAGAACCATTAGTTATGCAGCCAATATGGAAAACTGAGGGGAAAACCCCTAAGCTTGCTGAGAACTGCTTAGATGTTTTTGTTTGGAGTAATTTAGCTTTTGCTCAGTTGTTCTTAAATGTGGCACGGAAAGAACTCATCAAGCAGAGAACCATAACTCGTCAAGTAAGAACGGTAGTTTGGCTTTTTAGAATGCTTTATGATTTTAGCCTTAATGGTCAAATCAACCATAGCAGAATCATTGATGAATTATCGTATGATACTAGGAACGATAAAGCTTTTTCTGTGAATGGAAAAGTAACGCACCCATATATGAGAGGTGAAGTTTTGACACAGCCAAGAATTACTAAAAGACAGATAAAGGAAATTATTCTCGGCGGTGGACAAAATTTGTTAAGCCCCGAAAGGCGTTTTGACGCAATTATTTTCAACTCACCAGACATTTTTGATTAACTATGAAAGCGCTCGACTTATTTGCAGGATGTGGTGGTCTTTCATTAGGGTTTCAAAATGCTGGCGTTGAAGTTGTAGCAGCTTTTGACAACTGGAAAGAATCTTGTGATGTCTATGCAGCTAACTTTGCTCACCCTATCTTTCAAACTGATTTGTCAGATATTAAAGACGTAGGGCGATTTAAAGAATGGAATCCAGACATGATTATTGGTGGTCCTCCCTGCCAAGACTTTTCAAGCGCTGGAAAGAGAGATGAAACTCTTGGTCGTGCGAATTTGACGCTTTCATATGCAAAGCTCATCTCGAAGGTGAGACCAGAATGGTTTTTGATGGAAAATGTGGAACGAATAAGAAGAAGCCAGATATTACCGGAAACTCTTTCAATATTCAAAGAAAGTGGTTATGGGCTTAGCTTGACTGTTTTAGATGCCTGTTATTGTGGAGTTCCTCAAACCCGGAAAAGATTCATTCTTGCTGGTCATCTTTACTCAGAGGACGGTTTTCTCGATGAGTATTTTGTTAAAAATCAGTCTACTTTTCCAATGACAGTTCATGGTTACATGGGCGAAAAGCTAGATTTCGAGTTCTACTATCGACACCCAAGAAGCTATGCGAGAAGAGGCATCTTCAGCATCTATGAACCTAGTCCTACCATTCGAGGAGTGAACAGACCTGTTCCTAAGAATTACAAGAGGCATGAGGGTGATCTGTGTGATCCAAGTGAGGTTCGTCCTTTGACCACACTGGAACGAAGCTACATCCAGACTTTCCCAGAAGGCTTCAAATGGTTTGGAACAAAAACCTGTGTGGAACAAATGATTGGGAACGCAGTTCCCGTTAAACTAGGGCAATATATTGCTGAGTGCTTCCTTCAGTACATTGGAGATAATGACCGCGTAGCAAGACGAGTTGTGATGAAGCAATTAGAACTTTTTCCTGCTAATCTCTATCGCCAAAATACTGAGTTTTGCAAATGACAGATTATTGGATGGTGAGACAGGTCGAGCGGGTTAGAGAGGGAGCGCTCGCTCCTCACGCCACCTCATAAACCTTGAGTACTTCATCCCCATAGTGGTTAATCACCTTGATGGCAATCTTCCCAGGTTTTCCGTCTTTACCTTGGGGAGGGTCAAAAGGTCGGCTGGTAGTCGAGTAGAGGGCTGACCAAGCGGATTCATCAATCTCTGCTCTTAGAACCCGCTTCAGTTTTTCATAGGGTTGGTCAGCTCCAGTAAAGTAGGCGTGACGAACAAAGAAACTTTCACCGTTGTAGTTGGTATCAATGAACCAACAAGCAATTTCATCAGGAGAACTGCTGCGAATCTCACCTGTGGTCGGATCGTAAATATCCAAACCTTGGAGCGTCACTACTAACCGACCGTCCTGACACTTAAGTTCAATATCTGGCTCTCCGAACACCATGAACAGGTTGGCAGCACTGGTTTTCTTGAGCAGTTCATCACCCAGTAGCAGGTCGGGATTCATTTTGGTCGGCAGCACGGTGAGTTTGCCAAAGCGTTTTGATTCCTCAGAAACACCAGGGTCAAAAGCAAAACCGCAGACAATCAGGAGTTCATACCCCAATCCTCTTACCGCTTCTTTGGCAGCTTCCTTAATCTGGTCTGAACCAACCGTACCGTACTCTGGACCAATAGAGACGGCGACGCGCTTCACGGTGTCATCTTTCTCGGTGTACTCGCCTGTAGCGTGTAGCCAAGTGCCAGCATGAGGTTCTAGGAAATCAAACTTTAAACGCTCGTTCTTGATGGTATTCTGTACCCCAGCTTTCTTCAGGTTCTCGATAATCCTAATCTCAAACTGGTCAGAAGCTTGCTGCTGCCCTTCGGCTTCAGATGCGGGGCGTTCTTCATCACTGGATAAGACGCGGTGGGGTGAAAGACTTTCGACTGTGAACGGGCCAGTGACACGGAGGCGCTTATTATCGTCGTAGGGTTGGTCGTAGAGGATTTCAGTATCAGCCTGACGGGAAATTGACTGATCGATTTCCCGCTGCCGCTGCTGTCGGAGTTCCCACCACTCTTGTAGCAAGTCTTTTACTTGCTGTGACCATTTCTCTTGAGGTTCGCGGGGAATTTCCCATTCTTCCCAGGATTTCTTGAGCAACTGGTTAAGCTGGGTGCGGATGGTTTCTAGTTGTTCCTGCCACTTGGCATGGATGGTGTCGATTTCTGGATTGTTGGCGATCGCTCCCAAAGTTATGTGTGGAACGCGCTCATAAACAAAGCCTTTTTTGATATCGCCTTCTGTTTTCGGCAGTGTCGGTGGCAGTTGTCCTGTGATTTCAGCTTCCTTCTGAATGCCTTCAGGAGAGTCTGCCAGCAGGTAGTAAGGATATTTGGCTGACATCAGGCGAGTTCTAGCGAGTGCTAGGGCAACACGACTGGTATCAATGGTAATCCAACGTCTGCCCCACTGCTCAGCGACGTAGGCACTAGTACCTGATCCACATGTAGGATCTAGAACCAAATCACCAGGGTCTGTAGACATGAGAAGGCATCTCTGTATGAATTTTTCTGCTGTTTGTACAGCATATATTCTCGATGTTCCTGTGGGCTGATCAGACCAACTATTCTCAATTTGAACGCAAGAATAATCATCGTAATAAAGCTTGTATTGGGGAACATTTCCAAGAATAAAGAGCCTGTTGGCTTTTATTAATGTTTCGATACCTTTATGATTAGTTCGCCAGCTTTTCCCCCCATACGGTTTTGCTTTGACTCCTCTAAAAGTAAAATCAAAAATACAGGACGGAGTAAAACCCGACGAAGTTAACTGGAGTCTGCGAAACACTCCAGCATAGTTCGGCAACCGATTAAATTCTTTATCTGAGATTCTACGATATCCTTCAGGAGTGGCGTAATCATCAATAAATCGGTATTCTTTATCATTACTGATATTTCTTTCTAGATAAAGAGGACGGAACTTAATTTTTTCTATATCTTTCGCATACCAAACTATGTAATCATATGTTTTAGCTATTCCACTTTGACTCAGGGTTGCAGAACTCTTAAAGTTGATTTGAGCAAAAAAGTTTTCGCTCCCAAACACCTCATCCAGCAAACACCTAACAAGATGCACATTCTCATCTCCGATCTGGACAAAGATACTACCAGTTTCCGTCAGTAACTCTCTTGCCAATATCAGGCGATCGCGCAGATAAGCTAGATAAGAATTAATACCTTTTTCCCACGTATCCCGGAATGCCTTAACCTGTTCCGGTTGGCGAGTAACTTCCTCAGATTTACCATCCTTCACGTCTCGCTTCCGAGTCGATACTTGCCAGTTAGAGCCAAACTTAATCCCATAGGGTGGATCGATGTAAATCATCTGCACCTTACCCTTTAACCCTTCTTTCTCTGCCAGTGAATTCATTACCAGCAGGGAATCACCAAGAATCATCCGATTCGCCCACTTCACTCCGTCTTTGTGCTGGTAGAAGTCAATTAGCTTTTCAAACTCCAACCCATTGAAGTCACCAAACAGACTGAGTTGTTGTTCAGACTGCTCCTTTTTAGCTTGGGTGCGAAAGTCTTCAATGATGGCTTGGGGGTGAATCTTTTCCTGAATGTAAATCGGTACAGCAGGAACCTCTAACTCTCTGCTGTCCTGCTCATCTTTCCCCTTCCACACCAACTGCGGGTCTAGGGATTCATCACGAGGATATAGGATTGTCTTGGGTGTCTTCTGTTCGTCAGAAATAAAATCGCGTAATTCCTCTGTGGGGATATTAGCCCGTTTATCTTTATGGCGAACGCTTTCAATATTTGTAGAGTTTTGAGTTGTCTTTTTTGGCATGGCTAGTTTCTTCCTCAGTTAAACTGCCCACTGTTAAGGGCAGCACGAATCGTATTCTCGGCATCCCACGGATCGGAAATTTCTAAAAATGCCCAGCGTCCTAACCCACCGTGATTATTCACCGCTGGCACCCAAAGCGTTCGGACTGTGGCAACTTTGGCAGCTTTATCTCTCCGGGCTTCACCCGATACCTCTACAATCAAATTCAGCCGGTCTTCACGCCCGTCATTGAATCGCACGATGAAGTCTGGAATGTAGTTCTTCTGCTCTCCATTGAGCGTGTAGGGAATCGTGAATCCCAGGTTGTGATTTTTGACGTAGCAAACCACCTCATCCATGTCTTCCAGTACCTGCGCTGTCTTCTGTTCCCAGGAGTCGGTGTCTGCTACCACATGAGAAACATGGCACTTGTTGGGGTCAGTAGCATAAACAGGACGGGCAGTGTCAAAGTCAACGTAACGAGTTGAGCCGAATGTGTCATAGGGTCGCAGAATTGGCTTTAGGGATTTCTTAGACTCGCCACTAGCGATCGCACGATAGATACAATCGGCGGCATCATGGGCAAACTCATTGAGCAGCAGTAACTGTGGATAAGTATTGGCTTTGTAGGTGACGCACTCCTCCATCCAGTGCTTGGCAATCTGCAACACTTGAGGGAACAACCAAGCCTGCACCTCTGAATCGAATTGATGTACTGCGGGTCGGTCTTCTTTCTTAGTACCGTCGTAACGGAAGTATTTTTCCAGGGTCAGTTTTGCCAGTAAGAACGTGACTTCTTGTTCCCGACGCAAACGCAACTCGTCCAGCGTATGAATGCTAGACTGACCGACAATTGGCGCATTCTCGGTCTGAGTGGGTAGGTCAGCCGTCGAAAGCGTGTACTTACAAACAGCGGTGAAGTTAGGCTTGGGCTTGAGTTTCTCTTCAGTAATGTTGTAGCGATAGCCAATAACCCTTGGGAATGTAATCTCGAAGGCAATGCGTTCTTCCAAAGCACGGACACGGGTGGGCAGCGGACCTCGCTTGGGGGTTTTGTTAGAACCTGCACAGGGAATAAAGGCAAAGGGAACGCCGTAGACCTCAGCATATTCCGGTTCGTACATCCCCTGCTCGTTGACGGCATAACTAATCCGTCGTAGCCCCCGACCCACAACCTGTTCGCACAACAGTTGAGTGCCAAAGGCTCTCACCCCTAGAATGTGGGTAACGGTGTTGGCATCCCATCCCTCAGTCAGCATCGAGACAGAGACAACACACCTGACTTGTTCGCCGAGCTTGCCCGGTTTCCCAACTGTGTTTAGTACTTCGCGCAGTAGCTCCTCCGCGCTGATTTTTTCTGGGTCTTGCCCTGGATACCGTTCTCGATACTCCGCTTTAAACTCTTCAATTTCCTGTGCCGCAATCTTCTTAAACTCGGCACTCATTGCCTCACCTGATTCCAGTTGTTCGCTGTCTACCAGGATGGTGTTTGGTCGAGCTGTCCAATGCCCGTTCTCAACGTTGCTGAAGAGTTTTAGCGCTCCAGGAGCAAGAACAGGTCTATCATCCGGGTATTTTTTGCCAGTGTTCCAACCAGATATGTAGTCATAAACAAGCTTTGACACATTGGTGTTATTGCAAACAACGATGAAAACTGGCAATGTGATGCCTCTAGCTTGAGCATCAGCATTTGATGCCCACTGCTGATAAGCCTTTTCATAGTTACTATAAAGACTCTGTAAGGCTCCCTCTAACTCTTTAGGCAGTTTCGGTTCAGGTGTAGACTTACTCTCGTCTACAGTGCGTCGTCCTTTCTTGGGGAGATGGTCGCGAATCAGAGTCCAGATGCTGCGGTAAGTTGGCAGTTCCCCCTTCATGTTGTCGTCTGACACAGGGACGCGGGGGATTTTGACGATGCCACTCTCAATCGCGTCAATCAGGGAGAAATCCGATACGACCCAAGGAAATAGATTGCCTTCAGAATAGCCAGAACCTTTGAGGAAGAAGGGCGTAGCAGACAAGTCATAAACAACCTTGACACCGATTTTGTTGACAACCGCTTCAATGCCAGAAATCCAACGCCTAGCCTCGTCATTCCGCTTCTCAGCTTCTTTTCGATCATCCCCTTTGAGCTTGGCGTCATCATCTCCGACACGACGGCGGTAGCAGTGATGAGCCTCATCGTTAATAACAATAATGTTTTTCTTATTGCCAAGAGCCTTACAGACTCGCCGCACCATTTCGTCTGGTGTTTCGGTAAAGGGACTCTGTTTTCCTTGAGTCAGAATGTCCTTGGTTAGCTTGCCAGCGCTAGTTTTTTCCCTCAGCCCAAAGGCATGATAGTTGGTAAGGACAATCTTGGCTTTGTCCAATTCCGGCATGAGGTCTGGTGGCACTAAATCCAGCTTTTTGTAGTAAGTCTCTGCATCATTCGGTTGAAGAACCCGCAGGCGATCGCGTACAGTAATCCCTGGCGTTACGACCAAAAAAGCATCACTGAAGAGGCGGTTCTGAGGGTTGGCAATCTTGTTGAGGGTATGCCAAGCAATCAGCATCGACATCACAACCGTTTTGCCCGTACCCGTCGCCATCTTACAAGCCATACGGAACAGCAGCGGGTTGGCATCTGCATTGAACTGTCGCAGCTCATTATCAATCCAGTTATCACCGTGCTTCTTAGCTATCTCAGTGATGTAGATGACTGTCTCTAGTGCTTCAATTTGGCAGAAATATAATCGCCGTTCTCGCTCTGGGTTTGTCCAGTATTCCAGTAAGCGCCGTGTCGTGGGGGTAACGCCAACATATCCGCCCCGTCGCCATAAGGAGACGCGCTCGCGGACTCGGTTAATGAACTTGTTCTCTTCTATGCGGTCAGAAGTCCATTCTCCTAGGTCTAACTCTAGTTGTTGAGCTTGCTTCCCCTTCTTCTTAGGTTTGGCAATGGGAATAAAGTAATGACTAGTACGACGAGCTTCAACAATTTCATTAGTAATCCCTTCATCATCAAAGCGGAAGTGTCGTTTGGGTTCAGAAAAAGCTGAATTGATAATAGGATTTTCAATGACGACCTGCTTCAAAGCAGCGGCTCCTTAACCTTTCAACTTCTGTTAGAGAAAGGTAGACGCACAGAATCATTAACCAGTTGGCTGGTTAATCACGACCTGCAAACCCTGATTGCCACAGACTCTTTAGTTTTGAAAAAGCAAATTGCAGCCCTGCTCAATTTGTGAGAATATTCAGCGTGCCAGTTGGAAAGGCAAAATGTAGCTCAGTTCTTTCTTATGGTTCCTACCTGAATGAGCTTTTGGCTCTTTCTTAAGTACGATATTTACTGTATTACAAGTCAATTTAGTGTATTACTGGTCAATCATAGTCTCTGCTTAGAGCCTCTTAAGTGACAGGGCTACCCTTTCCAGTCCTCCCCCACCAGTTAAGTACACGGCTGTGGATATTACTTGGCAATGAAGGGGCATGATACTCTGGCAATCCAAGATTACTAGGGACATGTGAATATCCATCACACGGTCAAGTACGCGGCGTTGTCTTCCTGCCGATTTGAGGGATTCTGGATTGATTAGTAAATACTTGCTCTTTTCCCGTCATGCCCAGCAAAACCTTCGTCATCCGAGCGCACACCAGAACCATTTACACCAAACCCATCACCTTTACCTGTGCTAAATGCAATCAAGTCACGACTCGTGATGTGTATCCAGGTCATCCACCGAAGTATTGCCTCAAGTGCAGTCCCCGTAAAAAACACCCCAATGGAGATACCCGACCGCCAGAACGAGGTGACTTTGTGCCAACACATAACCTAGTTGATTCGACGGGCAAGATAACGCCCGTCGCTTTAGAGGCAGCATCAGAGAAGGGGTGGTTTTTTGTCAGGACAGCTCTAGATTGGTTTGCTGGGGAAAGCATTATTAAGTATCACAGAAAGAAAGGACTGACCAACCGTGGAGAACCGATGTCAGGATTTGTGTTGGAGAGCCTTTAACACATAGACATAATTATGTGCCGAGTGGAGGGAAGGGACAAGCCTTATTCTCCAGATTTAGAGCAGATTCCCCAGAACGTGACGTAGAACCCCACAACGTCCTACTTTTGATGCCATCTCAGGATTTTCACGGAACTTAGGCTATTTGGCTGAGCAATACAGGTATTTTTACAGAACCGATGTCTGTTGAACAAAGGCTAAGCTGAGACGATGCCTATTTCACTAGCCTGTTAATGCAGCTCTCGTCTCAGGAAAAAAGCCGATGGTTTCTGATGCCCTCAAGCCCAATGTTCAAGACCTGCAAAAAGATGTTATCGAGTTATTGGGGCAAATCGATGCCCTAATGGGTCGCGCTAGTAGCGCCCTCGGTTCCGATAGTGCTGGCAAAAAGTATGGGGAATTGCAGCAGGAAATCAACGATGCTACCAGCAATGTAAAAGATTTGGCGCTGAGAATGGCAATTGTTGCACCGATGAAGGCAGGTAAATCCACAATCATCAATGCAATTGTTGGACAAGATATTTTGCCGAGTCGTAATGCAGCGATGACGACACTTCCCACTGAAATTGTCTTTTACACTGAGTTATCAGAGCCAATCTTAATCCTGACTCCCCAAATCTTGGCAGTTTTTCAAGAGACGCTTCTAGCTTTAAAGCGCAAGATTGATACCTTAGAGGATCGAGGGCATTCAAAGATTGCTCAGTACCCACATCTGGCACAACTGCTGGAGAAAATCCAAGCAATGGGAGTGGTTTCAATCCCTGCCAAAACTGTAGGGCGCTCACAGATTACTCAAACCTTAACTGAGCTGAACGACTTAATCCGGTTATGTAGCGTGATCGAACCCCTAGCCGACCCGCTTCAGTCTCTCCTGGAGGTTCCTCGCATTTACACTCCTTTCTGGCACTCACAGACAACTGAGCAATCAAACCAATTAGGTAACCTAGTTATCATAGATACTCCTGGCCCTAATGAAGCTGGAGAAAACCTCAGACTGCTGAATGTCGTTTATGAGCAGCTTCAGAAAAGTTCCTTGGTATTGATTGTTCTGGATTTTACTCAATTAAAGACAGAAGCAGCACAGCAAGTTAAAAAAGATGTTGAGAGGGTAATCCAACTCAGAGGAAAGGAAAACCTTTACGTTCTAATCAATAAGGTTGACCAGCGTACAGAGGGTGACATGACCCCAGAGCAAGTACGGCAGTTTGTCGCTGCTGAATTTGGGATAGGTGGCTCTGGTGAAACCAACCGAGTGTTTGAAATAGCTGCAAGATGGGCTTTTTGTGCTACTAACTTCCTGTTAGAACTCCAACAGTATCCAAGCCTTGATCTTGCTCAGATGACAACAGCACGAGCCTTAGCTCAACAAGCACTTGGTTCAAGGTGGGAAGCCAAACTGAACAGGGTAAGTGTAGAAGATCTCCAAGATGAAGCAGAGTATCTTTGGAAAGAGTCAGGTTTTGCCCCATTCGTAGAAAAGGCAATTAATGGCCTCATGGAACGCGCTGCACCGAGGTGCATGAAGTCGGCGCTCAATATTGCTTATAGTCGTCTTATGGAACTCCATGACGATGTACAACTCCGAGGTAGTGCCATTGCCAAAGATGAAGAGAAACTACGACTTGAGGTAGGGGCACTAGAAGCAGATTTACATCGCCTTGAATTGTGTCGCACTCAGTTAAGAGAAGTCGATAAAATTAAGACTCACCTTCATAATGAACTCAACAGAATATTAGAAGTTCTAAAAGACAAAGCAACAGTCAGCATAGAGACTTTTTTTAGTGAAGAAGAGTACCAACGCTCTGGGGTATTCAAAAAGGTAGCAAGGGGTATTGGTAACATTTTGAATACTCTTGAGCTAAGAGGAAGCTATAAACAGACTGGCATAATTGAATTCAGTAGTTCTGACGACGCAGAAAAATTTGCAACATTGGCAATAACTTACCCAAAGCAAAGAGCCGAGAGCTTGTTAAACAATGTTCGTCAACAAGTAGAAAATATAATTGAGCAGTCGCGTCAAAAGTTGATAACTGAGTTAGTCAGTGAAACCCAACCCATTATTGAGCAAGCAAATCAGCGCTTAAATGAAGGTTTTAACCTAAATTTATCCTTGCCGACCCCAACACTTAAGCCCGCTGAGATGACTTTCGTTAAGCCCCGCATCAAAAGTGGTTTTAGAATGGTAGACCAAGGTCATGAAATTGTTAAAAAAAGAGAGTGGTGGCACTGGCTTTGGATTGTTCCTTTTGAACAAAAAGTTGAAAAGTCTCAAAAAAAAGAGAATTTTTACACTGTATCATTGAAAGAAATAATTAAAGAATCTAATAGCTTTATCGAGCAAAATATTGAAACGATTAAACAAGGAATGAACCAGTACCTAGATGAAGACTTTCAGCAGCGGATTGATACATTTTTTAACAATCTCGATCATTATCTGAGTAACTATCGAGATAGTTTGAGGCAGGCACAGCAAGACCAGAGATTGTCTCTTGACGAAAAGGGAAAATTAATGGGCGAACTTGAGTCCATAGGCTCACAGTCTATGGAACAAATAAAAAAAACAGACATCTATATCAAACGCACAAACGAGTTGATGCCGGGTAGGTGATGACCAATCTTTCAGATCTCTCTAAATCAGGCAGGCTTGGGCAAAACGCGAGTATCTCCAGCCAGTTTACCCGTCACCTTGAAGAACTCCAGTGCCGAGTTCCTGTCGTTGGGGATAAAGCTTTGATTGACCTGGTTAACGGCATTCAAGTTAGCAAAGACCTCATCCGCTATCGCAAGAATCGAGGTTTCTTTGGGCAACTGCTAGACACACTAAATGGAAGCGATCGCAAACGCCAAATCCTCTTGGATGGCAACCTAATCACAGGTGAAGAAGCTTTGCACCAATGGGTACTAGAACTCAGTGACTCACTTCGTATAAGCCAAGTCGCCCTGGAAGTTACCCAGCAGTCCTTACTAGAAGCGCGTGATGCCATTCGCCGCCAAAAACAAAGATTGCAAATGCAAGAAGAAGCACTGCTGGCACTGGGTCAAGGACTTGAGCGCCTCGCTCAACAAGTTGGCACGAGACTCAACGAACTGGAAGCGAGAGTACGATCGCTGGAAGTGCGAGTGGCTGCCAATGAAGACTTAGACCGAATTGTCACTGCTTGGGCAGCCAAACAAACTTATACCAACCTGCCTTGGGCTGTGCAAGTTGCCTTATTAGCGCGGGAAGTCTTTAGCAGTTCCGTTGCGGCGTATGAACTGGAAACGGGAGATACAACTGGGTATCGCTCGTTACTGGTTAATAAAATTCTCTCAACCAGCAAACAACTGCCTCAAAGCTTCTTTGGACTGGCTGACTTGCTAGACCATTCTTGGGTAGAAATGGAAAAAAGCGATCGCAACCTCTGTGCCGCCTTACTCGAAATTCGCTCAATCCCGCAACAACGCCTTACTAATACACCGCGATTGTTTGCTATTGGAACAACCCTAGAACTCGCAACACTCCCAGAAGAAGCTAGACCTTCTAAACCCGGTCAAATCGCACTATCTCTGTGTCGCAACCAAATTGACTCTATCTCCCGCGTCACGGATGCCCGCGAATTTGTTACCGCCGTGGTTGAAGAAACAGCCAATGACTCTGTAGCCCTCTTGTCGAGGAGTTGAAAATTTATGCAATCTGCAAATACGCAAGTTGGGTTGGTCTTGGTGGGTGGCGGTGCCAAAGGAGCCTATCAAGCTGGTGCGCTCAAGTATCTTGCCGAAGAAACAGCCATAGAACCACAAATCATTGCTGGTACTAGTATTGGCGCTCTTAACGGTGCCGTTTTAGCAGCACATCCACCCTTTGAGCAGGGTGTCCGTCGCCTGAACGAACTTTGGGAGCGACTGGGTTACGAACAGATTCTACGTCCCAATACGGGTACAGTACTGAGGACGTTAAGCTACGCGGCTCAAACCTTAGTACCAACCTTCCAAAAGTGGTCGCTCGATTTGTTGATGCAGCTACAGTTACTGCCAGACTCTACAGCCATCTTTGACCCAGAACCGATCGAGCGACTGTTACGCGAAGCCGTAGACTTAGCCGATTTGCGACAGGGTGTTGAGTTATGGGTAACGGTCTTTCCGGCACTGAAAATCCCAGGCATCAATTACGACTTACTGATGAACTTGGTCGATCTGATTCGCGCTAGGACTGGCACAAAAGCACAATGGCTTTGCGCTCAGAACTTTCAGGATGACGAAACTCTTTACAATGTACTCCTTGCCAGTGCCGCAATTCCCCTAGCATTTCCCCAACGGGAAATTAACGGTCAGTTTTATGTTGATGGAGCGTTAGGCGATAATATCCCCCTTGGAGCTTTGGCGGCGCGAGGATGCACTCAGGCGATTGTCATTCACTTAGGTAATGGAGAAACATGGAACCGCCACGACTTTGCACAGCAGACTCTTATTGAAATCCGACCCGAACAACCAATTAACACGTTTGACACTCCCATTCTTGGGTCAGTTAGTAGTCTGCTTGACTTTAGTGCTGAACGCATCACAGAACTCAAAAAGCGTGGCTACGAAGATGCTAGACGTTGTTTAGAGCCAATTATCGCAACTTTCAGGAGTGTTCAAGCCCAACGTCAGTCTCACAATTCACTGATGTCCTCGACGCAACAACTGCTGAATGACTCCCCTTTAAGTTGAGATGGCTCTTCTATTTCAACTATCTAAAACCGTTGAGGGCATACCAGTAAACGACCGATTGATGGTATACCAAGGTGACCCACCTTCAACCTACCTTTCAACCCCTGGCGGTGTACCAAAAACCTGTCACTTTTTCTATGTCCCTATAACCCCTTGTGTTGAAGTTTTTGGTACAACAGCAGGCGATTGCGCTATGGCTCCGGTTATATGAGTTATCGGAACTAGGCTTCAAGCAAGTTATTGTGTCATGAAGTGCGATCGCACTGTGTAAAGAGCCAACTTCACACAACAACAGAGCAAAGGAAATTTTCTATAACCTATTGAACCAGACAACAGCCCAAGCTCACAAACTCCTGAACACCTAGCTTCGGAGCGTTTCTATGGCATCGTTTAGCCAATCCAGATAGGTTTGTTCTCTCCGCCTCACTAACTCCACTACCAATCGCTGCATCTTCTGCTCACGGGAAGCCGTCGTCGCCTCTAGGGATGAAGCCGCTAGCGCCTCGCACTCGGCTAACTTTTCGCGCCGTGCCTCAAGCTCTTGCTCCAGCAGCGGGATAATCGCCTCATTCGGTAATTGGGCGGCAAAGTGAAGTTGTGCAAGCAAGGGTTCTCGTAGAATCGGTAAGGGTTGATGCGTCTGGAGCCATTGGGTTAACTCGGCTACGCCTGTGTCTGTAATTTGGTAAACCTTACGGTTGGGACGATCCTGCTGAATTTGAACAGTACAGACAATCCAACCCTGCGCCTCTAGCTTGTCTAATGTGCGATAAATCTGCGCCTGATCGGCAGGCCACAGGTGGGCAAGGCACTGGTTAAAGCACTCGGTTTTGAGGTCGTAGCCTGTCCTCTCCTGCTGCTGGAGAAGACCGAGAATGACGTGGGCAAGAGACATAAACGGTTTACCGAACTCCATGGGGGAAAAGCCCCACTCGTTATATTCATATAACTCTATGCTAATATATGATTAATCATATATAGGACAGGACAAGCTAAAGACTTGTCCAATCATCGGAGGCAATTGTATGAGCGTGCCAACTCAAACGCTACGAACTGTTGCCGGAATCATCAACAGCGTTGAGACGCTAGAAGGGGCTGGATTCCTGGTGCGTCGTCCTTTCCCAAAAAGCAGCTTCTCAGAGTTCGACCCGTTTCTCCTCCTCGATGAACTCGGTCCTGTTAATCTGAAACCGGGTCAGGCGAAAGGCGCACCCGACCACCCCCATCGTGGCTTTGAAACCGTTAGCTATGTCCTGGAAGGACGGTTAGAACACAAGGATTCTCAAGGACATGCCGGACTCTTAAATTCCGGCGATGTGCAGTGGATGACGGCTGGCGCAGGTGTCGTGCATTCCGAAATGCCGGAGGCAGAGTTTACCCGCCGTGGTGGACGACTGCATGGAATTCAACTGTGGGTGAACTTGCCGCAACAAGACAAGATGATTCCACCCCGCTATCAGGAAATTCCGTCAGCTCAAATTCCCGTGGCTCAAACCGAGGATGCTTCCGTGACGGTGCGGGTCATTGCGGGAGAAGCGTTAGGGGCAAAAGCGGTGATTGAGACGCGCACACCGATTATTTATCTGCACTTGACGCTGCAACCCGGCGCAACTCTTGTTCAACCTGTGCCGAAGGAATACAACGCCTTTGCCTATGTACTAGAGGGAGCAGGCTTATTTGGGGCAGAGCGAGAGCGTGGTGATGATGGGCAAATGGTGCTTTTTGCTCAGGATGGGCAAGAGGTGACGATTGCTAACTCGGCTGATGCCGAAAAACCCCTCGACCTGCTGCTCATTGCCGGCGTACCACTCAATGAGCCTGTGGTGCGCTATGGTCCCTTTGTGATGAACACTGAAGCCGAAATTCTGCAAGCGATTGAAGACTACCGCAATGGAAGGATGGGACGTATCCATGATTAACATACTTCAACAACGCATCGCTCAACATCAATTACTCAGCGAGTTACGAATTAAATTGCTACGTCTGCACAAACTTTTGCTGGATACAGAGCGTTTAATATATGAACAAGTCCGAGGACAGGTTTCCAGAGGTGAATTGCTGCAACTGGTAATCAATCACGACCAATTTGCCTGGTTACATCGACTCTCAGAACTGATTGTGCAAATTGATGATTTGCTACAGGCATCGGAACCTGTGACCTCAGAGGTGATTGCTGCTCTGGTGAGTGATGTTCGTATCCGGCTGACCCCAGATGAATTGGGGGATGATTTCGCAATGAAGTATGATGCAGCGTTTCAACGCCACCCTGATGTGGTGTTAGCTCATGCCGATGTTGTGACGCTGCTGGCTACTGATTTTCATCAATAAGTTAATCCGTTCGTGCAGTTGTCAGAGTTAGGCTTTCGCAGTGCGTAATCCCGTTGAGCAGCGAGGGAGGTGTGATCGCTGTCTTTGCAAGTTTCACGACGAGTAGAAGTCTTAAAGGAATTTAGAACTGCGATCGCCCCCTAGATCAAGGCAATGCCAGCTTACACTTCATCAAGAATTCATAAATAGGGGGTGACACCCCTCATGCCTGAAAGTAATAATAAGGCTAGTAGATGCACCCTGATGATTGAGAGAGCCGCCTAGCGTGACTCTCTTATTTTTTTTGCAAAGCCTTTGTCCACCTCAACGGGTTGGATGATGCGATCGGCTCGCCCCTGTCTTGCACTAGCGCGACCTTCCGTTAATATTAACGGAAGGTCGGGAGGGTTCACTTTGGGTGATCGCCTCCAGACTAAATCATCGAGCTGCCCAATCACTGTAACAAGCGACCCTCACCGGAGCGCTTGACTTGTAGGGGTTCTGCGGGTTCCACCAAGCTTAAATCTTTTGTGTAGCAACCAGGGGAGTCAGTGACTTTCGCCCACAACTTTTGCTCTACCCCCTGCTTCAGACTACTCCCGACTCGATTCTTGATGACTTTCAAGAGTGAGGGTTCTAATTCCCCATAGAGAGAGCGCACAATAAAGTCAAGGTGTAGCACCGTGCCCGAATGTTCGCTTAACAGGAGTGAGAGCGCCTCTATTTGATTCATACCCTGATAATTGGGAAGCCTTTCGACATCTTCCACCCCCTCCGAGGAAGTACTACCGTTGCGGCTGCCATTGATTTGTGTGTTGGTAGTGGTTGATGGAAGATGTGGCTCCCCAAACGGTGAGTCCTCAGACCCAAGTGGAGTCAGCACCGAGTTGGGCACAATGACCAACCAGGAGTGTCCAAGGTGTTTTAGTTGGGTGTAAGTCACTCCCAGGAGTTCAAACACCTTATCCACAACTAATTCCATTTGAGCTAAATCCTCTTTTGACCACGACAACTCCTTTGTGTCGAGGGGATTATTCGCCGTTGAACCCACAACAATGGCATCCTCACCAACGAACCGATTCCATTTGGAAGCCAAACCGGGTAACTTCAACTTGAGACGGCGAAACACGGCTTCGTTCGGACACTCCAAGGATAAAGTCTTACCACCAACAGTATTGTCAGTTAGTGAAATCCCCCCAGAGTCAACACAGAAACTCAGCAAGGTACGGCTGGAGGTACTCAGGGTGTCAAGGAATTGCTCCAACAGATTTGGAGAAGACGGCTCTTCTATTGAGGTGTGGTCAGATGCACCATTCCCCTGATGAGTTTGAAGGGCGCTGTTGTTGACGACCTCACTGGCGTGACCATTGCCATACATCAGGGAGCTATCTTTTTGGGCGGCATCACTCGAATCGCTCTCCACGTTTCTCTTGATAGCAGCGCTAAAAGCTGTCGGGGTTGGAGTTGCTGGCTCCGCGTGTGGTAGTTCAAGTGTCACTGACAGTTCTTCAACGCTTGACCATCCTTCCAGCAGGGCTTCGACATGCGCCAACTTGTCTAAAGCTAGCGCCAGCTTTTTTTCGTACTCCTGAACCTGCTGCACGTAGTGGGATTTTAACTGCACCAAGGGTGTGCGTAAGTCGTCGGGAGGTGGAGAGAGTTGGAAGTGTTCGGTCATCGGGCAGGAGCGTTCTTCTTTGCAAGGTATTTAAGGGAAGGCTATCTTCCTCTAGCCTAGTAAAACCACTCTTTATGAGTGGCTTGCTGCTTCTTTCATCATCGAATTGTGTGTTCCCTATGCCTAGCAAGTACGTTTTTGTTAAAGAGTACACGGTACAAGCTCACAACCGACTGATTCACACCCGCACCTTCAAGTTCATCTGCAAGCAATGCTCTGCACCCACCGTGCGGGAAACTTTCGGCTCTAGACCGCTGTACTGCGAAGAGTGTCGTCCTCCCAAACCCAAGACGATTAAAGCCACGACTAATCCAAAAAAGTCTCAGCCCACAAAGCAAAAGCGCTCAATCGCTCCGTCCCAACTTCGAGCCGGGAAGCATAGCAACAGCAAAGAAACACCCAGTAGCTTCTTCCCGACGCACAACCTAGTGGCAACCGCGTCAGGAGAAAAAATTCCGGTGGCTTTAGTGCCAACACAGACACCAGAATTGTTCAGGGTGCAGACAGCGGATAATTGGGGAAGTCACTCACCCATTGAGTACGACACCAAACGCGGATTGCTAGCGCAGGGGCAACCGTTAGTTACTTCCACCTTGGAAGCGCTCTCCCCTAAACCGGACGAGTGATAAGCGCTCGCTTAAGTGGGAAATTGTTGTCGATGTACCAATTAGACTCTAAATAGTTAGGCAAAGCGGAGAAAACCAATGGACGAACCCGAACACGACCTTCGCCGTTGGGCGAAATCGGGCAAGTGGTCGTCCGGTTTAAGGGGGCGCGATCGCGTTGGGGGTGAAATGGGGTAGTTTGGTGCGCTCGCCTGACAAGCCGAGCTTCCTGTGAATTCACAGGAAGCTCGAAAAATTTGAGAGGTGGGTGCACTCGCCAATCCTCTCAAGCTTCACGCAAGGCTTCTCGGTAACGGGTTACACTTTGGTCAATATCTTCCTCCACTTTTTAAGTTACGTCATTCATTTCATTGTTCTGGCATCTTGACAGCCGGAGATGGGCGGTAGAGGTCAATCAAGCAAGTCGCCTCTGGTATAAGGCGAAGGTGCAAGAGCGGTTCAATTCATTCATCGCTACCTGGTTCTCGGTTTAGCTCAAGGAGATTCCTATGCTATGTGTTGAAGATTTGGTAAACCTAGACCCATTTCAACAGCTTCCCCAAGAGCGATTAGAGTGGGTCTGCGAACACGCTCAAACCGTCGAACTGGGTGCCGGAGAGTTCCTGGTGCATGAAGGAGATCCGGCGTGTGGCTTATTTATCCTGATTGCCGGCAAAATGAGCATTACCCGCCGCAGTGAAGGGATTGACATTCCCATCGGACAACATGAAGGTCCATCGTTCTTTGGTGAGTTTTCCGTCCTCACGGATGAACCTGTACCCGTAACGATGCGGGCAACAACAGAGTGTAAAGTTTACGAGATTTCGGCAGACGACTTTCTCAAACTACTACATGAATGTCGAGATTTTGAGCGAACGGTCTTCCGCATCGTGCTGAGTCGGGCTCGTGGGCTAGAGTCCTTCATTCGCGGACGTGAGAAGATGGCAGCGTTAGGAACCCTTGCCGCCGGATTAGCCCATGAACTCAACAATCCCGCCGCCGCCCTGGTTCGTGGCTTGCGGGAAATGCCAACGGCTGTCCTCGAACTTCAACGAATGAACTTAGTTTATGGACAACGCCAGGTTGAACAAGCGCATACTCAGCACTGGTTGCAGCTGCGAGACCAGGGCTATGAGGCGATTCTCAACGATCACGTAGACTTCGTAACTTTGAGCGATCGTGAAACCCTTCTGCTGGACTGGTTGGAAGACTATGGGGTGAAGCAGGCTTGGAAACTAGCAGAACCGTTAGCGTCTGGGGGCATTGAGGTCGATACCTTAAATCAGCTCATGGAGCGTTGGCGCAACGACTCCACGGAGATGCGGGAAATGGGCTTGCACTGGCTAGCGCTTTCCTTTGAAGTGATGTCGATGATTAAACATGGTTTACGGGGAGCGGAACGAATTTCCGAACTGGTGCAGGCAATGAAGTCGTACTCTTACCTGGATCAGGGCATTCAGCAAGAGGTCAATCTGCATCAAGGCTTAGAAGATACCTTGCGGTTGTTTGCTCACAAACTCAAGTGCGGCATCCAGGTTCAACGTCATTACGACCAACAGATTCCGAAAATCCTTGCCTTAGGCAGCGAACTCAATCAAGTGTGGACAAACTTGATTGATAATGCGATTGATGCGATGGAGGGCAAGGGAGTGCTTGAAATTACGACTCATCAGTGCGAGCGCTTTGTCCAGGTTGACATCACTGATTCGGGATGCGGCATTGCGCCTGAGATTCAAACACGCATTTTTGAACCCTTCTTCACCACCAAATCAGTCGGACAGGGTTCTGGGCTAGGGTTGGAAACGGCGCGGCGGATTGTGGAGAATCGCCACCAGGGAACGCTCTCGTTTGAGACAAAACCGGGCAGAACCTGTTTCACCATTTGCTTACCCTTGCCAAACCAATGAGCGATCACACCAAGCAGATCTTTCTTTCAATTCCAAGGAAGCTCGAAAAATTTGAGAGGTGGGTGCGATCACGCACTCATTTAACGGGACTTAGACAAAAAGTGAAGCAAAAATGGCTTCAAACCTAGATATAGAAAGGCTTTTAGCTCGAATAGACATAAATCTAGTATTTACAAGGGTTTCAGGCTTTTTTAAGTCATCGACCTCTTTCCCTTTCTAAGAGGCATTTTCAGCCCCTTTAGGGGCTATAAAATGTCTAAGTCCCGTTAACCACGGCACCGAAGCGCTTCAGATTAAACCCATCCCACAACACCTCGGATTTGAGAAACTGCCAGTTCTCGATCAATCTGTAATCTCGCTTTGACGATCTCCGTATCCGGCTGCTTATACCAGCGGTCATCGGCAGAAAATGTTGTTAGCGAACATTATCTTAACCGCCTTTTTACCTGCTGCTAAGTGCCTATAATGCTGAGTTGCATGGGGCGGCTGCGCCAGTTTTTCCGCGATCATCTCCACAGCCAATGCTACCGTTGCTGAGTGGCGCTCTTCCCGTGCGATCACGTTGAGCAACAAATCAAAACATCACGATGAGGTTTTGATTTGTTGGGTAATGGCGCTTCCCGGCTGGCTCAACCCAGAACTCAGAACCAAATTATCAATTGGCGACCTTCCGTTAATATTAACGGAAGGTCTGTTTTGTGTTGTTTCACATTTGTTGCACAACAGAGGGAGTTGCTCAGCCAGAGCGTGTGGCGGAGCCGGGACATTAAGCTGATTGAAAAGACGTGACAGCACTGTAAAACTATCCCTTCAGCCAGACGGCTCAAGCGAGAAAAACTTTGTATTGTTCGTTACAGTTACCTAGCCGTCTTGGGTGGTGATGTAATCGTCTTCTACTCAGAGAAAACGCCCAGAGCGATTGCTGACACTTAGTTTATTGTGTTAGCGCCTCTGCACTCCAGTTCCCGACTCTATGAGCTAACCCACCTGAGAGGGTTAGCTGAACAACACAGAACAATTTAATGATCATTGTCCACCACTTGAACAACTCCCGCTCTCAGCGTGTGCTCTGGCTGCTAGAGGAACTCGGACTTGAGTATGAACTCAAGCATTACGAGCGCAACCAGGAAACTCTGCTGGCACCAGCGACGCTGCGTGAGGTGCATCCGCTCGGCAAGTCGCCGGTGATTACCGATGGGGCACTAACTTTGGCTGAGTCCGGTGCCATCATCGAGTATCTAGTCGAGCGCTATGGCGGAGGACGACTCGTGCCACCGCTCGGCACCCCGGAGCGGCTACGGTATACCTATTGGCTGCATTACGCAGAAGGCTCGCTCATGCCCTTTATACTGTTGAAGCTGGTCTTCGACCGCCTAGGGCAGGCATCTATGCCATTCTTCATGCGACCGTTCGCACGGGTAATTGTCAACCGCGCTAAGAGTTCGTTCATCGAACCTCAGCTCGCGCAGCACCTGAATTATCTGGAGATGGAGAGCCAGAAAAGTGATTGGTTCGCAGGTAACGAGTTCACGGCGGCTGATATCCAGATGAGCTTTCCGTTGGAGGCAGCGGCAGCACGTTCCGGCTTGGACGAGAGCCGACCCAAGTTAATGGACTTCCTTGAGCGCATCCACGCACGTCCAGCATATCGGCGTGCTTTAGAGCGCGGCGGCGAATACGATCTTCTGAGTTGGACAAAAGACGGCTCTTGAATAGTTGCGGTGCAAGGCAATCTCTCAGCCTTTGAGAGCGAGATTTTTGTCAAGCAAGGCAATTGAGTTGTCGGAAAATGCGGTTTCACAACGGTTTCTCAAGCGATCGCACGACAGGTTGCCCCACTTCTACCTTCCTTTAATATTAACGGAAGGTCGCCGATTGATAGTTTTGTTCTGACCTCTGGGTTGAGCAAGAACCGTCCCTTGTGATGAACCACCACGCCGCCTCATCCCCCGAGCGACCAACTGTCAGTAAGCCGTAGTTGTGTAAGAGTGAAGCCTTCCTATCCCTAAGGGTAGTGGCAATCTGTTTACCCTCCTCGCTGTCTAGCGATGTCAGTATACTCGTCGAACAGCGCCTGATCTTCGTAAAGCACAGGCATCTTGGGTGAGAGGGTCAGGGAGGCGATCGCTTCTGACCACAGATGTGGATTCTGCACCGCTAGAAGAGCGCGATCACACCCCACCCAATTTCATTCTTTCGTCAGCTCACACAGCAGCACTGGCTTCTCGAATAAGTCAAGCTTGGCGTAATCACCATCAATGGCAGTAATTTCAAAGGGAGCAAATTGTTCGCAATGTGCTGGACATTTAGACCAATTGACGCGATCGCCTACTTGCTTCGCAGCAGAGGGTAAGGAGCTGGCGGTAGGAACCTCGGAAGCCTCGCTTGGAGCTACCTCAGAGGTTTGGCTCTCCCCCAATAGTGGCTTGACAAACGCAGTACTGCCATTGGGCGGTATGGTAGGTTCTCCTGTGAATTTCTGATTCAAGCCAACCAGCTTTAGAGGGGGTGTACTCGCGCCCGTATGTAACATCGCCTCCCTACTGCCTTTGCTGCCGTCACTGAGTGGCGCTCTTCCAGTGCGATCACGTTGACCAACAAATCAAAACCTCACGGTGAGGTTTTGATTTTTTCCAAGAGTACTATTGCCTCAATTTTAGTCTCAGCGCTGACAGGGGTAAGAAGTGGTGACCAAACTATCTAGATGAACGTAGCCCTTCTAGTTTGGGATACATCGAAAGAAAAGCTCTTATCGTTAGGACTACGAGCTTGCAGTCCGATCAGTTGGCTCTACTCCTGAAAAGAATCTGGGTAAGTATTGAACTACCTGCTAGCCTGCTACGTGCAGGTTTAGTCAGACTGCTTCTTGAAAGCTGTCAAGTTTTTTGAAATAATTTTTCCGAGGAGCAATTGGGGTCAAAGTCTCGGTCTTATATTTAGCATCTCACACCCGACAATCTTCGTAAAGAAGGATGACATATTAGGGTCAATTGAAGGAAAAGTGTTTTGATGAGCCGCAAAAAATGGAATTAATTGGTGAGGCAGGTGGGTAAAGCAATGGTGTTCGGGAAAGTGCCCACCACGATAGCTATGGCGATCGAGTGGTACGGGCAATCCTTGCCAGATGCCAAAAGAACAAGAGAACTTAGCAATCTCAAGAGCGCTTTAAAAAGGTGCTTGCTTACGGGATACGGGTTTGAATTGGATGAACTTTCCAGCAAAGCACGATTGCAGGAGTGCTTGTCGCGGCTGTCCTTGAGAGAGTTCCGGAAGGCAAAAGTCGTTTTTCAGGAGGTGGCAACCGCTCGTCAAAGCGCTGGAGAGATTTGCGCTTCGACTGTTTTCAACTACAAGTCTAATTTGTATCGCTTTGTCAAGTGGCTGCAACAGCAGGACTGGTATGAGGAGGCTCTCGCTAGTTGCAATCCAGAAATTACACCCACGATTTATAGCGGTCACTCGTTGAATCAGTCGCAAAAAGTTAAACCGCGAAACATTGTTCCCTACAGCCTCAAGGAAGAGGAATATCCGGAGCGCCTCAAACAACAGTTGGTGGCGCTACAAGAGTTTTGGACGCTATCCTTCCACCCACGGCGTCGCCAACCCCCCTTGCGTCCCGCCTCAATCAAAACGTACCTGTTGCGAATCAAAATGTTCCTAGGCTGGGTCAAAAACGTTTACCGTCAGGGAATAGAACCTAATGAATTAAACCTGGAACTTAGTACGCAGGTGGAGCTAGTCGAGGAGTTTGTTAACTGGGGGTTGGGTTTAAGAGAAAACAGTTACACTTGGGCGTTTCAAGTGGTAAAGGCAGCGATTTTCGTGACCAAGTGGTGGGAGGCTTCTCATCCCCCAACTCTATCGGAGCCAACTCCGGAGCGACTACTGGCAACACTAGAATTTCTGGGGTTAAAGCCGACAGCGAAGTTTTTTGAACAGTACGGCCCAAGTAGAAGCGCCACTTCCAGACTGGATGCCCTGCAAGCTTACCAGCGTTCTTTGCAGCGTATTGAGAAAAAACAACCCAACTCTAGACGCACCTTGCACGCTGAAAAGCTGTTGACTTTCTCTGAGTGTTTGCAAGTCCTGGAATATTTAGAAAAATGCTGCGCCAACAGACGTATTGGAAGTATTTTGCGAAGTGAGGCAGAGGTGTTCAAGTCGGTTCAGCGCTACACGCTGATCAAGCTGTTGGTATTTTGTCCGATAAGGCAGCGGGAAATCCGGGAACTGGAACTGGGGCGAACGCTCAAGAGGGAGGAGTTTGGGTATGTTATCAGGTTGTCTCCTTCTGACCACAAAACGGGTTCAGCGACTGGGTTAAGCCGAGAGTTTCTCTTGCCAGAAGTGCTGACGGCTACTTTGGATGAGTGGCTCAATGTCTGGCGTGTGCGGGTGATAACGAATCATCAGTTGGTTTTCATCTCGTTAGGTTCAAAACGGCACTCAGAACTGATTGGTCAACCCTTGAGTGAAAATGCTCTGTGTTCCCTGGTAAAAACGACAATGAGGCGAGCCACCAACGTTTTGTTTGGCACTCCCCTATCAATAACGCCCCACGATTTTAGAAGGATAGCCATAACGCACCAACGGAAATTTGGCTCTCCCGAACAAAATGAGGCTTTAGCCGCACTGATGGGGCACTCGCTGCGGGAAGCGGATGAAATTTATAACTACATGACTCCTATAGAGAAGACGAAAAAAGCGCTTAACTGGTGGCAGCCCTCTCCCGATTAGTGCTTAACCAACTAGGCAGTTCAGGAAATCGCTTTGGATAGGTGCTTCCGTAAACGTGCGGCACTCTAGGACTATTTATTATTCGTTGTTACACAAAGCTCGAAGCAACAGAACTGTTTTCCAGCATCCGTGTAGCTGATTAGCAGGTAATTCTCGAACTCCTCTAGATAGCCCATTAGCACGCAAACTGGCCAAACGTGGCCAAGCAGAAAAAATCCTTTCAAGTAGACTGTTTAGAGAATGACTTGTTGTACGTGGATCGTTTGCTTTGACAGCAAGCTTCAGCGCACTTTCAATGACGTAGTCAGCAATCTCACGATTTACTAGTTCTTTTTGTTCCTGAGAATTGATTACCCTAGCGATCGCGACTAATTCCTGCTCCAACTTAGATCGAAGGTTTTCATCACCACTATTTGCCGCATGATCCGAGGCAACCATCAGGGCAAAAAGTGAAGTAGATGGTTCTGCTCGGTAAAGCTCAACAATATCAAGATTGTTCAATAGGTTACTCAGTTTTTCGGCAAAATCCCTGTAAATTGGCAAGTCCCCAATCACAGTGAGAATCAGCAGCCATTTTTCTTTAGCAGAAGGTTCATCGATAAGAAAATTGATCGCATTTTCTACTACTGCTTTCAACTGCTTAGAGGCAATCTGCTGTCCTAACTCAGTTCCCAGAAGAGAAGCTAAATATTTGCTGTGCTCTCCACCGAGTAACGAGTCCAAGTTATCTTGGGCGAGAGATGATTCATCACGCCAAAGTTGTGAATCCAGGAACTGCTGCTGCTCAAGAGTTTTAATAGCCAAGGCAGAAAATTTTTCAGCAATCCTCACGGCTTTGAAAATCTCCGGATCGCACCCGGATAAGACAGTGCCAAGACCATGAATAACCAACTTCATTCTGTTGAGCCGTCGAGGGTGGAGAGCGTCATTCCAGAATTCTAGGTTGCGATCAAGGAGGTCAGCATTAATCGATCTGATTTGGGAATGTTCCTCTAGTCTTTGAGCAAAGTCCTCTAACTCCTCTACTTGAAGTTCGGCATGATACAAAAGGTTATATAGTTTGCTTGTATGTGCCCAAATCATTGCTAGCCGCATTGAAGGCAGCCACTTCTTAGTCTCGTGCCAATAACTAAACTCACCACTGAGGAGATTGAGGATTGCCTGAAATAACCGAAATTGAAGTTCACCGATATCGCCACAAAGTTCGTCAAGGATATGTTGAACTAAGCCAGTTGAGTCGGGAGAAAGCAGCGCTAAATCAATCAGATGTAGCTGGCATACTGGAGAAGTTAATCGGGAGGCAAGTCTATCTAGCACCGCTCGTCTCTCACTTGACGGAAACTGCCTAAATGTCTCTCTTACCTGCACAGGAAGTTTAACGGGAAGGCAACAAAGGCGTTCTAGGCAAATTTCAAGTCCTTCAGCAGCCAATAGGAATTCTGCTGCCCGACTTTTTTTTTCGTGGAAACTGAGGCTTTCTGCTGCATACTGTTCAAGGTGAAAATGTCGTAGTAGCCCAGCCCCTGATGGAGGAATTAAGTCATCAATTGTAAAGCTACCGTCGTCGTGATGAAGCTTCTGTTCAAACGATGAATAGAAAACTACTGCTGACTGCTCACGCCATTCATTTGTAAGGTCAACGCGCCTGCGAAGATCTGTAGTAGATACGATTTCACTGACCACCCTTTCAAAAGTTGTGTTATCACAGTCAAACCAGAAACGATGCGATCGCAGAACTTGTTCGCGTACATTGGGATTGTTTGATGCCAGCAGCATCACATCATTTTGCCATGTGCAGATAGCTGAGTCTGCTTCATTGATAAAACAAAATTGAATGGAAGAACCATTCTGAACAGCCCGAAGTTTGAAAGTGATTTGCGGCTGTAAGGCTGTAATGTTTGCTTCTTCACCATTAACGGCTATGGCGATTGCTGGCAAGAAGTCTGATACAGGAAATACAAGAGGAGTTGATGAATCTGGCAGTGTTAGATTGATAGACTCAACCATTTGAATCTGGAAATAAGCCATCAACTCAGGCTCGGTTTTCAGTTCATCCTGTAAAACAGTTGGGAGATCTCGATACAACTCCATCAACATTATTCGATTCACGGCTTGCTGGGATTCGTCTCCTTCTTGCTCCCGCCCCAGGTAAAGAATAATATCTTTGATCGATCGTGCTACAGAAGTAATTACTTCTGGATTTGCTCTAAAACGATTTTCTGTAATTCGCCACTCAAGCCACTGAAAATATTGCTGACGACGGCTAAGACTTTGATGGGTATCATTATTTTCAATTCTCCACAACTGAATACCTCGGAAGTAAAGACGGCTGATGTCATGGCTAATCAAATCGAGTCCATCACTGTTTGAATCAACATTCGATAATAGATGTTGAGCACCAAAAGCGCCAGTATATAGGTTTTCTAGAACCCAATCAGAATAGGCAACAGTCATCTCTTCTGAAAGACTGTTATCCGCCCAAACATCGCTTATTGCACCTTCTGTGGCACGTAAACACTCAATAACAAACATCATTTCACCGTCAGGACTGGGTGAGCCTTCAGGCATCGGAGGGCGTTGAAGCCTGTGTGAATCCAGTAAACAGGAAGCGACATAACGGCGAATAGTAGCAAGGTCTTCAGATTCTCGAACTCTACCATTCCGCACTTCTTGTGTTTGCTTTAGGTGATAAATGATTTCTTTGCTCGTGATGGGAATGTACCGAATGTTGCCTGCACGTAGCAGCAAAATTTTCTTATAGTAGTCCGTTTGACTAAGATCGTTGCTAACCCTTAGTCCCTCTATAATTTCCAGTACACCAATAATTGGTACTCTGCCATCTCGATGGGGAAATTTGCTGAAATAGCGATCATCAATCCAGATAACATCACCAGGTTGAGAGGCATATGTGAATAGGTCGTAGGCTGTTAATCCACTTGCTTCCCAAAATTGCTGTAACTCAAGCTCTGTATCATGGTTAGAGCTTGGTACCGCGATCGCCTCGTATATTCCTTGCTCTAGTCCAGCCGAGACTCGATGGAGTAGATCCTTAAGCCACTGCCTTGATCGATCCGCATACTCACCAGTATTATTAATCGCCACCTGTGCATCACAAACACACTGATGCGTCACAAATACTCGAAAATAGCGACACACTTTTGCTAGCAAATCTGAGCCAGCTAAGAGAACAGCCAGTTCAGAGTTCAAGAATATCAAGTCATTCCGAGTCGGCAACTTTGGTAGTAAATCTGCATATCTCTGATCTCCCAGATTATTCAGCGCCGTTTCATATGCACTACTAGATAAAACTCCCTGTTCTTTCAGTGCCTCAACTAGCCCACGACAATTGATAAACCTTTGTTGCTCTGTCTCATCTAACACAACGGATTGCATCACACCATTAGCATCAAGCTGTTCCAATGGTAAGAACTCAACCACAAACCCATTTTCGGCACGAGCTTTCTCTAGCAAAATGGCTGATTGTTCACCTAATTGTTCTATTAATTCATTAGAGTCTGAACTCAAGGATTGAGGAAGTTCTTGTAATTGTCCAGATTGATGCAGTTGCAAGATTTTGCGATAACTATCCAGCCGAGAGGGCTGATGTGGTAGGAAGTGTTCGCATTCACGCAGAAGGGCAGTTGGCAATTTCGCTGAAATCCGAATTGGACTAAATCGCCGCTCCACTGCATCCAAGATACCAAGGTGATCAGCCAGCAAGAAAGCTGATATGTCTAGATGCAAACGCAACTGAATGCTTGAGTCTGCAAACCATTCTGGGAAAGGGCGGGCACCATAGCGGGCTAACACGGCTACCTGAAAATGGGGATTGGGATAGTTAGCATTTTCTCGGAGAAGATCTCTGAAAATGGTAGTAAGAGCAAATTTGCATACTTTGGCAAACAAATGTAGGGGCAGCTCTGCATTCTCATATTTCTGATTGATTGAAGCTGCATTTTCAGCCCATTCTCGCTGTAGCTTTAGAAGCTCACAAAGTTCAACTGCTTGAAACGAACCTTCTCCCTTAATAGCAAGAATCTGTGCTTGTTGCAAAAAAGGTTGAAGTTCACGCTCCAAACCCAACCTATATCCTGGACTAATGACTTGTTCTAGAATCTCCGTGTTAATAGATTCAGTAGCTGCCCGTTGCCATAACTGACGGGCTAATACAGGATCTTGCAGTTGTACCCATCTAGCTGCTCGGAGCAAGGAAGTTGCATGGACATCTTCTTGCTTTAATAGACGAGAAGCCGTACTCGCTACTCCTGGTAAGTCTCCCTGATTTAGCTGGAGATCCATCAAGGTCACGAGATTTTCAACTGTCTCTTGCAATCGCGCCAACTCCTGTGCATCAGCAACTGCCTGTGAGATCAACCCCAACCTTGCCTGACAACAGGCTCTCAAACGGCGCAGATAGGGAGGCAAAGTACTGCCTGGGAAAAGCTTTTGATGGTTATTCAATAACTGAAAGCATTGCTCAAAACGACCCGCTTGTTCAGCACATTGTGCTGCTAGACTGAGAGCATCAGGTGTTCCCACCAAATTCACCAAATCATCTGCTCTATCGGCTACATATGCCCAGTCTTGTAAGCTAGCTCGAAGCTGGCAAGCTTCGCTTAAATATTGACCGTTATGGCTTTCCTGCCAGCACGTCCCTAAATAGTCAGCAAATGTTTGCCAGTTACCGCTCACCCGTGACTGTTCCCGCCGAATTACCACTTGAATGCTGCGACGAACAGCAGGGTTGCTAAACGTTTCGCTTTCTTGAAGCGCGGTTTCCACCTCTCCATCTATCGCTAGAGTTTGTACATACCAGAAGAGCCAGACATCTTGATTTCCAGTTTGCTCAAACGTTTCCCTTGTACGATGTAGAAGTTCTAAAGCAGGCTTGGGAGTCTCCAAGTAAAGGTATATTCCGAGCAAAGTAACAATGCGTTCAAGGTTATTGCTTCCTTCCTGCACCAACGCTTCTAAGGCTTGTTGACTCGTAGATAAATCAATTTCATAGTTGCGAACCGCTCTCCAAATGATGGCTTGTGAGTTAGTTGGATCTTCGGCAAGTAGCGCGGAACATAACTCCTGAGCCTCTGACTGACGATCTGGATCGTTTGCTAAACAAGCTAGATACCCTATTTGCCAGTATTTCCGTTGTTTCTCTCCTCGCTCAGTTTGAGATGCGAGTTGCCTAAACTCCTCTGCTGCTTTGCGTAGTCGCTGCAAACTTTCGTCATCACGCTTGATAAGTGACCAGTCAACAGGTTGAGCAAAGTCAATTAACCGTTTGGGAATAGCAGATGAGAGTACACTGAAGTAATTAATAGTAGCCTCAGATGCCCTAATCTTCTCCCAATTGGGTTTTTCATAACGAGCTTGTTGAATCTTTACCAGAGCACTAGTGATGTCCCCTTTGTCCAAAAGTGCCAAGGCGTGTATGCGGTTAGTTTCAGCGTCTGGTTCTAAACCTTGAGGCAAGGTTTGCAGCTTGGTAATAACCGCCTCTGTACGTCCTAGTTCCAACAACAAGCCTAGTTCGAGATTGAAAAGGTCAATACTTGACGGACTGCTAATCAGTCTCAGTGCTGCCTCTGCACCTTCAGTGCGATAGCTAATCAAGGCTTGTAGGAGAATATCATCTCCCTCTGGAGCGATAGTACGGGCTTGTTCTGCTAAAGCTTTAGCTTTCTCAGCATCATGTTCTACACTAAGGACATAGCTTGATAGGGATTGCAAAATCTGTGCTTGTAGGGGCTTCTCAAAGACATCCCAGTTTGAGTCATGCCGCAAGGCTTCGAGGCAGGTAAATGCTTGCTGCAAATATCCTTGCCTATATAATTCCCGGAATTCGTCTAGCTGTTTAGCTTTTTCCTTCGACAACTCAGAGGACAAATGTCCAATCTTTGAACTGAGAACACCAAACGCCAATTGTGTTTCTTGAGAATTTTCTGGGAATTGTGGGTATTGCTGTGGTGCACGACCACAGATTTTTTCCACCCACTCCTGCGACTTTAGGTAGCGATAAACAATTTCAGAGTGAGGAGCTAACTTTTGGCGTAGCGTGCTTGCTGACCAAGCTTCATACTGAATGCCATACTCTGCAAAACGTTGTTTCTGAATCAAAATTTCTCTTTGCCGCTGGTTTTGAGTTAGCTCACAGCCGACAAATAAGATGAATCGCCTAACCTTCTGGGTTTGCCAGTAGTCGATATGTTTCAAAAACTCATCAGACGCTTTACTAATTTCGCGAGGTGGAAAATCTTTATAACACTTGCACTGACCTACTTCAGTGTGAATACCATCATCACGATGAGCCAAAAGGTCAATCCCATCCTGTCTCTGCCCTCGTGTTCCATATACATCGCAAGTAGCTATTCCATGTTGTACTGAGAACACGTCACGGCACATATCTTGGAAGTCGTACTCTCCCAGTTCATAAAAGTTGGGGGGTAAGTTGGGATTAACTCTCGGAGACAACATCAATATTCAGAGATTCTGTATATCTAACATAGAGTTTCTACTTGCTTAGTACTCTGCTAACGCAGTCACTGGCAGCGTGATCGCTATTGCCATAGGTTGGATAGAGCAATAGCGAAACCAACACTGAGGGATTCATTTCCTTGTTTTCTTCTACTCGTTACCCCCATCTTCAGCGAAATCCATCAGTTGAACCAGATGAGGCATCGCAAGCTCTGTCAAGATAAGCTTAACGAATTTACGTTGTTTCAGCCATGCGATTGACCGCGACCTGTAAATGATGGCATTGAATCACTATGTTTCTGGCAGGTGGGTTAGTCATAGCTAGTTTCCGGTGCGAAACTAGGTGACTTAACGACATGAGGTGAACTGGCTCTCCCCTACCAAGAAATCTGTGCGCTCCCCCTAAAGAACGTTACGCTGTGCGCGATGCCGCTATACTTACCAGCGCGATCGCGCTGTCTATCAGTTAGCTCAGATCTTTCCCACCTTGAAGCTTCTTTTTGTACTAATTGATTTGCGTCATTTATAAATTACGTCATTTTTAATTGACATAATGACTAATTTACTAAATTACGAAAGTGTGCTTTTATAGAAACACTAGTTGTAGGAACCCACTTCTGTGCTGACTATTACTTGTGCTTCACTATCGGGCGGACAAGGGAAATCAACGGTTTCACTGTTCCTAGGAAGGGTATTAGCTCGCTTGGGATACAGCGTATTGATGGTGGACGCTGACCCCCAGAGTAGTTTGACTTTTTATCTGGGTCATGATGTTGAGCCTAGCCAACCCACACTGCTGGAAGTTTTGAAGAAGCAAGTCAAAGTCGAGGATGGCATTTATGAACTGTCACACAGCAATATGTGGATTATTCCCTCTGATGAAGGGTTAGATAGCGTCCAGGACTTCTTGGCATCTTCTGGTATGGGAGCGGTGGTGTTAAAAAAGCGGTTGAGTGAAGTGGCAGACTTATTTACCTTCTGCATTATTGATTCCCCACCGCAGCGATCGCAGATTTGTTTAACGGCTGTAGGCGCGGCGGATGCTGTTCTCATTCCAGCAGAAGCTTCCTCGAAAGGTCTGAATTCTCTGATTCGCTTTTTGGAGTTAACCAAAGAACTGACAGATGTTGATGCCTTCACTGGTACGCTTTTGGGGGTTATTCCGTTTCGAGAACGGCGTTTTGGGAAAAATCAGGCGATTCAGAGCGTCAAAAGCCTTGAAGGAATGCGAGAGGCTGCCCAGGATATTCCAATTCTTCCAGCGATTCCTGAATCCGAGCAGTACAAAAAAGCGCTGGACTCTGGCGTTACCCTAGCGGAGTTAGGATACCCCCACCTCGAAGTGCCTTTTTTGAAAGTTGTCGAGTTACTCAAAGAGAAATGTCTTCACAAGATGCCTTCAGCAGGCTAAAGTCCCGCACCCGACCCACCGTTCCGCCTAGAGACACATCTGTGGTCAAAAAACCTGTAGAAGAAGGGGAGCTTTTCAGCGTACAGGCTGAGTCGGAGACATTGAAGACCGCTGACCTTGACGAAATAACTGAATTTAGTCATTTAGAAAACACCAAAGTTAGTAAATCTTTAGATGTGCCAGAACTCCAGGCTCAACCGACGAACTCCATTACTGAAGTTCGTTCTAAACCAAATACTGAATCTGACAAAGGTTCAGATCAGCTTTCTTTTGCACAAGAGTCGAATGAACTGAATGATGAGGTGGTGCGCTCTACTATTAGACTCTCGGCAGAGATTGATGAACAGATGAGGCAGTTGTGCCAACGGGAGAAAATCACAAAGGACACCTTTCTTGAGGCGGCGTACCTAGTGGTAGGTGAGGAAGGGGAACTGAGGACTAGAGTGTTACAGCTAGCTAAAGAGCGCTACAAGCAGCGCAAACAAATAGGGGAGAAGCGGAAATTGATGACAATGATGAAGAAGATAGGTGCTGATTGAAGGTTCTGTACTATTGTCTGATGGATGTACCTCCGCAGCGATGTGCTAATTAAAGTTCAAATGGAGTCAGCCGATATAAAGACTCCAAACATAAATAACTTTAAATAATATGGCTCTTCAGTACTTAGTATGCAAAATCAGCTAAAAAGCCTTACGGGGCAAGGCTCATAGCCTAAAAAAATATTTACTTCATGAAAATCCTTGCCCCGTAAGGCTTAGAGATTTTCCATATTGGATTTTGGCATAACAGGTACTGAAGAGCCAATAATATTTTTTGAGAGACAGCCTCTAGTTTTAGATTTTAGAGGCTGAATTTCAATTTTCAGATAGCTTCGCTTAAGGTGGGTCTTTTCAACCTACAAGCACTGTTTGATAAATCCGACAAAGCAGAACCAGACCTTTTAGAGCAATATAATCCACTCGTCCTTCTCAACAGCGATCGCGACTTTTGCCTAACGCATCCCGATGTGCTTTCCGGAAAGCACATCAGGATGCAGATTGCATTCGCTTTAGCGCCGCCAGATGTCTGCTCCTAGCTAATTCGCTCTCTAGGCTTTGCCCTTTGAGCAAGGCAGGAGAGAGCGAATCGCGAGAAAGAGCGATACCGTGAATGAGATCGCCTCTCTGACTTGGAAGTGCGTAGGGTAGATGCCGTAGGCATCGCCCCCTATTGGCTTAACATAAATTTAAGATGGCTCTAATTTAGGTGAAAAAGTTGAATAAAAAAGACTTTGATTATAAACCATCGTTGCTTCAACTGCAAAAGATACGTAAAGAATTTACAGAGGGCAGTGCAACAAGGGTCGTCCTCAATGAGATTAACACCTCATTCAATCGCGGAGAATTCGTTGTTTTATTAGGTAATAGCGGGAGCGGCAAAAGCACCCTGTTAAACCTGATTAGTGGCATCGAAAAGCCCACAGGTGGCTCTATCCTAATTAATGACGTGCCGATTACACAGCTAAACGAGCGAGAGCGTACACTGTTCCGGCGCGACCATATTGGTTTTGTCTTTCAATTCTTTAACCTGATTCCGACTTTGACGGTTTTAGAGAATGTCACGCTCCCTCAAGAATTGGCTGGGCGGGATAGGAAAGAAGTGGAACAAAAAGCTTTAAATCTCCTCGAAAAGGTCGGGTTGGCTGACCGCTCTCAAGCTTTCCCCGACAAGCTTTCAGGAGGTCAACAGCAGCGCGTTGCCATTGCTCGTGCCGTCATCCACGATCCAATGCTGGTGTTAGCCGATGAGCCAACGGGCAACCTGGATGAAGAAACGGGCGATCGCGTTTTGAAGCTGTTACTCGACCTAACGCGCAGCGCCAACAAAACCTTAATTATGGCAACTCACAACCCCGAAATTGCCAAGCTGGCTGACCGGGTTTGGCGCGTTCACGATGGACATCTACAAGAAGAATCAATCAAAACAGAAGGTATGGAGGAGGTTGTAGCTTGAGCGAGCAACTCAGTTTTAAGAAGCAACCTTCCATCTCTAACCAACCGTTATGGCGACTGGCATGGCGACGCATCAAGAGACGACCCTTCCAATACGTTCTGTTTATCTTGGGGGTGGCGCTGGGTGTTGCGATGATGGTATCAATCGACCTAGCTAATGGGTCAGCACAACGCGCCTTCGAGCTTTCCACGGATGCGATCGCGGGACGCACTACTCATCGCATTGAGGCTGTCGCACCAACAGGAGTAGACGAAGCGATTTATCGCCAGATTCGTCAAGACGCTAGTACTATCCCTGCTGCGCCAGTTGTCGAAGGGTATGCTGTAGCAGAAGAACTCGGCGCACAACCGATGCATCTGGTAGGCATCGATTTGTTTGCTGAAACTCCGTTTCGCAACTATTTCAACGACAACGACGATAGCACTCAGGGACAAGAGGGATTTACAACCTTTCTGACCGAACCGAATACCGTTATCCTCTCCCAAGACGTAGCCCAACAATATGGCGTATCTCCGGGTGATGCATTGTCCCTGAATTTGGCTGGACAGCACATTCCCGTGCGTGTAGTCGGGCTACTGCAACCCGCCAATGAAGTGACTCGCCGTGCCTTAAGCAACCTTCTGTTTACAGATATCGCCTCAGCTCAAGAGATTTTGGGGATGGTGGGTCATCTGAGCCATATTGACCTGATTGCTGAAACTGAAGCCGAACTTAGCTCAATACAAGCTATTTTGCCTTCTGGAGTGAAAGTAGAAGTAGCAGAAGCACAGAAGAATGCCGTTAAACAGATGACAGCGGCGTTTCAACTGAACCTAACTGCCTTAAGCCTCCTGGCATTGGTGGTTGGGATGTTTTTGATTTACAACACCGTCACCTTCAGCGTGATACAAAGACGGCCGATCTTCGGCATTCTGCGCTGCTTGGGCGTCACTCCAGGTCAACTCGGAATTCTCATCCTCAGCGAATCTGCTGTTTTGAGTCTAGTGGGGTCAGTTCTAGGAGTAGGGTTGGGGATTGTACTCGGTCGCTCGATTGTGGGATTGATTACCCAAACCATTAATGATTTTTATTTTGTCGTTAGCGTCCAGCAGGTCACGGTTTCTCAACAGACGTTAGTGAAAGGCATCATCATTGGCGTAAGTGCGGCGATTTTTGCGTCCCTGATTCCTGCTTTAGAAGCGATGCGGACTTCACCTCAAGGTACGCTGCAACGATCAACATTAGAAAGCAAAGTTCAGCGAATCCTCCCTTGGTTAGTTGTTGCTTGGTGCGTACTTACTCTGTTGGGAGTCATCTTGCTGCGGTTAAATGCAGGGGGTTTGGTTGTTGCCTTTGCCGGATTGTTTGCGATTCTGCTGGGTGCTGCCTTACTCACACCACCTGTAACGGCGTTGTTCATGCAACTGTTTGCTCCCCTAGGAAATGGTTTGTTTGGTATTTTGGGACGCATGGCTCCTCGAGATATTATTCGCTCATTGAGTCGAACTTCAGTTGCGATCGCCGCCTTAATGGTGGCAGTTTCCGTTATTGTGGGTGTTTCCATTATGGTCGGCTCGTTCCGAGGAACGGTTGTCCAGTGGCTCGATCAAACTTTACAAGCCGATATTTACGTCTCACCTCCCAGCACTACTGCCAATCGCGTCATAGGTAAGTTAGCTCCCGATGTCGTCGAGGAAATTAAGGATTGGGAGGGGATTGACCATTTCGTTACCTACAATGATGCTGATACGACCATCAAAGAATTTGACAAACGGGTGAAACTCATCTCTGCTGATGGAGATGTGTCGCAAGGCAAACGCCCCTATGCTTGGATTCGTGACAAGGGGGTAAAGCCTTGGCAACAGTTAGACGCAGGTCAAGGCATCATTATTTCCGAGGCGTTGATGCTGAGAGAGAATCTGACTGAACCGCCACAGTCCCTCACCTTGGAGACGACAGAAGGTTGGCGTAGTTTTCCTGTCCTAGCCGTGTTCTACGACTACTCCTCCGACCAAGGCACAGTTTTAATCGATGATGACTTATACGTCGATTTGTGGCAAGACAAGAGTATTGCTTCTGTGGGTTTATTTGTTGAGCCAGGGCGATCGGTTGATGAAATTGTCGCAGCAATCCGAAATCATTTCCAGGGACGACAGGATTTGCTAGTCCAGTCCAATCAAAGCTTACGCAATGGTTCCTTGGAGATTTTTGATCGCACCTTTGCCATCACCAACGCCTTGCGTCTCCTTGCTGTGATTGTTGCCTTTATTGGGGTTCTCAGTGCTTTGATGAGCCTGCAATTAGAGCGGACGAGGGAATTGGGCATTTTGCGAGCAACAGGAATGACTCCACGCCAGATGTGGCTGCTGACACTGCTGGAAACAGGGTTAATGGGCGCTACGGCTGGAGTGTTGGCAATGCCTTTGGGCTACGTTTTGGCTTGGATTTTAATTTACGTGATTAACGTGCGATCGTTTGGCTGGACATTGCAGATGCAACTACAACCCAGCTACTTCTGGCAGGCATTAGTGGTTGCTGTTGTCGCAGCACTTTTGGCAGGGATTTATCCTTCAGTGCGTCAGGGCAACACGATCATTGCTACAGCAATCCGTCAAGAATGATTTGAGAAGTAGCCAGGAGCCAGAAGTATTCCTGTGCGACTGGCAGTTCTTCTGACTTCTATATTCTCAATACTGACTCCTTTCATAAGACTTATGAAACGATTTTTAGCCTTTATTCTCATAGTTGGTTTAGTCGTCGGCAGCATTGCTTTGCTCGTCGTTCAGCCTCAGAAAGTAGCCGAGAAAGGAAGTGCTTCTGTTGCATGGCTTGCTGACAATAACCAAGCCAACTCAGATGGTTTTAAACGGGTTTTTAGCCCAAGCGAAATCGTGTTTCCTCGGGACTTAGGCGCTCACGAGGACTATCAAACGGAGTGGTGGTATTATACGGGGAATTTAGAAACCTCCACAGGTCACCCCTTTGGGTTTCAGTTAACCATTTTTCGACGGGGTTTAACTCCTTCAATTCAACCTGTAAGTACTGATAATCGCTCAGACTGGCGCACTAATCAGGTATATTTTGCCCATTTCACCATTAGCGATATTGCCGACAAAGCCTTCTATCCCGCTGAACGTTTTAGCAGAGGAGCAGCAGGATTAGCTGGAGCGCAAGCCGTTCCCTATCGAGTCTGGCTCCAGGATTGGTCATTCACAGAAATTGCCCCAGGTCAAGTGCAGCTTGCAGCTAAAACTGACCAAGTCGCTTTAGATTTGGTTGTTAAGGAAACATTGCCTCCTATTTTACAGGGCGATCGCGGCTACAGTGCCAAAAGTTCAGAACCCGGAAATGCCTCTTACTACTACTCAATTGTGCATCAAGAAACCACTGGGAAAGTAACAGTAAAAGGAGAGACGTTTGAGGTTACAGGCTTAACTTGGAAAGACCATGAATACTCAACCAGCTCTCTCAGCGCTGATGACGTGGGCTGGGACTGGTTTTCGTTGCAACTCGATAACGATACCTCGCTGATGTTATACCTATTGCGGCGTAAAGATGGAACCATAGAATCCGTTTCTAGCGGTTCTTTCATTACTGCTGACGGTACGGTGCAACCATTGAACAACACTGATTGGCAATTAGAGGTATTGGATACTTGGAAAAGCCCAACCAGTAAAGCACAGTATCCGGCTAAGTGGCGGCTTGCAATTCCAAAGCTAGCGTTGAATTTGGAAGGACAGCCGTTGATGCCCAATCAAGAACTCAACCTTTCTACCACTTATTGGGAAGGCGCAGTTAGGTTCAAAGGTACGCAAGCTGGAAAGCCAGTTCAGGCACAAGGTTATGTTGAAATGACTGGCTACACCAGCACATTAGCAAACGTTCTTTAACAGAATTAAGCAATATGAATGAACCTCTAACTGTTGAGCGATCTGCCGAAGGCGGCAACGCAACGCTCTCGCAGAATCGATTGATTACAATTTTGGCTGTCGGTTCTAGGGGAGACGTGCAGCCCGATCTACCAAAGAGTGTATTCCTATGCGACTCTGTTCCGCATGAGTGGCTTTTTCCGCGAATGGCTGCTGTTGTCCATCATGGAGGCACTAACACCACTGCCGAAGATTGCGTGCAGGTGTCCCCTCGATAGTCGTCCCGTTCTTTGGAGATCAGCCTATGTGGGGTCAACGAGTTGCTGACTTAGGTGTGGGACTATCACCAATTCCCTACAAGGAACTATCAGTGGAGGGATTGGCGGCTGCAATCCAAGTGGCTGTTAGCGATGAAGCTATGCGTTCCCGTGCGATCGCGCTCGGGCAAAAGATTAGGGCAGAAGATGGCATCGCCAATGCTATTGAGGCATTCGATCGCCATCTTAGCTTGCAGAAATAAGAACGCTCTTTTCCACAAAATTCTCAAATAACTTGTGTTTGCTGTACCAATTCAACTAAAAATTTAATGGTTCAAAACATCCTCAGTGCAAAAACTCCAGAAGGTCAAACTCATCGGGGACACTTGCGTGCCTTACGGGAGGACACGATCACGTACATCGAGCATTTAGCGCGACAAGGTGACCTTCTCCGCATCTCGTTTGGACTTCTTGGTTCAGCCTATTTCGTCAATAGTCCTGACTTAGTGCAAGAGATTCTGCTGAAGCAAGCCAGGAAGTTTCACAAGCCTTTTATCGTCAAATACACGGCAAAAGAGTTTTTCGGCGAAAACCTCTTCACGAGTGATGACGAACTGTGGCAAGTATTACGTGCTGCCATTCAACCTGCATTTCATGCTCAGAGGCTCAACGCCTATGCCAGCATCATGGTGGACTACACCAAGGCTATGATTTCTCAATGGCAACCGGGTCAAGTCATTGATATTCCACAAGCCATGATGGATTTAACGTTAGGCATTACGACTAAAGCTTTATTTGGTCAAGATTTACGCAATGATGTAGCAGGTCAAGCAATTATCCGCTTCATTGAACTATTCTCCCAGCGACTTAGTGGATTTCCAGTACCAGCTTGGTTGCCCATTCCTAGTAATTGGGAAATCAAACGACAGATTGCAATTATCGATCGCCACCTCAGCCCGTTGATTGCAGAACGTCATCAGTCCTTTGCAGAGCATGACGATGTTTTGTCTATGCTGATTCAGGCGCAAGCCGCAGACACGACAGGGCTTCTCACGAATCAACAAATCAAAAACGAAGTCCTGAACTTATTTGCTGCGGGCTATGAAGTCACAGCGCATACACTGGCGTTTACCTTGTATCTCATCTCTCAACATCCAGATGTGGAAGCACGATTGCTTGAGGAAATCGATCGAGTTGTTGGTCAAAGAGCGATCACAATTCCCGATCTAGAGCAAATGCCGTACCTAGAAATGGTTTTGAAAGAATCCATGCGCCTGTTGCCTGTCACAACTTTGCTGTCCCGTCAAGCCGTAGAAAGTGTTGTGCTTAAAGGTGGTTATACCCTTCCTAAAAACAGTGTTGTACTCTTTGCGCCGTGGACGCTGCATCGTTGCTCGGAGTACTTCCCTAACCCACTTAGCTTTGACCCAGAGCGGTTTCATCCCGATTGCAAAGATAAAATTCCTAAGTTTGCCTACCTACCATTTTCTGCGGGTCCTCGCATCTGCATTGGCAATGCATTCGCAATGATGCAGATGCGAATCAATTTAGCAACGATTTTGCAAGACTATCGGCTAACTGTCGCCCCTGAATATCAATTCGAGCCATTCTACAGTTTCAATACTCGTCCTAAAAACGGATTACCTATGACTGTGGAGGTTAGGTGAGACTGCTCCAAAGCCCTGAGCGGCTTGAGAAGACACTCACTGTGGGGTAAATTCGTCAATCCAAGCTGTTCGTACATCAGCATTTTGATTAGCTTGCCAAACTCTGCCGCTAATTAGCCGATTAATCACGCCTTTTGAGTCGGGTTCGCGATCTACGTAGCCGCCAAGAGTGACTAATCGATCCTCCGGCTGTAAATCTACAACAGCTATCAGGGAATCAAACGCTTTGGAACAGCCGTGAATGTGTCCAATCGCCAGAATACGCATGGCTACTATGATAGCTTGTTAACTCAAGCCGAAATAAACTTGAAAAAATCAGAGCGATCGCTGTTTGGGCTGGTATTCCGAAGGCGTGATCGCACAGCTCCATTCACTGGCTTGTTGAACTTTCCGGTAAACTGGCAACTGCCGAACTGTTTTCTCAAGCTCTGGCCCTCTACGAATCAGAGCAGCGGGAAGCAGCCGCCCAAAAGTTCCAAGCCTGCCTAAACCAAAATCCTTTAGATGGGGTAGCAAAAACCTATCGCGATCTCTGCGAGTCTGACCCACTCTCGAGACATTTCGTGTAATTGCGCCTTTCACCCTTAACAATTCGTTGGTTCGACGGAGGTAGGCTTGGTTTGTCTAGCCTCAGACTTCCAGTCTGTGGGCGATTTACTCTCATTGGGATGCTCCCCATCTGTATGCAGCGAGCACCTTGAGTTGTTGTGGGGAGGTGGAGGCATGTCGGCAAACCACACTTTTTCCACACCTTGCTAGTGAATAAGGAATTGTTCTATTGTTTATTTAGCCAGCTAAATAAACACAGAGATGCCTGAAAAACCCATGCTCCAAACCATTGCCTACCTAATGGTGCAAGTTTGTAGGGCGCACCGCAATCAAGCTAGCGTGGTTCTGGCTGAACTAGGACTCCACACGGGACAAGAGATTTTGCTCATGCACCTGTGGGAAAACGATGGTCTAATCCAATCTGAACTGGCTCTTCTGATGGAGGTGGAACCTCCAACCTTAACTAAGATGCTACACCGCATGGAAAAAGTTAGGTTACTGGAGCGGCGCCGGGATGAACAGGATGCTCGAAGCTACCGGATTTACTTAACTGACAAGGGTCGAGCGCTTTTTGAACCAGTCACCCACGTCTGGAATGTCCAGGAAAACCGGATCTTGACCGACCTGACGCTAGAGGAGCAACTCCTGTTTCGTCGGTTGCTTTTGCAAGTCCGCAGTAACCTAACGTGAACATTCTTTTTTTTTGTGATTTACTTAGCCAGCTAAATAAACAGAGTAGATAGGAGAAGCCTGTATGGATCTGTTAACACTGGATAGCTTGCCTGCCCAGTTACGAAATGCGATTACACACCGCGACTTGGCGCGGGGAGAAAACCTTTTCCAGCAGGGGGAGGAAACATCTGCCTTTTTCATTGTGGAAACGGGACGAGTTAAACTGATGCGCTACACGACTGGGGACAAAGTGGTGACGTTTCAGGTGGCTAGACCTGGGAAGAGTTTGGCTGAGATTGCCTTGTTCTCGGACACTTACCCTTGTGCGGCGGTGGCTGAAGTCGCTTCAAGGGTAATTGTTTATCCCAAGCAACTACTTTTGTCAGCACTTCGTGAAAATCCCGACTTAGCAGAAGATTTTATGGCAATGCTGGTGCGGAAAATTCAGGCGCTGAAAGTCCGCTTAGAGTTGCGGGACATTCGAGCGGCTCATGAGCGGCTGCTGCGATATCTGCGTTACCAAGTACAGCCTGGAGAGCAAAATCTGGTCAACTTCGAGCGCCCACTCAAGGATATTGCCGCCGAGTTGGGGCTTACGCCTGAAACCCTTTCACGCGCTTTGACTCGGCTGGAGCAAGAAGGGATGATTACGCGGACACGGCTACAAATCACCCTTCAGAATTCACCCGCCGCTTGATTCAAATCAATGCAATTGTTTGTAAGAGCGAGTATTCTAGTCGCAGGTTTAGATGGAGCCTCGAAAATGCCAAATTTTTTCAAAATTAGCTCTACATCGTTCGCTCAAAATCTGTATAATCGGCTGCCAACTGTTCAAATAGTCGATGCGTGTTGCACCTTACCAGTACGTGATTCAGCCGAGAGTGGAACGGGCAAAGCCGTTATTGCAACACAGAGGGCGTGATTGCTGGCGGTTCAATTCAGACGGTGTGTCTCATTGCCATCATCGCTATTTCCATTCTCAAACCTGGGGACGAACAGATATTAAATCAAAACAGAAGTCAACGGCTTGTGCGGCGTGACTTTTTTCATGAATGAGCGGCAGTACCTAGCCTACGACTCTAGAGCAAAGGAGACAAGAAATGCAGATTGAAGGCGCAATTGCCTTAGTTACAGGTGCAAATGGCGGTATTGGTAAATATTACGTTGAGGCACTGCAAGCAGCAGGAGCCGCTCGGATCTATGCAGGGGCAAGGAATCCCAACTCTGTGAGTGAGATGGTGGCGGCTGACCCACAACGGGTTATCCCAATTCAACTCGACATCACCGATGAGCAATCTGTGAGTACTGCTACTACCAAGTGCCAGGATGTTACCCTGCTAATTAACAACGCTGGCATAGGGCTTCTCAAAGGGTTTATCTCTGCGCCCGACCTCTCTAGTGCGAAAGCCGAGATAGAGGTCAATTATTTTGGCACGCTGTTGATGTGCCGTGCCTTTGCTCCTATTCTGAAAGCGAATGGTGGGGGAGCGCTCGTCAATATGCTAACGATTCTGGCGAAAGCCAATCTTCCCATGAATGGGTCTTACAGCGCTTCCAAGGCAGCGGCTCTATCAATGACTCAGGGAATCAGAGCTGAACTGACACAACAGGGGACGCTGGTTGTCGCTGTGATGCCGGCAACAGTGGATGCTGGAATGAGTAAGCATTTTCCTCCGCCCAAAGTGGCTCCAGAGGTGGTGGCTCAGACGGCATTGCAAGCTGTGATTGATGAAGTTGAGGATGTTTACCCCGGCGAGCAGGCAACAGAAATGGCAGCGCAATTGCTACTAGACCCCAAAGCGGTTGAAAAGTGGATGGCGACGATGCTGCCTGTTGATTGAACCTAAAAAAGCCATGAGTTAGGTGACTAATGGGGTTTTATCGTGGTTGCCTAGCGTAACGCAGTAGATACAAAGTCCTATCACCACAGAAAAAATACCATTGTGAGTCTATGACAACACAAACCCTTGTAGAGCAGAAATACCTGATCAAGCTAACTCCTGAAAATTCCGTCTTAGTAATGGTTGATTACCTGACAGGATTCCTGCCAGGGCTGCGGACAATGGACCGAGACACCTACATGAACAACGTCACAGCACTGGCTAAAATCGGCAAAATTTTCCAACTGCCCACCATCATCCTTGGGGATGAAGGCGGTTTTCGCGGCGAGTTCTTCCCCCAGATTTCCCAGTATTTATCACATGGCTGGCGAATTGAACGTCATACCCCCAGTGCGTGGCATGAACCAAAGTTTGTTGAAGCCTTGCAAAAGTTCAACCGCCCTAAAGTGATTATGGCTGGTATTTCCATCGATAACTGTGTGTTGCAAACAACACTCGATGTCTTACGCGCTGGGTACGAAGTATATGTTGTCGTGGATGTCTCAGGAACCGAGTCCAAGCTGGTGGAAGATGCTGCCATTATGCGAATGACCCAAGCTGGGGCTGTGATGACGAATTGGGTATCACTTGCCTCCGAGTTAATGGCTGATTGGAACAGCTCCACAGGAGATGAGGTTGGGAAATTGTATCAAGAACACAGTAAGTGGGGCGAGTCTTGATGAGACAGTTTGGTTCCGAGCGCCCCAGTGTTTTCTACTGCGGTGATGATGCGGATGCCAAGGCGATCGCAGCCAGTTTAATTGGGATTCTTGCGGAAAGCTATGTGAAAAGTACACGCACGCGATCGCTAACGCCGTACACGCCATTGAGTTATTCTTTGTCGAATTTCTATAAAAGTGACATCTGTCCGTAGATTACCCACTTCTAAAAATCCGATCCAGACTTCGGCATCCGGGTAGCGCAAGGTCTTGGTATCGATATTGAGAAAGAAGTTCTTAACTAACAGGCACTACCCCACCGTATATCTCTAACCGTCTGGGCTATCCGTTGTTTGTCCCTACTCGAACATTTTAAGAGAACAGTATATGGCACACATTCTGCACCTTGACTCTAGTCCTCGTGGCGATCGCTCCATTTCACGCACTCTGACGAAGGAATTTATCACAGACTGGAAAGCCTCTTATCCAAGCGATATCGTTACTTATCGAGACTTAGGACATTATCCGGTTCCGGCTGTGGATGAACCCTGGATTGCAGCATCCTTCGCCCCAGCCGAATCCAGAACGACCGAACTAGCAGCGGTGATTAAAACCTCTGATGAGTTAATTGATGAGTTTCTGGCTGCTGACTATTATGTTTTTGGAGTGCCGATGTTCAACTTCAGCATCCCCTCTACTCTCAAGGCTTACATTGACCAAATTCTTCGAGTCAACCGAACTTTTGTTATCAACAATGGCGGCTACGAAGGTTTAGCAAAAAACAAAAAGATGTTGATTATTACTGCCCGTGGTGGCACTTATGGGCCTGGAACTCCCTCCGCTCAGTACGACTTTCAAGAACCTTACCTCCGAACAGCTTTTGGCTTCATCGGCATTACAGATATTACGTTTATTCACGCCGATAATCTGGCGGCAGGTGATGAAGTTCGTCAACAGTCTCTGACTGCGGCTCGTGCAGCGATTGAGAAAATGGTTGCCAGTTGGTGAGATAGCCCGATGAGTAAGCCCAACCCCTAACGATGAAAAAGATTGGTTTATCTATTGCGGCGAGTCTTGGTAGTTTTTGTCTCATTTTCCACAGCACTTGTGTATTGGCTCAAACTGATGAACCTCCTGTTGTAAGTTATAAGCAAGAGCTGACGGTAAATTCTGCTGTTGTTGAAGCCGATGCAGAAGCCGTTTCTCAAAACCAATCTTTGGAAACCACCATAGAAGGTCAGGTAACTTCCGTAAGCCAGCTAAAAGATGTGCAGCCGACCGATTGGGCTTTTCAGGCTCTTCAATCATTAGTCGAGCGCTATGGAGCGTTAGCCGGTTATCCAGATGGCACCTTCCGGGGCAACCGAGCTATGACCCGCTACGAATTTGCAGCCGCTTTCAATGCAGCCCTTGACCAAGTAAATGAGCTAATCAGGACGGAGAAAGAGAATTTAGTTTCTCCTGAGGACTTAGCGACGTTGCAGCGACTGCAACAGGAGTTTGCCGTAGAGCTAGCAACATGGCGGGGTCGGGTTGATGCACTCGAAGCTCGTACAGCCGAGCTGGAGGCATATCAGTTTTCCACAACAACAAAGCTGACGGGTCAAGCTATCTTCGCTGTGAATGCAGGGGGGTTTGATGGTGAACGTATCATTGCTCCCAGAGGTGCAGTAGTTAGCGAAGACCAACCCAATCCCACGGTCATTTATCGAGCCAGTCTAGACTTAAACACCAGCTTTCACGGGACCGACCTACTGAAAATCCGCTTGGTGACAGGTAGTGATGGTATCACTGATAACGCAGCTGGCTTTCTCGAACCCAACCTGGGTAGTACCCTGGACTTCTCAGTTCCCGGTAGAGACAGTCAGTTCAGCCTGGCGCGACTGTACTACACCTTTGCTCCTGTCCAAGACCTAAAAGTGACGATTGGTCCAAGGATAGTTGCCCCAGACTTTGTGGATAAGAATCGCTATGCGAGCGTCAGCTTTCTGGACTTCTCAACGCAAGCCTTGGTCAGCAACTTCATCCTATTCCCTAGACCTGGGGGAGCCGGTGCCGTTGTTGACTGGCATCCGGCAGGAGGAGCCTTGAAGTTACGGGGAATTTACGTGTCTGGGGATGCGACAAATAGTTTCCCTGAGAACCAGCGGTTAATCGGTGGCGGAGGGCTTCAAGATATCCGGCTATTCCCTACAGCGGGTGGGGGGGCTGACGGGGGGTTATTCGGCGACCCCTACCAAGGTTTTTTGGAACTGGAATACGCTCCCAGCCAAACCTTTACTGTTCGCCTTCAGTACAGCGGCGGTCGGGTATTTGGTAGCAGTTTTCAGGGGTTTGGGGTCAACTTTGACCTGGCAGTGAGTAACCAACTGGGCGTATTTGGTCGCTACGGCTATGCTACCTACCCTGACACGACATTGGGTGATATTAACCCCAACTACTGGATGGCAGGGGTGGCGTTAAGAGACTTATTTGTACCGCGTGCTCTCTTCGGTATTGCGCTCGGTCAACCTTTTATTGAAAGTGCTGTCGGGAATGCCACTCAAACTAATTTTGAAGCGTTTTACAACTTCCCGGTCAGTGACAATATCCGGATTACGCCCTTGATTCAGGTGATTACCCATCCGGCTAACCAGGAGGCTAACGGCACGATTGTCACTGGCACATTACGAACAGTCTTTTCCTTCTAAAAAACACAATGTAACCTAGCAACGGTATGTACTTATGAAGCAGTCTAATCCTAACTCGCTCCTAACCAAAGCCACGTTGCTCGGTGCTAGCACGCTAACGGTGATGTCAGGGGCAACCATTGCTCCTTCTCTACCTGCCATGCAAGACCACTTTGCCTCAGTGGGGAACGTGGAACTTTGGGTAAGACTGGTCTTGACGGTTCCTGCGCTATTTATCGTCATTGGTTCGCCCCTTGCCGGAGTCATTGTAGATCGGCTGGGACGCAAACCTTTATTAGTTATCTCCGCTGCACTATATGGTTTTGCCGGGAGTTCTGGCTTTTTCCTGGACTCTCTGTTTGCGATTTTGTGCGGTCGTGCCTTGCTGGGTTTATCTGTTGCCGGGGTTATAGTCAGTGCCACGACGCTGATTGCCGACTACTATATCGGAGCTGCCCGCGCTAGTTTCATGGGTTTACAAGCCGCCTTTATGGGGCTGGGAGGAGTCTTGTTTCTGTCTACTGGCGGTTCTTTGGCTGAGTCGAGCTGGCGCTACCCTTTCTTGATTTATCTGTTGGCTTGGCTCCTGCTGCCCTTGATTGTGACATTTATCTACGAGCCGCGTCGCGTTAACCCACTTACACCCCAAAGGGGCAATCAACCTAGCACCAACGCTTCCACACCCACAAAGCTGCTCTTACTTATCTATGGAGTTACGACCCTCAGCCAGGTTATCTTTTACTTGGTTCCAGTACAGTTACCCTTCTATCTCCGCAGCCTGACGAATGCTAGTGCGTCCCAAAGTGGGATGGCGATCGCTCTTTGTACTCTGTTTAGTGCCATAGCCTCTATGGGCTATGGCAAGGTAAAAACACGACTGGACTTTGTGAGCATTTTGCCCCTCATTTTCTTCCTCATGGGCATCGGCTACGTCCAAATTGGTTTAGCGGGCAGCTATGCACTCATCCTGATCGGTTTAGCGATTGCAGGTTTGGGACTAGGACTGCTGATGCCCAATATGACGGTGTGGGTATCCGCTGCTGTACCCGATGCCGTGCGGGGACGGGCTTTAGGTGGACTTTCTACCTCTTTATTTTTGGGGCAGTTTCTCTCACCCATTGTCACCCAGCCTGTGAGTCAAAAGTTTGGTTTGGGGGTGACTTACGCCTTTTGTGGCACACTACTGTTGGTTTTGGGGGTTAGTTTTATTGCTATGAAACGGCAAGTCACGGCTTTTACCGCTACTGCCTCAAAAGCACCTTAAATGGTGGTGGTGTCGGAGCGATCGACTAGGCGCGATCGCAGCAACAATGCCAACAGGATCGAGGCGTGCCGTTGGGCCGAGAACCAGCAATCCGATACCAATAAAACCAGTGATCGCGTTTACCACCCTCTTTAGCTCCTTTGCCTCCCTCGCCTATGGGCGGGTCAAGACACGCCTAGACTTTATCAGCATCCTCACACTCATCTTTAGACCCATGGGCGTTAGCTATGTGATTATCGATCGGGTTCAGAGCTACGAGCAGATTCTCATCGGGCTTGCAGTGAGTGGCTTAGGTTTGGGACTATTGATGCCTAACGGGACTTAGACAGATTTCAAGCCCAAACAAAGCCCAAAGCTGCTTTGTAAGCGAAGAATACGTCCCGATTGTGGCTGAGCCACTCGATAAAACGGAAAGACATCGCTGTCCGAAATGCCTCT
>JAHHIF010000051.1 GCA_019358875.1 Symplocastrum torsivum CPER-KK1
TTGGGTCAATTATTAATCCCAGTTATGATTGGAGGAATTATCAGCAACAAGAGCTTATTATTCCTTGAGCCTTAAATAACTAATTAATCCATCGGTTGTTTTCCTCTGACTTATTCAGCAAGCCCTACATAGCAGTTTTCAGTTGGATGAGGTATAGCAGTCGCCAAGGCGATTAGGCTCTCGCTCTCATACTGAAACCAAGACCCGTCAATCTTTTCGCTTCTGCCTTCTGCCTTTTGTCCTCTGCCTTTTGCTATACATCTCAGGGATGTGAAATCTAGAGAGGGCAAGGAGAACAAAAAAGCTGATAGCTGATAGCTGACTGCTAACGGCTATAGAACCGTTTTCTACTTTTTAATCGGCCACCACTGCTGATTGGATAATACAGGAAATCGTTCACTCAGCAGAGAAGCTAAATCTCCATACACTTGAGTTCCTGCGAGTCCCAGAGACAAAACAATACTACCGATAAGGATTGAACTTTTAAATTTGGCAACTTTGGTTAACACTCGTTTGACACCAGTGCTTGAACCACGATGTTGACGTAGGAAAGCTTCTAGTCTCAGACTAACGAGCGAGTCAGTAAACTCAGGTTGCTGTTTTGGTACATGAGGAGGTTGCCAGGTGTGGTCAATTGCTGCGATACGCTGCAAAATAACCTGAGCATTGTGAGGTCGATTGCTGGGTAAGGGAGCCATCAAGTCATCAATCAAATCCGTTACTGATTTTGAGACTTGTGGCGCACGGTGTTGCCAAAGTAACTCACCTGTACGTGGATCTTCGGGAAAGTCATTGGGCGATTTGTCTGTAAGCAGATAGACAAAGGTACGCCCCAAGGCAAAGAAATCAGATTGTGGTACGGCTTTGCCATTAGCTTGCTCAAGTGGTGTGTAGCCTGGAGAGGTAACGCTAATGACATCACGCTCACTACTCACTCTTACCAACGAGGTGTGGCTAACTTCCCTGGCGCTGCCAAAATCGATTAACACTAATTGCCCGTTACGTGTGAGCATGATGTTGGATGGCTTGATGTCGCGATGGCAATACAGTTGCTGGTGAACTTGATGCAAAATTTCTACCAGTTGTTTTAGCCAGCTTAGGGCTTGTGCTTGAGAAAGGGCTTGATTTTGCTGATGTTGCCACTCTTCCAAGTTGATGCCTTCAATTTTTTCCATCACCAGGCAGTGGAGGGGCTGGTGCCTATCTTTTGGGAAGAAGGTAAAGTAACCATCCGGCTCAACTTTGGGAATACCGGGATGAAGCAGTTGACTCAACACCCGTGCCTCTTGCTGCAACAAGGCTAAGGCTTTTGGGTCATTAAGTAGCAGAACTTTTAAAACTTTTGCTGTTCCTCGATCATCTACCTCATAGGTTTTACCAAAGCGTCCTTCGCCAAGCAGTTGCTTCACGCGATAACGCCCTTGCAGCAATAGTTGGGAGCCACAATGACGGCAGACTAAATTGTGAGCATTTTGTGGATCTGCTGGCTTCGGGCATTTAGGACTTATGCAATAGCTCATAGGACGCTACAAAATTTGCGTACTTCCCCTTCTATGATTTGCGTTCACACTCTGTAAGCATAACGGTAGATCTACAAAGGCGATCGCTTATGGGGATCATCTCTCAATCGCCCTCCCAAAATCGTGTCTTGGTATTTATGATAGGCGATCGCTTCTAGCTCCCTTAGGTTACTTTAAATCCTTTAATTTAGTGCTTCTTCATAGAAATTGGTATCAGAACTACCAAGCTTCTATCTAGTAGAATCATACTTAGGATAGAGGTATAGATAATTTTATATGGACTCTAGTACGATTTGAGCCTTCTCAAGACCGAAAGGCTATTCAGTAACATCACCTTCAGCAATGTTCATCTCAATACATACTCAGGATTTGGTGATACTCCTGGTACTTACATCGCTTGAGCTAAACTAACACCCGCTTCTACATAGAACGTTTAAATATGAACACGAGCGATCTGATTAGCTTAATTCATCCTGCACTCGCAGTAGTGATTGTATTTCCTTTAATCGGCATGGTGGTTAACTTTGCATGGCAGACTCGCCAGCGACGCTTGCAAACAGCCGTTGGGGGCAAAAGTAAAATTCCACCAATCGTTGGACGTGAACACGTTAACTTAGGGAACTGGCTAACTGGTTCAGTTGTAGGAGTGGCATTAATTGGACTTGCTTACGCGATTGTTGAGCATATATTGTCTAAAAATGTCTGGGGTACAAATCCTTCCCAAGTTATCTTCATCGCATTGATGTTTGCCGTGACTATTGCTTCCTTGGTATTTCTTTATCGTGCAAGGGAGCGGCACTGGCGGGCAATTTTTGCCACCCTAACGGGTACAGGCTTAGTCGTTCTCGGTTGTCAAGATGGCGTTTTTCGGCGCACGAATGAGTGGTATTGGTCACACTACTATATTGGGATAGCTGCTGCCCTGCTGATGGTGTTTTCACTAGCGATTGTTGAAGATATCTACAAAGATCGCTCCAATCGCTGGCGCTACGTCCATATCATTTTAAATTGCTTAGCCTTGCTTCTATTCATTGGACAAGGCATGACTGGCACAAGAGACTTACTAGAAATTCCTCTTAGTTGGCAGAAACCCTACATTTATCAATGTGATTTTGCCAATAAGACTTGTCCGCAACCCCCTCCCCAACAACAAGGCTAAGTAGAAGCATTGGACTAACAGCGTTTCAGAAGTAAAGGTTATCTGGTGACAGATTCATAAACTTTGTCACTAGTGCAGCATGGTGGAAATAACTATGCAGTTGAAAAAGGTTAAAAAGCTTACTTTACAAGTTTTCTTTCCTTCTGCCTCCTGCACTAGTAACCTTATTAAAGTAGCAATAGTAAACGCTCAGTTAGAAATTTAGAATTACTAAAATAAGAATTATGGCTTGCCAAAATTAAGGGATTAACTTATGTCCTCTATAAAAACCTGGAGTCAAGAACAGGTTACTATTGATTTTCATCAAGATATTTACGAAAACATACGAAATCAATATCAAGATGTCAATGATTTTTCAAAAGACCTAAAAAGATTGATAGCTATCCTCATTAAGAATAAAGAGCTATACAATATCAACCCTTATAGTGATGGAGTCAAAAAAGGTATTCATATTTTGGGTAAGGATGAGTTTGAACTAGGGATATTTCCTAATCCTGAACTAGCAATAAAATGCTCCCAAGGTAAACTTTTTACAGAAAATCTGAGAAAACAGTTTTATCGAACTGTTGAACTTGCTGAGGATTTTGAAACTAAATTAACGGATCAGCAAAGAAAATTACTTCAAATTTGTCCAGTTTATTTTCATGTTCAAGACGCTAAGCCCAATTCTTTCTTCAAACAGCTTTTGTTTATGAGGAGAGTTAGTCAAGGCATAAACTTAGGACAGACTAATACTGGGTTTGATACTGAGTTTCGCCAAGCTTTTGATATACCAAGCTTAGAAGAAATTCGGCATAAACACCAATTCAATTTACATCGGAAGGTAGATAAAGATAAGAAGCGTCAATTATTAAAGATTCAAACGACCTATTTATTTCGACGATTACTCGATAAAGGTATCAAAATTTGTAGCCTCAACCAGAAAAATGTATTAGTTGACAAGATACTGGACACGGGTCAGACAAGATATGTAATCATTGACTCTACAGAAGACTTATTCCCACCTCTATCACCGATGTACAATATCTTGACTCATCAACTGTGCAAATAAGCCAAAGGTTTTCATTGATAACCTGATAGCTGACCGCTGAATGCTGATTGCTTTTACAATTCTCCTGGTATCTGACTTGTTCGCTCTATTAAGATTGCTCTTAACCCAGCCGCTCTAGCACCTTCATAGTCTTGTCTAAAGCTGTCACCAATGTGCCATGCATCTTTAGCATCGCAATAATGTTTTTCTAAGGCAGCAGTAAAGATTTGGGGGTCAGGCTTTGCCACACCAATTTGTGTAGAAATGGTGATAGAGGTAAAAAACTCCCTCAGTTTTAGTGCATCTAAGACATGGTTGAGGCGGGAATCAAAATTAGACACAATCCCTAACTGAATGCCAATCCGTCGCCACTGTTCTAATGCTGGCAGAACATCGGGGTAGATAAACCAAGGTTCAGCCGTCGCAAAATGCTGGTAGAGTTCATCAAAAAACTCTGTGAAGTTGGTAAATTGTTCAAAAGCGCCAACTTGATAGAATGTGCGCTCAGCAACCATCTGCCACCACTGGAACTCACAATAGGGAATCTCTTCTGACGTTGCTCCTGGAAAAACTGCTGGCTCAAAGGCAGCGAACGCTTGGAGAAAGGCATCGTTCAAAGCTTCAGCCTGAACTTGTACGCCAAACTCAGCCGCGATCGCACTATACACCTCACCCACACTCCCCCGGACACCAAATAGTGTACCGACGGCATCAAGAAAAATTACTTTCGGTTGTTGCATTGTCAGACTTTCACCCTAGCCTCCAGCTAGCAAATCTAGCACAGGTCGGGCTATCCAGTTGAAGCCAACTTTCAGCTTGTGATCTAAGGTGGGCATCCGATAGAGATACGCAAGACGGCGAGTTAGGTGAGCTAAAGGGCCATCTAGCTTGATTCCTGCACCCGTAAACGTGGCATTATCTGTACCCAAAGTCATCATCTCCCCTAGGTGCTGATAGCGGAAGGGAAGCAGAGGACGCCCAGTAAGTGAAGCCCAGATATTCCAAGCCGTATAATCAGCTTGCTGGAATGCTGCTTGCGCTGTACTAGGAACTTGCTGACCTTCGGCATCAAGGGAATCGGCTAAGTCACCTAGAGCAAAGATTTCCGGATGGTCAACAACTTGTAGTGTTGGTGTCGTTGTTAGCTGACCGCGATTATTTTGCTTGAGAGGAAGCGATCGCACAACTGGCGCAACTCTTGTCCCGACTGTCCACAACACTAAGTCAACCGGAATGGTATCTACTTGTCCTTTGTACAACAGGGAAATCGTATCAGGCCCAATCGACTCAACTGCGGTTTCCAGATCGATCCAAACCTTCCGGTCATCTAACGCTTTATGAGCTGCATCCCGATTAAAGTCTGGTGATGTTCTGAGAATCAAATCACTCAGTTCAACTAACCGCAACCGTCCTCGCTCTCCTAAGCGTTCTGCCAGCTTACAAGCCAACTCAACACCGCAGTAACCCCCCCCAACAATCGCAACTCGGATTTTATCAGCGTCCGACTCCTCCAAAATCCGCAACCGTTCTTCTAAGCGATAGGCATCAGCAACGGTGCGGAACGGGATAGCATATTCAGCCGCGCCTGGTGCCATATCCAGAGGTGTCTCGCCACCCAGCGCTAATACCAAGCGTTCATAAGAGAATTCTGGCCCATCTTGTAGATGTACCCGCCGCTCATCTACGTCAATGCCTGCCACAGCCGCTTGAGTGAAGCGTACACCTGTGTTTGCTAATATTTCTTCAAAAGGTGGGGCAATTTCCCAGGTTTGCAGTTCGCCTGTCAGCAGTTCATACAGGAGTGGCGAAAACACAAATCGGTCATTCTGGTCAACCAGGATAATCTCTGGTCGTTGCGATTTTTCCCAAGGTAGCTGGCTCAAGCGCAGGGCAGTATATAGCCCCCCAAAGCCTCCACCAAGAATACAGACGCGAGTGGGTTGTTCAGTCATCGTTCAATGCGCTCATCTTCCGAGCAGGGCAATTTCCTTCATTGTAAGAAGTCTTTCCTTAAGCCAGTGAATTACTAGCTCCTAATTATCTAAGCTTGATTCTTAGCTTGTGTTCGTACCCTTGCCCGAACTTCCTCTGAAATCTGGCGAGAACTCACGAACTTAAAGGCTCCATCAACCCACGCTTGACAGCTTCGCTTAAGGCTGTGGCTTTTCGCAGTAAACCCTCTTGATAAATCTGCATCAGGGTTTGCAACTCCTTGCATTCTGTCTCAGTCAGAATGCCTGACTGTTGCCTGTCTAGCAAGTCACTTAAACGAGCATCTTGCTCTGGTTCCATTTGCAATTGTGTCAGCGCTATGACTTGCTCGTCACTGAGGGTTGAGATGGGTTCAAGGGCTGCTGCTTCTGGGCTGATGGCTGGGATGGAAAGTTGGATGGTTTCAGCTAGAACACTGGCTATGTCGCGGTTTGCCAGCCGTGCAAAACGCTCTACTCGTTGATAAACCTCATCGGGCAAGGTAATAGTGATTTGGGTACTCATAACTCTCCCGAAGTCTCCTTGTGTAGCGCATCTGAAACGAGATCGCTTACTCGTTTCATTTTATGGCAAAGGGCAAAAGGCAGAGGGCAGAAGGTTTATTATTGGTACCCGATCGCTTACTCGTCTCATTTTAATTGCCTCCCTAAAGGAGCGGATCGCTTTTCTCGCTCAAAAAAACTGTTCGCGCTGCGCGCGAAACAAGGGCAAAGAAAACAGAGCAAAGGGCAAAAGGGGAAAAGTGTAAAGGGCTAGAAAGTCCTCGGCTCACCACACACAACACGAAAACCGTTGAGGTCGTTGCGAATCTCCGCATTGACGCTGAGGCGAGAAGCAGAACGGCAATACCAAGGATCGTTGAGCCACGAGCCGCCCCGCAGTATCATTCTATTTTCATTAGCATTCTCATCTACCCAAGCACTTCCATCAGTAGGCGCTCCGTTGTAATTTTCATGCCAGGTATCTTGACACCACTCCCACACATTCCCGTGCATATCATGCAACCCAAAGGCATTAGCTGGAAATCTTCCTACACGGGTTGTTTGCTGATGATACTGACCTGTGGAACCAGAGCCATAAGTATAATTTCCGTTGTAATTGGCTAAATCTGTCGTAATGGTCTCGCCAAAGTGAAACGGGGTAGTCTTTCCAGCACGGCAGGCATATTCCCACTCTGCCTCGCTAGGTAGCCGATACTCTCGCCCTGTTGCTTTTGACAATCGCCTACAAAACTCGACGGCATCATTCCAGGACACTTGCTCTACTGGGCGCTTTGCGCCTTTAAAGCCGGATGGGTCAGATTTCAGGTCGATGTTGACCTTGGGTAAGCTTGCGACGGCTTGCCACTGCGCCTGAGTGACTGGAAATTTACCCATGAAAAAGGGTTGAATAGTAACGGTGTGCTGTGGACTTTCACTATCACTGCGTTCTGGCTCACTCTCTGGAGAACCCATTAGGAATGTGCCACCTGGAATGGCTACCAGTTCTAGCGTTATCCCATTACCTAGGTCTTCAGCAAAGAATTCTGCCCGTTTGCGACTGCGGTTGATGTCACAGGTTCCCTTCTCACCAAACCATCGTGGCTTCTTCACGATGGAGACAGTCGCTACCTCAAATTCAAATGGCTCAGTTTTAATCTTTGCCTGCTTGAGGCGTAGCTCATATTCTGCCTGTTTGGGAGCGATGACTCGTGCTTCGATTTCAGCAATATCCTCATGCAGCAACGCTAGATGTTGTTGATAGTCTCTCAGGTCAGCTTGAGCGGATTCACTAAAGGGATACTCTATCTGCACCGCCTCTATGAGTGCTTGCTCATACTCTTTTAGCTTGCGTTGATACTCTCGAAACGGTTGCAATACCTGAATTTCAATCACTAGGGCTTCTTCGGCAGAAATACCCCATTCATCCCGTTTAGAGTTCAGCAGTTTACGTGCAAAGACAGAAAGTTGACCCTGACCTTGCTTAGCACGACTTTCTAGCTCTTTACGATACTTCAGCTTTGGGTCATCCTTGGGCGACTTTGCCAGCAGAATTTTATGACCTTCCTGCACTGGATAAAATTCTGGTGTCATTGCTGGAGCCGCTTCTCTCACCTTGCTGTTAGCATACTCATGCAGCTCATCAACAGAAATCCAGCCATCATTGTCAAGATCTGCTGCACCTTTTTCGATGCCTTCAACCAGATACCGAGTATAAATAGAGAGTTCCGAGCCTTCTTGCTCAAAAGAGTACTGGGTAGACGTAGAAGAAGTCAGGATTGCTCGTCCCTTACCGCCTAGCTGTTCTTGGACATTCACCGTACCATCATCCTTCACACTCATCCCTTTAGCGATCGCGCCGCTAAAGCAACAGTCCAAAATCACTACCTGTCTCTGAGATTTGCTCTCATTAATACTTTCATGTAATGTACTGGCAGCAACTGCTGATGGCTTAAAGAGTTTCCCATTGTTTTTGTAAGTAGTACGGCTTGACAGGTAAAGCTTACCGCTTTCATCTTTCACCCCATGACCAGAAAAGTAAAACAGCAGTAAATCATCCTTCTGGCGATTGTCGAACAGCTTGTAGATAGCATCTTCTATCGCCTGCCGTTGAGGATTTTTTAGCACTGTGATATTTTCCTCGGCAAAGCCGCCCATTTCTGGGTGTACCAAGACTCGCTGCATCGCCTCAACATCTTTGACAGCACCCGGTAATGGGTTTAAGCCAGGTTCGTACTCGCTGACACCAATCAGCAATGCTACTTTTGTCATTTCGACTGCCTATGGCTTGAGAAATTCCTGGGCTTTCTGATAGGCAAAGTCAAACTCGGCTTGACTACTAGCTTTAATGCTGAGTTCTCTACCATCAGGTGCTTTGAGAGACATTTCAATGGGTTGACCACCTAAGCGATCGCTCAAAAACCCAAACAAAGCCTTAATATTAGCAGGATTCACCTCAGCCGTTAGTATCCCTAGCAAAAATCCTCCTAAGGCTTTTGATCCTTGAGGGGCTTCTTCAATCGGTACTTTAGCTGCCTGTGTAACTCCATCTACCTCTCTAATCTGCGGTAGCAAATTCTCCACTGCTGCGTCCAATTCCTCGTCATTCAAACTTGGATCGGATAGGGAAATCGTGACCTGAATATCAGATGTACTTGCCATGTGACTCTACCAACCGTCCTTAGAGTGTTTCTTACTCTATTCTGGTGAGTTTTAGGAATATGGGGAAGAGGTTAACGCCTACAGTACCATCTACAGTACCACAGGATAAGGGCGCACAGCCGTGCGCCCCTAGGAACGAAAAGAGTGAAAATGGCTATAACTAGAAAATTGTGCGATCGCCTTCCTAACTGCCTTAGCGTTATGCGATCGCTAACTCGCTTATCTAACTTCTCCAGTTATTTTGATTGAAGTTTTAATCTAATTCAATTATCTGAAAAAATAGATTCTGATTCTGTTGAAGTAATGGGTTGCTTTGGACTAGGCGAACTATCGCTTCCACATTGATGAGACTGAGGCAGACTGTCCAAACCTACTACTGCTGTTCCATAGAGGCGATTGAATTCCCGCTCATAGTGTGCCGCAACCGTTGGGTTATCGATCGCAATCAATGTTTCATCATTCAAGTAGTTTCCAGAATTAGACCAGTTAAGACTACCAGTAATCACTAATCTCCCATCCAAGATCGCCATCTTACTATGTACGCCGCGATCGCCTACAGGCGCTATAGGGAATCCAACTGTGGTGATGGGATTTTGCCAGGGTTTGACTTGAATTTTGCTCTTTCTTTTACCTGGCTTAGGACAAACTCCCATTGCATCATAAGCTTTGGAGTAAACCCGTCTATAAAAATCAGGGTCTATTAAAACTTTGATATCTTCCACCCCTTTATCATGTACCTCGCCTAAGGTGTTGCTAATCGTCTGGTCAGAATACACAAACACCGCGATATGCACACTTGATGAGGCTTGCTGTATGTAGAAGGCAATCATTCCATTACTGGTCGTCTGAATGTCTTGTTTTCTTCTCGCAGGTGAGAAGTTAATTGTTATAGTTCCCTCTCCGACAGGAATAGTTACAGGAGGTCTATAGGGCTTATGGATTTTGAATAATCCCTGCCACATATAGTTGAACTCTGACTTAAATGCTTTAGCCAGTTCAGTGTTATCCAAAACAACAACCATATTGTTAGGATTACCCCGACTTTCAAGACTGTTAAAGTCTCCATGCAGGTCAGAGGTAGTTAAGTTTGCACTAGTTATGATGGTGTTTTTTCCATCTACAACGATGAACTTGTGGTGCATTAGTCCACTACCTTTGGTAGCACCACCAGATGTATCATCCCTTATCTCGATACCACTTTCACGCAATAAAGCCATAGCATCACTCGGATATCGCTTCAACTCCTCGAAAGCTGATTTATCATGCTGATTCATTTTTGCAATTACTTCTGGAGTGTAGTCAGCTAAGGCTTTGTTGTACTTATTGTCAATCAGCAGTCTGACTTTGACCCCAGCTAAATGTTGAGCGATTAGTGCTTTAGCCACATTAGGCAGTCTAAACTCCATAACTGCCAGATCTAAGGTAGAGTCTGCCTGGTTAATCGCATCAATAATTTGTTGCTCCAAATTATCTCCCTTGCGCTTGAAGCGTCGATAAGGGTCTTCATAAAGGGAGGATTGATTGTGATTGAAATAAACTTTTACAGCAGGGTCTTGGGGCAGAGGTTGAACTTCGGTTTCTAGCGCCGGTCTAAGGCTGTAGACCAGTAGGAACCCACAGATTATCAATATGACGAACAGGGTTACTCTTGTTACATACCGATACTTGCGACGCAAGGCAGTAAGAGAATTCGTTCCCAATTTCATGCTTGTGTTGTAGTGATGCGATGAGCGTGAGTTTCACCAATCAGCAAACCAATTGATGTTGTCTATCAGTCTTCCCTTTGATAGATGTAAGAGCTATGTAGATATTGCGGAACTTAATCAGGGGAGTCTGATGACCCTAAGTAATTACACGGCAAAGTAATCGAGACATTCAGCTAGTGCAGTGTGGCCAAAATAACTATCCAGTTGAAAAAGGTTAAAAAGCTTACCTTACAAGCAATATTCATAAAAGCCTCCTGCCTTCTTGCACTAGGTTGGTTATTGTCAGCAGTTTGTGACCTAAAACCAGCTTGCAGACAACATCTAGCAGATGGAGAAGACTAAGATTGCTCAAGATCTACCTAAGTCAGGGAAAGTAAAGGCACAGTTATTTCTGATGAAACAATCCAACTGCTGTATGAGATTATTAATTGCCCAATTCTAGAGAACAATTCTCAATGCAGCGCTCTTGAATTAACATGAATTGCAAGCGGACTTGTGTTCGCACCTTGTTCAACTGCCTTAGTTACGGGAATTGATTGCAGGGTAGCAATGGATTGTGAGGTTGTGGGGCGACAACCCATCTTACTGTTTTATGTCGAGAAGAAAGAAGATATTTTCGTGTGGTCATAAAGGGTACGGTCAAGTCTGCCATCGGTGCGCGAATGAGGCAGAACGCGATCGCATCCTTCAACATGATCGAGTGCGGGAAGAAAAACGACAGCAAAAACAGGAATGGGATTCTACCTTTGCCCAAGACCCAATCAATTTAAAAAATCTTCCGACTCATGTAGTAGTCAAAGCCCGTGTAATCATTGCTGGCTTACAAAGCAATAAAAATTATCGAGAATATGGCGGTAAGCGACTCCGCCACAACCGCTGGATTATCAGTATTCCCGTTACCCGCAACTACCGGATGATCTGCCACGACTGCGGTAATCTTTTGCTACCCTACGCCGTCTTATCCCATGAAGACTACAACGTCGATAAACCGGGCGGTTAGCCCTCAAAAAAGAAGCGGGTCACTATTTGTAGCAGAAAGCCGTCAGCTTGTCGCGTATCAGCTTTTTTATTTTCCTTGCTCTCTCTCGCTTGTTTCACACACCTTCCGCTGTACCTCATCTCTCCAGGAAACCGTTAAATATAGAGCATCATTGAAAGCCTAAACAGTTTTGGGATAATTGCGATGCTCGATCCTAGGTAGGATGTAACAGTGAAGCAAAACTAAGGACGGACTATGCCAGGGCGAAGAGATTATATCCTGAGAATAGGAACAGCTAGTTGCTGATGCTTGATCACTCATGCAAATTTATCTAGATTACAGCGCGACAACACCACCGCGCCAAGAAGTCATTACTGCTATGCAAGATGTTCTCACGGCATCGTGGGGTAATCCGTCCAGCTTGCATGAGTGGGGACAGCGGGCAGCAACACTGGTGGAACGCTCAAGAATGCAGGTTGCTAGCCTAATCAACGCACTGGCTGAGTCAATTATCTTTACCTCTGGCGGTACGGAGGCGGATAATTTGGCAATTTTGGGTGTTGCCCAACACTACAGGACACCTCAACATATTGTGATTTCTAGTGTTGAGCATTCAGCGATCGCTGAGCCAGTACGCTTATTGGAACAGTGGGGCTGGGACGTGACACGGTTACCTGTCAACCTCCACGGACGGGTTAATCCTATTGATTTAGAAAACGCACTACGACCAAACACGGTTTTAGTGTCGGTGATTTATGGTCAAAGTGAAGTAGGTACGCTGCAACCGATTCACACTCTCGGTCAGATTGCGCGTACTCATGGTGTCCTCTTTCACACAGATGCTGTGCAGGTTGCAGGACGCTTACCGATTGATGTCCAGCAGCTACCTGTAGATTTGCTCTCGATTTCCAGCCATAAGATTTATGGACCCCAAGGTGCAGGTGCGCTTTATGTCCGTCCGGATGTCGAGTTGGTACCGATGATGTTGGGGGGAGGGCAAGAATTACGACTGCGTTCTGGCACACAAGCAGTACCAGCGATCGCAGGTTTTGGTGTAGCGGCAGAACTCGCGGCGGCAGAACTCGCAGCAGAGACACCACGTTTAATTGGGCTACGAGATCGATTATTTGAGCAATTAGCGGATACGCGGAATTTGATACCCACAGGCGATCGCTTGCACCGTTTGCCTCATCATGCCAGCTTCTCAGTCGTTGGTGGTGGTCAAAACGTTACAGGGAAAACTCTTGTGCGTCAACTAAACCTCGCGGGTATTGGCATCAGTGCTGGTTCTGCCTGTCACAGTGGCAAACTCAGTCCTAGCCCGATTCTGCTGGCGATGGGCTACAGTGACGCAATTGCCCTTGGGGGCATTCGCCTAACTCTAGGACGTGAAACCACAACTGCTGATGTAGACTGGACGGCGATGGTAATCAAGCAGGTTTTAGAACGCCTAATGCCTCTACAATTAGTTGCGAGTCGTTAGTGCTTTCCTCCTCCACCTCATTTGTAAAAAATGGCTCAATTCCCAAACTCTTTAGAAGAAGCGATCGCTCAATCTCGCGAAGCAACCCTTGCTGCCCTTGAAGCAGGCTGCACCCGGCTATCTGTCAATTTGCAGTTTACTGAACTCAAGCAGATGCCAGTTGCCCTACAATTTCTCCCTGTCTTTGAGCAGTTGGGCATTCAGCCAAAAATCCTCTTTGCCGACACGGGTGCGGCTGCCCTTGCCCGTCGTGACTGGACAGACATCTCGTTTCAAATTGACGACGTTGGCACCTCTCGCACACCTGTAGAAAAAAAGATTTTGCCAGAAGACGAGGCGTTTTTACTGGTTGCCCCTTCAGCCGTGGAAGTTGCCCAAGTCGAGAAAATGGCTAACCTGGCAGGCGATCGCCCTTTTATTCTGCTCAATCCCCAACTCGAAGATGTTTCTATCATTGGCATTGGCTACGCCGCACGTCAACTGCGCGATCGATTCTTAGGCACGATTGAGTCCTGCTATTACCTCCGACCTCTTCAGGGTGCCGCTGTTTTGCGTTCTTACCCCTCGTTGTGGCAAGTCTGGCTGGAGACTAATGACGAATATCAGCTCATTGCCGAAGTGCCTCAAAGACCAGCAGGAGAAGAACTTGACCGAATCCTTGCCGAAGCTACCAGCACTGGCACTACGGATGAAGCTGTAGCGCCCAAAAAACCAGGATTCCTTACGAATCTCCAGCGTTTCTTAAATGCCCTAAGCCGATAAATAAAAGGGATAGGCTAGAGTACGGACAATTGAGTCATAAAAAGCACTGTTCCACAGTCATCGGATGACTCTGTTTGAAGAAACTATGCTGCTTTAGGCTATGAAATCTATCACGATTAAGTCTGTGCGATCGCCTTTCATCCTCAGATTCGCAGTGCTGATTTTTTTGTTAGTCCTAGCAGGAATTGGCGCAGTACCTGGTTACTGGACGGGAAATTGGTCTTGGGCAACTCTGCCACAAGTGACTAATCTCAGTGAAATTAGAGAACTCAGAAACACAGGATTAGAACTCCCTGGTTGGAAAACCGTCGAACAAAAAACAGTGGTGATTGGCGGTCATCAATGGTCTGTTCAACAAATTGAGCAAGATAAATCAAAACCAATCGGTTTATTATTGCTTCCCCAAAGTGACCACAAGTCACAACCACAGGTCGAGTGGATCGATATTGATGGATTAGTGAAATGGCAGACGGATTCTTACACTAAAGTCCAGTTTGAAGTTGAAAAATCACTGTCGGACAAGTCTGCTGGAACAGCCAAAGGGACAACCCCATCGGCTAAAGTTGAAGCGCGTTTCTTCCGGGCTTGGACTCAACGGCGAACTGTAGCAGTACTGCAATGGTATGCCTGGTCAGGAGGAGGTAATCCTGCTCCTAGTCGTTGGTTCTTTGCTGACCAACTCGCCCAGTTGCGTCGAAATCGAGTTCCGTGGGTTGCAGTTTGCCTCCAGATTCCGATTGAACCGTTAGGGGATATTGAAGCCTCCCGACCCTTCGCAGAATCTTTGGGTAAGATTGTGCAGACTGCGTTGATGCAGGTGATTTAGTAGTTGTTGGTTGTTGGTTGTTAGTAGCGAGGTTCTTTGTGAAATTAGTTGTAATCAAAGGTATGACTCCTCAACAAACCTTCTACCCTCTGCCTTCTGCCTTTTGCGATCACTATGCGTAGCGATCGCAACGAGAAATGGTACTACAGAAAAGCGATCGCCTTTTCAAGCACGGTCGCGTTAGTGCTAGGTCAAGCTAGTGTCTTGGCTAGAGTTGGGTTGGCTCAATCTGTATCAGGTATCAAAACTCCAGAAACTTACGCCCAGTTACCCAGTCTTTCTCCCGCTAACCCAGATCTTCCCATACCACCCTTAGGTTATCCAGAGCAACCGTTACCGCCTTTAGGTTATCCAGAGCAACGATTGAATGTCGCTCCAGCCAACCAATTTAGCCGCTACCGCTTGGGAGTAGGAGATGCGATCGCTGTTACAGTACCACGCTTCCCTGACCTGAGCTTTCAAAGCAACGTTGATTTAGAAGGTAATATTGTCGTCCCTCTCGTGGGAACGCTGCAAGTATCAGGACTCACTCTAGAACGAGTCCAAGCGAAAATTCAAGCCGGGTTGAACAGGTTTGTGATTGACCCTCAGGTGATTGTCTCACTTGCTGCCTTACGTCCTGCCCAAGTCACAATCACGGGCGAAGTGCTACGACCGGGCTATTACCCACTACAACCCGGTTCTCAACTTTCAGCTGCTTTGCTGGCGGCAGGTGGCACGACGACGACGGCTGATTTACGAACAATTGTGGTACGTCGTCGCTCACTGGCTGATAATTCCTTTGTTGAACAACAAATTGACTTGTTCACCCCTCTGCAAAATGGAACCAGCCTACCGAATTTACGCCTTCAAGATGGCGATGCCGTGATTGTCTCTCAGCTAGAAGTTGGTAATACCAGTGATTACGACCGGAGCTTGGTTTCTCGTTCTAGCGTTGCTCAACAGCAAATCAACGTCCGAGTCTTGAGCTACGCTGGTAGAGGAATTGGCAATCTTACGTTACCGAATGGGAGTACATTTGTTGATGCTTTAGCCGCGATCGCTCCTAACCCCGATAATGCCAATCTAGGACGCATTGCACTAATTCGTTTTGACCCAGAACAGGGCAAAGCGGTCACTCAAGAACTGAATGGGAAACGTGCTTTGAGGGGTGACGTTTCGCAAAATGTACCACTCCAGAATAACGATGTAATCGTTGTCGGTCGTAACTTCATTAGTCGAATTACCTATGCGCTTAGTAACTTTACCCAACCATTCCGAGATATTCTAGGCTTCCTACTGTTTTTTGACTCCTTAAGAGAGAGTGCAACAAATCTCTTTGAACCTGGCTCGGATGATAATGACGATTAACAGGACTAACGCGACTACAAAAGCGATCGCACTGCCATGACTCCCCCCTTTGTTAAACGTTATCTCATTGCTCTCGATCAACATAAGTTGATTGCAGTTGCGAGTTTTGCCGTCATTGTTGGGGTATCAGGAGTTGTCGCCATTCAGCCACCTCCCTCGCCCACTTACAAAGCAGAAGGGACTCTCGCGTACAACACGCCAGCCACATCGTTTTCAACAACAGGGGTGCAGATTCAAGAACAAGGGAGACAACTGACACCAGAGATTCTTCTCGCCGATAACGTGGTGAATGCGGCGGCAGTGCAGGCACGGGTTAAACCACAAGACATCATCCGGAAGCTGAAGTTGAACTTGCCAAAAGAAGGCAAGAAAGATGATGCACCTGTAGCACCTGTCATTGAGATCGAATACACCGCTGATAATCAAACCACAGCAAAAACTGTCTTGGACGTGCTGATGCAGAAGATGGTTGAACAAAGCCGTTTGATCAACTCAGCACGAGTTCGAGCGATTACTGGATCGGTAGAACAACGCTTACCTGAGGCACAAAAAGCACTGAGAAACGCTGAACAGCAGCTAGAACGCTATGATCGCACGGAAGGACCTGCCCTATTTGCTGCCCAAGATGGCACCTTAGTCAAGGAAATTACCGATAGCCAACAACAGCAGCGACAGCTTCAAATCACACTCTCCAGCATTGATGCACAAATCAACAGCCTGGTCAACAAGCTGGGCTTAACTCCTGACCAAGCTTATACCTCTTCTGCTCTGAGTGCTGACCCAATTATCGCCAACCTCCGAGCGCAGCTTCTGCAAGCAGAGACGCAGCTAGAAATTCTCAGCCGGGATTTGCGCCCCGAACACCCGCAGATGGTTGCCTTACTTAGACAGAAAGAGGCGTATGAAACCCTGCTACGGGAGCGAGCGGCTGAAGTTTTAGGGGGTAATGGTGTAGCGGCACCGTTACCCGGTAAAATCCGACAAGATAGTAGCCTCGACCCAGCACGGCAGCAACTCGCCAATGCACTGAGTGGTTTACAAACCCAGCGAGATGCACTTCAACAGCAACTGCAAGCTATAAGGAGAACAGAGCAACAACTCCGGGAACAGTATCAGGGGCTACCCAACAAACAGCTAGAGCGGGGACGACTAGCTCAGCAGGTTCAGCTACAACAGGATTTTTACAACAAGTTGCTGACGGGACTAGCTGATGCTAAGGCTGCTGAGACAGAGGCAGTCAGTAGTCTGAGTGTTGCCCAGGCTCCACAAGTGAGTATTGAGCAAGAGAAAGTAACAAATCCAGCCGTGACGTTAGGCGCTGGTACCTTTATCGCTCTATTAGTTGCTGGCGGGTTAATTCTGCTGCTAGCAACCTTGGATAACACGTTCCATACGCCAGAAGAGATACGGCAATCATTAGCGCAACGTGAGGTGCCAGTGTTGGCAGAATTACCCCTTGTGATGTTTCTCGATCCAGAGCAGGGTGATACAGCGATTTTGGCGAAGCCTGATTCTCCGTATTTGGAGTTCTATGAGCGGTTCCGTAGTAACCTGCGGCGTGTGGAAAATAAATCTTTGAGGGTAGTGTTGCTAACCAGTACGGTTGAGCGAGAGGGAAAGTCGGTGAGTGCTTATAATTTAGCGATCGCATCGGCACAAGCGGGTAAGCGTACTCTATTAGTAGAGGGAGATTTGCGATCGCCTTCCCTCTCAAAAACCCTCAAAGTCGTCTGTGACCCCAACGCCACGATTGAACCTTTACGCTACTACAGTGCCAAAAGTGACTGTATTCGCTTAGTCCCCGACATTGAGAATCTGTACATTATGCCCAGCCCAGGGCCACAGCGACAAGCCGCTGCTATCCTTGAATCCAGCGAACTTCAACAGTTTTTAGAAGACGCTCGTGGTCGCTTTGATTTTGTCGTCATCGACACGCCAGCCCTCTCACGCTGCAATGATGCCTTATTAATTGAACCTCTAACTGATGGCATCGTAATCGTTACTCGACCAGGCTACACCCAGGAAAGCATACTTGCTGAAGCTGTTGAGGAATTAACAGAAGCTGAACTCCCCTTGTTGGGAGCCATTATTAACGGTGTAGATAAGCCTGTTTCTCTGACTACTACTAAAGAGATCACAACAGAGTATCAGGAAACAACCATCATTGAACAAGAAGAACTCGAAAAAGACGATAACATCAAAACTGGAGCAATGCGATTCTGAGCAATCTAATTAGTGGGATTCCAAATGTAATTTCCCTGAGTGTCGATATAACCGTACCTGTCAGCAATCTGTACTGTGGCTAGCCCATTATCGAAGTTGAAAGCCTGATCAAATTTTGGCTCAACTACAATTGAACCGGATTCATCAATGTAACCGTACTTGCCACCAATTACTACTACAGCTAGACCTTCAGAGAAATTTCCCACCTGCTCAAAGTTTGGTGAAATAACAGTTGTTCCTTTTGTGTCAATGTATCCCCACTGATTACCAATTTGTACGCCTGCAAAACCGTTGGAGAAATCAAACGCTTTTTCAAACTGTGGCGGAATGATAACCTTACCAGAGTTATCGATGTACCCCCATTGTTGACCAATTTGTACGGCGGCTAGCTCCTGTGAAAAAATACCTGCCTGATTAAACTGGGGTGAAATAGTCATCTTTCCGGATTGATTGATGTAGCCCCACTTGCCGTTAATCAAGACAGCCGCTAGTCCTATGCCTGTTGGTGTACCCCCGCTTATACTGAAGCGTAAAGCTTTATCAAATTGTGGCTTGATTACAACTGAGCCAGAAGTATCAATATAACCCCACTTTCCATTAAGCTTGACTGCTGCTAATCCGTTTGAGAACTCCGAGGCATCTTCAAATTGTGGCGATATAACTACGTTGCCTTGAGTGTCGATATAGCCACTTTTTCCATCAATCCCTACCTCCGCTCGTCCTTCAGAAAAGCGATAAGCCCAATCAAACTGTGGCTGGATAATCATCTTTCCTAAGAAATCAATGTAGCCAAATTTATTATTAATTACGACAACAGCTAGCCCTTGAGAAAAAGAGGACGCGACATCGAACTTTGGCTCAATTACAAGCTTTCCTGTCGAAGCCATATAACCATACAAGCCATTCTGTTGAACTAGAAACAGAGGGTTAGGTTCTTGCGCTTGCTCTAAGGCAGAATCTGATAGTTGTGAGAGTGGTTCAGGGATTGTTGAAGCTAAGGCTAACGTTTGAGGGAAAGATGCGATCGCACTCACCAAAGCAAGACACAGTAAACCAGAAATTGAGCTTTCAGACTTTAGTTTCATTGAAAGTTTAGTTTAGTCTAAATGATTCGTAAAGCGAGATTCTTGACTTCTTTGAGAAGTCGGGAATCTGAACTACTTGCTAGAAATCAGCTTCTTACTGTGCTTGGACAAGCGACGAACCGCTTTATTTTTGTAAACATTCAACAAGCTCAAATAATCCTCTACTTTTAGCCAAAAATCAGCATTTGCTCCGGTATATCCCCGCTCTCGCTGAATAAACTGCCGCCGACAAAAGCTCATTGGATCTGAGTAGGCTTTGGACGTTGACAACATTGGCTTTGGGCCACACCAGTGAATGACAATTGCTTCGTCATCTTGCACGACGGGCCCAGTTTCCTTGACAGGAAAACGCTTTTTCAGTTCCTCCTGCTCAAAATCTGGAACAATTAGTTGCATATTTGCCTGTCCAAGGCGGATTCTACCTTCATCAGCCGCCCGGAAAAGCATGAAATTCAAGAACCCCATCTCACCATACTTAAAGATTCCGGGATTCTTTTCTGTGAAATCTAGAATTTTACTATATTCGTCCAAACTGAAAATGTCTCTTGTGCCAAAAAAGGTGCCTGTACAAAAATAATCATTTTGATGAGCCTTCCAGTTAAAATCTGGAAAATGTTTTTCTATTTCTGAAACTTCAAAAAAGAACTCTGAAACAAATTCGTCCGAATGACCATAGCAAGGACGGTCAATAATGGCATCAAATTGAGTAAAATCTTTATACTTTAGAACATTTCCCCAGACATTTGTATCAGCGTCTAAAACAAGGAAATGTTTCCAGGGACTTTCCCAAAATGCAATCATCTTAGTTTTTCCCCAGCCAAAACTTCTCTTCCTGAGAAACTCGTTAGTCACTGTATCGTGATTGAGAACACGAACACCATATTCCTTTTCCAAGGAACTGAGAGAAAAGGTTCCATCAACAATCAAACCAATCGGGACATCACCTAAAAAGTGCCTGATACTTGCACAGCAGCCTTTTGCAAATAAGTAATCTTGGTAACAACAGGCAATAATGATGCCAAAATCTTCCATAATTGCTTATCCCTGTTTTGGACGTGATAATCTAGAGTTTTACAACCTCAGATAGATGTTTTTAAGGCAAATTGCGGTGAAACCCTACCGAACTATGGTTGAAGCTCTTGTTATCTTTTGTGTAGCCTCTCGATAGATGTAGCTCTGGTAAGAGCAAAGTGTATCTATCACTTTAGATTGCGGCTACGTTAACTTGAAATACAGCTAACTAGTTAAACCTTTCTCATCTGTAGTTTAAGAGGCGCTGTATCTGATGAACACTTTAACTTGTTGTGGCGACAGGCAACACTTTTGAGCTAATGAACTACCAGCGCCTAGCAGTACTATTAACTTGCTATAACCGTAAGCCAAAAACCCTGGCTAGTCTTCAGGCTCTGTTCAACCAGGAACTCAACGCCGAGGTGACGATTGACGTTTATCTAGTGGATGACGGCAGTACCGACGGTACAGCAACAGCAGTGAGTCAAGCCTATCCTCAGGTAAAAATTCTCCAGGGAAATGGCAGTCTGTTTTGGAATGGGGGAATGCGACAAGCGTTTGCAGAAGCCCTCCAGCAAGACTACGACTACTATCTATGGCTCAATGATGACACCATCCTTTACTCAAATGCCTTAAACACGCTTCTAGAAACATTTCAGGCGTTGGGTGTTCAGGGTGAGCAACGAGCAATTATTGCTGGCTCGACTTGCGATCCCGATACAAAAGCTCTCACCTACGGTGGTGTAGTGCGTAGGAGTCGCTGGCGACCGATTAAGTTTGACTTGGTAAAACCGGATGAACAAGCTCAACCTTGCGACACTGTTAACGGTAACTGTGTTTTTATTCCTAGAGCAGTTGCTCAAGTGGTGGGTAACCTAGACCCAGCCTTCACTCACTACGCCGGAGATTACGACTATGGGTTACGTGCTCAAAAACACGGATGTACCGTCTGGGTAGCTCCAGGATATGTAGGAACCTGTTCACAAAATTATCAACCTGGTAGTAAGGATAATTCACCCGTGAATCCCGGCGAGAGTTTCAAGAAGATTAGTCAACCCAAGGGTTTATCGGTTAGAGAGCAAATCCTTCATCCACTGGAGGAATGGAAGATTTTTGCCCAGAGACACGCGGGTTTTTTGTGGCCGATTTATTGGTTAATTCCCTATCGGCGATTGCTCTGGACTTCACTGCGGCGTAGTCCTCAACAAAATCGAGTAAATGCCTGAACGCTTGGTGCGATCGCGTAGTATCCCGCTCTTGGTTATCGCAAAGCAGCCCACTCTTGATTATCGCCGCTTGCAGAGGTGTTGCACTTTAGAAGAGATTTGCGCTTCCTCTCATATCTCAAGACGAGCAGCTTTTAGGTAGGGTGTTAGTAATACAGGGTAGACCCAATGAACGATATTAATCAGCTGCGTGTTGCTTGGTTAGTTCCTTCGGTAGAACTGGGAGCTTACTGGCAACCTGTTTTAGAAGAGTTCACTAAGGTATTTCCAAACACCATCTTTTACACAGGTCTAGTTTGGCCTGGATTTAATCCTGAACTTCCTGGTGCAAATGTCATTAAATTAGTTGGGGAGATGAAATCCCTAGAACTCACTAAGACAGATGGTTATAGCCGTCGCCTCATGGTGGTTTCTCCCGGTATCGTTAGTTACTTACTCCAATTCAAGCCTGATGTAATCTTTGCTCAGGCTTACTCGCTGTGGACTTTACTGGCATTGCTGTTAAAGCCGTGGGGAAAGTGGAAATTTATCATCATTTACGATGGTAGTTCCCCAAACTCAGACTTTCGTGATTCAAAACTGCGTTCATTCTTCCGACGCGCCATGTCTCGCTACGCTGATGCCTTTGTTGCTAATAGCTACGGTGCCAAAGACTATTTGATTGACGGAGTTGGGGCGAAGCCAGAGAATGTCTTTACCAGAACCTATCTCGTACCCGATGCAGCAACATTGCAGCAGAGCTTGGAGAATGATGAAATAGCTAAGCTACAGCTCAAACATCCAGTTTTCCTGTATGTTGGACGAATCACACCCAGAAAGGGACTCAAATCGCTTTTAGAAGCCTGTTCTCTCCTCCAAACTCAAGGATATGAGGACTACTCATTAGTCGTCATCGGCACAGGAGAGCAACGAGAAGAACTGGAGGCGTTTATCAAAGAGCGTCATTTAGAAGCGCGTGTAACATGGGTAGGCTGGGTAGAGTATGGGTATTTGGGTGCTTACTTCCAGCAAGCTGATGTTTTTGTGTTTCCAACCTTTGAAGATATTTGGGGGATGGTAGCACTTGAGGCAATGGTTTTTGGCAAGCCTGTCTTGTGTTCCAAAGGGGCAGGAGCCGCAGAAATGATTGTAGAAGGGGAGAATGGTTATATTTTTGACCCCTATGACCCGGAAGGTTTAGCGATCGCAATGCGCCGTTTTCTCGATCATCCAGAACTAATTAATTCTATGGGTAAACAGTCTCAGCAATTGATCAGCCAAAAAAATCCCTCATCCGCTGCCCAATCTTTTGTTGAAGTGATTTCTTATGTTGTGGGAAAGTAAATAATTATTCCTACTCGATTAATTAGCTTGTTCTACAAGGTTTCAGGAGTAAAGTGTGAGTATCGTTGTTATTACTGGGTCTGCTGGTTTAATTGGTTCTGAGGCAACCGCGTTCTTTGCCCAACAAGGCTTTGATATAGTCGGAATTGACAATGATATGCGTCGCGTATTTTTTGGCGAAGACGCTTCGACGACATGGAACCGACAACGTTTAGAAAAAACGATCAAAAACCAATATTCTCATGTAGATGCAGATATCCGCGATACCGAAACCATTAACAAAATTTTTAAGCAGTACGGTTCAGATATAGCTTTAGTCATCCATACTGCCGCTCAGCCCTCTCATGATTGGGCAGCACGCGACCCAATTATGGATTTTACGGTTAATGCAAACGGAACACTGAATCTTCTACAGGCAACTCGCCAATACGCTCCTGAGTCTCCGTTTATCTTTACCTCTACCAACAAGGTATATGGAGATACACCGAACCATTTACCGTTAGTAGAACTAGACTCTCGCTGGGAAATCGACCCAAATCATACTTATAAATCAGGTATTCGGGAGGACATGTCAATTGATCAGACAACACACAGCTTATTTGGTGTCTCTAAAGTAGCGGCGGATGTACTCGTTCAGGAATACGGTAGATATTTTGGGTTGCGTACAGCTTGCTTTCGAGGTGGGTGTCTTACAGGACCTAATCATTCAGGAACCCAATTGCACGGTTTTTTAGCTTATTTAATGAAGTGTACCGTTACAGAAACGCCCTACACTGTGTATGGTTATAAAGGTAAGCAAGTTCGCGACAATATCCACAGTGCTGACCTAATTCAAGCCTTTTTTGAGTTTTTTAAAGCGCCACGGGTTGCCCAAGTCTATAACACAGGTGGTGGTCGCTACAGTAATTGTTCAATGTTAGAGGCAATAGACATCTGTCAGAAGATAGTAGGAAAGGAACTTAAATGGATTTACTCTGAACAAAACCGTATTGGAGATCACATCTGGTGGATCAGCGATAATAGTAGGTTCACCGAGCATTATCCGAATTGGAAGTTACAATACAATGTCCCGCAAATTTTGCAGGAAATTTATGAGTTCAATGAAGAACGATGGACTAAAGAGGTACCTTGATGATGATCGACATAGCGAAGCAAGATATTCTTGATGCTAAAGCGAATGCGGTTGTTTCTATAGATGCAGGCAAACACAATGTGCTAGGCGTTCGAGTAGATGCAGTTGATTATGAGGCGGCTGTGAGCAAAATTATTACAGCGGCTCATCAACAAAAGAAACTGTCAGTTTCAGCTCTAGCTGTTCACGGAGTAATGACAGGAGTGCTTGATGAAACTCATCGTTATCGTCTCAATCGGATTGATATAGTTTGTCCAGATGGGCAGCCTGTACGTTGGGCATTAAACTTGCTCTATAAAGTAGGAATTCCCGATCGCGTTACAGGCCCGTTTTTGATGTTGCACGTTTGTGAGCGTGCCGCGAAAGAAGGACTACCAATTTATTTGTACGGTAGTCGTCCTGATGTCCTCGAAAGGCTTACTAAGAATCTTTGCGATCGCTTTCCTCAACTCATTATTGCAGGTTCTCAGCCTTCCCGATTTCGGCAAGTTTCCGCTCAAGAAAAACAAGAAATTATTAAAGAAATTCGAGATAGCGGTGCCGCGATAACGTTTGTCGGCTTGGGGTGTCCTCGGCAAGAGGTGTGGGCTTATGAATATGCTGACGAGTTATCCATGCCGACATTGGCAGTTGGTGCTGCCTTCGATTTCCATGCCGGTAACTTGTCACTAGCGCCAGTCCTTTTGCAGAAGTTGGGACTCGAATGGTTTTATCGACTGATGCAGGAACCGACACGCCTTTGGAAGCGGTATGTTTTCTTGAATCCGTTGTATGTCTCGCTCTTTATCTTGCAATTTTTGAAAATAGTCTATTTTGACCCAACTCGCGCCACCCCTCCAGAACAGGAAATGCGGTTTGGTTGAATGCTAAGTGATGTTAAAAAGATTGTTCAAAAGCAGCTAACTAAAGTTAGTGTGTCAAAGGCTTATATACATAACTCGTACAGCGTAACGAAACTAAGTATAGCAATCAGCAGTTAGCTTTGGGCGGTCAGCTTTGGGTCAAATCGCCTCTAGCTAAGGAACGCTCTTCTCCCGTTAATGCCCTAACATTCGTGGCTACTGCTAGAATACCATTTCACTTTGAATATGCTACACATCGACCCCCACCCCCCTTGTAAAGCAGGGCTAATTTATTGTCGTTAAAGATTGGGGAAGATAGGGGAGATGAGGGAGATGAGCGAGATGGGCGAGTAATTTATACTCGCTTCTGAACCACTGGCATCTCACACTAATTGTTAGTAAAACCAAATAACTTTAGATAATTTCTCTAGCATTAAATAACTATAAAATCATTTTTATATTTAATACTCTTATAAAGTTTTAGCCCCGCAGATAGATGCGTTGCATTGAATATGACCTCAAACTATAAAGCAGTTGATAAAACTATATTTTTGAGGAAATAGTCATGGCTAATGAAAAGGGTGTTAATCAAGAAACGCTACCTAAAAAAGAAGTAGGTGCCGATGTTGATACTTACGACAGAGGCATTGTTCCGGCTGAAACGGCAGCTAGAAAAGAAAGAGAAGGTAGTGAATTTAAAACAAGTATAGATAAATCTGATGAAGCAGCTCCCAGTACAAATGATCAAACGGATTCAGAAAGTCTTGATAGTACAGGTGGCTATACAGTAGATAAAGAAGGGCTTGTTAATAACTATGCTATTGAGCCAGAAATGTATGTTAACGAACCCGGAGATTTAAGAGGAAAAGAAGAAGACTTAGAGGCTGAACGGGTTGAGGAATTAGAAGAAGTAAACCAAGACAAGGATGGTGACCTTACCCTTGACGGTGATCAGCGTGGTAAAGGGCCAGGAATGGTTTAGTCTTAGCTGCTTTGCCTTTCATCAGTCAAGGAACTTCTAGAAAGAAACTATCATCAATTTGCGATCGCAAGGGCACGAAATCTCGTGCCCCTTTTTCTTGCTCGTGTTAGCCTCTGTTTCCCGTTACAATAACTTGGCATTGCAGCAAGTTGAGGGCAAAGTAGGATGGCTCAGGCTCATATTGGAATTATCGGCGGTAGTGGGCTTTACAAAATGGAAGCCCTTAAAGATGTGGAAGAGGTGCAGCTTGAGACACCGTTTGGTTCTCCCTCCGATGCCTTAATCGTGGGAACACTAGACGGAACATCAGTCGCATTCCTCGCCCGTCACGGTCGCAATCATCATCTCACACCCTCTGAATTACCCTTCCGGGCAAACATCCATGCGATGAAGCAGTTGGGTGTAGAGTATCTAATTTCAGCTTCAGCCGTTGGTTCCCTTAAGGAAGAAGCAAAACCCTTGGATATGGTAGTACCCGACCAATTTATTGATCGGACAAAGAATCGGGTTTCTACTTTTTTTGGAGAAGGAATTGTTGCTCACATTGCCTTCGCTGACCCAGTATGCAATAACTTGGCAGGAGTTGTTGCAGATGCGGTGGCTAGCTTAAAGTTACCTGATGTTACCTTGCATCGTGGTGGTACTTATGTCTGCATGGAGGGGCCAGCCTTTTCTACCAAAGCAGAATCCCATCTTTATCGGAGTTGGGGTGCAACAGTGATTGGAATGACGAATTTACCAGAGGCAAAACTGGCACGGGAAGCAGAAATTGCCTATGCAACATTAGCGCTGGTGACAGATTACGATTGCTGGCATCCAGACCATGACAGTGTAACGGTGGAGATGGTAATTGCGAATCTGCAACGCAATGCGACTAATGCTCAGAAAGTGATTCAAGAAACCGTGCGGCGTTTAGCTGAGAATCCACCAGTCTCAGAAGCTCATTCGGCGTTGAAGTTCGCGATTTTGACGCAATTGGATAAGGTTCCAGCGGCAACGAAGGAGAAGTTAGGGTTATTGTTGCAGAAGTATTTGTAAAAACGGCGAAGATGGGAGTCCGCACTAAGTCGGTAGACACAAATAAACGACGGTATGTCAACAAATGTTAAGAGACTAAAATCCTCTTCTCTTCTGCCCTCTGCCTTGCCTCAACAGTAAATATTAATGCCGACCTACTTAACCTGTTTAATTAAGTCGATAACTCGCTCAAAATGAAAGTCATTTACCCAATCTGTTAAGGCATGACGCAGAGGAGCATGGTTAGAGGGGATTTGCTCAATTAGGTTAAAAATTTCGCAATCAGAACCTGTGATCGCCTCCTGATAGAGTTGACTTACCCACTCAGCAGGCATTTGGGACAAGTAATCCTCAAGGGGGCGATCGCACAAATTTTTCCCACCTTGGGGTTCACTCTCCGAACTCTTTTGTGCGGGTTCTTCATAGATGTAGCGCACCCCTAGGTATCTGGCTATTTTTCCAAAGATAGTCTCTTCTTGAAAAGGCTTGCTGATAAAATCATCACATCCTGCTGCCAAAACAACAGCTCGGTCTTCCTCAAAGGCATTGGCAGTTAGGGCAATGATGATGGTTTGGGATTGGGGATTGGGAATTGGGGATTGGGAATTGGGAATTGGGAATTGGGAATTGGGGATTGGGGATTGTTGGTTCTCCCCATCTTTCCATGTTCCTCTCTCTTTTTCCCTCGATTTAATCTGATGGGTGGCTTCACATCCGTCCATCTCTGGCATCTGCACATCCATCAAAATTAGGTGGGGTTTCCAAGTCTCCCATAAAGCGATCGCTTCAAGCCCATCCTTTGCTTCGCGCACCTCAAATCCCGTTGAGGTCAGGAGTTTGACGAGCAGGAGGCGACTCACTTTAACATCGTCAACCACCAAGATGCGATAGTTAGGCTGGTCAGGCGATAAACCAATAACACGGCGAGGCTTCTGGGGTGTCTGTACTTCCTGGGACTGAGCAAGACAAAGTGGAACATCAAATTTAACAATTGTTCCTTTCCTTACAGTACTGCTGACGCTAACGTCTCCTCCCATCAGTTGCACGAACTGTCGCGTTAGGGGTAAACCCAATCCCGTTCCCTGCTGAGATTTTCGACCTGTCTCTGTTTGTTCAAAGGGTGCAAACAAAAGGTGCATTTCTTCAGGGGCAATGCCAGAACCAGTATCTTCTACGGCAAAGTAAAGACGGGAATTGGGAATTTCTTCACCATTCACCATTCCTGATTTGCCATTCGCCATTGCCACCCGCAACATAACCTTACCTGCATCAGTAAATTTCATGGCATTGCCAAGAAGGTTAATTAAGATTTGACGCAACTTGCTTTCGTCTGTTTTGACGTATTGGGGAACGTCTGATGCCCGATCAAAAATTAGCTGGATGCCTTTAGATTGGGCTTTGAGTTGGAACATCTCTTTAAGAGTATCCAGCAGGTTGTACAGGTCAAAGTTCGTTTCCTTCAGCGTTACTTTGCCTGACTCAATTTTGGACATTGCCAAAATGCCGTTGATCAGTTCCAGTAAATGCTCACCACTACGACTGATGATTTCCAAGTGTTCCTGTTCTTCGGTAGAGCGCGAGGGACTACGGTTCATCACTTGGGTAAAGCCGAGGATCGCGTTGAGAGGAGTACGCAGTTCATGACTCATCCTAGAGAGGAATTCACTTTTGGCACGATTGGCGGCATCGGCGGCATAGGCAGATTCTTTGAGGGCATCTTCTGTTAGTTTGCGCTCCAACTCCGCTCCAGCTCTTGCTGCAAAAATCTTTAAAATGTGGAGACGTTCCGACGGAATGCCTCTACCGTCAGGAGCGGCGATCATTGGCTTAATATCCATCACTGCCAAATGACCTAATATCTTCCCGGAGGCATTAGCTAACGGGATTCCAAAGTAGCTTTGTGCGCCTAATCTCACTAACTCTAGATTGTTAGGAAAGAGCGCTTGTATATCTTCGGGGTAGTAACAGGTTGTTCCGTGTAGAACTTCATGACAGGGATTGCCAGCAATGGGGTACTCGAAGTTCTCACTAAAATCATTGCCTGTCCAATACGCTAGGGTACGAAGTCGGGTTTTGGACTGATCGCTCCACTCGGTAACAAGGGCGTATCGGACATGCAGTAACTGAGCCAGATAGCGGACACAAGAGCGAAAGAATTCATTGCCAGTTTCTGAAGCTGTCCCTTCCACAATTAATTGCAGTGCTTCTTCCCGTTGTTTGCGATCGGTAACGTCGGTTAGGGTACCTGTCCAAGTCACAGTACCATCCGGCAACGGTTCTCCTGGCAGCGAGTAACCTTGAATCCACCGGACTTGTCCATTGGTGTGATGGATGCGAAACTCCTCGAACCATGGCTGATGCTGCTTAGCCGACGCCTTAATCGACTCCTCCACGCGATCGCGATCGTCCGGAAGAATTTGATTCCACTGCAACGCAAAATCTTCTATCAACTGTTCTGCGGTATAGCCTAAGAGTTTGTAAGCGCCTTGGCTCATGAAGCAATACTTTTTCTCCCCTTGAGGACTCAGCATGAATTGATAAACCGCACCGGGCATCGTGTTCAGAATTTGGCGTAGCATGAACTCGCTTTTGTACAATGCCTCTTCTGTCTGCTTGCGCTTAGTGATATCCGATGCTGTGCCAGTTGTCCCGATGATATTTCCCTGATCGTCCCGCAGGGGAATCGCATTAACCATTAGGTAAAGCAGTCTGCCGTCTTTAGCGAGTTGCCTACTCTCATACTGGAATATCGACTCTTCATTAAGAAGGCGTTGGAACAACTCTAGATCTTTGGCAATTTGCTCAGGTGCCTCGAAATCAGCGAAGAGCCGATCGAGCATTTCATGGGGTTCGTAGCCATAAATTTGCTTAACAGCTTGGTTAACAAAGGTATAGCGACCCTCTACATCAACTGACCAAATCATGTCCTGGGACGCTTCGACCAATGCGCGATACTTTTTTTCGCTTGCAATCAGTTGTAAGTTTTTTTCTTCTAATTCCTGAGTCCGGCTTTTAACTAATTGTTCTAAATTCTGGTTGTAGGCTGCAAGTTTTAAATTTTGTTCTGCTAATTGTTTCTCTTGGAAATAACTGCGAACTGCTTCCTGGATCGTTAATCTTAAGTCTTCATCCTGCCAAGGTTTTGTGATATAACGATATAGATTACCCTGATTAATTGCATTTCCCACTGATTCAAGGTTAGCTTGCCCAGTCAGCATTATTTTGATGGTTTTGGGTGCGATAATGTGGATACGCCTTAATAATTCATCCCCTTGCATTTTGGGCATTATACAATCAGCAATGACCAGAGCAACTTCATAACTATCGGCTAGCAATTCTTCAACTAGCTCTAAAGCCTCTTCACCATCAACCGCTGTTTCAATGAGGTAGTCATTGCCAAATGATTTTCTTAACTGAATTTCAAGACTATCAAGGATGGTTGGTTCATCATCAACACAAATAATAGCAGGTTTAGTCATATTGTTCTATCCCAGAATTAATCGTTTCAATTAATTCCTCACTCTTCCAAGGTTTTTGCAAGCAAGCATGAAGCTGGGCTTCTTTTGTTACTCGCTCAATAGCGGCTTCATCAGCTTGACCTGTTAAGAGTATTTTAATAATCTTTGGAAATTTTTGATGGATATTAATGAGAAATTCATCGCCTCGAATACCTGGCATTAACCAGTCTGAGACAATTACGATAATCTCAATGTTGTTATCTTGAATTTCTTCGATGATTTCTAGAGCTTCAGCAGCACTTTCTGCAAACTCGTAGGCGTAAGTATCAGCAAACGCTTTTTGGAGTTGTATCCCTAGACTCTCTAGGACTAAAACTTCATCGTCAACACATAGAATTGCTGCCTTAGACATTGGGACGTTCCTCTGTCACATTAATAGGTAGTGATAGAGTAAATGTAGTTTTTCCAGGCATGGACTCTACCTCAATGGTTCCTTGATGCTTATCAATAATCTTTTTAATAATATACAGTCCTAATCCACTTCCTTCACCAAGGCGCTTGGTTGTGAAAAATGGCTCAAAGATTTTCTGCTTAATCTCAGAAGGAATTCCCTTACCACTATCAGTAATACTAACGAGAATGCTCTCTTTATGTTGGGTAACATCAATCCTTAAAGTCCCTCTATTATCCATAGCTTGCAGGGCATTGTGAATAAGATTAGTCCAAACTTGATGAAGTTCGTCAGCATAACAGAGTATCGAGGGTGATGACTGATAGTTTTTAATCACGTCCAGACCCTGTTTAAGTTGGTTTTGATATAGAGTCAGTACGGTTTCGATTCCGTCAGTGATATTCGCTTTGACTTTTTCACCCGTAGGGTCGTAACGGGCGTAACTTTTCAAAGCAAACACGACTTTGGCAGCGCGGCTTGTAGCTGTGCTGAGGTTTTTTGTACTTTTTTGGACGCTAGCAAGTTGATAAGCTGTATCTAATAAGATTTGACTTTCTGGGTCTTTTAATAAGGGTAATAAGGGTTCAATTTCCTCATAAATTCCCAAAGCAACTAAGATACTCGCAATTCCATCAGCATTTTTAATCGCTTGTTCTTCTAGCTGTCTTGTCAAGCCTCGTTTAAGTTGGCGTTTTTCTCTGGTAGATAGGGAGTTCTCTTGTTGGGTAGCGTTGTGGAGTAAGGTAAAGAAATCCTGCTGACGTTCGGGGGAGAGTTGTTGCAAAAACTTGGGTAGCTGTTCGAGTTGTTCGGTAAAGAAATCAGCAATATTTTCTACGGAGGCGTGAATAACTCCTAGAGGAGTATTGATTTCATGGGCAACTCCGGCAATTAATTGTCCTAGTGCTGCCATTTTTTCCGATTGAATCAGTTCTTCTTGGGTAGCTTGAAGATGGTTGAGGGTATTTTTCAGTTCTTGGGTGCGTTCAGCAACTTGGATTTCTAAGGTGTGATTGTATTCGGCAATCAGTTTCTCCGCTTGTTTGCGTTCGGTGATGTCAGTGAAAGCCGCGATCGCATAAGCAACATTCCTATCTTCGTCATAAATAGGCGTTCCCCAAACTTCTATCGGGATTATCTTGTCGGGTTGGTGGACTTCCATATCATCAATGTTGACACTCTCCCCTTGTAAGGCACAAAAGACCGGATTGCGCTGTTTCGGGTAGATTTGCCCACTGCCTGCAAGATAGAGTTGATAAGCCTCTGGCAATTGTTCAGGGTTGGTATTATCAATTACACCTTTGCCCAGTAATTGCTCAGCCTGAGAATTAACATAGTAAGCTTTCCCCTTAGCATCCGCCACAAATACGCCGACTGGCATCGCTTCTAGTAATTGAGTCAACCTCCTTTCACTTTCGCGCAATTCTTTTTCGCGATCGAGTACCTCACGGTAGAGTTTTGCATTTTCAATCGAGATGGCAGCTTGGGAGGATAAGAGTTTTAAGACTTCTAACCTGTTAGAGGTAAAGGCTTGGGTGGTTAGATTATTTTCTAGGTAAACAATACTGGTGAGTTTGCCTTGATTGATAAGAGGAACGCACAAGATGGACTTGGGTTGATGTTCTTTGATGTAAGGGTCAAATGTAAAGTTCCCCTCATGAGTCGCATCATTCAGGACGACACTTTCATGGGTACGGGCAACATAATTGATCAGGAGCAATGGAATAGACTGGCTATTCTCAACCGGAATTGACTGCAATACAGTAATGCGATCGCTATCTATCGCACCTTCAGCTTCTATCAGCAGTTTTCCCTGACTTTCCAAAATCAGGTATCCTTTTTGCGCCCCCGCATTCTCAATCAGAATCTTCATCAAGCTAGATAGCAATTTATCCAGCATGATTTCACCAGAAATCGCTTGGGACGCTTTCATTACTGTGGCTATATCTAAGGAGGAACCCGAACCCGTGGTTGTCAACCTTGTGGTCGTTTTGGCATCTTTAATTCCCAGAACAGTTGTAGCCAACAACTGAGGATATCGCCCCTCTAAATCTTTTACCTTAGCCGTAGCCCCCCATAGCTGATAGCAGTAACGTGCTTCTTGCATATAGGCTCTAGCACTCAGTTCTTTCCCTTTGGATAGATAGAACTTGCCAGCAAGTTCATAAGCGAGGGCAGCTTCATGAATGTATTCGGATTTTTTAGCAAGGGCAATCGCCTTATCGTAATAGTCCATTACTAATGCATCTTTCCCAATAACTCGACATCGCTCGGCTTCTACCAAGTTATATCTGTGCAGTTGATTCATGGGAGCATGATGCGCCCATTTTTTCATTTTCTTCTGATTGGCTATAACCTTTCTATTATGGTGTTTTTGTTCTGACTTCGGCGCACTAATATACAAGGCAAGCCGAGTTAAAGAATCATAGAAATAGCAGCAGGAAACAGTGAAGGTTCCGGTAGCACCGTCTAGATACTGCTCATTTTGAGCGGCATTTAATAATGCTTCAGGATACTGCTCGAATAGGTAACAGAGAATTAGCTTATTTAAGTAGACGTAACAAAGTGAGGTTCGGGCGTTAGCTTGAATTAGTAGCGGCAAGAAAGTCTCTTCATCGCAGGCATCTCCAATTAGGCAGTAGGGATTTGCAGCCCGATCTAACAAGTTAAGAACAGCTTGATGAAATGGCTGATGCATATTCAACGATTGTTCTTGCTTCAATTGCACCATCACCTCACTGTAGGCTGCCATTTGAGATTCAATCTCCAACAAATTCTTGCCACTTAGATAGGCATTGAAGCTATAGACGAGAACAGCATAAGCAGCATATTCCAAATCTCCAGTTTCCAATCCACTTTTGTAAGCCTCTAACAAAGGTGGCAATGTTTCTTTAACAGGTATCTTCCAAGAACCAATGAAGCCAACGGAGACAAACAACGCTTTTGTTTTGAATTCTTTAGCATTCAATCGCTCCACTAGCCTTAACGCTAGTTGACCAAATTCATACGCTGATTCAATATCTCCGACAACCCCACACAGAATTAATCCATAGATAGCGTAGGCATAGACAGACTCAGAACAGTTACCGTGCTTCACAGACAAAATTACCTGCTTAAACGCAATTAAGGGCAGCAGTGTCGGTGCAGCAATAAAGGCTGGTGAAACTATCTTTGACAAAATACGCAGTGCTGCCAGTTTATAAGGATCGCTCATCTGGCGTAGATTGGCTAAGTCTGAGATGCGCTTCCCTGCCAGAACTGACTTGGTTTCTAGCAATCCCATTAAGACATTTAGCTTGTTGGGCAGTTGGGGGAGTCTTACCCCCAACTGCCTCAAAATTTCTACTCCCGTAGCAACTGCCTGCTCTAGCTTAGTTTGGGCAATCAGGGCGAGAATTTTTACTTCAATAACTTGCGCTTTGTCCAGCACTGTTTTTGCTTGATTTCGCACGATTTGAACAAATCTCTCCATCTGCTCAAAATCCCCACTGAGGTAAGCCGCCTCAGAAGCCTCTACATATAGTCCTAGTGTCAAGTCATACTGTGTTTGCCAGCCTTTTTCGCCCAACAATCTCATGCCAGATTGCAGGTAATTGAACGCTGGCTCATATGCCGCCGATGCCTTCGCTTTCTTGCCCGCTATGAGATTCAACTGAGCCACGTCATCTCTTTGGTGCTGATTGGAGATGAAGTCAATCCCAAAATTCAGTTGATTAACAATATCAAAAATTTTCTCATCTCGCTGCTCAGAAAGAGTATTTTGTAGGAGTAGTTGTCCAATTTCCCAATGGATGATTGGCTTGTCCTGTTCCGAAATTAGAGAATAGGCGGCTTGCTGAATTCTGTCATGAATAAATTTGTAGTCGGGTAATTGGAAAGGGGTTGTTGGTAATTGGATGTTGGGGGATTCTTCCTGAATGAGAGCTAATTCTAAATCTCCTCTATTACCCAGAGGCATCACTAAAGTTTCAGCAACGGCTGCATACAATTCATTCACTGTTTCTCGCAGTGATTTTTGACAACTCGCGGCTAGCATTTTCAAGTCAAACTGATTGCCCATACAGGCAGCTAGCTTTAACATTTTCTGTGTATTCGCTGGCAGCTTTTGAATCTTGAGTGTCATCAGTTCAACAACGTTATCAGTGAAACCCTGCGCTTGAATCTGCTCTAAATCCCACTGCCATCCTCCTTGACTTCCTTCCTTCCCAACCGGAGGTATACTCAGGAGGGACTGAGGCGAGTTAAACTCTAACAACTTTTCTGTATAAAGAGATTTGAGAAACTCATTCATAAAGAAGGGATTGCCACCCGTCTTAAAAAGCACTAACTCGGCAAGGGGTTTGGCTCTCTCTTCAGAGCAATTGAGAGTATCTATAATCAGTTCAATGATGGTAGGCAAGTCCAACGGTGCCAGGAAAATCCCCTCGACAATTGCCCCAGTTTTGGCAATCTCCTCGATTGTTAACATTAAGGGATGAGCCGCAGAAACTTCATTGTCTCGATACGCACCAATTAAAAATAGTCCGGGCTGCGAAGTATTCATCAGCAGTTGCATTAGTTTTAGTGATGCACCATCTGCCCACTGCAAGTCGTCTAGAAATATCGCTAAGGGATGCCCAGAATGGGTAAAGACTTGAATGAAGTTCTGAAATACTAAATTAAAGCGGTTCTGGGCTTCTGTCGAGCCTAGTTCTGGTACAGCAGGTTGCTTACCGAGAATTAATTCCACTTCAGGAATGACATCAATAATCACTTGATTATTGATTCCTAAGGCGGCTAAGAGTTTCTCCCGCCAAGTATTAAGCTGCGCTTCACTCTCCGTTAATAGCTGTTTGACTAATTCTTGAAAGGCGCTGACGATAGCACTGTAGGGAATGTTACGCTGATACTGGTCAAATTTTCCTGAAATGAAATAGCCACGTTTTTCGGTAATGGGTTTATAGAGTTCCTGCACTAAAGCTGACTTTCCGATGCCCGAATAACCAGAAACCAGCATCAATTCACTTTTGTCCGAAATTACTCGTTCAAAAGCAGTTATTAACCTATCAATTTCTTGCTTCCTTCCATAAAGTTTTTGCGGGATTTGAAATTTATCAGAAATATCTTGAGTACCAAGAGGAAAGGGTTCAATCTTGCCAGTTGTCTGTAACTGGGTTAAACATTTCTCTAAATCTGCTTTGATTCCCCAAGCACTTTGGTACCGCTCCTCCGCCGTCTTTGCTATCAGTTTCATCACAATATCTGATACAGCTTGAGGAATTTCCCTATCTTCTGCTCTCAACAAATGGGGTGGCACTGGCTGTTTAGCGATATGGCAATGCACCAACTCCAACTCATCACTGGTTTCAAAAGGCAACTGTCCTACGAGTAGTTCATAAAACGTGACACCCAGCGAGTAGAAGTCTGTGCGGTAATCTAGAGAACGATTCATCCGCCCCGTTTGTTCGGGCGACATATAAGCTAAGGTGCCTTCTAAAACATTGGGATTTTTCAAAGTGGTATTTTCACGGTTCAATTGAGTGGAAATACCAAAATCTATGATTTTGATTTGTCCGGTTTCTGGATTAAAGACGATGTTGGAGGGGTTAATATCTTTGTGGATAATATTGCTGCTGTGAATATCACCCAAAATCTCAGCTATCTTAATGGCGATATTGAGGAATTTTGGTAAGGATATGACAGGTCTTGTCCCTACACGTTCATTCATTAATTGCTTTAAGGATGATGCGCCAAAATCCTCAAGAATGATGACTAAAGTCCTCTGATAGGGTTCTAAATCATAAGCCTTGACCACACCTTCCAGATTTAGATTATGGGTGATTTCATATTCCTGCCCATACAGGGTGAGTTCATTGGGAGTGGGATAGTCTTCTTTAAGTACCTTGAGGATAACGGCTTTGTTGTCCTGTTCTCGGATACCTCGATAGACCAATGAGTTGGCACTTTCATAGATTTGGACAAGAATCTGGTATCCGGGAAGGGAAATCATTGCTGTCACCAATAAATAGATGGTCTGGAAAACATGACTACTGGAAGTTTAGCTGTCTATTTCCAAGGGTAGGGGAGTAATAGGCAGGGATATACCTGTATTGTCGCCAACTTGGAATAATTCGAGTCCAGCCCCTACGGAAGTAGCTTGGTGTGGTTTAAAATTTGATATGCCTGGTTGGGGCTGTATTCATGGCTTGTCCAACCATTATTCTGTAGGTTGCGATCGCAAGATAATGAAATCACTGCTCGGTGTTTTATTTGCTCCCGCTATTGTTTTGTTAGGAGCAACACAAGCCTTCGCGGCTATCAAGACAGAAGTTGTTGAATACAAACACGGCAACACTGTTCTCGAAGGCTATTTAGCATATGATGATGCCATTCAAGGCAAGCGTCCCGGTGTTCTCGTTGTCCATGAATGGAACGGCTTGGGGTCTTATGTCAAAGAACGGACAGAGCAATTAGCAGAACTTGGCTATGTTGCCTTTGCAATTGATATGTATGGCAAGGGAATTAGACCAAAGAATCGAGAAGAGTCAGCCGCACAAGCGGGTATCTATCGCTCTGATCGTCAATTAATGCGATCGCGTGCTAATGCTGGTTTAGTCGTGTTGCAACAAAACCCCCTTACTGACTCGCAACGAATTGCTGCAATCGGTTACTGCTTCGGTGGTGGTACAGTCTTGGAATTGGCGCGTAGCGGGGCCAACATTGCAGGTGTTGTCAGCTTCCACGGCAACTTGGACACTCCTAACCTCAACGATGCCGAAAATATCAAGTCAAAGGTGCTAGTTTTACATGGTGCTGATGACCCAAGGGTTCCTGATGAACAAGTTACAGCGTTTGAGACAGAAATGCGTCAAGCTGATGTGGACTGGCAACTCGTTGCTTATGGAGGTGCTGTGCATAGCTTTACCAACCCTGAAGCAGGGAACGACCCTTCAAAAGGCTCAGCTTACAATGAAGCCGCCGATAAGCGCTCATGGGAAGCGATGAAGCAGTTTTTTGTGGAAATATTTCAGTAGATAGTTAATTGATTTTCTGTACTACAAGCGATCGCATCAGCAAAGCAAGCGAAATGCCCCTGAGTGCGATCGCAACATATTCTTTTTCATCATCTTATAAAGCTTGGCGACGCAGAAAGGGAAGAAGCACCTCGCTAACCTTTCCTGACCAATGCTCCTGAGGATAATGCCCTCCTTCTTCTAGTGTGACTAGTTCAGCATTCTTGAGGGTACTAGCAAACTGCTGCGCCTGAGCCAAGGGAAGCCAAGGGTCTTTCATTCCCCAAAAAATTAGGGTTGGTTTTTCCCAGTTGGCGTAACCGGATTCAATCTCTGCCATGGACGGCTTCATCTGAAGATTTTGGATTGTCGCTAGCAAACTGCGACCTACATCTGAGCTTTTGAGAAAGGGTTTACGATAGATGTCCAAATATTTGTCTTCAATTTGGTAACGGCAACCCGCTTCTAGGGTTCGGTCAACTAAGAGTGGGTCTTGCGTCAAAACATCTCCAAGTAAAGGTAAACCCCACTGTTGCATCTTCCAAGGTAACTTCGCTGCTGAGGATAGAGGTGTATTGAGAATGGCAAGGCGTTCAATCTGGGTTGAGTGACGTAGCGCATACTGAAGCCCTATTGAGCCGAGAAATCCCTGAACGACCAAATAAAATCGTTCAATTTCAAGTGTTTTAAGGAACTCTGCTAAAGCGTCGATGAAAGCATCGGGTGTGTAAGCAAAGTCTCGTTTATCGGGTTTAGCGGATAAGCCAGAACCAATCCAGTCAGGTGCGATCGCTCTAAACCCTCTTTCAGCTAAATCTGGCATTAGCGCAGACCAACAATAACTCTGGGAAGGCAACCCGTGAAGCAGTAGCACTGGCAGCTTAGCACTTTCGCCAATTGGCTTCGCTTCCCGATAGAACCACTGCAACGACCCGACCTCTATGACTTGTTCACTAATTGCCACTTTTAGTTCTTAACCCTGTTTATCGTGGTTTGAGCTTACCGCTCACGGGGATATAAGAGCAAGCGTCTTAAGTTGCGAATGCAGCAGTTCAATCCAAAAACTGCCTTTATAATTCAATCCAAACCCTTAGTACGTGATAGGAGTTGTCTTGAGTTGAACGCAGCAGAACAGGCAAAAGGTTTAGAAGTCACCACAAAGATTGCTGCCGTAGTAAATCTTTTCAAGTCTGAGTTTCCCGATGCCAAGGCAGACTTGAAACCCTGGAAAAATGATCCGGATACTCAGGAGTTGGTCGATCCCGATTCTATTGACATTGGCTTTCACCTCCCTGGCTGGAGTAGAAAGTTCCAAAGCCGCAGTATTTTAGTACAAATTAGGCTTTTTGAAGATCCTTTGAATGGTTCGCGACGCGCCATTGGTATCGAAGCGGCAGGCTTTGACTATCGAGGCAAAGCATGGCGACTTTCTACAATTAATGATTGGCAGTTTGTTGGAGACTCTGAACCAGCAGCGGAAGTGAAGGAAAAGCTTAAGCATTTTTGTCGGCAAGTTTTTGAGTTATTCAATTCCAGCAAGGAAATTTAAATGCATATCAGCTTAGTTAGTTCTCGTTCACCTGTGTTTAAAACTACAAAAAAATATTTATGAAGCTGTAAGTATTACTACATTGAGCCGTTAACCTTATTTTGCATCTTTTTGATATGAAGGCTTGAACACAATAAAAATAGTTTAAAACTGACAGATTTGAAAATTTGTCAACACCAATTGGGTATAATCCACTGGGTAGATGCTCGATTAATTTCTGTTAATTAACTTGGTGGAAGTATTCACTCAACAGGTTTATGCTGACATCACCCAAGCCTCTAAAAGATGTATTCTATTGCCCAGAAGAATCTAATTTTTACTCTCACTGCTTAGAAAATTTAGTTCTAAATCAGTGTGATAGCCCTAAAGTTATTGTTGAATTTGGTTCTGGAGATGGAAGTCCAGTCATTAATTCCTTAATGAGAACAAGGTTTAACGGCACAATACATGGATATGAGTTGAATACCTTAGCCGGAAAAATTGCCGAGTCAAATATTCAGGAGTATGAACTCACTGATCGATACATAATTCATAATTCCTCATTCTTCGATGCCGCTTTACCCAGAGCCGAGTATCTTATCTCTAACCCGCCGTATCTGCCATCAATAGATGACAATATTTACCAACCTCTATTACATGGAGGTAGGGATGGTTCAGAAATGGCTAGAAAACTTTTATCGATGGGTTATGAAAACTTACTACTTATGCTTTCTAGTTACTCGAATCCAGAAGGCTTAATTAACTATGCAATAGCAAAGGGCTATTCTGTTGCTAGTTTTCTCGTCTCGCCTTTGACGTTTGGCTATTATAGCTCGGAACCAAAAGTCAGGAATATGATAGAAGAGCTACGCAAAAACAGGATGGCTTTTTATTCAGGAAATATCTATCTTTTAGCTGGGGTGGTGTTTAAAAAGCAGTCTGAATCTAAGACAGATTTATCGGCTGAGTTAATCCAGATAATGACATCTTTGTAAAAGATGATTTGGCAGTAGAGCTTAATTTATTAAAAGGCGATCGCATCTATAGCAATCCTGTTTTAGTTGTGAAATGCCAGCGTCTCAAATGCCCGATTTCTCCAAGAAATCGGGCATCTTCAGTGCTTTTTAAGGGGGATTTAGAGGGAGCGTCAATTTGTTACATTCTTTTTTCTATTTTCAAGACAGGTCTAATGACAAGGAACAGTGAATCTAAAACATTCAGTTGTTTTTATCTAGTTCAGAAAAGTCATCTGAGTTAAAATCAGCAGGAAAAATAAAAATTTCTCTCCCTTCGAGTTTGGCATTACGGTACAGCTCAATAGCCTTTATCAAACGACAGTATTTGATAGGAATCCATCTGCCACTGTAATAGTAGATGACGACTCGACTCGTTATGTACTCATCCAGTGGGAGTGGGTTTTGCCACGGCAGAGGCACAGAATCCCTCCTAATATATAGTTCGATATCTACTTTTTACATAGCAGGTGCATCTCAAGAACCATCTTGAGTTAGTTGTATTTCTTATTGAGTTTGTGTCTATTCAATTGTTGTTAATCTTGGGAAGCCGTGAAAACGGTATCGGGAGGATGTCACCTCTTCAGCCCTGAGCTTAAGTTAGGGTACTGACGGGAAAACTCGTGCGCTACGTTGTTACAAACCCAAAGCCCTGTCGCAGGATCTACATTGGGACGATTTTGGCTAGCTTGTGGGAAACAACCAATGCTAACGGCTTTTTCCAGCAAACTCCAAAATTCCTCATTTGGGTTTTCTAGCTTTATATTCGCAACCTCTCTAGAGCCAAAGCCAATCCCAATCTCCTTATCCGGTAGAATTGACCGAACAAACTGAGCATTGCGATCGCGTATTGCTTGCCGTAGGCGTTGACGAAATTGTGCAAACTCACTTCCTGGTTTAACTTCGTCTGTCAACCTAACGCGCTGATGCGGAAAACCATCAAGCTTGGCTGTACTAGCTACTACGGCTTGCTTCGGCTGAGTAGGTAGCGTTGTCTTTGTAGAATTCTCTTGATCAGGTTTAGTAGCTGCAATAGGAGAAGACGTTGCTTCTATCTCTTGAGACGCTTGAGGTGGAATTGAACTTGTCTGTACAAGCGTTTGCTCTTTTGGCGTACTCTGGCGAAAGACAGTAGCGAGACTCACACCAGTAACTGCTGAAAAAACAACAGCCCCAGCAACAAGTAAATGGAATTTTTGCATAACTAATCCGGTGCTGAATGCTTTGTTTGACCACACTTTTTAGGTTAGTGTTTCCACAAAGTTGCCTGGTATCTTGTTAGATTTGCATCTGTTATAAGTTACAAACTTTTGCTGTTCAGATTCCCGACTTCTTGAAGAAGTCGGGAATCTTAGCGTTTAAAATTCCTATATATTTATGCTGATTAAAAATAAATTATTAACTTCTATAACAATCACCTAAAGGTTGATAATATTCTTTTTGCTTCTACTATAGCCTCTATCCCTTTCTTCAAAAATGCTGGGAGTACTACAAGCTAAAGGACTCCCAGCAGACTGAAACTCTACTTTTCTTCCACGTACATTTCCGGCTCAATGGCAAAGTTATCAAGTCTTCCTGACTCGTCAATAACGTAGCCATCTGTTGTTCTAAGTCCGCTACCTTCTTCTTGTGCCTCTAAAGCCTCAACCTCATGGATGCTTTCTTCTGGGTCATTATTAGAAGGAATTACTGCATCTGGGGCATTAACTGCCGTTGTCTGAGCCATTTGAACTCCAACATGATCCCCTGGTGCGCCTCTTCCCGGTTCGGCTTCTACGGGATCAGTTTGTGGTACTACGACTTTATCTGGTTCGCTACTCATAGGTTTTTCTCCAACTTGTTTATAGGCTTGACCGTAGCCTGTAATAACGCTCACAGACCAATTAAACAGTCAAATCGTTGCTACGAAGATACCGCAGTTTGTATCGTGCTTAACTCTTTCGAGAGGATTAAATTGTTCAGCACAGTAGGAGGAGATTGATTGAATGGCGAAAAGAGAGATGAGGCATTAAATGCCTTTCCCAAGAGGAGAAGAAATCAGGAAGCGCCTATCGGTGTCAATGCCTTTGTCGCCCTAGATTCCTCGTTTGTCAGCAATTGGCTTTGTCGTTACAACTATTGTGTCTCTGATTCTTCTAGCTTAATTGCCAAGTCTATCAAGAATCGAGCGTAGCGGATTGTATCGGTTAACCCCCTCTCTGTGACTGGATAGCTGTAGCGGGGAAAACTTTCGTTAGGGTGCTGCCATCGCAGCCATAACTGTCTGTCAATGACTTTCGTGTTGATCAACCAGCCTCGGTATCGGATGGGTTTCAACTGCAAGCCGGTGTGAAAATTATCTAAAGTCACTGGCTGTTTGTCTCTAGTATGTTTAGTTTTTGTTCAGGTTTTAATCCTACCTAACCTCCGCTAAAACATAGATTGATTGCAGTTTCCAGCGTTGGGTTAATAATTTTTTTGTGGAATCTAATATTGAATTCGATAACACTTACTTAAAGGCGTTTGTCTTTGTTCAGTGCTATTTTTATTTAGTGACTTATTTTCAATATACTCTGAGTGTACCTGAATAATTTGAAATATTCCATATCTTTAAGGCTTGTAAAGAAGGCTCTTGCAGGAACCTGAGAGTGTAGCAACACTCTCAACAGATTTTCATTGGTTGCTGATGTCCTTTTGTTTGTCTTCTGATGAGGCAGGTGCTGGTGAGAGCGTTTTCTTAGCCAGCTTAGTTGTATAGGTTACCGCACCAACTGTTGCACATAAACCAAAGATTTGCAGTGCCATTTTTCCAGGAGTATTGCCGCCACTAGCTAAGTTGGCGCCTGCTGAACCAAGATACACATAAAGTGCAATGACTGGGAGCATTCCTAACCAGGAGAAAAAGAAGTAGTGCCAAAAGTTAATTTTAGTGAGGCTAAAACCGTAATTGAGAATATTGGAAGGAACAATTGGGGAAAGACGGGTTAAAAAGACAATCTTCCAGCCTTTTCTACCAACAGCTTTATCAAGTTCGGTAAATTGGGGACGTTTGGCAATCCACTTTTTTAAAGGTTTCCGGGCAACAGTGCGACCCAAGAGATAGCAGAGAGTTGTTCCCAAGATGTCGGCAATCGAGACAACAACAACTCCTTTAAGAAAGCCGAATAACGTGCCTGCCGCCAAAAAAAGAACTGCTGCTGGCAAACCAACAACAGTCGTAATTATGTAAATCAAAATGAATGCCGGCTTTGCCCACGGCCCAAGCGAGACAAGCCAATGCTTGATATGAGTAAGCCAGTCCTGCAGAGGTAGCAAGCTGAAGGCAGCGATCGCGATCGCAATACCAATAACGGCAAGTAGCAGCCAAACTTTTTTCTTCGCGAGGAAGTCCCTATTCATTGATGTGTTCGACTGCGCTCAGAGTATTAGTTAACTAGCACTCATTGTAGACAAGCTTTTACTGGTGAGTGCGCCTAACAATCCCTCGAACAACTTTATACCATCTGTACCACCCAACAGGGCATCTGCTGCCCGTTCTGGGTGGGGCATCATCCCCAAGATTTTACCTGTCGGGTCGCAAATTCCAGCAATGTTGTTGACTGAACCATTTGGGTTGCCCATATCGTCTGTCGTACCCGTTGCGGTACAGTAGCGAAACAGGACTTGACCGTTATCTTCTAAGGCTTTGACGGTATCAGCATCGGCATAGTAGCGACCTTCACCGTGAGCAATAGGGAGGGTAACCAACTGCCCTTGTGAGTAAGCAGATGTCCAGGGAAGGTCAGTGCGTTCTACTTTGAGCGGAACGCGATCGCAAATAAAATGTAAATCGCGATTCCGAACCAGTGCGCCAGGTAACAGCCCCATTTCAGTTAACACCTGGAAGCCATTGCAGATACCTAGGATAAACTTACCCTGCTTAGCGTGTTCCCTAACTTGCCCCATCACAGGCGAAAATTGAGCTAATGCTCCACAGCGGAGATAGTCTCCATAACTAAAACCACCGGGAATCACGACCACGTCTATGTCAGAAATATCCGTTTCCTCGTGCCAAACCATGCGGGTTGGTAAGTCGAGTAAACTTTGAGTAACATACGCCACATCGCGATCGCAATTGGACCCTGGAAAAACCACAACCCCAAACTTCATACCTACACCCCCATCAGTGTTGCCACTTCAACTAAATCAAACCGATAATTTTCGATCACTGGATTTGCCAACAATCGGTCACAGATGCGGTCAAGTTGCTCCCGTGCCTTTTCTTCATTGGCAGCCGTTATCATCAGCTCAATATACTTACCAATGCGTACCTGCTCCACATTTTCATAACCCAACTGCTTCAGCCCCGACTCGACCGCAACTCCTGCTGGATCTAAGACTGAAGGTCGAAGGGTAACATAGATCCGCGCTTGATACTTGAAAATCACTCTTCATCCCCCAAATTCAAACAAGCCCTGTTTAAAGTTTGAACTACTAAGTCCCCAAGACTTCAACAAAATTGTAGGAGACTAAAAAGAAAGTCCATGAAACTCCAACGCACGCGCTCCCAGGCTCGAATTCTAAACTTACTCACAACTCTGAATCGTGCTGTTTCTGCCCAAGATATCTATGTTGAGTTACGCAACCTTGACCAGAGTATGGGTCTAGCTACAGTTTACCGCGCCCTGGAAGCCTTGAAACTTGAAGGTGTCGTACAAGTGCGGACACTTACCAATGGGGAATCCCTCTACAGTGGCGTACAGCGTGATCAACACCACCTTACTTGCCTCAATTGTGGTGAATCGATACCTATTGATGAATGCCCAGTACATCAGTTAGAGAATGAGTTGCAGGATTCCCACCAATTCAAAATTTACTACCACACCTTAGAGTTTTTTGGATTATGCGATCGCTGCGCCGTGGCGAGTGATACCGAGACAGCCGATTCAACTACTCATCAATAATAAGAAGAATACAGAAGTGGCTGTGTTCAGGAGAATCCTAAAGTTTGGACTTGCCTCTCGGTTTGGCAACCTCCCTTTGAGCAAGAGCCACAATCCTTCAGCCTCGTCTTCAGTGGCTTCCAGTGAGGTGGGTTGCGAGCGCATGTAAAGAAGTATTCACCTTCTTGTCGCACGACAATCTAGACTTGGGCTAAAGTAGCCATTAAGTCGCAGAAAAATCATCAAAAATAAAAAATCAAACCTGAAAAAAGAGCGGATTCTTCATTTTTCCTCTTGTAAAATTAGCAAGCAACTGCAAGCCTATTGGATCAAGCTGATGCGACAGATTAATTTTTTGATTATTTTTGCTGTGTGTTTGGCTCTAGTTTTATTCAGCTTAGAAAACAGTGAACCTACAGCAATCCGAATTATTGAGGGCGTTCAGGTTCAAGCCCCCTTGTCTATTGAACTGATTTTTGCAATGGGAATTGGGGCAACTCTAGCTTGGATCTTCAGCATCTGGACACGACTACAGCAGCAACTAGATGCCCGCCGAGCGATGCGGCAGATTCGCTCCAAAGAGGAGCAAATTGAGAAGCTAGAGCAAGATGTTCAACGTTACAAGGCAGAAATTGAAGAGCAATTGCCAGCATTATCGGCATCTAGACCCCTGACAGAAGGGACACTGGCAGAGCAAGGTTAAGATTGATTAATCTCATCCCATGCTTCTTAAAGACCCACCCATGTCTCTTCCTCATCAAATATAGTGTTGCAGACTACTAGTGGCAGTACGTGATGACTGGAACACCTGCTCAAGAAGCGATCGCTCTTCTCATTGACTTGGCACAGCGAGGGGAAATTAACCCTTGGGATGTCCAGGTTATTGAGGTCATTGACCGCTATTTAAGTGAACTTGGCTTGGGAAATGATGCCGAACCCGGACACCGTGATACTGACTTGTCTCAGTCTGGACAAGCATTTTTGTGGGCATCAATGCTGGTTTTACTCAAAGCCGATACCCTCGGACGGATGGGAGAGGCGGACGAACCAGAACTCACCGAGATAGACGACCAAATCGATATGGTGGGCGAAATGCGCTTGCCACTGCATCTAGAACGACATCTACGCCGTCGTGCTGCCGCTCCGCCACCCAAAAGACGCCCTGTAACACTCCAAGAGCTGATCGATCAGTTGCAGCAAATAGCAGCACAACTGGATGAAACGCCCTTGCCTCCTCGTGCCTTACGTCCCCGCGCTCAATCTCGTTCTCAAGCAGCCAAAGCGATCGCTCATTTGGCTCACGATGAAAACTTGACAGAAATTGCCACAAGACTAGAAGTCTTTCTTTCACGTCATTGGCAAGAGATCGCAGCGGGAAAAGATTGGCTGAATTTAGATCAGTTGTTAGAGTGGTGGACGTTGTCTCCTATAGCATTGGATGAAGCTGATTCTCTAGCCGCCCTGTCAGCAACCCTAGCAGGGAATGGGAACTCCGAACCGGATAACCATGTGGCTCTAGGTGAAGCGATGTCCGAAGGGCTTTATATCCCATCCCACGCTAACACTTCCCCCGAAGTGGCTGTTGAGGCAACTGAAGACGGAGCAAAAGACCGAGTTGGTGTCTTTTGGGCACTACTCCTGTTATCGGCTCAGTCCAAAGTAGAGTTATCCCAAGAAGAGTTTTACCAAGACTTAAAAATCCGTGCGCTGTAATGAATAGACAATGGGTGTGTTGATCTGGGATTAGGATTTGAAGCTTGGGCAAACTGTACTTTGAGGGAGAACTGTTCTTTAGTTCCCCGTACTGCAAAACGCAGAACTCGTTCAAGGGAAGGTGAGCGATCGCAAATCGGCAACCCGTTTATGTGCTATGCACAAGTAAAGGTATCCGTTTTGTGTCAAAGCTTTGCGAACGCTGGTGTTCGCCTAGCCGTTCGCCATACGGTACTCTTCGGAGCAATTAGAGTTAACTAATCGTCTTGAAGAGGAGCTAGTAGAAACAAGTCTGGGCATTGCTCTAACTCTCTGCTAGCGCATTGTTAGGTTGCTCTCGCCGTTCTTGCAAGTCGGGGGATTAGATCGACTATCTCTCCTGATTATCAGGATAAGTCCATCAACCAATCCAACGCACTAGCGACGGACTGGTTAAAATCAGACTCAATCGACCAAACCAAAAATGTGTGGCCTAGGTTAAGGAACAAAAATTCATGAAAGCCATGATTCTGGCGGCTGGTAAGGGAACTCGCGTGCGCCCCATCACCCACACCATTCCCAAACCCTTAATTCCCATCCTGCAAAAACCAGTGATGGAGTTTTTACTAGAACTACTGCGACAGCATGGTTTTGACCAAGTTGTTGTCAACGTCAGTCACCTCGCAAACGAAATTGAAAGCTATTTCCGTGATGGACAGCGATTTGGTGTCCAAATCGCTTATTCGTTTGAAGGTCGAATCGTTGATGGTCAACTCGTCGGGGAAGCACTCGGCTCGGCGGGTGGGATGCGGCGCATCCAAGACTTTTACCCGTTTTTTGACGATACTTTTGTCGTCCTTTGCGGTGATGCTCTCATTGACCTCGATTTGTCGGCGGCGGTTAAATGGCATAAAGAAAAGGGATCGATCGCTACGATAGTGACGAAAACCGTGCCGCAAGAGCAGGTTCCCAGCTACGGTGTCGTTGTCACAGACGAGACGGGTCGAATTAAAGCTTTTCAGGAAAAGCCTTCGGTTGAGGAAGCTCTCAGTACCAACATCAACACAGGTATCTACATCTTTGAACCAGAAGTATTGGATTATATCCCATCTGGTAAGGAATATGACATTGGTGGTGAGCTATTTCCTAAGCTTGTGGAAATGGGAGCGCCTTTTTATGCCGTGCCGATGGAATTCCAGTGGGTGGATATTGGTAAAGTCCCAGACTACTGGCAAGCAATTCGTAGCGTCTTGCTGGGAGAAGTTAAAAATGTATCGATTCCAGGACATGAAGTGGCTCCAGGTATCTACACAGGGTTAAATGTCGCCGTAAATTGGGACAAGGTTGACATCACGGGGCCTGTTTATATCGGTGGGATGACCCATATTGAAGATGGAGCCAAGATTATTGGACCGACGATGATTGGTCCTAATTGTTGGGTATGTAGCGGTGCAACTGTTGATAATAGCGTGATTTTTGAATACTCTCGTTTGGGTGCGGGAGTTCGCTTGGTCGATAAGCTAGTGTTTGGACGCTACTGCGTTGATAAAACTGGGGCAACCATTGATGTCCAGGCAGCAGCTTTAGACTGGCTGATTACTGATACCCGCAGGAGTTTACCCTCCCAAGAGCCATTAGAGCGACAAGCGATCGCAGAACTCTTGGCAAGCGAATAGTTAGTTGTTAGTGGTTGTTAGTTGTTAGTGGGTAAGCTGGGCTAAGAAATCTACCAGGCTTAAGTTTTGTGACTTAGCACTACCCATCTAACAACTACAACTTCCTTAGCCATTCAAGTATGTGTAACTACCCAAGCTCTGCTCGTATTTTTGCAGGAGCAGTCGGGATTCTTCGAGGGTAATGCGTTTTTCTTGCAAGGCTTGCTCAGTGCGGCGGCGGACGCTCTCTACTAAGTCCTCAGCATCGTACTGTACATAACCCAAAACTTCTTTCACCGTGTCGCCCTTAACAACATGTTCAATTTCATAGCCTCTAGGCGTTAATTGAATGTGAACAGCATTTGTGTCACCAAACAAGTTGTGTAAGTTGCCCATAATCTCTTGATAGGCTCCAGCAAGGAACAAGCCTAAGTAATAGGGTTCGTGAGAGTGGGAATTAGACAGTGGCGTAGGGCTAGGCACTTTGTTAATTTCCAGCCCCTGCTTCCCTTTTTTGGAGTCAAGAGACTGCTGTATACTCGTCAACGGGTGAAGTTCTAGTACCGATTTAACATCTCGCAGGTCAATGAATTGGTCGATCTTCCCATCGCTGTCACAAGTAAGATCAGCGAGGATACCTCGGCGTGTGGGTTCTTCATCCAGCCGATGGATGGGCATAATTGGGAACAATTGGTCAATTGCCCAAGAATCAGGTACAGACTGAAAGACAGAGAGGTTGATGTAATAAATCGATGCCATGATTTTCTCTAAGTCTTCCAAGTCATCGGGAACGTAGTCCTGAGTTCTGGCAATTTCGAGAATCTTGTAGCAACATGCCCAGTACAACTGCTCAGCTCTTGCTCGTTGGGTGAGGGTTAGGTACCCGAAGCTAAAGAGGCTTTTGGCTTCGTCGTTGAACTGAATCGCGTCGTGGTAAGCTTCCTGGTAGTTCTCCAGGTTGATATTAGAGTATGTCTCCCAAAGGTTGCGGATAATCAGATGTTCTTTTTCCTGAATCGGTGCAGGAGTCTCAGCTAGGACATCACTGGTGCTAAGAACATCGAAGATTAAGACAGATTGATGGGATGCGATCGCACGACCACTCTCACTAATTAGCACTGGCGCTGGCAACTGACGACCATCACAAGCTTCCTTGACCTCAGCAACAATATCATTGGCATAATTTTGCATATTGTAGTTTTTCGAGGCATGGAAGTTCGTTTTAGAGCCGTCATAGTCGATCCCTAAACCACCACCAACATCGAGATACTGCATATTTGCCCCTAATGCACTCAACTCGACATAAATCTGACTAGCTTCTCGGATTGCCTCTTTAATCACACCAATCGCAGAGATTTGGGAGCCGATGTGGAAGTGCAATAGCTGCAAGGAGTTGAGCATTCCAGCACTTCGCAGTTGCTCAACGCAGGTGAGGATTTCCGGAATCGTTAGACCAAATTTAGCGCGATCGCCTGTAGAATCTCCCCAACGGCCTGTGCCTTTGGTACTCAGCTTTGCTCGAACTCCCACAACGGGTTCAATTCCTAGCTGTCGGGTCGCATCAATTACGAGCTGCACTTCTTCTAACTGCTCAATGACGATGATCGGCTTGTGTCCGATGCGCGTCGCCAAGAGAGCCGTTTCGATGTATTCTCTGTCTTTGTAACCATTACAAATCAGCAGAGAGTTGGGAGTATTCAACGTTGCCAGGGCAATCATCAATTCTGGTTTAGAACCCGCTTCTAGACCAAATTGGACAGGTTTCCCAAACCGAACCAAATCCTCAACCAAATGCCGATGCTGATTGCACTTGACAGGAAAGACCCCTTGGTAAGTACCAGGGTATTTGTAACGAGCGATCGCTTTAGCAAAACAAGCATTTAACCGCTCAATCCGGTCTTCCAAAATATCCGAGAAGCGAATCAATAGCGGTAGTCCTAGGTTGCGCTGCTGTAAGGCTTCTACGAGTTCTAATAAATCTAGAGAACCACCGCGATCGCCTTTGGGTGAAACCGTAACATGACCAGCGGCATTAATCGAAAAGTATGGCTCTCCCCATCCCTGAATTCGATAGAGTTTCTCACTCTCCTCAATCGTCCAGGATTTGGTCGAGGCTGAAGGCTGCCGATGGGTTGTCAGTTGTACTTCTGGATTTGCCTCTGATTGTGTCTCATTGCCGTTAGCGGACTCGGCGCGTGGCGCGTTACCGATTTTGGGTGTCAGCTCTACCCCCATTATTTTGTCTTACCTTCTAATACTGTCTGTCGATTGTCACTCTAGCGCATCTAGAGATTACCGAGAGCATAGTTAAGATCACCTGCATTCAAGTTGTATTTCGCTGTTGAACCGTTAAGGGGAAAGGAAGTCTTCCTTTTCCTTTTGACCTAAAGTAGACAATCAATTTTGCCTTGCTATTAGATAGGTCATTAGCTTATTACAATCAGATTTTTGGAGCTTTTTTTAAAATTGGTGGGATCGGGTAGCTATGCTAAAATTCCGTCATCATGGTGACTGCTATCAAGTTTGGTCATTTTCATAACTTCGTTTATCAGCTTGGACTTAGGGTCAGCGGTAAAGATATGAGGAATTATGTCTGTACCCTTGACAACAGCTAAGGGATAAAAGCGACAACTTACTAAACGAAGTGTAAAACAGGCTTGATATTATACCCTGTACAAGTGCAATTATTTGCATTCTTACTTTTATCCTGACCGTCAAGGGCATCAATGCTCAACCCATCTAACAATCCTTCCGAACAGCCGCAACCTCGTCTACCACTGATCGAGCGGCTAATCCACAACTCTCCGCTTGTATTTTGGGGTCTGCTTTGGGCAGTGCTATTCTCAGCTGGTGGCTTCGCGGCTTTACGTCTTTTAAGCGCTGGGCCAATTGAGGAGGCATCTGCACCTGCACCAACTGCCTCTACCATTCAAGAAACTCCTGTTTTGCCACTGGTATCTACACCAACGTCACCTCTCACCACTGTTCCCCAATTCACAGCTAAACCGGATTTGCCACTGTCGTTGATTGGTGCTGTTGCTCTTGGCTGTGCGGGTGGTTCTTTATTGATTACCCAAGCTCTGAGACAAACGACTAATCGTCGCAAAGCTCCGAAACGTTTAAAATCTACTGCGAATAGCCGCAAGAAACGGCAGAATCCTTCAAAAAAACGCCGTTCTACTTCCACAACTAAGCAACCCGTTGCGTCTAAGCCCAACTTGGTAGCTTTAGAAAACCAACTACCAACAATCGACAACCGTCTGGCTCAAGTAACAGTATTACCCCCGGAGGAGAGCCATCCTCTAGATGGAGGTAAGCAAAACCTTGCTGATTTGATGGATTTACGCAAGCGTCAGTCTCTCGCTTCGCTAATGCGTGGGAAGTAGTTGTTGGTTATTTGTTGTTGATTATTTGTTGTTCAGCCAGTCATCAGGGTGCATCCGATCTATGAGCCAGTATTCTTTCTAAAACCAACAACCAACAACAAACCACTAACTTCTCACTGCTAAAAGCGATCGCCAGTCTTGAATCGCTTTTTCAGACCATAGCCAATTCTTGCTCAAGGCATCAGATTGAAAGTTAACTGGGTCATCGGTCATGACTTTTTGGCGCAGCTTGAGTGATTCATTCGACAAACGCGATCGCTGCTCGGCTGGTAGTTGTTGGGCGGATTTCCACATTCCTAGGGCTAATCCGGCATAGGTTGTCAGCATTTCTTGTTTAATTGGCTCTGTTGCAGCAGTTGTTGCCCCTTGCTGGGTTTCGCTCTGGTTCAGTGCCTCCCACCATGCATTATTGGCTCGCTCATATTCACCCTCGGCATAGTAAGCAAATCCTAGTGCGTTGAGGTAGCTAGAAGATTTGGGTTGTGCCTTGATTGCTGTTTCCCAATACCGTCGGGCATCACTCACCGCGTAGTCTTGGTTACCTGCTTGAATTGACTGCCAAACCAAACGTCCTCTTAAGAAACTCACGACCGGGTCTTCAAGTTTCTCATTCGGAACAACGGCAAGGGAAGCATCTGCGGCTTGCAATGCCCCTCGATCCAGTAGTGCTTCTACTGCCTTTTGCCCTGCGACAATGTTCCCTTGACTCAGTTGTTCAATGGCAATGGCTGTTACCTTCGCGGTGTCAGCTTGTTTCAAATCTCCCGTTTGACTAAGGGGAACAGTTGGCACATTGGCTGGTGGTTGAGATAGTTTGCCTAGGCTTTGCTCTCGGTTCTGGAAGAACCAAAATCCCAATAAAGCGATCGCAATGACACCAATAGCTCCAAAAATAACCCACAGTTTTGGGAAACGTTGCCAGTTTTGATGCCAACCCGGAAAACCTGGTGTCTTGCCGGAACCCCCTCCAGTGGAGTTTTTCAGATTCTCAGATCGTTCAGATAACGATTGTGGTGTCTGAGTCGTTGGGGTGATTGTTCCTGATTCCGTTGGTGCAGGAGACTGATTGTTGACGGGATACCTTGGCGGTTCCAAATCACCTGTCTCTGAAGTAACTGGAGGCAGACTCTCGATGCCAGTGCTTGTTTGCCCTAGGTTACTACTTGTAGGCTTTGGATCAAGCTGTCGTAATAAGTCCTGAATAAAGGCACCGGGATCGTCCGCGTCTAGGTCATCCTGGTCTAAATCGTTAACAAAGTCCTCATCCTCTGCTAAGTCTTCCGACGATAGTCCATCTAACTCCTCTTCAATCTCTACGTAACTGGGAGGGATACGTCTTCCTGTTGGTGGTGTGAATAGGGCAGCTTGCGGATGTACAGACAATGAATCGTCAGGAGGATCGGCGATCGCAAAGAGTTCAGCAATTGTTTGAGCCGCGTCATCAACTTTTGTCAAGAAGCCATCAAATTCTGGATGCAGATAAAGAACTGGTAATGCCCAATACAACTGATTTGAGCCATAAGCAGAAATCAGTCCTTGCCGTGCCCGACTGAGACTGAGGTCAATTGGATAACCCTGATTGAGATTGCGGTAGAGTAGCCGCGTGAGAGTCAGCGCCACCTCATCAGGAATCCGCTCTGCCATTGCCAGAACGCCAGGAATCCCCCGTGCTACTATAGCTTCGGCTAGATTACGCTCTTTTCCATTTGCCCGTTCTGATGGGGCGGTATAGGCTCCTCGGCAGGAGTTAAACACAGCTAGCTGGACACCGTTATTAACCAACAATCCTGCTAAGTCAGCACCGTTAAGGGTTTCAGTTAGACCAGTTTTGTTGCTAACTAAATAGACATCGCCGCCAGAGTCTCCTAAATTGCTATGACCTGCGTAGTGGAATACTTGATATTGACCCTGTTCTAACGCTTGGGTTAGCTGTTCGCGTCCTGGCTGCTCCAAGATGGTTAGTTGAATCGCAGGGAGTTCATTAGGGGAACGGCTGCGGAGTTCTGCTTGCAGTTGACTGGCTTCTTCTGCCAACTCCAATGTTTCTTGGTCACTGGGGCTAGCAATAACCATCAAAATTTTTAAGGGTTGATGTGATCCCGAAGGAAGCGCCTGTACTGGACTTATCCGCCCCGTACTTAGCTGGTAACGGGAGAAAACCACATCAGTTCCCGTTGCTAGAGGGCGATCGCCTGCATACAGAACTTCCCAAGGGAGGCGCGGTAGACGTTTTCCTTTCAATCCCAAGCGTAGCCGCAAAATCGATCGCTGATTTTGGGCGATCGCTTGTGCCATCATCCAGCTATCTCGCAGACTTCCTTGGAATAAAGCATTATAAAGTTGCTGACCCAATGCCACCAGATTGAGAGACGATTGACTGACTGGTTCCTCCCATTCCGGCAAATAAAAAAGATCATTAGTAAAGGCACTATTACCCTGCAACACGCCCAAGAGCGGGTCATTCATCAGTTGCTGTGCCTGAGCTAACCAATCCTCCACAGGCCATTTAACTTGCTCTTCTGCCAACGGGACTCCCGGCGCGACTCGTTCGATCCGCACCAGATATTCGTCTTCCCCTAAGGGAGTCACAGAGATGTGGAATTCCTGTGCCACTGCTACTTGGTCAATCTTGGTTAGTTTCAAGGGCTTACGCTCACGTCTATGAAAAACGTTAAGGATTCAGTACCTCTGTCTATTCGTAGATTGATTGAACTGACTGAAAGTTTCCCATTTTTAATTTAAATTCTCTCTCCGAGTGATAGTCAATTTCCGATCTTCAGCGGGTGACTTGTTCTGGATTTGTCCGGATAGGTAGCGTCACCGTAGGAAGAGTGGAGTGGTAGATGCACCCTGATTGACATTCCCTAGCTCACCGGTTTGAGCTGGGGATTTTTTTTGAATAGAGGCGTAAGTAAGAATTAAACCTGAAGTTCTATAAAACCTCTCATTTAACAACTGTTTTAAATATTGTAAGGCGCACATTGATCTTGCGCCCTACCCATTAAGACGAAGGAGAACTGGAGAGAGGGCAAACTCTTGAAGCGATTGAATCAACTATCGAGTGTACTTACCCTCTCCCCGGCTTCTTCTGTCAATCCAGCACCTTAAAGGACTTCACCTCTAGCACTGGGCCAATCATGGCGAAGGTCATGACATCGTCTCGCACCTGCCCTTCGACCTTGACTTTCAGGTCTGATTTCTTCAACTCATCCGGGGCATCCTTGAGTTCATAGGTTTCCCCTGAGTCTGTAACCAGTGCCCAGGTACCTGGTCCCATTCCTTTGCGTTCGACGACACCCGTAACGTTAATACTCATGCAGTTTGCTCCTCTCCTTTCGAGGATAGATAGGCAAGTCCAAAGCATAGGAGGGCGTTGGCAACTAGGTACAGGCGAGCAACAACGCCACTACCCAGCCACATAACGCTGGGTGACACCACTGCACTCACGGCTAAACAACTGGCGACACCAAGAGCAGATCCAATTGCCACCCACTTCCATTGCTTGTGACCCAGTAGTAGCGCCACCAAGATAAAGGGAATCAGTACACTGGCAAAAATGGGGTTTAACATACTGCTACCTTGAACAGCGCTACCTAGTTCTGGAATAGAACTTCCCATAACTCGGAACGGCCATTGGGGCAAGTCAAAGATATAGAAGCCACGCAGAAAGAACAATCCAGAACTACCACCAACCAACCCCGTGGCAAGCGACCAACTCCAGCTAAAGGGGAAGTAATTTCGCAGGAACCAAGCAAGAAGGTAGGAACCGATAACCATACCAATTTTTGGTAATAGCATTATTGTTCCACCATCAATCCAGAAGCGAGGATTGAGATATCCATTGTCTCGCACCCAGCGGAAGAAGTCGCGGATGGTAATTTGACCACGCAGAGCAAGTTTAACGGCGGCTGCTGCATCTAGATGACCGGAACCAAAGTGATTGAGAGGGTCTTCCTGGACAGCTCGTGACGATTGCTTTAAGACACTCAGCACTTCATCCGGTTCTGTGATGCCACTTGCTTTTACGAGAGCGGCAACCCCAGCAACGTGGGGTGCTGCCATACTGGTACCTTGATAGCCAATAAAGACACCTTCTCCAGTTTGCGGGTCGATGGTGTTTTGCAAAATTTTACCCGTTTCGCTACCACCAGGGGCTGAGATATCTACACCAGCGCCGAAGTTGGAGTAGGGGGCTTTGATACCAGCAGAATCTAGAGCTGCAACACCAATTACGTGGCGATAACGAGCGGGGTAAGAGGCGGAATTTTGGTTGGCATTACCAGCGGCAGCTACAATCACGACACCTTTTTGGTAGGCATAGGCGATCGCTTCTTCCATCAGCTTGCTTTCACCAGCACCACCCAGGCTCATGTTAATGACATCAGCCCCATTGTCAGCGGCAAAGCGAATCGCTTCAGCAATGTCCGCCACCGTACCGCCACCACTTGATGCCAGGACTTTTAAAGGCATGAGAGTGGATTCATAAGCGATTCCAGCCACACCATAGGCGTTGTTCGTGGATTGGGCGATCGTACCCGCAACATGGGTACCGTGGCCAGCGTCATCAAATGCCTCGATCCGGTCGTTAACAAAGTCGTAGCCTTTGACAAACTTAGTAGTCTTCAAATCTGGAACGGGGCTGATGCCAGTGTCAATCACGGCGACAGTGACACCACTTCCTTTGGTATCATCCCAGGCTGATTCTATATTGATGCTCCGTAAGTTCCACTGATGGCTATATTCCGGGTCATTTGGAACATCAAAAGTTCGGTAGATGTAATTGGGTTCAATAAATTCTGTAAGCTTACCGATGCCTAATTTTTTTAGTTCGTCGATTGTTTTGCGATCGCCTTTGGCAATGTAAACATGGTCAGCAGCTGAAAATTCGCTATTCAGACGTGGCTCAAGGTTGTACTTTCCCGCTAGCAAATTGACCTTCGCTTCAATCTCAGCCTCTGGGACATTTTCCCGAAAGTCCAACACAATTGATTGAAACTCTCCCTGAGTGGCTAAGCCTTTGAAGTTAAACAGGGCAAAACCTAGCCCTAACACAAACAAGCAAATAATGAAAAACTTTCTCATGGCAACTCGTCCGCTGTCGCGCCAGTGTAATCACTACGATAACTTATAGGTCTTAGCTTCAGTGAGAGCGAACCACACTAACTTTTAGGTAAAGCTATTAGACCTCTTGCAAAAGTCGTCGCTGGGGTACTATGGGGTCTGAACAAAAGCGATCGCTAGCCATCAATCATAATTTCTCCTTATCCCTATGTTCGCTGAGTCGAAGTTCGTAATTGTACAGCC
>JAHHIF010000052.1 GCA_019358875.1 Symplocastrum torsivum CPER-KK1
CAAAACCCGTATTCTTGAATTTATTGACTATTTCAATCGTACTATGGCAAAACCCTTTAAGTGGACTTACAAGGGTAAGGCTTTGGCGGCATAATGGCAGGTAGACTTCCGCCGAAGTCTACTAGAGTTTCCCCGTCCTTATTGCTAAACTCCACCTCATAGGTACCACCTGGATAACATTCCACGATCGCACCCTGGACTCCTGAGCGGAGGTTATACTCAGGCAAGTCTACAAGCAATTCAATTACATCAAATAGTTCTGGCTCAGTCATTGTTGCTTTTGATTCTACTTGCTTTCTTTGTTCAGCGAAGATAGCTTCATCCGTCGAGCCTCACGAGAAATTGGTACTAACGCTGGGGCTTTAGTTTGAGCTGAGCTAACTTTCGAGCTTTCAACCACTTTAGAGAGTTGTGCGATCGCAGGTGCCTCAAATACACTCCGCAAAGGCAACTCTACCCCAAATGCATCGCGCACTCTGGATACAAGCTGAGTCGCCAGTAAGGAATGACCACCTAATTCAAAGAAATTGTCATGGATACCCACCCGCTTGAGTCCCAAAACCTCAGCAAAAATTTTCACCAATACTTCCTCAACGGGTGTCCGAGGCGCAACGTAACTCCCTGTCAACTCTAGCTTGACTAGTTCAGGTATAGGTAGTGCCCTGTGATCCACTTTGCCATTAGGCGTTAGAGGTAGGGACTCCAGTACAGCAAAAGCTAAGGGCACCATGTACTCAGGTAGCTTTTGGGCTAAATAAATCTGCAATTGGTGCCCCAACTTACGTGCGGCTTTCGCTTGCAAAGGGTTATTGGCATAAGAACGCCACGGACGCGCCCGTTCCTCCTGCTGCACTAAAGGAGATAGGGAGATGGGGCGATGGGGAGATGGGGCGATGAGTTTAGAATTCTCCACCACTCCTTGGTTATTAGCTTGGCAGCGTACAAACGACACATCATAGCGTCCATCAGTACCTGAATCTGACCAGCTAATCTCAACGCTATACGGTAGTTCTTCACCAATTGCCCACCAATCCTCTGGTTCCACTCCCAAATCTTGGAGTTCCTGCAAGGCTTTCTGAAACTGACCTACTGTTTTAAATTCTTCTGCACCCGATAGCCATTCTGCCGTTTTAACTGCTACCATCACCCGTGCATTAGGCACACAAGAAATACTTAGTCTCTCTGGTTGGTTCTCAGCCAACAACTCATGCACCTTTGCTACTGTCAGATTATCTTCACGCCAGTCCAACCATTTTAACTCTCTATTACTCTCCCCTTGGCAAGCCGGAGCTTTAGTGAGGGGGCTGGGGGGGTCAGTTTCAGCTCCAATATGAAGAATCACATTGTAACGAAACTGAGTTAACTCATTGTGATGACGACCCCGCATTAGTTGAATCTCTACGTTGGTAATTTGGGGAAAACGCGGCTTTAATGCACTGAAGAAAGCTGGGTCAATAACTAACTCTGTTTCCTGGAACATTTGTAGTTGTACCCGTTGCTGCAACTGTTCGCGAGTCAGGGAGGGTTCTGCTTGATGCAGTTGCACTAAGGCGTGAAATGGTTGCAACAGGGGGAGGCTACGCACATCTCCAATGAAGATAAAGCCACCAGGGGCTAATGCTTTTACAGATCGCTCTAGCACGCGCACCAGATACTCAATACTGGGGAAATATTGCACAACAGAGTTGAGAATAACCGCATCAAAAGCTTCTGTCTCCACTCCCTCAAAGTCAGTCGCCATTCTTTGGAGCAACTTTACAGGAGGTAATTGTGCCAACTGCTGCTGGATGTAGTTGAGTGATGTCTGCGAAAAGTCCGTTCCCCAGTATTTAGTGCAGTGGGGCGCAATCCGGAACAATAATAGACCTGTACCACAGCCGATTTCTAGCACTCGCTTGGGTTGCAAAGCAAGAATCTGCAAGACTTGGTTGTTTACCCACTCTCGCATCTGCTCTACTGGAATAGGTTGATCAGTGTAGCTGCTATTCCAGCCCACAATATTGAAGGTTGGATCAGAATTAGCCGCAGGTTGGTTGTACGTCTCGTTGTAAAGAATCTGCCATTGCAATACTTGTTCGTCCTGCAATTGCGTTTCTTGCATCGGCTCTTGAATGTCGCTCTCTTGGGCATTCAGCGTGACATAAGCCACTAAGCGTTTTTCACCCGGTACATCCTCACGAGTTATTACTACTGTTTGCAGCACTGCTGGATGCAGACTCAGCACTGATTCGATTTCTCCTAACTCGATACGGTAGCCGCGAATCTTAACTTGCTCATCAAGGCGACCTAAAAATTCAAGATTCCCATCTGGTCGATAACGAACTAAATCACCTGTTTTATAAAGACGTGCTTCTGGGTTATTGCTAAAAGGATTAGGAATGAATTGTTTAGCCGTTAATTCCGGACGGTTTAGATACCCTCGTGCTAGTCCAGCACCAGCAATGTACAACTCACCTGCAACGCCAAGCGGTACAGGTTGTAAATACTTATCCAGAACATAAACTTGAATGTTGGCAATGGGACGACCAATTGCAGGTGCTACCTTAGATTGCTCTTTAGCAGCAACATGACCGGATACTGTAACAACTGTATTCTCAGTTGGTCCATAATTATTCACTACCTGAAAAGGATGGGAAGCTGAGGGATACTGATGTAGTTTGTCTCCTCCTGTTAGTAATAGCCGTAAAGCTGTGTTCTTCGACCAATCTAATAACAAAACTTTTTCTGCTAGAGGTGTTGGTAAAAAGCTAATAGTTATTGATTTTGATACTAGCCAGTCTCGAATTTGCTCAGGAGATCGCCTAATTTCATCATTCGGAAAATAAAGGCTAGCTCCTGCACTCAGGTAAGGCAAAATTTCCCACCCACAAGCGTCAAATGCAACTCCTGCAACTTGTGTAGCACGGTCAAGTGGTGAAACAGCAAACGCTTGTTGATGCCAAAAGATGAGATTTAACAAGGCACGATGTTCAACTTGAACCCCTTTAGGCTTTCCTGTAGTGCCAGAGGTATAGATAACATAAGCTAGGTTATTTGCTGTAAGGTTGCTGGTAGGATTATCTTCGCTCTCTTGGGCAAGAGTCTCCCAATCTTTATCTAAACAGAGTATGTGAGAATTATGCGATCGCAATCGCTCCACCCACTGCTGCTGCGTTAATAAAACTTTTACCTGAGCATCTTCAAGCATAAAGCTCAAGCGTTCGGAGGGATAGCTAGGGTCTAAGGGTAAATAGGCTCCTCCTGCTTTAAGGATGCCCAACATCCCCACGATCATTTCTATAGAACGCTCTACACAAAGTCCGACTAAAACTTCCGTACAAACACCCTGTTTCTGTAAATAATGGGCAAGTTTGTTACTGCGTCTGTTCAACTCCTGATAAGTTAGTTGTTTGTCTTCAAAGACTAATGCGATCGCATCAGGATTCTTCTCTACCTGAGCCTCAAACAACTGATGGATGCACTGTGCTTTGGGATAATCTACCTGAGTGTTGTTCCACTCAACTAACAGTTGATGGCGCTCTGCTTCACTTAATATTGATAAGTCTGCAATCCGTTGTTCTGGGTTTGCAACAATCCCCTCTAGCAGCGTTTGGAAATGCCCTAGCATCCGGGTAATTGTCGTTGCATCGAATAAATCAGTGCTGTACACGACGAAACCGCTAATCCCATCTGCGCTATCTACCCCTGAGCCATTCTTTTGCGTTCTCTCCCACAGATGGAACTCCAAATCAAACCGCGTTGTCCCCGTATCAACAAATTGCAGTGGACTTAGCGTTAGTCCTGGCAATTCTAGCGCCTCCATTGGCGCATTTTGTAGCGCAAACACTACCTGAAATAGAGGATTTTGGTTCAAGTTGCGTTCCGGATGCAGTTCCTCCACCAACTTCTCAAAGGGTAAATCTTGGTGAGCATAGGCTCCTAGTGCTACCTCTCGCACTCGGCTCAAAACGTCCCGAAATGTTGGGTTTCCTGATAAATCGGTACGCAACACCAAGCTATTGACAAAAAAGCCAATTAATCCTTCAATTTCACTACGGTTACGATTGGCGATCGGGGAACCTACCGCGATGTCCTCTTGCTGCGTGTAACGGTGTAGCAAGATTTGGAACGCTGCCAGCAACGTCATGAACAAGGTTACGCCTTCCCCTTGGCTCAAGGCTTCTAATCCCTCGCTCAGGTGCTTCGGTAGTTGCAGAAATTGCGTTGCACCCCGATAGGTTTGATCGGCTGGTTTCGGTTTGTCAGTTGGGAGATTCAGCACGCTAATGCCATCCAACTGCTTTCGCCAGTAAGCTAGCTGCGTTTCTAGCACGTCCCCTTGCAACCACTCACGCTGCCAGTGAGCAAAGTCGGCATACTGAATAGGTAGTGAGGGGAGAGGGGAGGGCTTCTCGTTGTTGATAGCCGTGTAGAGGGTCGCTATCTCCCGAATCAGTACCCCCATAGACCAGCCATCGGAGACAATGTGGTGCAGAATCAGCAGTAGCACGTATTCTGATTCATCCAGCCGTAGTAGTGTTACTCGCAGCAATGGACTTTTGGACAAATCGAAAGGACGCTGAGCTGCTTCGCTGGTTAGCCGTTGTACTTCATTCTCTCGTTCGGCTTCTGGAAAGTGCTGCAAGTCAACTACTGGTAGAGATAAGGTTAAGGTGGGGGCAATTACTTGAACAGGTTGCCCATCTACCGTTACAAAAGTAGTCCGCAACGCTTCGTGACGGCGCACAATTTCATTGAAAGTCCGTTCCAGTGCCGCCAAGTTGAGTGAACCAACCAGACGTAGTGCGGCTGGGGTGTTATAGAAGGCATTATTAGGAACCAACTGGTCGAGGAACCACAGCCGCTGTTGAGCGTATGAAAGGGGAAGGGTTGTGTCGCGCGGGATTGGTAAAAGGGATGTAGGCGTTTGGCTAGTAGTACGATTCGCTGCCCTAAGAAAGGAGATAAGCTCTGCTTTGCGCTCTTGTATTTCTGCACGCACTTCTGGTGTCAGAGTTCCTTCAGGAGCATTGCAACGAAGGCGAACCTCCTCCAGAGGCAGATTGCGAAGGTCACTTCGCAAACCGGCGCAGCCATCGCCTTCAACAAAAACCTGAATATCTAAGCTACGAAGGTAAGATAAAAACTCAACTGTTTTCACTTATTAAACCCCTTTAAGGAGAACCCGCTAGAGGAGTTTACTTGCTATTGAGCTAGCTGTGGTCTAACCTCGGTATGACACTGGAAGACAACGCAGCAAATATCCTACGCTAAAGGTTTCGGCTCATGCAGTTCATGCCCCTTAATTTCCTCATGATGTGGCTGATGGGACTCTTGTCCCTCAGCATACTTAGTGGAGGGATTTACATTCTCTATGAGTGGTACGAAGGGGAACTGGTGGGGAGGCACTACTTAATCGCAGGACTAGTAATGGTTCTGTGGTCTTTTGCGGGTCGTTTTATCAGCTTGCCACTTCTGCGTCGCCCAGGAGTTGATGAACCCAAGCGCATACGCTCTGGTACTGTGCAATGGATACCACGACCAGATGGTAGTGTGCTTCAGGTGGAGTTCTATGGGCCAGAAGATGGACAACCGATTATCCTCTCACATGGTTGGGGACCGAACAGTACTGTTTGGTATTATGCCAAGCGACAACTATGCGATCGCTTCCGCGTGATTGTTTGGGACTTACCAGGATTAGGAAAATCTAGTAAGCCGAAAAACAAAGACTACTCCCTCGAAAAATATGCGCGAGATTTAGAAGCCGTTGTTGCGATCGCGGGAGACAAACCTGTTATCCTACTCGGACACAGCATGGGTGGCATGATTATCTTGACATTCTGTCGGCTGTTTCCTGAGCAGTTGGGGCATCAGGTAGCTGGCTTAATCCTCGTAGATACTACCTACACTAATCCGGTAAAGACCTCGATATTGAGCGGTTTGTTACGCACATTACAGAAGCCGTTACTCGAACCGCTCTTGTATCTGACTATTTTGCTGTCACCCATCTTTTGGCTAATGACTTGGCTAAGCTATCTCAATGGTTCGCTGCACATCAGCGTAGAGATTTCTGGATTTAAGGGTACGGAAACACGCGGTCAACTGGATTTCTCATCTTTGTTATCAGCATTTGCATCGCCCGGAGTTCTCGCTCGTGGCACACTGGCAATGTTCAATTACGAGGAAACAAGGACACTCTCGACAATCAATGTTCCGGTGCTAGTTGTCTGCGGCGCTTCAGACATAGCCACTACTCCCCCAGCCAGCATTCGGATGAAAGCCCAATTGCCTCAAGCTGAACTAATGACCATAAAGCCAGGTGGTCATATGGCATTGATGGAGCAGAATCAGCGGTTTTCCGAGGCTGTAGGCACATTCTGTACGACTTGCACATAAAACAGTCAGTATTTTGAATTGCCTAGTCCTACTCAAGAGAACATTGCCGCTGTAAAGCTTGCTGTAGCAAGGATTGATACTGCTCGTCATCAACCACACACGCCCCAAACCGCTCTAAGTGCGGGTTCATCATCTGAGCATCAAAGAGAATAAATTCCTTGCGTCGTAGTTGCTCAACCAACTTGACCATTGCTACCTTTGAGCCTTCAGGAATTCGGTAGAACATTGATTCACCAATGAAAGCTCCACCAATCACTATTCCTAAAATTCCTCCTGCAAGCTGATCCCCCTGCCAAGTCTCAAAGCTATAAGCCCAGCCTGCTTTGTAGAGTGCCCAATAAATCTCTTGGAGTTCAGCAGAAATCCAGGTAGAATCTCGATCTGCACAACCAGCAACGACACCTTTAAAGTCTTGGTTAATAGTGACGCTAAAGCGTTCCTGGTTCAGGACTCGACGCAGTGATTTTGGGTAACGGAATCGCTCATCTAAGGGAATTAGTGTGCGTGTCCGACTGGAGTACCACCCTAAATCACCCGTATCATCTGCCATTAGGAAGTAGCCTTGGGCGTACCCCTGGATTAGAGCAGGAATGTCAATTATCATCAACTGAACTCAGCACTGGAGTCGCTTTTGTATATTATCCAATTAGCTTACTTCTCCTGCTTCCCCTGCCCTTTGCTCAATGCCTATGGCACCTAGAATGATGCCAAGACCTCTCTTGTTGTTACATTGTCCTTATGCCTGAACCTATTCCACCAATTACGCTCCCACCTGCCCAGAATCCTCAGCAGGAAGGTGAATGGTTGCGAGTCGCTCTTGCCAACTGGCTCAATCAAGAGTTTCTTCCAGAACCTGTTAATCAACAGATTGCCCAACGGGCAGCTCAGATCTTTGTCCGCCAGCGGATGGAAGGCGAAAACGATGTGGGAGCGCTGGTGATTGCAATTCTCACAGAGATGCAGGCGTTTGACTTTCGAGAAAGCTTTTACAGCGAGTTTGCGATCGCAAATGCTGTGAGTGACTTACTCTTAGACAGCCTCGGTATTGACCGTTGCTGTGGTAATTAGTCATTAGTCATGGGTCACATTGGCTTTTTGACTAATGACTAGGAACTACCAGCTAGACTTGACAACCCCCGGCAACAGACCTTTGTGTGCCCATTCCCGCATCACATGGCGAGAGAGTCCGAAGTCCCGGTAGTAACCACGAGGACGTCCTGTCATCCAGCAACGATTACGCACCCGCGTGGGGGCACTGTTGCGTGGCAGTTGTTGCAGTTTACGATGAGCTTCTAGCTTATCGCGTTGATTTGTCGCATTTTCAAACTCTTCTTTGAGCGCTTCGCGCTTATCTGCGTACTTCTCAACAAGCTTTTGGCGCTTTTTCTCGCGCTCAATCATACTTTTTTTAGCCATGAATCCTTAATTCTTCAATAAAGACAGCATTTTCTATGATATCTGATGGCTTCACCCAGATGCAGGGACAACGGTGGGAGATTCTACAAGAACTGTCTCCACAGGCGTTGCGCTAGCTAAGCCAGCACTAGGGCATAAATCCGCCAAGGCACAAGCATAACACTCTGGTTTTCGCGCTTTACAAGTCGCTCGACCATGATAAACCAGCCGAATTGACCAATTTTCCCATTCCGGTTGAGGCAAGAGTCTCATCAAATCTCGCTCAATACGAATTGGGTCGGTTTGTTCAGTTAAGCCCAAAAGCCGACTGAGACGTTTGACATGAGTATCTACGGTAACGCCCTCGTGAATGTCATAGGCATGAGCAAGCACCACATTCGCCGTCTTACGGGCAACCCCAGGCAACTTCAGGAGTTCTTCCATCCGTTTTGGCACTTCCCCCCCAAATTCCGCCATAATCATGCGGCAAGCGCCTAGGATATTTTTCGCTTTGTTGCGATAAAACCCCGTAGACCGTATCAACGTTTCAATTTCTTCCACATCGGCAGCCGCGAAAGCAGCAGCAGTGGGAAAGCGGCGGAACAATGCTGGAGTTACTAGGTTTACCCGCTCATCAGTACATTGCGCTGAGAGGATTGTTGCCACCAATAACTGTAGCGGCGTTTCGTAGTTCAACGTACAAGGGGCTTCGGGATAAAGTCGCTTCAGACGAATTAGAATCTCCAAAGCCCGTTGTTGCTTAGCAGACCATTTACGGGTGATACTCATTTGCGATCGCGTAGATGTCCTTTTTTCCTACTGCAATAAGTTTTGTACCCAACTTGTAGGAATTAGGTTAGCTGTATCTCGAACAATCAAGAAAATACCTAAACCCAGTAATAGAACAAGTCCAGTTTGCATAATGTTCTGCTGGATTTCAAGCGGTAAAGGTTTACCCCGAACCCCTTCAATTAGCAAGAACGCCAGTTGACCACCATCAAGGGCAGGTAAGGGCAAGATATTAATAACTGCCAAGTTGATGCTAATCAGGGCAGCAAATTGGAAAAGATCCGCAAGATTTGAACGAGCAACATTCGCTCCAATCCGAACAATCTCAACAGGGCCAGAAACCTGTCCAGCCGTTTCGCCAAAGTTACTAATCAGTTGCCCAAAACCTTGAACGATAAGAATGGCAACGCGCTCAAATTCTTCGGCAGCGGTGCTGAAAGCCTCCAAAATATTACTGGCTCGCTTACGCACAATCGTGCCATTGGGAGCAAGCTGCACACCAATCCGACCTTTACCGTCTTGTCCTGGTTCTGGCTTTACCGTAATTGACAGGCTTTGTTGATTTCGCTGAACTGTCAACTCTAGGGGTTGGTTCGGAGATTTCTGAATCGTCTTTTTCAGTGCCTCCGTCGCTTCTAAACCTGTCCCCAAATCTTGACCATCTATGGCTAAAACAACATCGCCGGGTTTAATACCTGCTTTTTGGGCGATAGCACTACTTTCTGCGGCAACTTGAGGAATCAGAACACCCGCTTCGTTGAAGCCAGGAATACCAACTGTTCCTGCTTGTGTGACAAGGAGGAAGTAAGCAAAAATCAGGTTGGCAATGACACCAGCACTAATAACAATCGCTCGGTCTAAAACCGGGCGGTTGCGTAGCAAATTCGGGTCATCAGGAGGAATATCGCTATCGGGGTCATCATCTGGAAAACCAACGAAACCGCCTAAAGGAAAGGCACGGATAGCATACTCAGTTTCTGGTCCTTGGTACTTCCATAGGATTGGACCAAATCCCAGGGAAAAGCGATTGGCGTAGATTCCCTGAAGACGAGCTGCCATGAAATGACCCAGCTCATGGACTACAATCAAAATCGCCAAAACTGCGATCGCTGCCAAAATTGACATAAGTGTTTTTTAATGTAACGATAGCTTGCGTTTTTTCATTGTACGGTTTGTCGCCAGCTAGCGGCTTGCCTCCTTGGTATAGCAACTAGCTTTCAGCGGTCAGCGTTCAGCGTTCAGCAGTCAGCAGTCAGCTTTTACAAGACTTCGCGTCCTAGGTAGGGTTGCAGCACTTCTGGTATTTTTACTGTGCCATCAGGTTGTTGATAGTTTTCTAGAATTGCTGACATTGTTCGCCCAACTGCTAATCCTGAACCATTCAGGGCATGAACCAACTGTGTTCCCTTTTTGCCAGCTTCTTTGAAACGAATGTTGCCCCGTCTTGATTGGAAATCAAAGCAATTTGAGCAGCTAGAAATTTCACGATATTTTCCAGCCGAGGGTAGCCAAACTTCCAAGTCATAGGTTTTGGCAGCAGCAAAGCCCAAGTCCCCCGTACACAGTTCCATAATCCGGTAGGGTAGTTTCAAGGCTTCCAAGATTGCCGCCGCATCCTGAACCAGTTTTTGATGCTCCTCTTCGGAGGTAGAGGGATGGACAATTTTTACGAGTTCAACTTTATTAAACTGATGGAGTCGAATCAGTCCTCGTGTGTCTCGTCCGTAGCTACCCGCTTCCCGGCGAAAGCAAGGTGTATAGGCACAGTGATAGATAGGTAACTCAGATGCCTCTAAAACTTCATCTCGGTAGAGGTTGACGAGCGGGACTTCAGCGGTAGGTGTGAGCCATAAATCATCAGGTTCGCACTTAAAGCTTTCTTCAGCAAACTTAGGTAACTGCCCTGTAGCTGTCAGGGATTGGCTGTTGATAAGAAGTGGTGGCATTACTTCGACGTAACCAGCAGCAGTTTGCTTGTCGAGCATGAAGCTGATTAAGGCTCGTTCTAATGCAGCCCCTGCACCAATTAACGTGACAAACCGACTTTGAGCAATCTTTACTGCCCGTTCAAAGTTGAGAATGCCAAGCTTTTCCCCAATTTCCCAATGGGGGAGAATCTTGTCATTTTGGGGAATGTATTCGTCACCCCAACGCCGCACTTCTACATTTTCTTCTTCACTCTTACCAACTGGCGTTGAATCGCTGGGTAAGTTAGGCAGGGGTAATAGGAGGGCTTCTATCTCGGCTTTTAGGTCTTTTTCCTGCGGCTCTAAATTACTGAGAGTTGCTTTGATTTGGTTGCCTTCATCCCGAAGCGCTTGCAGTTCTGGCGCATCAGGAGCGCTACCTGCTTTGATTTTTTGACCAATCAGCTTACCAATTTCGTTACTACGGGCTTGCAGTTGAGTGCGTTGTGTCTCTAGTTCCCGTTGACGTTGGTTGAGAGCCAGAATTGGCTGAAGGTCATATTGACCAACACCGCGTTTATCTAATCGTTCTTGGACGCTTTGTGGATTTTCCCGAATTTGCTTTAGGTCAAGCACAGATTTTCTCTACTACTGGGCAAGGGTTGCCGACGGCACGCGCAAGGCTTGTTGTGTGAAGAGTGCCAATTTCCAGGATACAAGAGGAGTGCAATCAACTGAGTTTTCCCAATGTGACACAGTTCGTTCTCAAAGTACAATTTAGCGATCGCAAAAGTGCTTGGAGACGCCTGAATCATGACTTCGAGAGGAAAAGGGAAAAAATGCGATCGCACTCTTGAGTAATCTTGCCGAGGAGGCTGATTAGCTTATTTCTAGACGCACCAATGCATTGTAGTCTGGAACTCCTTCCTTAGAACGCTTACTCTTATCCAGCAACACATTCCCTTCCGGCCAATGCACTTGCAAGTTTCCTGGTTTAATGGGTGCAATGTATACTCGCCCTTTTAACTCTCCCAAGTCATTCCTAAGAATTACCGCATCGCCATCCTTTAATCCCAACTGTTCTGCATCAACCTGACTCATCAGCACTGCCTCTCGCACCGCTCCTGTAATCGCATCCTTGCGCTCTTGCACCATGCTGTTGAACTGCTTGCCTCGGCGCGTTGCTACCAGGAAACAGCCCTCTGGTAATTCTCGTTGGGACAAAGACAAGGCTGCAAAATGCGCTTTCCCATCCGGTGTTGGGAAGTTCCAGCCAAAGCATAGATGCGCTCCTCCATACTGAAACTGGTCGCCTGCTTCCTTTAAGTGCTGGATTCCGGCATACTGAGGAATAAGCTGAGCAATCTCTTGGCGAATTGCAGACGTACTATCGAACCCAAGCTTATTTGCTAAATCCGGTCGCACGCGCTCAGCCAGTTCCATAAACACGTCCCACTCTGGACGCGCCTCTCCAATTCGAGGTCTAGGAATTTCCGGGCTGAAAATTACCCGTCGTTCGGTGCTAGTTTCGGTAACGCCTCCTGGCACTTCGTAGCGCGTTGTTGCAGGTAGCAGTACCACTGTATCCTCTGGCTCCACGAGCATCTGCGTTGAAAGAACAATATCCATGTGAACCCGCAGGGGTACACGCTTTAGTGCCTCCTCCACATAATCAGGTTCAGGCAAAACCTCTAAGAAGTTGCCTCCTACCGAAAACAACACATCTAGTTGTCCCTCATAGGCAGCATCAATCATTTCCGAAGCAATTAAACCCTGAGTGGTGGGTACTTCAAAGCCCCATTGTTCACTCAGTTTTGCCGCATTCTCTGGAGTAATCGGCTTACCACCGGGTAAGACAGTGGCGTAGCAGCCCATCTCAGCCCCTCCTTGTACGCCAGAGTGTCCCCGAATCGGCATCAAGCCGCACCCTTCTCTGCCCACGAATCCTTTCGTCAAGGCAAGGTTGATAATTGATAGCACGTTGTCTTCGCCGCACTCATGCTGGGTAATGCCCATGCTCCAAACAAACACAGCTTTGTCAGCTTCACCGACCATTTTGGCAAAGGCATACATCTCCTCGCGGGTTGCCCCAGAGATACGCTCTAATTCTTCCCAAGACTGGGCAGCAAGTGAGGCTTGTAGTTCATCAAAGTCTGTAGTGTAGCGATCGATAAACGATTGATTTACCCAGCCATTATCAATCATATGTTTGACGGTGCCATTCAGGAAGGCAATATCCCCGCCCATATTCACAAGGAAGAAGTCTTCTGCAAATTTGGTGCCAAAAAGAGCGCTTTCAGGAATCGAAGGCACCCAGTAGCGTTCCATTCCTGGTTCCCGGTAGGTGTTGATGACGACAATTCGAGTACCCGCTTTTTTTGCCCAATGTAGATACTTGACCGTAACGGGCTGGTTGTTAGCGACATTGGAACCAATGAAAACTAATAAATCTGTACCAATCCAGTCTTTATAAGAGCAAGTAGTAGCGGCTGCACCTAATGCCGCTTTCAGTCCAGCCGTACTCGGAGAGTAGCAAATGCGGGCAGCGTTGTCAATGTTATTGCTTCCCATTGCCCGGACGGCTTTCTGGGTAGCGTAGTAGGTTTCGTTGACAGTGCCTCGGCTAGTGATGTAGAAACTGAGTCGATTAGGTAAGGACGCACGGATACGGGATGCTATGACATCTAAAGCCTCATCCCAGCTAACTCGACGGAAGCCTTTCTCCCCCCGTTGCCGCATCATTGGGTAGGGAAGTCGCCCTAAATCACGGAGTTCGGCGCTTTTTTGCCCCCTGAGTTGAGAAACATCCTCCAACAATTGGGCATCAAAAGCTGGCATGGTATTCATCCGCAACAGCCGTAGCCGAACATTACAGACATGAATGCCATCAACTGTCCAATCTTTCATCCCAGTTGTCCCTAAGGCGCAACCGTCACAGACACCTTTATTAAGGATTTCCCAAGCATAAGGCAATTGGTCTCGGCTCATCCAAGCCGCTCTAAAGACTTCCCAGTAATTATTGGGGTATTGTTCGCCAATACCGAAAGGTTTCAAACTCGCCCAGTGCGAAGGATTCCAGCCCTTATTGGGTTAACGCAACATAATGAGGGGATACTCCAAATCTTGCGGCTAGATCAAGCTACGATAGGCTGGCAAGTGCCAAGCCTGATAAACATGCTAAATTTTATTTTATTTTACACGGCTACCTATAAATAAATCCCTTAGAGTTTTGGTCTAAATTCCGAAGAATTAAGGTTAAAAAAAGTTTTTAAGTAGCGAAATACACAATAAGTTCAATTAGTTTATCAATCATTAAGTAGATGACAGAGACCTTATGGGAAATCGAACAGCAATTTCAAACTCTATTTAAATTTGCTTCAACTGGCATAGCACTTATTAGTCCACTAGGAATGCTTAGCCAAACGAACCAGAGTTTTCAAGAACTGTTTGGTTACACAGCAGAAGAACTTAAAAACTTTTCGTTTATTGAACTGACTTATCCAGACGACCGAGGCGAGACTTCTAAAATATTCCAGGAAATACTGGTAGGAAACCGTACTCACTGCAACTGGGAAAAGCAATACTGCCGAAAAGATGGTCGTCTTATCTGGGCTAATATATCAGCTACTCTTGTCTGTGATGCTAATGACTTGCCTCGGTATGTACTCATAATGATTCAAGATACTTGTGGGCATAAACAGGCACACTCAAGTTTACAGGATGCTCAGGCTCGGCTGGAAAAACAGGTACTTGAGCAAACGGCTGAACTTACACAGATGAATCAGCTACTTAAGCAAGAAATAGCTGAGCGGCAGAAGGTACAGGAATCACTCCAAGCTCAACAAGAATTTTTGCAAACGTTATTTAATCTCTACCCCAATACAATTTTTGCCAGAGGTAGCTTTGCCGTAGTGACTGATGCAAATACGCTTCAGTCAATGGAATCAGAACTGCAACAAGCCAAGGAACAACTGCGAGCTGTTTTGGATGCTATGCCTGGGTTTGTTGCTTGGATTAATTCTGAAGGAAAATATCTTGGGGTCAATCAGTATATGGCTGATGCCTTCAATTTATCACCTGATATATTTATTGGACAAGAATTAGGATTCCTCAAAAATAGCCCTAATCTAGCTGAATTTATGACTCATTTTATCGCAGAATCAATTCAAACAAGTAATCAAGTTGTTGAAGCACAAATCAATGGTTCAACCCGAAACTATTTAGTCGCTGCTCAGAAGTACTGTCAAAATTCTCTTGCTGTGATCGTTGGAATTGATATTACAAAGCACAAGGAAGCAGAGGCACAGATTCAAGCATCACTGCAAGAAAAAGAAGTCTTACTTCAGGAAGTTCATCATCGAGTCAAAAATAACTTACAAGTCATTTCTAGTTTGCTCGATTTGCAGTCGCAACAAATTGAGGAGCAAGCGACGCTAGAAATATTTCGGGAAAGCCAGAACCGCGTCAAGTCAATGGCTCTTGTTCACGAGAAATTGTATAAATCTCAAGATTTTGCTAAAATTAATTTTGCTGAATATACTGAAAGCTTGACAAGTTACTTGTTTAAAGCTTATCAATTCAATCGAGACAAGATTACCTTAGAATTAACCCTTGATGAAGTAACGTTAAATATTGACACGGCTATTCCTTGCGGTTTAATTGTTAATGAGTTAGTATCGAACTCTCTCAAACATGCCTTTCCCAATAATCAATCAGGCACAATTCGCATTAGTATGTTTGCTGATGAAACACAGCAGTTTAACCTCATTGTTGAAGATAATGGGGTTGGGTTTCCTCCGGATTGGAATCTAAAGCAGTCACAGTCACTAGGTATTCAGTTAGTCCATGTTTTAACGAAACAAATCAAGGGTAAAGTTGAACTTAACAACAGCCTAGGAAGCCGATTCTGTGTGAGCTTTCCTGTCATTAAAGATTAGAACAAAGTAGATTCATCATTGTGAGAGCGAGACTGTTAATTGTTGAAGATGAAGGCATTGTTGCCTTAAATATTCAAAACCGATTGCAAGGACTTGGATACAGTGTTGTCGCAACTGTTTCTTCTGGAGAAGAAGCAATCCAAGTGGCAGGAGAAACTAGACCTGACCTAATCCTAATGGATATCAAACTAGACGGAAACGTTGATGGAATCGAAGCAGCAGCAGAAATTAATCGTCTTTTTCATCTCCCAGTTGTATATCTAACTGCTTATACCAACGACGAAACTCTCAATCGTGCCAAACTTACAGAACCCTATGGATATATCCTTAAACCTTTTGAGGCAAGGGATTTATGCACGACGATTGAAGTAGCTCTATATAAGTATCAAATGGAGCAGCAGTTACGGGAAAGAGAGCAGTGGTTAGCAACAACGCTCAAAAGTATTGGTGATGCTGTAATTACAACGGATACAGAAGGCTTAGTAACCTTTATGAATCCGGTAGCTGAAGCGCTTACCCGTTGGAGCCTAGAAGAAGTTATTGGTAATGATTTAACTCAGGTTTTCCAAACAATCAACGAAAAAACACGAGCGGTTGTACAGAATCCGGTACTGTTGGCCCTCCAACAAGGTATTACTGTTGGTTTAGATAACCATACTTTACTTGTAACCAAGGATGGTGCTGAAATTCCAATTGATGACAGTGCGGCACCGATTAAAGATGAGGTTGGCAAAATCTTGGGAGCAGTTCTCGTCTTCCATGACAATATTGAGAAACAGCAATCAGAAGCACGTTTACAAAAGAATAATGAGCGGCTAGAAGCTGAAGTTGCAAAGCTGTCTGAACAGTTAAGTCAGGCAAATGCCCAATTAAGACAAATGGAGGAACAGTTACGAATAGAGATGGCTCAGCGGCAAGGCTTAGAAAGAGAAAATTAAGATTCGATGAAGCTTGACTGAAGAAACTTGACTTCAATTAAACTTGTGATAAAACTATTGTTAATCAGTAGCCGAAACTGTAGGTGCAGTCTCTAGAAGTGTGGACACGATAGAAGAAAGGAACTGGACACAGGAAAGCCGTCACAAGAATCGGGGAAGTGCTAAGTTGTTTGCCCCGATGGTGAACTTCAATGAATTGGCTGATGTGGGAGAGACTCCACCCTAAGCTTAGCCGTCATTACTTAAATATTTGCAAACTATTAAATAATCACACTGAGCTGAAAGGGAATAAAGGGCATTTCCTTTTGAAACAGGTTTGTCTGATGAGAGAGTTTAAAAACAGTAGCGTAGTTAACTGTTTTTAAACTGAGATTTAGGGTTCTCTAGTCTGCCTTAGGTAGATGGGAATGAAAGAGCAATCCTGAAGTCGCGTTGTATCTCTTGATCAGCCAAAATCCGAGTGTGACTATTTAGCATTCATTAGTATTTTTGGCATTGTTGCGCCATCTGACGTTGTAGGCTTGCCCTGTAAAAGTTCGTGCTGTAAAACTACCGAGTACAGCGTTATTCAACCCGAACACAGCTATCTGTCATGCTATTTAATTCTCCTCAATTCATTTTTTTATTTTTACCAGTCACTCTTTTTGTCTTTTTCCAGATTGGTAGACGAGGTTATTTCCAGTTAGCAATATTATGGTTAGTTGCCGCTTCTTTATTTTTCTATAGTTGGTGGAACCCAGTTTATCTAGGATTACTAATTTTCTCACTGCTGTTCAACTATGCTGTGGGTTCTGCCCTAAGCCAGCGCTTCACAATACCTATTAACCAAAAGTTGCTACTGACTTTAGGCATTGCAGTAAATATAGCTTTGATTGCTTACTATAAGTACGCTAATTTTTTCGTTGATACGGTTAACGACCTAAGCGGCACAGCTTTTAATCTGAAGACGATTATTCTGCCTCTAGGTATCTCATTTTTTACCTTTCAGCAAGTTGCCTATTTGGTGGATGCTTATCGAGGAGAAACTAAAGAATACAACTTTCTGAACTACTGCCTATTCGTTACCTTTTTCCCCCAACTGATTGCTGGTCCAATTGTCCATCACAAAGAGGTGTTGCCTCAGTTTACCCAGCGAGCAATTTATCAGTTTAACCAGGAAGATATGGCAGTAGGCATCATGATTTTCTCAATGGGGCTATTTAAGAAAGTCATGTTTGCTGACAGTGTTGCTGTCTATGCTACTCCTGTGTTTAATGCTGCAACTCAGGGTTTACCTATTACATTCTTTGAAGCGTGGGTTGGGGCACTAGCTTACTCATTGCAGCTCTACTTCGACTTTTCTGGATACTCTGATATGGCAATTGGTGCTGCCCGAATGTTTGGGATTAAGCTACCTGTCAACTTTAACTCGCCCTATAAAGCGGTGAACATTAGCGATTTTTGGCGGCGGTGGCATATCACTCTTTCTAACTTCTTGCGAGATTATCTCTACATTCCTCTGGGTGGTAATCGTAAGGGAGAACTACAACGCAATACTAACTTGATGATTACGATGCTGCTGGGTGGTTTGTGGCATGGTGCAGGTTGGAATTTTGTCTTTTGGGGTGGATTACATGGGTTCGGCTTAGTCGTCAATCATCAATGGCGTTCGTTCCGGAAATCGCTGGGACATGATTTGAAAAAGAGTCACTGGTGGAGTCGGGGGTTAAGTTGCTTGGTGACATTTATTTTTGTCGTAGTTGCATGGGTTTTCTTTAGGGCAGAGAGCATGGCACCTGCGATCGCAATTTTGAAGGCAATGAGCGGTGCCAACAGTATTTCATTGCCATCCTCCCTATCAACGAAGCTAGCCTTTCTACAAAGTTGGGGTGTTCAGTTTGATGGCTTAATGCTAAATCTCAAAGCAAGCTCTACAGAAGTAATTCTCTGGATTGGTTCTCTACTATTAATTACCTGGTTCACGCCCAATACTCAGCAATGGTTGTCCCAGTACAAGCCAGTTCTCAATCAACCGACAGGTGGTACATCTTCAGGTTGGGGCGATCGCTTATGGCAGAAGTTACAATGGCACCCCACTTCTTTGACTAGCTTTTTGATCAGCCTCGTTACCTTTTTTACGCTTCTCAAGGTTTTGTCTGTAACCCATAGTGAATTTTTGTACTTCGATTTCTAACCATGAAAAAACCAGCGAAAAATTTTAAAGCATACAACAGACTCATCGCTATCAATTTTGCTGTTTTCTCTGTTGTTATCATCTTGCTGTCATTGATTCTAGAGCAGCGTAAATTATTAACTGCACCTCAGTTTCTTGCCAGCATCAGCTTTGACGAAAAAGCGAGATTTCTTAAGGATGTAAAACCGAAAAACTCTTCATTAATTGCGGTCGGTTCATCTATAGCCGTTAATCATATAGATTCATCTCTTTTAAAGGATGCCAAGGGTAATCAAATACCGTTCACAAACTTTGCTTCTTATGGTTTGCAGATGGTTGACCTGAAAGACTTAGTTGACTTCTCTGTAAACTTGAGTGGCAAGCCTAAGACAGTGCTAGTTTTATCAGCTCCTGTTGACTTTCAGTCCTGCTCACCTAATAAAAAGATGGATGCTCACTATGTATCCTTAAAGAATCTTCATCGGGAGGATGCTGTTAACTATATTCAGTCAGGTATTCCTGCTGTGTACTACCATGCTAAATACCAAACTCTGTCGAGAATGCTAGACCCTGGCTTGATGCTAGAGGTCAGGAGACAAAGAACAACGAATAATACACTTGACTCACTAAAATTTGACTCCAGTGGCTCGGTTTTACTAGAAGTGCCAAAAGAAAATATTCCACCTGATCGATGGGAAGGAAAACAATGGTCTAAGGTCATGAGCCAGCTAAGTCAGCAAGATCCCTGCTATGATTCTTTAGAAAATCTTGCCAACTATACCAAACAAAGTGGTATGAATTTAGTGTTTGTCTTATCCCCAATCCGGCAGGAGTACTTAAGTGAGTTTGACTCAAATCAAAAGAATATGAGTTCTCATAGAGAACGCTTACAATTAATTTTGGGCAAATCCAACTATTCACTAATAGATGCCCACACTGACTTACAGCTTTCAGATGAATATTTTGTAGATGCGTTTCATCTAAACAAAAAAGGTTCTCAGATTTTAACTAAATATATAAGTCAAGAACTCAACCGTCTATAAATAGGACGCCTGAAGGTGGTATCTCGATAATCAATCCGTTATCTACCTCAAAAAACCTTATGGCTGCTGTGTCGCCAGTAGGGGAGCGGCTTGTAGTAGTGTCTTGGTGTAGGGATGTTGGGGATTAGTAAATAGCTCGTGAGTGGGGCCGATTTCAACAATCTGACCACTATTCATTACAGCGATGCGATCGCATAAAAATCTCGCCAGCCACAAGTCGTGAGTAATGAACAAATAGGTAAGGTTAAATTCCGCCTTCAACTCCAGCATCAAATCCAGCACCTGCGACTGGACGCTAGCATCCAGCATACTCACAGGTTCATCGCAGATTAGCAGACTGGGGCGCGTAATTAAAGCCCGTGCGATCGCAACTCGTTGCTGCTGTCCTCCTGATAAGTCACTTGGATAGCGATGATAGTAGTCCTCTGTTGGTGTAAGACCGACTCGTTCTAACATCTGCACCACTTGGCGTTTGGCTTCATCAGGAGTCGCCAGTTGATGAATAAATAAGGGGTCAGCAATACTTTGACCGACTGTCATCAATGGGTTCAGACAAGCATGGGGGTCTTGAAAGACCATTTGGATTTGACGCCGTGACTGCCGCAGAGACTGCCGTGATAACTGAGTTAAATCTTTCCCTAAAAACTCAACAGTTCCAGAAGTCGGGCGAATTAACTGCAAAATGGTACGGGATAACGTACTCTTGCCACAACCCGATTCCCCTACCAGTCCGAGAATTTCACCCGAATTGAGTTCAAAGCTTACATTGTCTACGGCTTTGATGTAGGTCGCCTCTTTTCTGAAAACCAGTTGCTCAATAATATTACGTTCTAAAGTGTAGTACTGCTTTAAATCTTTAACTCGCAATAGTGGTGAGGCGTTAGTCGTTAAGGTAGAGGTATTTGCTTTTAAAGGCTGCTCGTCTACAGCTTGGATATGCAAAGCCGCTTCTAAAAGCGATCGCGTATACTCATGCTGGGGTCGCCGGAGAATCGTTCCCACCGCACCCTTTTCTACAATCTTCCCCCCATACATCACTGCTATGGTGTCGCAATATTCTCCTACCATTGCTAGGTCGTGAGAAATTAGCAACAGCCCCATGTCTCGTTCACGGCACAGTCGTGTCAACTCCTTTAAAATCTGCGCCGCAACCGTGACATCAAGGCTAGTCGTTGGTTCATCAGCAACAATCAGCTTCGGGTTAAGTAATAAAGCAAGTGCGATCGCAACTCGTTGCCGCATCCCTCCGCTAAACTCATGGGGATACTGTGACCACCGATTAGCATCAATCTTCACCGCATCCAGCGTCTCAAGCGCTCTTTCTTTACTCTGACTTCTTGATAGCTGGGGCTGATGCGCTTGTAAGGTTTCAATGCAATGTTCCCCAATCGTCATCAACGGGTCAAGCCGAGTCATGGGGTCTTGAAACACCAACGCCACGGCTTCCCCACGAAACTGACGCATCTGAGCAGGGGCCAAATCAAAAACCGATTGCCCTGAAAAGTTTACTCGTCCTTCAATTCGTGTTGATTCGGGTAACAGGCGCATCGCCGCTCGTCCCAGCGTTGACTTGCCGCAACCTGACTCTCCCACCAACCCCAATCGCTCTCCAGCATCCAGCGTGAACGAGACATCATCAACTGCCCATTGGAGCATTGGCGCTGAACGGCTTTGGGGATAAGCAACCCGTAAATTTTCTACATGAAACAGGGCTTCACTCATTTTTCGTCCTTAGTTGCAATAGCCAACGACAATGGACAACAAGCAACAACTTAATGCACAAATTGCTCAACGTGATCTAACCTAGTGACAACCACTTACTGTTCAATTCTCGTATCTGGGCTTTGAGCGTTCACTGACACTCGCCGCATCAAGTAGGCAACTCCAAAATCTCCATTCGGATGCTTTTCCAGCAACTCAGCGAGTTCAAATACACGCGCTGCTAATTCGCTCCCCAACTTTTCAACGGTTGCTTGACGCTCTTGTTGAGAAAATTTGTGTTCTCGTACCTTTGTCTGCCATTCATTAGTAAACAACTGCTCAATAGTGGTGTGCAGTCCCAGACGTTCCAGAATATCCCATTCTCCATAGTCGCACCAGATTCCACGGCATTGCAGACACCGCTCTACATAAAACGGTGTCTTCAGGTTGACCTTCGCTCGTGATAGATAGCGCTGGCACTCTGGACACAAAGCCGCTTTGGCATCGAAGGGCGATTGGACAAAATCTACATTAATCGTTTTGGAGAGTACCGTGGGTACTACTGGATTGTAAGATTGACGGGTCTGCCAAGCTTCATACTCACTGGCAGGAATCCAGGTTCCTTTGCACTCATCGCAATACTTCACGGCAAACTTGTTATCGAAAATGCCGTCCAAGAGTGTTACTTTTCTACATTTCGGGCAATGCACAGATTTTCCTTCCTCAAAGTGTCCAATTTTTCTATCTAATCTACTCCGAGAGGGCAGCCTTAGTGAGTTTACAGGCTAATGGTTTGGTTTTATATCAATAGTTCAATGGAAGCCAGTAACCGACAATAAATATCATCCACTCTAGCTAGCTCTACTGTTCCAGTAATGCTTCACAGTAGCGAATTAGAGTCGAGATGCGATCGCACACACTCCCTGTCCGAGTCTGAGTCGTTGCAGCACTTCGCGCTGCTTGCAAAAGCATCAAATCCGTCTCCAACAATCGCATCTGCTTGTAGATTTCTGTCTGAATCGACTGCCATCGGGACATAATATCCACGGCAACGTCATCAGCACTTAAGCTCGCAACTTCCGAAAGAAATAGTTGTCTTATCTGCTGGAACTGTTCATGGAGTGCTAAGCTCTCTGAATCCTTGGCAATAACGGTTTTGTGTAATTCTTCTAAGACCTGTTTAAATTCCTGATAGCGTTGATGATGTGATGGTTGTAACATTCTGGCTCTCATTGATCTAGAATTAATGTAAAGAATTTTGTCTTTTTAATAAAGGAGATTGGTTAATAGCAAAGCAAGCCTTTAAGGATTAATCCTTGCAGTAAGCTTTCTTTACCAAGAAGAGATGAGCTTTTCTAGCATTCTCGCACCTGCTCCTTCGCAATTTAATAAGCGCTTATCGTAGGGAGCGCTCACTCTTGCCTCAGCTAAAGCTCCTAGCTTTTGCTTAGGTACCTTGTACGACCTTACCCAAAAATCCTCTCCAGTCATCCTGACTAAATTTCACACTTCAAAAGAGGTAAGGAACAACCAATGGTTCTGCAAGGCTACTGTTCTCACAGTACTTCTGCTAAACTCTCAGATCTATTTTTTACTCACTAAGCAAAAAAAATATGAATGCTACAGCCACAACCTCCACTCTTGACCTTGATGTTCCAGGCTGGCTGCAAGACTGCTTAATCGCCGCCTCACCTGCTACTGAGAAACCAGTGCCAGATGATACCAGTTTGATTTGTCGAGCCTTTGAATTTGCTTACCAACTGCATGAAGGTCAATACCGAGCCTCAGGAGAACATTACATTGCTCATCCAGTAGCCGTTGCTGGGTTGTTGAGGGATTTGGGTGGCAGCAGTGTGATGATAGCGGCTGGGTTTCTGCATGATGTTGTGGAAGATACAGACATCACGGTAGAAGAAATCGAATCCCGGTTCGGAGTAGAGGTGCGGCGACTTGTTGAAGGAGTTACAAAACTCTCTAAGTTTAACTTCTCTAGTAAAACCGAGCGTCAAGCCGAGAACTTTCGCCGGATGTTCCTCGCGATGGCGGCAGATGTTCGGGTTATTGTCGTCAAGTTGGCAGATAGACTGCACAATATGCGGACGCTAGAACACCTGAATCCAGAGAAACAGCGGCGAATTGCCTTGGAAACAAGGGAAATTTTTGCACCCCTCGCCAATCGCTTAGGAATTGGTCGCTTTAAGTGGGAATTGGAGGATTTAGCGTTTAAGTATCTGGAACCAGAGGCTTTCCGAGAAATGCAAGCACTCGTTGTCGAGCGTCGCCAAGATCGAGAAGACCGCTTAGTTAAGGTAACAGAAATTTTGCGCGATCGCTTGGAGGGAGTAGGTGTCAAGTGCATAGATATCAATGGACGTCCGAAGCACTTGTATGGCATTTATCAGAAGATGCAGCGGCAGCAGAAAGGGTTTCATGAAATCTACGATATTGCGGCGATGCGGCTGATTGTGCAAACCAAGGAAGAGTGCTATCGCGCCTTGGCAATCGTTCATGATGCCTTTCGACCGATTCCGGGGCGGTTCAAAGACTACATTGGTTTACCGAAGCCAAACCGTTACCAGTCGTTACATACAGGTGTGATTGGTCTAAGTGGTCGTCCGATTGAAGTGCAAATTCGCACCCTGGAAATGCATCACGTTGCGGAGTTAGGAATTGCGGCGCATTGGAAGTACAAGGAAAGTGGCGGTTCTAGCAATACTCGCTTCACAGCAGAGGATGAAAAGCTGACTTGGCTACGGCAGTTGCTGGAATGGCAGAATGACCTGAAGGATGCTCAGGAGTACATGGACAGCGTCAAAGATAATTTATTTGATGACGATGTTTATGTATTTACGCCAAGTGGGGATGTTGTGTCCTTGAGTCGGGGTGCAACACCAGTAGACTTTGCCTATCGGATTCACACGGAAGTCGGCAACCACTGTGCAGGTGTGCGCGTGAATGGGCAGTGGCGCGTGTTAGATAGTCCATTGCACAACGGCGACATCGTTGAAATTATTACCCAGAAAAACAGTCACCCCAGTTTAGATTGGCTAAATTTTGTGGTGACACCCAGCGCCCGGAACCGGATTCGGCAATGGTATAAGCGATCGCATCGAGAAGAAAATGTTGCTCGTGGTCGAGAACTACTGGAAAAGGAACTCGGCAAAAAAGGCTTTGAATCGTTGCTAAAATCCGATCCGATGCAGGCTGTAGCAGAGCGATGTAACTACCATACAGTTGAAGACTTACTGGCAGCCTTAGGTTATGGCGAACTAACGCTGAATATCGTAGTCAATCGCCTGCGAGAAGCTGTAAAAGCCAAGCAACCAATTGAAACGGATTCACAAGAGGCAGTAACTCAGACCCCTGTTGTTAAAATCCCCTCTACGGGTGGTAGTAAAGGTGAACCGATTGCTGGTGTCGAAGGGCTACTCCATCACCTTGCAGGTTGTTGCAATCCCGTTCCTGGTGAACCGATTATTGGTGCCGTCACTCGCATCCGTGGCATTTCAATTCACCGACAGGGATGCCCCAATGTTGAAAGTGTACCCGGAGAGCGGTTAGTTCCTGTTAGCTGGAATCCGACAGATGCAGATAATGGGCGTCCTCAAACTTATCCTGTCAACATTCAAATGGAAGTGATTGATCGAGTGGGTGTCTTTAAAGATATCCTGTCACGCTTAAGTGACCAAAATATTAATGTTCGCAACGCCCAAGTCAGAACTCAAGAAGGTAAACCAGCCATTATCGACCTGTGCATTGACATTCGTGACCACAAGCAACTAGAAAGTAGCTTCTGCCAAATCAGAAAAATGAGTGATATTTTGAATATGCGTCGCATCAGTCAGGTTGAGGAGTAGTTAGTTGTTGGTTGTTATTGATACCGCAGGGGCTTCGGGAGAAACCCTTCCTAATGGGTAGGACAAAGTTGGGAGGGTTTAGTGAGAATGGCAGAGTATCCCGCGAAGGAAAGCTAGTCATTGATGAACTAGCATTCAATCAAACTTATATCGAGTGCATTTGAGCAGTTCGTATATAAGTTGTCGCTTTTTGTTTGTTGCAACTAACAACTAACAACTAACAACTGACTACCAACCATGAAGCGTTCTGCCTGCCTTATCTTTAATCCAGTTGCTGGTCAAAGCGACCCTGACCAAGATTTGTCACAAATTCAGGCGCTTTTAGATCCTGAATTCGACCTAGATATTCGCTTGACAACGCCAGAGGTTGATGCATCTCAACTGGCGTATGATGCCGTAGCCCGTGGTGTTCACATGGTTATTGCCTCTGGCGGTGATGGTACCCTCTCGGCAGCGGCTGAAGCCTTAGTGGGAACTAATATTCCTTTCGGTATCATTTCACGGGGTACTGCCAATGCCTTTGCTTCTGCGTTGAACATTCCAGACACAATTGAAGCGGCTTGTCAGACAATTTTGGGGGGAGTAACAAAGGTTGTTGATGCCGCACAGTGTAACGGAAAACCAATGGTTTTGCTGGTTGGCATTGGCTTCGAGGCAGAAATGGTGGAAAAAGCAGATCGAGAAGCAAAGAACCGTTTAGGGATGCTAGCTTACGTCCTAGCGGGAGTCCAGCAACTGCGGGATTTTGAAAACTTTGAAGTCGAGATTGAGACAGAGGATAGAGTAATTACGGTTTCAGCGGCGGCTGTAACGATAGCGAATGCCGCCCCACCAACATCAATTCTTGCTCAGGGACCAGCAGGTATTATTTATGATGATGGTTTGCTCGATTTAACTGTAGTAGCACCTCTAAATCGGACTGGTGCGATCGCATCAGCTTATCACCTCTTACAATCAGCACTTCGCGGCGATGCGGCAGAACGAGATGATATTGGCTATCTTCGAGCAAGACGTATTAAAGTGACCACACAGCCACCTCAGAAAGTTGTTCTGGATGGGGAGATTATTGGCACAATGCCTGTTGAAGTCGAGTGTATTCCGGGTGGCTTGACCATTTGTGTGCCACAGGAAGAAGAAGTTCAACCCGGTGAAAAACTTGAGGGACTGCCAGAATTGAGCGTTGAGTCGAGATATCCAATATAAAAGCTATCGGTACTCAGCTATCAGCTTGGAAGAATCCTTCTTTAGATAAAGCTGATGGCTGATTATTTTCTGTAAATAAGCGATTTCATCTTACTAAAACATCCTTTTTGTTAGTATCAAATCTAACAATTTGAGCTGTATAATTGCTTGCCTAACGCATCAGCGGGCTACCGTGGTGATGAACGAGGTACCACGAAGATGCCAAGCACTGAAAAATATTTGTTGCCATCGACTCTGCCTGAATGCTTCTACCACCACTGGCTTGGAGGACTTTCTCAATCAAAATGACATAGGCGATAGTCTCGCAAATTTCCACAGAAATAATGTCTGTCTCAACCTCAATATATTTCGTATTTCTAAATATCTGCATCCAGGATGATTCAATTTCCTTCCAGCCTCGTAGTGCCCTGCGTCCGGGATGAATACAAAGAGTGCCACTTCCTTTCGACCAAATAGTACTCATTGCTTCAACATCCTTTTTCTCAAAGGCTCGATAAAAGGCTTCGTTTGCTGCTAAGACTTCACTTCGTCCGTTGTTCATTGGTATACCTTAGGGTCAGATTCTACTACTTGATTGTTAAAAAGCAGAAGTTAGCACAATATTATCCAACCTTAGATGCTCTGCTACCTTATCTAAGTCATGTCTCACTGACCCGTATGATGAAGGAAAGGGTTAGAGCATAACTTTGTGGCATGGGTATCGTTTGGGAACTAGATTTTTACTCGCGTCCGATTTTGGACGAAAACCAGAAAAAGGTATGGGAAGTCTTACTGTGTGAGAGTCCTTTAGATACGCGCCAGTCCACTGAGGAGTTATTTCGCTATGCCAGTTGGTGTCCCAATCAGCAAGTGAATTCGATTTGGCTGCAAAGTGCGATCGCAGAGGCGATTACTCAAAGTAAACAACCCCCCGAAAAAATTCGCTTCTTTCGGCGGCAGATGAGCAACATGATCGTCAAAGCTTGTGAAGATTTGGGCATCCCCGCTCAAGCGTCGCGCCGCACCTACACCATAGATCGTTGGCTGCAACAACGGGCAAAGGATTTTTACCCCAGCCAGCCTGGATATCAAGCCTCAGCGGAGGTATCTTCGTTTGTCCGTTATGAACCCGAAACCCCGCAAGCATTACCGGATGCTTTGGAGGGACAGAAGTGGGCGTTTGTGAGCTTGGAAGCAGTGGCTTTTGAGGAAATGGAAGAGTGGGACATTGCCTTTGGAGAAGTGTTTCCTCTCTCGCTGATGGAACTTGCGCCCGACACTCGAATTCCCGGCATCATTATTTTTTCCTCCAGAGCAACACCCGTGGCAGCCTGGATGTCAGGCTTAGAGCTTGCGTTTGTGAGATTTGAGAGCGAGCCAGTTGCTAGATTGTTACTCGAAACAGGTGAAAGTGATAGCTGGATTCTGGCTAATATTAAAGACGCCCAAACGTTAAATGAGGCTAGAGGGTTTGAGTTAGCGAAGGAGAAGGCACAAGGGGTACATTTTCTTGCCGTGCAATCTAGCCCAACCTCAGAAGCCTTTGCAGGATTTTGGCTGCTGCAAGAGTTAAAGTAGCGCTTCAACGGTCAGTAATTAGACGTTTAGAATCAGTGACAAGCCTCTACCCTTCAACTTAAGAGAGAAGAACACCTGACAACGGACAATTAAGAACAGACAACTGATAAAAAGGTTTTAGTTATGGGTTCTAACGATTTACCAGAAGCCCTACACGCCGAACAACTGTTAGAGTTAGCGGCTCAAGCAGGGGTGAAGCAAGCAGAGGTTTATCAGTCGCGATCGCTTTCTCGACCAGTGTTTTTTGAAGCCAACCGACTGAAGCAGCTTGAAAGCAGCCAATCGGAAGGAGTAGCCCTCAGGCTGTGGCGAGAGGGCTGTCCAGGACTGGCTGTTGCTTATGGGCCAGTGGAACCCCAAGATTTGGTCGATCGCGCGATCGCCATGACGTACCTCAATGAACCGGAACCCGTGGAACTTGCTGGGGCACGAACTGATCACTATCCCGATCTGGGAGAGACAGTGCCAGTGGAAACCTTGGTTGAAATGGGTAAAGTTGCGATCGCTCAGATTCGTGACGCTTACCCGGAAGTCCTCTGTACAGGACAGTGGGAGTGTGAGGAGGAAACAACACGTCTGGTTAACTCTCAAGGCTTAGATTGCCATTACACCGACACAACCCTGAGTTGCTTTATTGGAGCAGAATGGGTACGGGGTGAGGACTTTTTGAGCGTCTATGATGGTGAGACTGAGCGAGGGACGCTAACCAGTGAGAAAGTTGTTCAGCAAATTCTACAACGTTTGAGTTGGGCAAAAGAAAATGTCTCTCCTCCCAGTACTCGTGTACCCGTTTTACTAACTGCCAAAGCTGCTGATTTGCTCTGGGATACAGTTCAGTCGGCATTAAATGGAAAACAGGTGTTAGAAGGAGCTTCCCCTTGGAGCGAGATGTTACGCGCTAGATCCCAAGGTGTTGTTTTACTGACAGACTTGATACCGCTTGTCACGTCCGACACCCTCACGATCACTCAGCAACCAGATATTGGCCCCTATAGCTGCCCCTTTGATGATGAAGGCACTCCTACCCAACCACTTTTGTTGATTCGAGAAGGGCGATTGCAGCAGTTTTATTGCGATCGCACAACAGGACGACTGCTAGGCACTAGCACGACTGGTAATGGTTTTCGTCCTGGTATGGGTAGCTATCCGAGTCCCGGCTTAGTTAATATGCTGGTTCAACCGGGAAAGGGTTCTCTCTGCGACTTGATTGGGCAACTCGATGAGGGACTCGTTGTAGATCAGTTGTTAGGGGGTGGTGCTGGACTTAGCGGAGAGTTTTCAGTCAACGTTGAGCTGGGCTACCGAGTGCAAAAAGGAGAAATCATCGGTCGAGTGAAAGACACGATGATCTCCGGAAATGTCTACACTGTCCTGAAGCAATTGGTAGCTCTAGGTGGCGATGCCGATTGGAATGGTCCTTGCTACACGCCATCGCTAATTGTAGAAGGAATCTCCACTACGGGTAGAAGTTAGTTGTTGGTTGTTAGTTGTTAGGTAGGAGAAATCATTGAGAAAGAAATGTTAACCTAAAAAAACTCAAAACAAATCACTATCTTTATAACAACTGACAACCAAACAGTTCTGTAATTCAAGTAACAAATAACAAAAAAAATATGGCTGTCGCCATAAGATTAGGACAGATTTAACAGCCAAACAACCACTTACTAGTAATAATCCTCTGCCTTTTGCCATACAACAAACCGATGATAGACTTTAAGCAATTTGAAGTTTTGAGTTTTGATTGCTACGGGACACTCATTGATTGGGATAGTGGGATTCTAGGGGCATTAAAACCTATCCTCTCAAACCATAATGTAAGCCTCAGCGATGAGCAAATTCTTGAAGCCTATGCTCAAGTTGAAGCGGCTCACCAATCCGGAGACTACTTAAAATACAGAGAAGTTCTTAAAAAATTAGTCCAAGCCTTTGGGGAAAGATTGAACTTTACAGCAACCGAGGCTGAAGCCGAGTCTCTGGCTGAATCAATTAAAGGCTGGGAACCTTTCCCCGATACCGTTGAAGCTCTAAAAATACTCAAAAAAAGATATAAACTTACAATTATTTCCAATATTGATGATGATTTATTTGCCGCTACTGCTAAAAAACTAGATGTAGAGTTTGACTGGATAATCACAGCGGAACAAGTCAAATCTTATAAACCCTCTCGACAAAATTTTGAGTTTGCCCTTCAACGCATGGGCATCACTCCAGGTACGCTTTTACACGTTGCTCAAAGTGTTTATCATGACATAATTCCGACAAGAAGCATGGGATTATCAGCTATATGGGTTAACCGCAGAGGTGAGAAACAAGACAATCAGGTGATAGACTCAGCAAGTGGAAAACCAGATTTGGAAGTACCAGATTTAAAAACCCTGGTGTCTCTCATGGATTTAGACTCATGAAAAAACATATAAGGTTACCTGAGACTTGTCTCAGGTGCTAAGTAAATGGGCAAAAATAAACTTAGCCGCTTAGGGAGTTGTCTCGCTAGAATTTTCTTTTCACTAACAACCAACAACTACCAACTAACAACTAATTTCTGTTGTCCAGCATCTACTATTTGTTGCTAGCGACAAATGACAACCTTGCCCGTCTCCCTTCCCAAGCGCTTTCGTCAATGGCTGTTACCGAGACGCCGCCTTGCGATCGCAGAAGCCTGTTTGATTGGTTTAGTATCTGGACTCTCTGCTGTCTTACTCAAGCAAAGTGTTGGTCTTTTTGGTTCATGGCGTGTTCAGGCTTCTCTCTTGCTACCCGCTAGCATAGCCTTACCCGCGATCGGACTTTCTTTAGGGCTACTTTGCGGGTTTATCATTGAGCGTTTGTCATCCGAAGCAACAGGTAGTGGTATTCCACAAATTAAAGGCGCACTCGCTCAGTTTCCCATTACTCTCAATTTACGAGTCGCACTCGTCAAGTTAGTCAGCAGCATTTTATCCCTGTCGGCGGGGCTAACATTGGGGCGACAAGGGCCAACGGTTCATATTGGTGCAGCGATCGCAGGACAAATGAGTCATTGGGTGCCGACGTCTCCCGATCACCGACGTCAGATGATTGCAGCCGGGGCGGGTGCTGGTTTAGCAGCAGGTTTTAATGCTCCCCTTGCGGGAATTCTGTTTGTCGTTGAAGAACTACTACGTGACCTCTCGAACCTAACGCTAGGTACAGCAATTCTTGCCTCCTTCATTGGTGCTGTTGTCTCGCGGCTATTGGGTGGACGGAGTTTAGATCTCAACCTGCAACTCACCGACCTTTCAAGCGGCTTCAGTGCGCCAGAAATTCCCTTTTATGTGTTGTTGGGTGTCTTAGCTGGATTGCTAGGGGCATTGTTTAATCAGGGACTGCTTGCCAGCCTTACCCTCTACGAACGCCTGAACCTCAGATTACCCCTACGAATTGGCTTAGCGGGGATGATTTGTGGCTGTGTTGTGGCACTGCTGCCGATTTCCTTCCGAGACAACAACGGTTTACGGGAGTTGTTACTCACGGGTGAAGCGAGTTGGCAATTCACAAGTGTTGCCTTTGTTGCCTACTTTATTCTCACGTTAGTTTCCTATGGTTCCGGCGCACCTGGCGGTTTGTTTCACCCCTCTCTTGTGCTAGGTGCGGCGCTGGGTTACTTAGTAGGAGTTGCTCAGTCTCATCTGTTGGGAGTAGGTTTGCCGACAAGTTACGCCTTGGCAGGCATGGGTTCATTTTTTAGCGCTGTCTCGAAAGTCCCGATTACAGCGATTGTCATCGTGTTTGAGATGACAACAGACTTCAATCTCGTGCTGCCATTGATGATTAGCTGTGTAACCTCCTACCTGATTGCCGATAAGTTAGCCAAAGGTTCACTATATCAGCGTCTCTTGGAATTGAAAGGCTACACATTGCCTACTCAACAATTAGAGAAGGGTTCTTTATCGGGATTGAAAGCCTCGGACTTAATGCAGCCCAAAGTTGAAACTCTGGCGAGTCAGATGACGTTGGATGAAGCTGTACGGGCGTTTTCCCGCTCCCATCATCGCGGTTTTCCGGTACTCGATAACGGTGAATTGGTTGGGATTATTACTCAAACAGATTTGGCGAATGCAAGCCAGCGCCAGTTGCCTGGGGATACAACGATTTCACAAATCATGACCCCTCAGCCAATAACGGTTATCCCCGTTGACCCATTGAGTCAGGTTCTCTATTTGCTCAACCGTTACAAACTGAGCCGATTACCCGTTATAGAAGGTCGGAAACTAGTAGGAATTATCACTCGTGCCGATATTATTCGTGCTGAAGCTGACCAACTGAGTGGTGATGACCAAATCGAGTCTCGTCCTGAACCGTCCTACGTGGTGTATCAAACTCATGCTCCAGCAGTAGGACGAGGGCGTTTGTTGGTTCCTCTGGCTAATCCGCAAACGGCACCGATACTATTACAACTTGCTTTCTCAATTGCCCGCGATCGCGATTACGAAATTGAATGTCTCCAGGTTATCGCTATTCCTCGCAGCAATAATCCCGCTCAGACACCTGTAAAAACAACTAAAAGCCGTCGCTTACTGCGTATGGCAGAAAAACTAGGGCGAGATTGGGAAATTCCCGTTCACACTCAAATTCGGGTCGCCCACGATACGGCTCAAGCGATTCTAGAAACAATTAAAGAGCGACATATTGGTCTAATTTTAATGGGATGGAAGGCGGAGCCACCGACTAGCACGGGTCGTATCTTTGGCAATGTTGTGGATACTCTGATTCGGCAAGCTTCCTGTGATTTAGTGTTGGTCAAGCTAGGGCATCGGGAAGAACAACATGATGATGGGACATCTGCTGCGGCTTGTCCCTTACCAATTGCCTGGAATCGCTGGTTAGTACCGATTGCTGGGGGGCCAAATTCAAGCTACGCCTTGCAACTTTTACCCGCTCTCGCGTCTCACAACTCGATGACAACGATTAAAGTGACTCAGGTTTTTACTCCTTCTATGCTTTTACCGGACACTACTGGACTAGAAAAAGCGGCATACTTCCTCAGTGGCAAACTCAACACCAGCGTTGTAACAATTCCTGTGCGTTCTTATTCTGTCCCTGATGCAGTGATTCATCTGGCTCACGCCGATCAGTGTGATGTTGTTGTTTTAGGCGCGAGTCGTGAAGGGCTATTACAAAAGGTGATACATGGAAATATTCCAGAAGCGATCGCACGGGGCGTTAACAGCACGGTGATTTTGGTACGGGGGGCATTGGAGTAGTTGTTAGTTGTTAGTTCGCTTCTTTTGCCTCTCGCTACATAATGATTAGGTACTCTAGCCAATACGATGTCCCTGACTTCCCGATTTTCTGAATTTAAAAAAGGTTTATTGTTTGTTGCTAGTTTTCATCCTGCTCGTCGTGTCCCTTGAGCATGGGAGTCTAACTTAGGAAATAGCGCTTGATAAAACAGATTACCGTAAAAGGCGATCGCTTTTTACTCAGCAATCACTGCGACTTCTTGAGCCAAGAACTGATGTAAAGTTCTTCTAACCTGAAACTCTTTGTGAAGGTTGCTGCTTGCTACACCGAGAACTGGCATTTCCTGTCTACAGCGAGAACAATACCAATAAATGCTGTTGTGACGAGCATGACGGAGCAACCGAGTAGAGCAACATGGACAATCGTTCATGGTATTCCTGGAACCCAACACCTATGAGAGTACAGGTTATAAGTTAAAAATTTGGGTAAGAAATCGGAAAAAAATCGGGAAGAATTAATGTGCCAGAAAAGCTTAACAAACGATTTTTAAGAATTATAAAAAGTACTCTGCTGTTGAATTTCTGAACTAAGGCAAACACTATAGCAAAAGGCAGAGGGCAGAAGGCAGAGGGGTTTTATGTTTACTACTAGTAGGTGGTTGTTTTAGCCATTAAATTTTTCCTAACCCTGATGGCGATAGCTATAACAAAAAAGCACCTTGAAGAAGGTGCCAAGAGAGGTGGCAAAAACCAGCCTCCAGCCTATGTACTATTTTTAGCTAACCCTGTGAGCGTGAGGTTTGCGAGCACCAGCTGAGGCTCCTGCCAGTGACGCAGCTAAACCTAGCAAGGAACCAATCACAAATGACCATAATCCTTTAGCTGCATTGCCAGCAATATCACGAGTTTGGTCAGCTGAAGGTGCGTTGGGCGCGTTGTTTGGTAGATTAACACCGCCCTGCTGTTGAACTTGGCCGATAACTTCTCCAGCATTGGAGGCAGCAATTCCAAAAGCACCCGTTACGCCACTTGCCAATAGCCAAGAACTCAGTGCCAGGGTTGTTGCCCAAAGAACTGCTCCGTTTAAAAGCGCTGTGCTACGGTTCATCGGTCCACAAGCGCGGGCGGCAACCCAACTGCCAACGAATAGCGAAATTAACAAACTGATGATTGACCAAATCCCTACACCTGTGCCAACGCCAGGGGCATTTGATCTAGGGGCACCTGAACCTGAAAGGAAGCTTGAGCCGATCGCAGCACCCAAGGCACTCAAAATCAGTTGAGTTGCTAAGGCAACTACAAGACCTGAAATAATTGGACCCCACCTAACGCGATCGTGATATTCGACTACTTGATTAACGATTGGGGGTTCAGTGAGTATACTATCCCCTGGACGATTGACATATGACATAAGTTTGCCCTCCCTTGCTCCTTGTGTGCTAGAAGCTCTTTGGATTAATTCCTTCTTCGTTTTCAGTCTAGAGCGGGAGTGCAAATAATTTCTCTATCACTAGAAAGAGTTGGATTTTCCCTCAAGAGGAAGAGTTTATCAAGGCTGTGTTAAGAGATGATGTAGCTTATATGACTTTAGTTGGGCATAGAGTGAACTAGAGAATTTTGGTCAAGTAAAGTTGAATCGTTGCGGGGTATCGGTAGGCTTTGATGAAAGCGAAATCGATACCACAAGAAAAGCGATCGCACCCTTTTTAAATACAGAAATACAGTCTCAGAGATCTCTTAGCACAACTATAGGTTTATTTTAGTGGCACAAAGGTTTCACCTATTTGCTCGTCATTACTTTCGTAAAAAGTTAGTGACTAATGACGATGAGTTTGCTTGAGACTAACCGATGTTTATCAAACTCATAATTGAGCCAGTTATTGATTGAGTGCCAAACCAGCATTAAGCAATATACCTAACACAGAACGAATGGCTCTGAGTTCCTCTGGAATCTCAATCACAAAACTATCAGGACTGCCATTAATCAAGGCATTGTAAGCCTCAATTGCCGCTTGAAATTGGGCAGCATCGACCGTCCCACCAGAATTTAGTCCTCGCAAACTAGCTACCAAGTTTGCCGCAAGAGTTGCATCTGCCCCAGCACTCACTAAAGCACTTTCAATCTGAGCCGCACTAGCACTCACATTGCCGTTAGCCGTCACGAGGACTTCTAGATTTTGCTGTATCGTGAGTGGAATTGCAGTCGGAGTATCAGTAGAGAGTACGGGTAAATTTCCCGCCGCCAACTGTTGATTCACTAAACTTGCTGCACCGTTAACCGCATCTTCAATGGGTCGAGTGATGTAAACGATGACTAGCTCACCCCCCTCACTGGAGACGAGTGCCCCGTTAACAATATCACTGGTTGTAATAATCGCACCCGTTGTATCTGACTGGTTGCCCGACTGAGCTTGTGCTGTTGGAGCGTGAGACACAACACCTACAATGGCTAGGGCAAAACCTAGTCCAAGGTGTAAAGGAAAATGCTTAATGTTCATAACTTTCCTTCGGAATTGATGACTTAAAACGATATCCCATAACCAACACCCAGAATAAACCGGGTACCATCACCCGCTGTACCCGTAACATCAGCTGCTGCTGGGGTGATGACTAGCGGTACCCCACGGATTGGAACAATTGAGGCTCCCAAGTTCAAATCTTGACCCGTCCACTCGGCAATCACCGAGATCGGTTCAGCAACTTGTACCCCAACACTACCAAACACATTAGGGTCTTCGTCTCCCTCTTCAATATTATCTTCTGAGCGGAAACGACCGCCGCCGATACCTATCGAAGCTGTGACTCGACTCAGGGGTTGAGAGCCATCCCGGCGTAAGCGGAAAACTTTACTTGCAACACCGTAAACGCTGCTGCCACCATCGGTATTGCCCCACTCAATTAGATTCTCTACGCCAACTGCTACCGCAAAGTCACCGGGAAACAAGCGATGCACCTTGAAGCTAACGCCGCCATCCTCAAACGTATCGCCCTCTAGGTCATAAATCGACACTGCTGTTTCTAGAGCAACCAGTCGTCTTGCATCACCTAGACCAAAACCTACCACAGCTGCACCATCATCTATGTCAGTAAAGCGCGCTCTCTCCTGATAAGTTGCTCCAAAGAAAATGTTGCCGCTTTCAGCGCCAAATGCTGTTGGTGTACCAATACTTGACCCTCCTCTAATAAATCGCCTAATCCGTTCTTCTACTGGTGGTTGTGGGAAAAGAAGTGCTTGGCGCGTATCCGCAACTTGATCAGGGGATGTGGTAGGCGGTGTCGCAACGGGTTCGTAGCCAACAATGTACTGGGCAGCAACATCATTAGCACTAAGTTGTGGGAGGGTTCCCTCGTTCACTAAAGCCTGATAGATAAACGCCGCTACATCAGCGCGAGTGGCAACCTGGTTTGGATTTAAGAAAGCAACATCCGGATAGTTGACTACTAGCTGATTGAGAGCTGCGGCGGCGACGCTATTGCGGGCAAAGGTAGGAATTTCGGGAGCGTCTTGAAAGTTTGTACTTAAAACGGTTGCGGGATCGTCGGGTGGAGACAGATCAAGCCCACTCACCAACGAAACCAACACTTGAACACGAGGTATATTTTGCTCAGGCTGAAAGATGTTATTCGGGTATCCTTCCAGAAATCCTGTGCGATAAGCTGCCTGAATCGCCTCAATACCCCAGTAAGTTGGGGGAACATCAACAAAATTGATTCCTGCACGTTCAGGCGCTCGTCCAAACGCCTTACGAATCATTGCGGCAAACTGAGCGCGAGTTACTGGTTCATCGGGGCGGAACGTACCATCCGGAAAACCCAGAATCACCCCTCGTGCAGCTAGGACTTCAATAAAACTCCGTGCCCAGTTATTTTGAACATCAGGAAAACTTCTGCGTTGAGCCAGTTGCGCGGCTGTACCCGTTGCAGGTTTTTGCCCTCCTGGAGAGGCTTTTTGGGGACGAAGATCCTCCGCACCTAGCATCGTATCTAAGAGCGATTGACCTAGTGAACCCCCATAATTAGCATTGGCAGTCGTGCTAGTTGGCTTCGCGGCGACAGGATTGGCAAGACCTGCAGCAGCGGATAGCATAGTACTACTCAAGATTGAACCGATTAAAATATATCCCCAGTAGCGGATATGCTTGTTGAATTGATAGAAATGACCCGTGCATCTCGCTATCCTCATCACCTTTCCTACTCTTCCGAAGTTGAGTTGATTATTCAAAGGTTACACGAGTTTAGTGGACTTTATATCATTACACTTCTACCGGAACTTTCTCCAAAGTTAGCCTGACTTTGAGTAGAGAGAGTCAACATTTCTGTAAGGGATACTGTTTAAAGTGAGCGCAAAAAGACGTTCTGAGATAGTTGGTCGAGTTGGTGTGACGAGTAGTGGTTTAAGAAGACGTATGAATCGACCGATCGCAAGTTTAACTTTACTCGCGTTTTTCGCCGTTACGGTTGCTACCCCGATCCAGGCACAAATCCCTGGTTTGTCTCCTGGGGCAACACCTGGCGCAACTGGAGTGGGTAGTCCACCTCCTGCAACACCCTATACCCTAGGAGCAGGCGATCGCGTTCAAGTAGCGGTCTTTGATGTTCCAGAATATAGCGGTGAGTATGTGATCTTAGCCGATGGCACCCTCAATTTACCTGTCATCGGTAGCATATCTGTTCGGGGATTAACGCTCCAACAAGCGACGGACGTGATTTCCTCTCAATATGCCCGCTTTGTGAGACGCCCCCTGATCACAATTAGTCTAATAGCACCCCGCCCCGTTGTTATCGCGGTGGCAGGCGAAGTTCAACGCCCTGGAACTTATTCCGTCGCCGTAGGAGGAGGTGGCGCTGGGGCAACTGGAGGACAGTTTCCGACAGTGACACAGGCAATTACCCTAGCTGGGGGCATTACTCAATCTGCTGCCGTTCGTGATGTGCAAATTCGGCGTCGCACCTCCCCGACAACAGAGCAAGTCTACAACGTCAACCTTTGGGAATTACTACAAGGCAACTTGGCTCAAGACGTTGCGTTGAGAGATGGTGACTCAATTTTTATCCCATCCGTCGGCAGCTACAATGCCGCTGAAACTCGTCAACTGGTGGATTCTAGTTTCGCTCCACAACAAATTGAGCCAGTTAATATTGCCATAATTGGCGAAGTCGCCCGCCCAGGCCCTTATTCCGTGTCGGGAGGCGGCGTAGGTACTGGTGGTGCGACGGGGGCAATCACAGGTTCTGAAACAGGCGCAGTCGGTGCTGGTGGAGGCGACGCTGGTCCCCCTACTGTGACTAAGGCAATTCAAGTTGCTGGTGGTATTACAGCCCTTGCTAATATTCGCGAAATCACGATCACCCGCGCTACCCGCACAGGTGGAACCCGTGTGATTCCAATCAACTTATGGGCACTCTTACGTTCAGGTGACCTTAATGAAGATTTTCTCTTGCAAGATGGAGACACAATCATTATTCCGACAGCAACAGCACTCGACCCAGCAGAGGCAAGCCAACTGGCAGAGGCAAGCTTTGCTCCTAATGAAATTGTCGTGAACGTAATTGGGGAAGTTGAAGCTCCAGGAGCAATCACGGTGCCACCCAACACCCCTTTAAATCAAGCTGTACTAGCGGCTGGTGGATTCAATCCTCGTTCCCGTAGGAGTTCCGTTGATCTGATTCGTCTTAACGACAATGGAACTGTTTCCAAGCGCCGGATTTCAGTGGATTTAGCTCAGGGAATTAATGAGGAAGGCAATCCTACTCTCCGAAATAATGATGTCGTTGTGATCAGACGCAATACCCTTGCCAGCGTTGGGGATACTCTAGGGAACGCCCTAAATCCCGTTGGCAGCTTTTTAAACATACTTGGCATATTTAGAACCATTACTGGTGATTAGGGCAGTGTCATCTTAAGCATTTCCTCCTTGAAGGAAACAGGGGAAAGGTAAAAGGGGAGAGGGAATGAGACACTTCCTTTCCCCTTGTCTTTTTGAAAGATGTCGTTAATAGTCAAGTTCCCGATCGCATTCATCAGCAGGGTTGGAGACTCTATTGGTACAGTCCTATTAAAAGGAGTTTCCAATCGATCTAGTTTCTGTATACTATCCTGTACATACCAGATACAAAATTCAACAGCAAACGGATTTTTCTGATAGCTCTCAATCAAACACACGAGGACGAGGGGCACGATGGAGAGGGGCAATATTCAACAGCCGTTATCATCTAATAATGGGAATGGGAATGGGAATGGGAATGGGAAACATTTATATTTACCGTCACCAATCCCCCTGACTCAACCTGTGGACAAAGAGCAGGATGAGCTAAATCTGCGCCATCTCGTAAGTGTGGTACGGCGTCGTGCTGTTGTAATTGCTGGTGTGGCGATCGCAGTTACCTCGGCGATCAGTTTTTGGACGTTCAGCCAGACACCCAAGTATGAAGGGAAGTTTCAGCTCTTAGTAGAGCCGGTTACAGAGGAAGGAAACTTGGACAAGCTGACACAAGTACCCGGTGTCAGCGAAAGTCCTGGTTCTATCCTAGATTACGACACGCAAATTGAAGTCTTACGCAGCCCGAATTTAATGGCTCCTATCCTTGAGGAGATTGAAAAGGACTACAAAGATGTCAGCTACGACTCTTTGATTGGGAGTAGTGAACTGAACATTGAGCGCTTAGCAGAAACCAAGATTTTGGAAGTCCGCTACCGCGATACAGACCCGAAGAAAGTTCGATTTGTCTTACATCAGGTTGCTAGAGGCTATCTGCGGTACTCGCTTCAAGAGCGGCAAATTAATCTAAAAAAAGGGATTCAGTTTGTTGAAGGTCAGTTGCCACAACTTCGCGATCGCGTAGACAAACTTCAGGGACAACTACAAGCATTCCGGCAGCAGAACAATCTCCTCGACCCCGAAACTCAAGCGCAACAGCTATCAACTCGCGTGAGTGCCATTGAGCAGGAGCAATTGCAAACTCAGGTTGGTTTGAGAGAAGCTCGCTCCCTCTATACAACAATCTCTTCCCAACTTGGTCTATCACCAAACGAAGCCCTGGCAACAGCGGCTCTCAGTGAAGCCCCTCGCTACCAAGAGTTACTCAATAAGTTACAAGAAGTTGAAGCTAAGATCGCGACTGAGTTATCACGCTTTACCGAAGAAAGCCCAACTGTCCAGGCACTACGCAACGAACAGCGAAATCTCTTGCCACTGCTAGAGCAAGAATCCCAACGGGTGCTGGGGGCAAATCTTTCACAAGTTAATGTCTCGAATGATTCTCCCAATTCGATTCGCTTAGAACTGACTCAGCAACTGGTTGATGCAACCAACCAAATACAAGTTTTGCAAGTGCGACAAAATGCGATCGCCCAGGCAGAACGTAGCCTCAACCTCCAAGTAAAACAGATGCCGGTGATTGCGCGTCAATACACCGATTTACAACGAGAACTCAACGTTGCTACAGAAAGCTTAAACCGCTTTTTGGGATTTCGGGAAGGTCTTCAGATTGAAGTTGCTCAAAAAGCACTCCCCTGGCAAATCATTCTCAAACCCCAAGAACCCCAATTTCCAGTGTCTCCTAATACTCAACGGAACATCCTGTTGGGCGCGGTTGCGGGGTTGTTGTTGGGGATAGGAGCCGCTTTATTAGTTGAACGCCTCGATAATGTATTCCACTCACCCGATGAACTGAAAGACCGCAGCAAACTGCCACTACTGGGTGTTATCCCCTACAACAAGCAACTCAAAGTGATAACACCAGTTGCTACCGTAGCAGAAATGGTTCCTGCTGAAGACTCCACAACTGAGAAGAAAAATCGCCGTAAGCCACAGTGGTACACAGCTTCTCCCTTCTTAGAGTCGTTCCGCTCCCTGCACACCAATATTCGCTTTCTCGGAAGTGATACACCAATCCACTCGATTGTCATTAGCTCAGCCACTCCCGCAGACGGCAAATCGACTATCGCCGTTCACCTAGCTCAAGCCGCCGCCGCAATGGGTCAACGGGTACTTTTGGTCGATGCTGACCTACGCCGTCCCCAGGTGCATAAGATTTTGGGCTTAGAAAATAAGGTGGGGCTAAGTAACGTTATTGCGACTGGAATTACTGCTAAACAGGCAATTCAGCGATTGCCAATGTGGGATCACCTGTATGTATTGACCGCTGGTCAGCTACCACCTGATCCAACTCGACTTTTATGTTCCAGGAAAATGCAGTATTTGATGGAACAATTTCATGCTGTTTTTGACCTGGTTATCTATGACACTCCACCAACACTGGGGCTTGCTGATGGAAGACTTTTAGCAGCCCACACTGATGGTGTGGTTATGGTTGCAGGACTAGGGAGAACTGACCGCTCAGTGCTAATGCAAGCCTTGGATGGGATGAAAGTTTCCAATGCGACGGTCTTAGGCGTAGTCGCTAACGGTGTGAAGGGTTATACAACTAGCTCCTACTACAACTATCAGCAATACTATGTAACTGACTCAGAAGTCCTGAGAGCAAAGCAGCTTTTGCAGAAAAAAATAGATTAAGAAATTGTACAAAAGTAACGCGATCGCTTTTTGTTGATGACAAAGAAGGAATTACCTCAAGCAGGCAACTAAAATGCTGATTAGCTTGGAAGTATCCGGCATCACTGACGTATCTATGTTAGACGCACAATCAATTGAGCCTTGGCAAGAAGAATTGCCAAAGCGATGGGTTGAATCAATTAAACTGAATGAATAGTTTTTCTGAATTTAGCAATTTTAAAACGAGAAGATTAAGTTTATGAAAATAGTTGATAATTAATTATTTTAGAAAAACATTACTAATCTTATTGCTAAACAATGAATATTCGCATTGGTAACGGTTACGATATCCATCAACTTTGCAAGGGGCGGGCTTTAATTATTGGTGGTGTGGAGATTCCTCACGAGTTGGGGCTACTAGGTCACAGTGATGCCGATGTCCTAACTCACGCGATTATGGATGCAATGCTGGGTGCTTTGAGTTTGGGGGATATTGGTCATTACTTTCCCCCCACAGACCCGCAGTGGGCAGGAGCAGATAGTCTGGTTTTATTGAGTCAAGTTAATCAACTAGTGCGAGCGCACGGTTTTGCAATTGGTAATATTGACTCTGTTATTGTGGCAGAGCGTCCTAAGCTTAAGCCTCATATTAAAGCAATGCGCGATCGCCTCAGCACAACTTTAGAATTAAAACCTGACCAAATCGGCATCAAGGCAACCACTAATGAGAAGTTAGGTCCAGTAGGGCGAGAAGAGGGAATCGCTGCCTACGCTGTAGCCTTATTGGTGGGCAACTAGATTAACTCAAATCACCCACCAATACTGCGAAATAGTTTCGATGACCTTGATACCTTCTCTTTTTTCGTTACTTCAAGTTTGAGGAATACTCAAATCCACATAGTTTCTAGACAATGTTGATGTCAAGGCTAGGGACAAAACCAGAGTTTAGCTGTATCGATGCAAATTGTGTTCCGTCAAAGAACAGTGCGCCTGTGTCGCTATTAAAAAAGAACCTACTGTAATCACCTATCCCAACGCCAAATCCACTTGCTGAAATCTGAATCTTATCCTCGTCCCAGTAGGCGAAGTCCGTGATGGTATCAATTCCTTCCGATACATAGTTAAAGACAAAGGTATCAGCACCTGCACCACCGGTAAGGCTATCGTTGCCAAAACCTCCGACTAAGCTGTCGATGCCATCGCCACCATACAGTAGATCATTGCCGCCTTCACCATACATTACATCGTTGCCAGGTTCCGGAACTACGCTGTTGCCGAGGATATCGTCGCCGTCGCCGCCATACAGAATATCGTTGTCATAGGAGCCATCTAGCCAGTCATTACCATCCCCTCCATAGATCACGTCATCACCTGTCCAAGCAACTAAAACGTCATTACCCGTTCCAACGAATTTATTTGCATCATAATCCGTTCCGCCATAGAGTATGTCATTACCCTCCCAACCATCGAGATAATCGTTGCCAGTCCCACCATACATTTGGTCGTTGCCAGTCCCACCATACATATTGTCATCGCCACTATCATCCCAATGGGCGACGGCACCAAGGAAGTCGTCACCGTCGTTACCATACAGCTCGTCGTTACCGCTGTTGCCAAATACGAGATCATTACCACTCCCACCCTGTAGAATGTCATTGCCGTCGTTACCAAACACGATATCGTCACCACCAAGAGCGTCGATATAATCATTGTTCGAGTCCTTAACGATGTAGTCGTTGCCGTTGGTAGGATAACTTGCCATTTTAATTTCTCCTTGTTTTCCTAATTGATGTTCAGCACAAGTGCTAGCTTATGAATCCCGTTGTTAGTTAATGGGGTTGATGCTTGAACTGAGGTTTAGCTTCCTTTCCCTCGTTCTGTCCATAACTCCTCTTAAAAGCCAGAGTTTTATGCAAAATTTTAAATATTAATTTGTGTAACAAAATACATAATTACTGAGTGTCGAGGAAGAGTAACAATCAGAAGCTCCTGCTGCTAAAGTGCGAAACCTCTTGGTTTATAGGGCATAACAGCTTGGTGCTTCATCTGGATTATTCTGAGAAACTTTCAACAAATAGTGAACGATCTATTCAGGAGTTGCACTTCCAGTGATACGTTCAAGACTATGGATGAGCGACTCGAACAATTAGTAAAAGAGGTACAACAACACACTCCCCAGACACAGGAGTGGCAGTTGGCTATTACTAAGTTGGTTGATGAAATTCTGCGATCGCGCAAAATCTGTCGTCCCCTTGGCAGTCAACCGCTATTTGGCGTTTATCAGAAACTGTACAAGCAAGTCCGACAGCAGCTTTTGTGTGATGTTGGCGAAAAAATCAACCAGTACAAACCAAAACAGACAACACTAAGGATATGGAGCAATACTTTACAAACCCAGGCTTTTAGAACAATCTTGGATGATGCTCAACTCAAAAAGCTAGCCCTAGAAGCCCAACACCACCCACCTCATACTGAGCTACGACAATATGCTTTAGGGGAATTGATTGAGGCAATTCGACTATCTGGCAAACTTTGCCGTCCACACCGAGCAAATTTTTCTGTCCAGTTTTATGACCTACTTTATGACGAAGCCGTTAATAAAACTTTGACCTATGTCTGTCGGAAAATTGATAAGTATGACCCTGAGCGAGGTGACAAAAAATTTATGAACTGGGTTAATTTCAGGCTCGATAGGATATTTATAGAAACCTGCCGTGAATTTAGAAACCCAAACTTCAAGGAATTACCTTCAATTACTGACCTAGAGGAGATAGTACAGCCAGAAGAACCACCTTCATTAGTTGAGAGAGTTCGCGAATGTTTAGAAGAAGATGCTGGAGATGTTTTTAAGCAGACGCATATAAGAAATCGACCTGATGCTAATTTCTCAGCAATCGCCTTAGCAAGGTTTTCTGGGAAAAGTTGGGAAGAGATTTCAGTAGACTTCGGAATCTCCTTACCGACACTAAGTAGTTTTTTCCAGCGTTGCTGCGAAAAGTTTCGTCCCAAGTTGCAACAATACTTGTATAACTAGTATTTCCACGCTTAACAAATCAGTAGAACTTCTCTAAATAATACCGACAAAACTCATTTTTGAAATTGGATGGCGAAATAGAAACTAACACTATTAGATAATATCATGCTATTCCACATATGTTGATTTAAAAATAATATTTTTTAGGCTAAAACTATTAACTTCTCATTTAAGACGAATCTCAATATATAAAATATAGATAACCTGATGAGCAGCAATCAAGTAATAATGAATTCCGAAATCGAGCCTTGGACTTTTACAGTTCCGATAGCTTTGGAAGCTCACTCACAAGCAGAGCAATTTCAACGTTGTCAACCTAACCCTCAAAAATCTAAACAGGTTTATCTGAATACTCTGGCAGTGTATGCCGTAAATTTTTATCTGGGATGCCGAGGATTTGAGACGAACTTAGAGATGAGTTCAAGTTTGGACTCAGTGATGCAAATCTTGATGGATGTTGCGGATTTGGTGGTGGGAAATCGCGGTAAGTTGGAGTGTAGACCAGTGTTACCCGGTGCAGAGTTTGTCTACATTCCCGCTGAGGTTTGGGTGGAACGGATTGGCTACGTTGCTGTGCAGTTGAATGAATCGTTAAGAGAAGCAACAGTGCTGGGATTTGTTGAAAAGGTGGAAAGTTCAGAATTACCTTTGAGCCAATTGCGATCGCTCGAAGAATTACCAGGATATCTCAACAGCATCAAACCAAGAGTAAACCTGAGCCAATGGTTTGAAAATATCTTTGAAGCGGGTTGGCAAGCTGTAGAGTCCCTGTTGAGCGCAGAACCAACTGAGCTAGCATTTAGCTTTAGAAGTCCGAGCGTTAAACGATGCAAGCTGTTTGAGTTGGGAGCGTTAAGTCAATCGGTGGCTGTGATTGTGGAAATTACCGAAGAAACTAGCCAGGAAATGGATATCACTGTCGAGGTTCAGCCCCCAAAAGATCAAACCTATTTACCTGCAAATTTACAGCTAATGGTGCTGGATGAAGACGGAGAGACTGTCATTGATGCCTATGCCAGAAGCGCCAACAAGACGATTCAATTGGAGTTTGATGGAGAAGCAGGAGACCGATTTAGTGTCAAGGTGGCTCTAGGTGATGTCAGCGTGACAGAGGATTTTGTCATTTGATTTTAGAGGCAGCAATGGCTGAACGTTGACAATGGGAAAGCTAATCGTCCTCAAACTGGATGGTGATTTCAAGCAAGGTTTTCGGGTAACGCTAGAGATTGGCTCAGAAGGTAAGCGCCCTGAAATAGAGATTCATGGCAAATTACCTCCTGCACCTGAACTGGCTATAGGGTATAGCAGTTGGCAGTCAACCTACCGTCACTTGGGGAAGAGTAATCGCACTATAAAAGCTAAAAAAGCCAGGGTTGATGGTTCCCTTAAAAAGGATAGGGAACAGTGTCGCACCTTAGCAAAGGAATTATGCGATCGCCTCAACACTTGGCTAAAAGCTGAATCGTTTTTCTCGCTCCGAGAGAAGTGGCTAGAAAAAGTCAGCACCGCTGACGAGGTTAGAGTAATTATTCGTGCCGAAAACCATCAAGTATGGCAGCTTCCCTGGCACCAATGGGATTTATTGGAGCGCTATAGGCAAGCTGAAATTGGGCTGAGTACCTTGGAGTACGAACAATCACCAATAGTAGAGGCTCTTCCTCCTCAAAACCAGCTCAGAATCCTCGCAATTTTGGGCAATAGTGAAGGTATTCATGTTGAGGACGATCGACAACGGCTGGAGAATTTGCCTGGTGCAACCACAACTTTTCTAGTAGAACCGCAACGCCAAGAGTTAAATGACCAACTTTGGGAGCAATGCTGGGATATTCTATTTTTTGCAGGTCATAGTCAAACTAAAGGTGAAAGTGGGCGAATTTATCTCAACTCGACTGATAGCTTAACGCTTGACGAACTCAGGTATGCCCTGAAAAAAGCAGTTGAAGGTGGATTACGGCTGGCAATTTTCAACTCTTGTGATGGATTGGGATTAGCACGGGAGTTAGAAAAGCTGCACATCCCACAACTGATTGTCATGCGGGAGCCAGTACCTGATCGGGTAGCACAAGCCTTTTTGAAGTATTTTCTTGACAGCTTTGCAAGTGGTAAGGCTCTCTATCCAGCCGTCCAGGAAGCACGGCAGCGACTGCAAGGTCTAGAAGATGAATTTCCCTGTGCTAGCTGGTTACCAGTAATTTGCCAGAATCTGGCGGCTGTCCCTCTAACTTGGTCAAAACTACCCGAACCGACTACAGAAATCCCCAAAAAGAAAAACAATCGCCCAAGATTGCCGTGGAATCGCTTGCAACTCCTCTTCCTAACAAGTTTGGTTGTAACCAGCCTCGTGATGGGAGTGCGATCGCTAGGTTTACTGCAAACGTGGGAGTTAGAAAGCTACGATCAGCTCCTTCGCCAACGCCCTGCTGAACTACCTGATTCTCGTATTTTGCTTGTTGGCGCGGATGAAGAAGATCTCCATACATACAAGCATCCTCTACCCGATGCCATTCTTGCTCAACTGATTGAGAAATTGGAGCAGTCTCAACCTGTCGCGATCGGTCTTGATATCTTTCGCGACCAGCCTGTATCACCAGGTCACGAGTTATTAGTCACCCAGCTACAGGAGAATCAACGTCTCGTTACCGTATGCTTCGGCAGCAACCAAGGAAATGCTGTTGCCCCTCCACCGAATAGCCCAGCCAACCAACTAGGCTTTAACGACTTAGAAAATGACAACGACTATATCGTTCGTCGCCATCTCCAATCCCGTACCCCAAATCCAATATCTCCTCTTTCACCATGTAAGACACCTTATTCCTTCAGCCTGCAATTAGCCTACCGATATCTGCAAGCTCAAGGCATCCCAGTCAAAACGACATCACTGAAAAACTGGCAGTTTGGTAGCGTCGTATTTAAACGTTTAGAGCTTCGTAGCGGAGGCTACCAAAACCTAGATGCGCGGGGAAATCAAGTGTTGATTAATTACCGTGCTACCCCTCAGATTGCTCAGTCAGTTACGTTTGAGGAGGTCTTAACTGGGCAATTCGATCCTAGTTGGGTGAGGAATCGGGTTGTTTTGATCGGGGTCACCGCTCCAAGTATTCAAGACTATCATGATACCCCTTACGGCAGAAGACGAGGGCTAGAAGTTCATGCACACTTAGTCAGCCAGCTCCTTAGTTCCGTTATGGATGGACGCCCTCAACTCTGGTGGCTGCCTCAGTGGGGCGATGCTCTCTGGGTGTGGGCTTGGTCGCTGATAGGAGGAATGCTTGTTTGGCAGGTGCGATCGCAAAGCACATACAAGGCACAATCGTCACTCTACCTAGTTCTGACGCTTAGCATCTGTGTCATTGTTTTGTATGGACTGTGCTGGGTTGTCTTACTACAAGGCGGCTGGCTGCCGCTTGTTCCAACCGCATTAGCATTAGTTGTCACAGGTGGTGTGATTGCTTACATTCCATTGCCAATACAGCAGAGGCAGCAGGAACTCCTCAATACTCATCATTTGATGGTGGATTAAAGCGATGGTTTACCGACCGAAAATGAAACTTGCTTTTGTGACTGTTGTGGCGATCGCTTTTTGGACAGTGTTAGAGGCAACCCTTAGTTTCACTAGCAACCAGGCACCGGGATGGACACAACCGAGTTCGCCAAACATTGCTACTCTGCCACCAGCACCCGGTACTGGCACACCTGATTCTGGGCAAACACCAGGAGGAACCCGCAGTCCTGAGCAAGTTGGAGCCTGCAAGCAGACGAATAAAGGGCTTACTGCCTTAGTACCAGAAAAAGGTAATCAGGGTTTAACTACTGCTGAGCATCCGGTTTTGTGGTTTTACATTCCCTATGCTCCTGAGGCTATACACTTTATCGAGTTTTCGATACACGAGCGGGAAAAAGAGGATACAGCGACCTTCTACCGAACTTCCCTCCAACTCACTAAAACACCAGGAGTAATTGGTATCTCCTTACCTTCAACTCCAGAGTATGCTCTAAAACTAAATGGGAGCTACCATTGGTACTTGAAGATTAATTGTGACCCTCAAGAACAGCCGGAAAAGGAGATTGTTCTGGATGGTTGGGTAACACGAGTTCAGCCTAGCCCTGAGCTTGTTGGTGTCATTTGGTATGATGAACTGACAAATCGAGCTAAACGCTACCTCTTAGAGCCACAAAATATTGAAATGAAGAATGCTTGGGCAGAACTATTGCAATCTGTTGATTTGGAAGAACTTGCTCAAGCACCTCTGGTTGGTTCAGTTCATCTTTCCCCCAAAACCGAAAATTAGTATCTTTGAACATACATTCCACACCCTCAACTGTCACACAGAGTGCCTTGGCTGGCGGCAGTAAATAATCCCTCTTTTGTTTGTTACTTTAGGGCTAAGAGTCTGGACGAAGTATTCTTGAATAAGGTTTCTACACTTCACAGTAAGTTTGACGCAAGAATGCTGACGATCCTTACGTCGCTACCGCTACGCTAAGCCCATACAAAACTCGTGATTCTTGCATGGAAATAACAAAAGAGGGGTGATTTTCGGAATTGCTAAACGAAAATACTCAGCACTTTAGGAAAGACTAAAGCCAATTTCCAACTAGAACGAAAGGTGCCCAATAGTAGGGAGCTTTGTATTGTTTAAAGAGTTCTAATTGAGCCTGATGAAGTGCTTGAGATTTTGTTAATTCAGGGTTAGTTAACTTTTTATAGAACTGCTCCATTAGTTCAGCCGTTGAGCGATCGCTTACTTGCCAAAGCGTTGCTAGCGTACTGCGTGCTCCTGCCCGTACAGCAATTCCGGCTAGCCCCAATGTTGCTCGGTTATCTCCCTGAGCTGTTTCACAAGCACTAAGGACAAGTAATTCAACGATGCTAGAGGACTTTTGGTTGTTACTCCGAAGTAAGTTATTCAAGTCGTTGCTATTGAGGAGCTGATCGTAAGCCAGAATAAATGTTTCTTCAGGGTCGGAACTAAACTTGCCATGCGTTGCAATGTGAACGGTAGAAAACGCTCCTGAATTAATTTGCTCTTGAAGATTAGCTTCAGTAAATTCTGGATTCAGTAGGGACTCTGAAGGTACGACACTTCCAATTTGCTGCAATTCCTCGACCACGTTGGGAAGTTCGTCAAACCTTCGCTGTTCAACTTCTCGCTGCTCACTTACTCCCGCTGTCAATACTTCTAACCGTTCTTGCTCTCTAGGTCGGAGGTCAAAAAGCTGCAAACCGGGAACCAAGGCAAGTGCGTAGGGCTTCTGCATCAGATACTCTTGACTTTTGTAGTCATAGAGAACTGACATGGGAATATTTCGCAGAACCCCATCGAGTACAAACACTAAAGTTTTGACTTCGTAGCTTTTTTCTAAGTCTTTCTCTAGGGGCTTAATCAGCCAGTCATAGAGTTGTGTAGCTTTTTCTATAACAACTTCTGGGTAGTTGCGTTTTAATATGTTCCTTCGCAGTTCTATCGCCGTTTTTTCGACTTCGGTTTGTTTTACCAAAGTGACATAGTGCTTTAAGGGTTGCCCTGGAAATTTGAAAATAACTTCTAATCGGTCTTCCAGAATAATTGGATAAATTAATGCGGATTCTGGGTCTATCTTGTCAATTTCCTGGTTCAGTTGTACGGTCTGAGAAAGGTTACAACTCAGAAAATTTTCTAGTTCAGCCAACTGAAGAGAGTCAATGACCTCAATGGCTCGCCTAAGATTTTCTTGATTAGGTTCAGTATCGGTTTCAGTTCTTAATAGCAAATCAACTAGCTTGCGGTGAACAGGCTCCACATTGTCCCGGAAAGAGAACTGTACCTCTGAAATGATAGTGAGCAAATCACTGCGAACGGACTTGAGAGTTGCAACGGCTTCCTCATAGGCAGCGATCGCTTTTTTTATATCTCCCTGTTTTTCCCATAAATGTCCCATTTGCCATTCCCAACGATAGCGAATTTCGGGAGCTTGCATTTCTTCAGCGAGGAGAAGAGCTTGCTGAGTCAAGTCATAGGCTGCACTCAATTGCTCAGTTAGCTCATACAGCCCACCTAATTGTCCAATGGCGTAGGATTCGGCTACCCGATCTTTCAAGCTTCGAGCCTGCTGGACAGCCGTGGCTAAAATCTGAGCAATAGAGGAGGCTGGATACTGGCGTGTTAGAGAAGACTGTTCAACCTCTAACTTTTTCCCAATCCCTAATTTCGTTAGGCTCTGGGCAAAGTTAAGTTGGGCATAAATATTAGTTCGACTTGGAGGCAGGTTAAGCAGTGAAGGCTGGATTACCGATACTAATTTTTCTGCCTCTGATGGTTTCCCCGACTCTACCAGGAGACTCAGGAGATTGAGCTGAGCTTGGACTCGGAGAGTCGGAGAGTCGGCGGCTTGTTGATAAGATGCGATCGCTGCTTGAATATGCTGCTTTTCGTCGTCTTGCTTGCCAATTGCGATCGCTCTATTCGCTAAAGCACGTTCAGTATTACCTAACTCAAGCAAAGCAGAACTCTGTGCTCTAGAGAGTTGAAATTCTTTAGCCACTGCCAAACTTTTCTGCAAGACTTCTTGAGACTTACTAAGATTGCCAACTCGTCTCAAAGCCTCACCAAGGTTTTGCAACCCAATAGTTGCCAGCTCAGGGTCTGGTTGCTGTAGTAGGATTTGCTCAACATGAAGTAATTCGGCTTCAGCCTGACTGCTCAGCCCTAATGCTTGAAGGGCTTGGGCTTGGTTAATTAAGCTACCAATAACACCTGTCTCATTGCCAGCTTTTTTATAAGTAACGGCTGCTTTCTTCCAGGTTGAGAGAGCGTCTGACCACTGTCCCTTTGTCGCTTGTAGACGACCTTGAGTGTTCAAGGCTTTGGCAAAAACGTCTAAGTAATTCTGGGTATTCGCTGTGTTCCTCTGATTATCTAGTAATTCAAGACTGGATGCGATCGCTCTTTGGGCTTCCTCCCACTGTCCTAAATGCTGATGAGCCAAGGAAAGATAGCGCAGCACCAGTGCTTGGTTCAGGGTATCTCCCTGGCTTAAAAATGCAGAAGTCGCCTGCTGCCAAACCTCTATTGCTTCTGAAAACTGTTCAGCCTCATACAGTTCTATGCCCTGTTGCAGTAGCGAGTGAGCATTGGAAGTTTGAGTTAGTGCCTCAGAACTTCCTTCAACTCTTTGAGTTGCCAACGTTGGAATACATAAGGTTGTAATTAGTGTCAACAAGGCTAAAAGGATTAGTCCAAGTATCCGGTGGTAAGCCTTGAGTGGCACGGACTTCACCAGAAGCCGGATGTGATACCAAAATCCAGATGCTTTTCTGCTCATAGGCTCGTTCTCGAACGCTGTGAAATGAAACAGTCACAGGTAGCTAATGTAGGCGACAACGATGTTGCGATCGGGTAGCAGGTACTTCAGCCACGAGAACAACTTTCCCTGTTTCGTTTATCAGCCAGCCTTGAGCTTCCACAATTTTGTCAGTCCGGGTTGCTGGTACCGAGGCACTAGTAGGAGCCGCCAAGTTCTCAGCTTCCTGCGTTGAGCGTGGCACATCTTCCCAGATCTCAGTACTGCTAAGTGGTTCGTAAGGACTGGGTGCTAAGCCACCCCTACCCGTATTGAAAAACTCAATAGCTACTTGCTCTTCCGCCGACTGGCAACCCTCAGCAACTTCCACATTAGCTGGCTCGTCTGGCAAGTTTACCAATCCCTGGCTAGGGTCAACATCAGGCGTGTTGATTGTCACGGTGCCATTTAACGAAGAATTTGCCCCAGTGGCAGTGATGTCACTCAATGGTGTCAGTTGCTCCCGAAACTCTGTGCCAAAGATACCTTGAGCTGTAACGGTGACATTTCCGCCACGGAAGTTAGCTGAATTCGCACTAATGTCACTATTTTCCAGGGCAGCTAATACACCAGTATCGATGGTGATGTTACCACCGATAACAGAGCTGCCCTGTGCGTTGGTGGTGATGTTGCTGCCATGACGCAACACCAAATCAGCAGAATTCAGGTTAATATTCCCCTGCCCTCCAAAAGTATTAGCGTTGATGGATGCCCCGTTGTCCAGACGGATGGAGGGAGCTTCAACATTGATGTTGCCTGCATCTGAAAGGTTTGCAGTGGCTGAAATCTCCCCGTTATTGAGATTCAATGCATGAAGAGCATGAATGGTAATACCGCCTGCCTTGCCACTGCCCTCACTCTGGGAAGAAATTACAGCACCATTGCTTAAGTCCAGGTTGTTTGTACTAATGTTGATATTGCCGCCATTGCCTGTTGATCTAGGGGTAGTTAAAGCAAATAAGCCACTGGGAAACTGACCATCGGGGGTAGTACCAATCACTTGCACTCCTTCAGAGGCATTGATAATTAAGTTCCCTCCGTTCCCCTTGCCTAAGGTACTAACATCGACCTGTGAGCCATCCAAAACAAGCAACTGTCCCGTTATAATCTCTAGGTTCCCCCCTGTACCTGTGCCTGTAGTGCCAGCATTCAAGCTGCTTGAAGCCTGACCATCGGAGGAGATGCCAGCCAGTTTTACTAAATCCCAGGCATTGACAATTAAACTCCCCCCATCGCCTGAGCCAAAGGTGCTAGCTGAAATTTGTGTTCCCTCCAAGACGAGCAATCTCCCTGTTGTAATCACTAGGTTTCCTGCCGCCCCTGTGCCATAAGTTGAAGTAATCAAGAGGCTAGGAAACCCATTGGCAGAGGTGCCAATCACTTGCACGGAATCCGAGGCATTGATAATTAAATCCCCTCCGTTGCCTGAACGCAAGGTTTTAGTATCGACATATGCCCCATCAAAGACGAGCAACTGCCTTGTTGTAATCTCCACGTTCCCCGCATTACCTTTACCTGGAGTATCATTAAACAAACCGCTGGGAATTCCATTAGCGGAGGTACCAATCACCTGCACAGAATCGGACGCATTGACAATCAAATTTCCTCCGTTCCCTGAACCAAGGGTACTAGCTGAGACCTGTGCTCCATCCAAGAGCAGCAACTGCCCTGTCGTAATCTCTAGGTTTCCTGCCATGCCCGTACTTCCAGGTTCAGTTTGAGTATACAAGCCGCTGGAAGCCCGACCATCAGTAGAGGTGCCAATCACCTGCACGGAGTCGGAGGCATTAACAATTAAATTTCCCCCGTTCCCTGAACCAAAGGTACCAGCTCCTACCTGTGCCCCACCAGAGATGAGCAACTGCCTCGTCCTAATCTCTGCGTTTCCTGCCCTACCTGTGCCAAGAGTTAAAGCACCTAAGGCACTGGGAAACTGACCATCAAGGGTGGTACCAATCACTTGCACGGAATCGGAGGCGTTGACAATTAAATTCCCCCCATCTCCTGAACCCGATGTTCCAACTGCGACCTGTGTCCCATCAGAGATAAGCAACTGCCCCGTTGTGATGTTGATGTCGCCACCCTTGCCAACGGCTCCTACTAACACCAAATTGTAGATATAGCTCTCATCTGTAAGGTTGATTGCCCCTGTCGTATTAATTTCAATATCGCCTGCTATTGAGTCACTAGAACCCAACCCAGCAGCTATACCTGCCAGGAGTTCGCTTCCTTCCGCCATATTTAAGTTCTGGGCATTGATGGCAATACTGCCGCCTCCGCCAGCGAGTACAAACACACCAGCCTCATTGCTCAGGGATACATTAGAAAGTACTAATGCATCAGGAAAACTCAGACGCAGGTCATTAGCACTGATAGAAAGCCCAACTACTCCCGTTCCTGCTACTCCACCTAACTCAACTCGACCTCCTGCCGCTTGCAAAGAAGTGCCATTGAGCAGCACATCGCCACCCACAAGGGCTAATGTTTCACCATCAGGTACTTGGAGCGTAGAACTTTGCACCTGAATACTTCCGGCATTACCTCCGTATTGCAAACCAAAGGGAACGTTGACACTCAGCAAGGGTGTAGTTTTGGGAGCCGTAGCACTAAATTGACTACCATCAGCAAAGCTTAAGCTACTAGCCGTACTCCCCATGAAGGAACCCCCAATGTCTAGCGAGGCATTAGAGCCAAAAATAATGCCGTTAGGATTGAGTAAAAACAGGTTAACGCCGTTGGCTCTTATCAAACCATTAATGTTAGAGACAGAACCACCTGTTACACGGCTAAAGATGTTCTGAATCTCGCTTGTATTGTTAAAGTAGGCAATACCTAAAGTAGGTACAGAAAACTCGCTAAAACTGTGGAAGAGATTTGTACCTCTAGTTGCTCCACCCTCAATTTGAAATGTTCCTGGTGTAGGGGATGTGATTAAAGAACTTTCACTTCCTAAAGAATTATCACTGGTGACTTGACCCCAAGCGAAATTGCTATCGAAGTGTAGTGTTAGGGTTATCGCCTCACCTAACACGAAGGAACTAAGTACACTAAGCTTCCAGTATCTCTGTAATTTACTTAAAATATTCATAAACTAGTCGGCTTCTTTTGGGGATTGTCATATTTGCACCTATCTGTTAAAGCCTTGCTTTGAAATCAAAGATTTACAGACAAATAAGTTGGTGACAACGACCTTAAAATCCTGTACTGGATAGAAGTTAAGCCTATTGAGCAGATAAGTATAAGTGATCGGCTTTATGCCTGACTTATATAGTGAAGTGTGGTTCCCTCACAGCTATTACCTTAAAATCTGTAAAATTCCCTTACAGATCAGCATTTCGCTTTATTGAAACTGCACTGATACAACAAGCAGGAGTTTCTTATTCCTTCAGAAAGGCTTTTATCCTTTCCTCACGGATGAGTTATTTCTGGCTGGTAAGGCTAACCAGCCTCAACAATTTTTGCTGCACTTAATTAAAACAAAAACAGTAGAGATTATGTTTTTTCTCCAGTTCTTTCATGAAAACAACATATTCTGAGGCGCAGGTTTAAATCAGCTTCATTAAAACAACATATTTCGAGGTACAGGTTTAAACCAGCTTCATGAAGCAACATATAGTCTATAGTGTAGATCAATCCGGCTTTGACGGTTGTGGATTTAACGCACGAGATTCCACCCCAAAACATTGCGGCTGGTCGGTTTAGCTTAATGAATGCTTACCCCTACTTTCCAGGTGGAACAGTACATATTGCTGTAGTCGATCCGGGGGTAGGCAGTTGCCGCAGAGGAGTAGCTATCCAACTTGATGCTGGCTTCTCTTAGTCGGGCTAGACAACGGGTTATTCAGTGGTGTTTTGAGCGAAAATCCGGTAGTTGCAGCAGTTGAACTCACAAATCCTTACTACTGGCGGACACCATCCCCCAGCACGACCTTTCACGGACGAGATATCTTTGCTGCTGTAGGAGCGCATCTTGCCAATGGTGTTCAGATAGAACTCTTGGGAGAGGCGGCGGGCTTTAATTATTGGTGGTGTGGAGATTCCTCACAAGTTGGGGCTACTAGGTCACAGTGATGCCGATGTCCTAACTCACGCGATTATGGATGCAATGCTGGGTGCTTTGAGTTTGGGGGATATTGGTCATTACTTTCCCCCCACAGACCCGCAGTGGGCAGGAGCAGATAGTCTGGTTTTATTGAGTCAAGTTAATCAACTAGTAGACTTCGGCGGAAGTTAGGCTACTATTAATAGAGCCAATCTAACGTAGGGATAGAGCCTTGCCTAGACTAGCCCCCAAGCCACTAAGCCTGGACGAGAGAGAACGTCAACAACTGCAAC
>JAHHIF010000053.1 GCA_019358875.1 Symplocastrum torsivum CPER-KK1
ACATCTACCTGAGCGGGGGTGCAAGGGTTTTGACGAATTTTACCAGATTTCCTGGGAGCTGAGCAACTATCAATCCCGCTTAAACTATTGATGGCTAAGGGTTTCGGCTTTGTGCAGCAAGCCCTACCTATGCGATTGTTGCTTGGCGCTTGTTGTGGATTACCTACCAAGCCCGTGCCTTCCCTGAACAACCCGCAGACACTGTACTAGAAACTCACGAGTGGCAGGCTCTCTACTGTCGGATTCACAAAACCTCAATCCCCACCACCACCCCTCCAACTCTGCACACTTGCGTGCGTTGGCTCGCTCAACTTGGAGGTTTCTTAGGGCGCAAGCGTGATGGAGAGCCTGGGGTGAAGACCCTTTGGCGCGGTCGGCGACGTTTGCATGACATTGCTGTCACTTGGCAACTCTCTCACTCTTCTCTTCCCGTTGTCAACTCCCCAACTGTTAAGAAAGATGCGATTAATGCATAGCTTAATAAGGGGGGAACAAGAAAAGTCTCTGTAGCAAGCATTTAGGGAATTGATATTACAAGTAGTTCCATTTTGTTTACCAGAAATAGCCGAGTTTGACTTGGGTGTGATGCTTGTCTGCATCGTACTGCAAAAGATATTCATGAGCGATCGCATTATTATCCCTTAACCGTTTTACTTCTTCTTCTCGGATTTCGGTGTCGGTGGAAAGCAGGATGACTTGATGGCTAGCTTGCGGAAAGTAGCGATCAACTAGGTTGTTGCGGTGGGTGGAGTCGAGGCGACCGAGTGGTGTATCGATCGCTACGGGGAGTTGCCGACCGGATGCACGGGCGAGTCCCCACAGGAGGGAGATTGCTAGCAGTTGCTTTTCTCCTGCCGAGAGGCGATGTTTGGGAACGGGTTGTCCTTCGTAATCAAATAGGGATAGACAGAATGTTTCGGTATCAATTTGGATGCGATGCACCAGATTGGATTTGTGGAGCAGGTAGAGGAAGCACTCGGTTACTAGGGTTTCTAGTTGGTTGAGTTTGCGGAGTTTGAGGCGTTTTTTGAACTCTTTTAACGTTTCTTGAGCCTTGGCTGCGGCTTTGAGGGTGTGTTCGGTTGTCTGTTGCTCGATCGCAACAGTGCTGTAGTCTACAAGTTCTTGCTTGACACGGGCGATCGCTTTTTTGATTTCCTCCAACTCTCGATGAGCCTGTTCGTGGTCGGTTGAGAGGTGAATGACTTCAGTTTGTGCTTTTTGGAACTGATGTTTGAGTTTTTCGTAAACTTCGGGGGCTGCGGCTGTGGCTAGATAGCGTTCTGTGGCATCTATTTCAGTTTGAGAATCTTGCAAGTGCTGGATTCGTTCTTGGGCTTGCTGGATCGGGTTGGGTAACCAAGACTTCTCGGTTGACCTCTCCCCCTGCCCCTCTCCTGCAAGGAGAGGGGAGTTCAGTTCCCCCCTTCCCGCACTTCGTGCCGCTTCGCTATCGTAGGGAAGCCGGAGCTTTAGTGAGGAGGTTAGGGGGGTTAGGTCGGAAAAGTACTGGCTGGGTAATCCATGCTCCAATAAACTGGCAAGTTGATGGACGTGATTGGCACTGGCACCTAACCAAGCATCGATTTGAGTTTGGGTCAGGGCTTGTTGCTCAGCCGCTAGAAAGGCTTGAATCTGTTTGAGTTGGCTGGCTTTGAGTTTGAGCGCGGGTAGGAAGTCTAGGAGGCGTTGGTCGTGAGTTTGTATCTGGTCGCGGGCAGCTTCTTGTTGTTGGTGTTGTACTTCCTGTTGGGCTTGGAATTGAGCTTGTTGCAGCAGTGGTTGAATCATCGCCAGTGGCAGGATTCCGGCAGCTAAATCGCGCAGGGCTTGGCGATCGCTTTCTACCTCTTCTTGTAGGCGTTGAACCTTGGTTTCTAGGTTGGTTTGTTCGGCGGCAATCTTGCCTCCTTGGGTCAGAAAAGCTTCTTCTGCTTGGTTTAGCTTGTTTTGTGCGGCTTCTAGTCGAGGTTGAATGGCAGCTAATTTTTGCTTGGCTGTCCGCTTTTCTTGGGTAAGGGACTCTAAGCGATGTTCAATTTCTTCGAGTTTTTTTAAGTCCTGACGTTTAGCGCTTGCTTTGCGTTTGCGGGCAATGAGTACGTCTAGATCGGTGGAGAGGCGATCGGGTAGTTCTAAACCGAGGAGCGATCGCATAGCAGTAACTACGATGGGTGGTAGTTCGTCTTGTTCTGCGAGTTCTTTGACTTGTTCTCCGTCAAACAGAAATAAATTGGAGATGCCGAGGGGTAGCAGGTCTTCAATTCGTTCATCCCAGGCATTGGTGAGGGCGGCATCGGGAGAGCCATCTTTAAGGATGTTCAGTGTGTCGCGTCCGTTTTTGGGTTGTCGGTTCCAGGTGCGATGGATTCGAAATTGGGTAGGTTGGGGTGCGTTGTTGAGGGTTTGCTGGAAGGTAAGTTCAATGGTTGTAGGTTCGTCGTCGGTTTGGCGGTTGACGCATTCTTTGAGGAAGTCGCTGTAGGATAGCTTGCCACGGGTGGAGCATAGAGCGCGTTGTCCGTAGAGTGCTAAACGGATGGCATCCATGAGGGTGGTTTTGCCGCCACCGTTCATGCCTCCGAATAGGATGATTGGCTGGTTGTTGTTGGGGGAAGTGAGGTCGATGGTGTGTTGACCTTGATAGGGACCGAAATTCTGCAAAACCAGTTCAGTGAGGATGATGTGGGGAATCCCTTGGGGTTTGTAGTCTTTCTCTGTTTCGGGCTGAGGAGTGGGAGTATCTTTAAGGCTGTAGCTTGCTGTGGATTCGGCTGCAAGGGGCGATGAGGAGGGAGCTTTGCTGAATTTCGCTTCTGCCCAGGAGTTGGGTTGAGCGATCTGCTTTGCAGCAGCGCAAGCTATCGCATTAGTTGGATTGGATGGGTTGGCTTTGTCTGTTGTCAGTTGTCTGACAGTATCAATATCGCCTTGGGTTGCAGCTTGTTTGAGGGTGCGAGTGCGATGGGCATTTTCTAGGGCTTCGTCTTTGGAGTCAAAATTGATTTCGCAGCATTTATCTAGTTTTTCGTAGAGTCCAACGCGGCGGGACATGGTTTGGAACTGGCGTTCGGTGTCGAGAAGCCGATTCATGAGTTCGAGGTGCATGGAGTCCTCGCACAGTTCTGCAAGGATGCTCCATTCATCAACACCTAGGTAAGCATTGCCTGCATTGAGACGTGGATCGAGGAAGATTTCGCCAGTGACTTCGTGGTAGATGCGGGGGAGAGAATCGTCAAATTCGTGTTTTTCTTCTAGCCAAATCCGTCGAATTTCACTGAGTTCATCGAGGGAAATCAGTTCGATATCTTGCATTTCTGGTGGAGCTTTTTGACGGACTTCCTGTTGAGTTTTCAGAAGTTTTATCAACAGCTCATCTCGATAGGCTTTGATATAAGGCCCAGGAACATTCGTTACTTCTTTTTCTTTTGAGCCTTCTACATTGCGCTCAAAGAGTTGAACATTTCCAGTGATACGGCGAAAATCTCGATTTTGCCGCTCCTGTTCTAGCTTCTCATTAGTATGAAAATCTAATTCATCTCGAAAATCTAAGAGAGCTTGCATCCATTCTTTAGATTCATCGTTGAGAAGCATTGCTTCCATTGATTTGTCACGATCAACCAATGTACAAACCCAACAACCGAATCTAGAACTGCCGCAACTGGGGGTTGAAGTATCAATGACTAAAGGACATTCGTTATCGGCAGAAGCTCCACGGTAAATTTGGAATAGCTCTTTGTTGCTATATCCCCAAGGATTTTCCCATTGCATTAAATACAGCCAAACCTGATCGTTACTCCAGTCTTCAATCGGTGTGTAGATTAGAGAATTAGGCAAACTGGCATTAGGACTCAGGCGATCGCGTATTCGGCCCTGTGCGTGTTTTGCCATTGTGGAAGCTCGCTTTTGGCTTTCGGCTTTGCGAGTGCCAAGAATTAAGATAGTTTCACCACTTTCACGAACAATGTCTCGGACAAAGCGGTTAGCAGGATTAATTTTGAGACGTGCCGTACACCATCTAAATTTATTACGAGGAGCCGGATACCCTTTACCCAGCAAGTTAACCCAAAAAGTATCTTCTAGCGAAGGTTTTAGCGGATGGGGTTGAAACGGTAAATTCTTAGCCTGAGCTGATGTTTCCATTCGTTCCAAAGACTGGCGTACCCAAGCAGAAATGATGGGATTTTCAACTAATGTATCCGTCGAAATAATATGAATTGGTTTAGTTCGCTCTTTTTTGGGTAATGCAGCAATGGCATTCCAAACAAGTTGAAGCGCAGCAGTGCTATCCTTGCCACCGGAATAACCAACAACCCAAGGAACTTCATCTAAACAGTACAGTCCTTGAATTTCAGCCGTTAGCCACTTAACATCTTGTCTAACAGACTCTGCCAAAACGGGTTGGGCTGAACTTGGATTGTCAGCTTCTTGAATGACGTTCATTGGTGAATACTTCCTAACAACTTTTCTTCTTCAGACGAGGATTTAGCCCCCCTAGCCCCCCAATTCTGGGGGGAACTGAGCTTCTGCTACTTTGACAATGTGCGCTAGAACGGTTTGCAGATCGCTCAAAACATCTTCGTTTGTAAACCTCAGTACTTGATAGCCAAAAGCCTGAAGCTGCTCTGTCCGAACACTGTCATAGTCTTTTTGCTGAGCATGAATGTCTCCATCGACTTCAATAACCAACTTGCAGGCTGGACAATAAAAGTCAACAATAAAACGTCCCACTGGATGTTGAGAGCGAAACTTGAGTCCTGCCAGTTGACGACGGCTCAACGCACTCCACAAGTGAGCTTCTGCGGGAGTTAGCTGTTGACGCAAGCGACGAGCAGATTGCTCAATTGGCTTTGTAGTGCCGCGAATTCTATAAGAGTCTTTTTCCATCAGTACAGTGGGATAGACGATATGGATAGGACTTATGCAGCCTTTATAATTTCGCCCTCCTAACCCCCCAACTTTGGGGGAAGCAGAACTCAAAGTCCCCCAGAATTGGGGGATTTAGGGGGCGGGGAAATGTAATCGGGATGCTAGAAGAAATCAAATAGCTTTGAATACTTTTCAGATATCCTCCGAGGGTAAGCCTAGAGCCTTTTTGAGGTAACTAATCATAAAACTTCTGGAAGTTCGGTTGTTGTGGACGCTACCACCAACAATGATCGATCCGTCCCAGGCGGGATTAGAGCGTTCCCAGTTTATGGTCTGTAGAGGTTTGAGCCGATTTGCCCAATCATCGGGGTAGAGAGAAAGCAAAGCAGCGCCAGCGCCACCCAACCCAACCAGTGTTACCGCATGGCTGTGGACATAATCTCGGCGTAATTCACCAGCAGACACCTTTTTATGTAAAACATCTTGCCAATCAGACATTTGAGCAGCTACAGCGTTCCAGTATTGTGATGCTAAACTGCTTTGTTTGTCAAAATCAACATCCTTATAATTAGCAAGAAGTAGATTAGTTGCGGTATAGATACCGCTTAAGGTAAATAATTTGCTGGAGCGTGGTGGTAGGCTACTTCGCTCGGTGTCCGTCAGCTTGTTAAAGATTTTTACCGCTTTCATCACCGTCTTGGATAGAACTGCTTTGCGATCGCGGTGATCGTAGAGGATATTGAGCGATGGATCGGGACGAGCAGCATAGCGATTGAGATCGGTGAACATCTGCTGCGATCGCTTCAGTCCCACGTCCAGGAAGAAGACGACCGAAATCGTTTCATCCCCAACTTCGGGGTTTTCCTTCAGAGCCATCTCAAATGCTGCACGTCGATGTTGTCCGTCATTTATGACAAACCTGGCATCCATTGGAATCTTTAACATTCCAATATCTTCTGAGCTGATTGGTTCAAACTTAATCTCAGCGTTGATTGAAACTGTGATGGCTGAGAAAATGTAACTGCTTGGGTTATCCAGGATATACTGAGCGATTTCTGGTATTCTTACCCGATTCAGTGTTCGCTGTGCCCTCATTTCAGCCGGAATTTCTTCATCGTCAAAGGAGAACAGCTTGGGAATCAGCCGGACGGGACACATAGATATGTAGTATTCACGCCCTGCTTGGATGCCCCTAATAGCTGGAAAAGTATGGTGAAAAGGAAGTACCATAAATTTTCATCCTCACTTTCGTTCTATAAGCTGAAGTGTTCTAACTGTTTCAGGTTGTAGATTTTCGCTTACATACACTAGTTGCAACTCTAAAAAATCGGCAAGACGACTTAGATGCTTACGAGGAAGATTGGTATACCCAAACCCTTGAACTTCCTCAGGATTGTTTTCGCATCCTGGCTCAAGGGTATTCCATCCCCACTCAACAGTCGGTTGTATAGCTTTAACGGTGTCCAAAAAAACTTGTACTTCCTTTTGACAGGAACCATTTACTTGGAATTGCCTAAGGTTTGTCACTAGGGCACTCCTCAAAGTTTATGTCTTATCAAAGTTTATGTCTTATCAAACAAACATTAACATACTTGACAGTAAAATCAATTTTTTGTATGCTCTATTTAACATACAACAAATTACAAAAATTCTAATATTGCAAGATGTAACAAGTTGAGGTCAGATTAATTGTAATTTTCAATAGCTGGCTTGGAGATCGCTCAAGTTAGCCGCTTAATCCGTGCAATCATCTCTAAACAATTAGATAACCAAGCAGGTTCGCCGTTTTCCCAAGGAAAAATATGGATGTCATTGGATTTCATTTGGTTGTGCAAAGAACAAAGATATACCTTATTTGACGCAACTGTTTGACCTCCTAGTGAGTATGGAAAGAGATGATCTGCCTGAACTTCCTCGCCGAGGCTGCGAGAACACTTGTATCCCCAAATTAGTTCTGAAGCACATAGTAAGCTATTCATCCCAACTTCTTTGTGAAAACTGCGACTACCACGCACTCCATTTACTCTCAACTGTGTAGAGTCTTGACAGTAATGCCAAGGATGGATTAAAGCAAATGCATGAGGTAGAGAGAGATTACTTCTACAGTACGTCTCATATTGATTTAGCCAACTACTTTGAAGAGAAAGTTCTAGAGATGTTATGTATTCTTGAGTGCAGCGAATACGGTACTCAAACATAATACTTACCAGCTAATCTCTAGCTGGGCTGTAAATTCAACTCCGCCATAGTGTTCCATCGTAATTAGTAATGAAAGAGGACTTAAGTGTTTATTTGAATCTAGTTTCATCCCACTCCTGATAATTTCTGGATAGAACACAACTCGACCTGGCGGACTGTTCATATCTGAAATAACAAGATTACCAATGTTCTCACTAATGGCTGCTTTCTTAATATGTTTTCGAGGATGAATAATTTGTGACAGGGTGGCTCCTCTTGTAACTGTGAAAGTTTCTCTTCCCTGTTTTGCAGGCTTTCCTGCTGGAGTCAAATGTGAGAACTCAAACATTACAGTTGCATTATTACCTCGAAGATAATCAGCTAGATTACCTGCTGCTGTCGGTAGCTGACTTTCACGAAAAACTTTAGCAAAGACGCTAAAGGCAAGTTTTTTAGAAATTGTTTGATGCGAACCATTCAATGAACGAACCCAACTTTGAAAATTCCAATTAGTTGTATGAAAAGATAATGTTCGTAAAATGTTTTCCCAAGAAGCTGGAATGCCGTGATGCAAAAGATATGAGAAAACTCCTACCAGATAAGCATCTTGCATAATTCTCTGCCCCGATTGATTAGGACCAGACGAACCGAAGAAAACTGATTGGTTTTGAGGTGCCTGAACAACTTGAGTAAGAGCTAAATAGGCTAGCCCAATCTGTTGAGATAAATCTTGAGGATTTAGATAAAAACTAATTGGAGAAGCGGCTCCATAATAATGTTTACTGACAAGATCTTTAAGTTCGATGCAACTATATGCAAAACCACCTGGAGTTAACTCAACATTACTCTCTGCATTAAATTTAATCTGATTGCAAAATGGATTACTTACTCTTGTTTGTTGAATAATAGGGTCGCGGCAAAGGAGTGCAACACATTCCATTGCTTGCCTATCTTGAAGGCTTCTAGGTCCATTGGCGTAATTTTTTAGTCCAAAGGCAAAAGTTAACCACTCATTGTGTAAATCATCAAGCTTAGTTGCAGAAGTTGTAACTTGGGCAAAGAGTTTAGCTACTATTGGACCGCTATATACATGTTGACCTTGCTCCAGGAGCAAAACAACAGGAATCGGATTACCTGATTGTTGAGAGCCAGCTAACCCATTGATTCTATGCTGACCATCAAGAATCCAGAAAGGAATAGGATCACCAGTATTTGGTATGGGTATGATGACATCCCAAACCATTGTAGGAACTCCACCGCTTGTTGTTTGCTGCTGGCGTATTTCAATATTGGTTTGAGAAGTTGTACCGTTCTGACACAGCAAAACTGGGTTTGGCATAAATTCCCCAGAGTTGTTAAACAACAGCTTTATATTTTGGACTCGCTCTACATTTAGTGGGCGTTGCCAATCTTTAATCGGTGGTGTAAGTATATTTTGGGCTATTTGCTGATTTGTAGTTTTTTTTGAAAAGCTAGGTGCTTCTGCAATTTGCAAGACTTCTGAGGCTGAAATAAAGCCTATGAATACCGGATAAGTACAATTGCCAGACTTTATATGTTCCTGAAGACATTGAATGGTAGGCATGGTGCTTTATAATTTTCCATCTCAAAAATTCCAAAATACTGCTTAGAGCTGTAGAAAATGATTTAGATCGAATTCTTGTGCTAAAAGATTACCGCTTTTGGAAATCACTATAATTCAGAGTCTAGCTTGGCTTTTAAAACCTGTGTCCAGACATGAGAATTATCTAGGACTAATCATTCTGAGTTGATTTACTCAAATACAACCTGATAAATTCTTCCGCCGCATCTGAATTAATCTTCTCAAGTCCGTCCCGAATCTCAAGAACGGCATCAGCCGAAGGATCTGCCATCTCATTAACCCAGCGGTGAACGTTCCCCCGCCGAGTTCCCATCATCACAGCTAGCCGATTTTGGCTAATGTCATAGGTTTCCAACACCTGCTTGAGGGCTTGCCCTGCTTTTCCCATGCCTCAGATTTTGTCAAAACCTGATGACGAAGTAAATGTCTCTTATATATGACACTAGGTGTAGAATGGATGATGTCTCTAATAAGAGACATCATCCATTCATCGGTACACACAAATGTCCCAAGAATCTCTCCCAGACCCCAACGAAGCCCCCACTCCTCCTGCCTCCTCCGACTTCCCCACACCACGCCCAAAGAAAGAACACATCAAAGTGATGCTCATCGGTTCTCGCAACGGAGTCCACAGCACGATTCGTCACCTCTACAGCCTCGGTTTTGCCGAAGTTACCGCCTGGAGTCCCCTGCAACCCACATCCATCTCAGGCGAAGTAATGAGCGTTTTGCGTCACAGCATTCCCAGAGACTAAAGCCTCATCAGTTCATCAGTAACTGAACACCAGTGATTTATCCAGGGATTGAAAGAACCATGCCGCCTCTACGCGATCGCATTAACCCAAACACCTTCGTAATCAGCCTCAAGCAAATCGCAAAGCATCTAAAGATTAACCCCAAGCGCATCATTAACTGGCAAAAATGGCAACATGTGCTTTGGGTGCATCTCGAAGGAAGAGGCGGCTATTTCATCAGTTACCGAAAATTAGAACAGTGGATTGCTGCTTGTCGTACCCTAATTCGCGGTTGCCAAAACTTGCCAACCCTCACAACCCTATGGACAGCCATTCTCAAAGAAGCAACCCGCTACACCCAAGACGCAATTACAAGACTTCAAGAAATTTGGCAGCAACGGCAAACCACTCTTAGCAACTCACAAAACTGAAAGTACCAAAAGCCAGCCAAACAGCAAAAGCTACTCTATATGATCAGAGAAGTTCAACAAACTACTCTAGGAGTCCCCACAGAGCTGATGTCCGATCAAAATTTGCTAAGAGTTGCGAATCGCCTTGCTGCCACTCTTGCAAGAGATACAGTAGTCCAAGAAACCACCGACAAATTAAGGAATTCTCTTCAGGTCGATCGCGTAGTCTTGTATTACTTTTACCGCGAATGGGAAGGACGAGTTACATTCGAGTCCTTGAGTTCTAGCGAGTTTTCTATCTTCGGCTCAACCGGACCCGATGAGTGTTTCAATAGTGAATACGCCGCCATGTACGAAGCCGGACGAGTAAGAGCGATCGCAGATATAGAAACAGAACCCATCCAAGCTTGTCACCGAGACTTCTTAAGAGACATGCAGGTTCGCGCTAACTTAGTCGTGCCAGTCCTTAATCAGGGTCGATTGTGGGGGTTACTCGTCGCTCATCACTGCCAGGATACTCGTTCTTGGTCAGAGTCCAATATTGAAGCCATGCAACAAGGTGCAGAAACCTTGGCAACAGCAGCCGCAATTCGAGATAGCTAACCGATAACCAAAAAAGCAATAATGCGATCGCGTTAATTTAGACAAAAAATTGAACAATTCAATAAAAAAGGACAAGCCGTTCAGCTTGTCCTACAACTTGTAATTTAGCAGAGAACTTAGAAGTTCATTTCAGCCGCTTGAACTTTCTCAATTTGTTTCTTCTTCAGCACCAGGAACACTTGGGACAGCATAATCCCGCCGATGAATACCATTAACCACTTAATTCGTGCTGGACTTTGTAAGACAACCTCAGCATCCGCTTGACCAAATCCACCAACATTAGGATTATTCGTCAGAGCTTCACCAGCAGTAACGTCCTGCCCTTCAGATACAATCAACTCCAAACCAGCAGGAATTGCATCAACAACTGTCCCAGTGTCTGCTGTTTGAATCGTGACTTCATAGCCACCATCTTCCAGCTTACTAATCTGAGAAATTTGACCCGCTTTCGAGGCATTGTAGATGGTGTTATTGCTCTTGTTACCAGCAGGATAAACCTGACCACGTCCACGGTTAGCCCCAATATGAACAGGATACTTACCAAAGCGAACGGATTTATCAGTGTTTGGATCAGGAGACAGGACAGGGAAAACAATTTCTTGGTACTGTTCACCGGGTAGTGGACCAACGATGATAACGTTTTCCTGGTCTTCCTTGTAAGGTTGGAAGTAAACGCCGCCAACCTTTTCCTTCATCTCCTCAGGAATTCGGTCTTCAGGGGCAATCTTGAAGCCTTCTGGTAACATTACCACTGCACCGACATTTAAGCCGCCTTTGGAGCCATCACCCAAAACCTGTTGTGCGTTTAGGTCGTAGGGAATCTTCACCACAGCCTCAAATACCGTATCTGGCAAAACGGACTGGGGAATTTCGACTTCTGTAGGTTTCGCTGCCAAGTGGCAGTTGGCACAAACAATCCGTCCCGTCGGTTCACGGGGAGTTTCTGGCGCGGTTTCCTGTGCCCAGAAGGGGTATGCACTAGCTGACTGAGGAAGCGTAATATCACTAACGAAGAATAATGCCAGGGTTGCCAAAGCCAGCACAACGGTTCTGGTGATTACCCGCTTGTTGAGGAAGTTGTACATCACCGATAAAGAAGGTGTTCTCATCTTTTAAAGCAAAAAACTCGAAGAGGGATTGGGTATTAAGGATGGAAGAGACAAGGATTAAAGCATCGAGGCTGGAGCGTTAAGGAAAAGGATATCGTCAATACTTGCTCTGCTTTGTTCAAGACTTCTTCCCCAATCCTTAATCCCCAGTCCCGATGCCCTAAGTCCGAATTGAATTAAACCCACCAGGGGTCTTCGCCAGTGCGAAAATCAGTTTCTGTCCACTGCGTGAGGGAAAGCTTGTCGTCTTCGGTGACAGTGGCGTGAACCAATGCCAAAGACAGAGGTGCTGGTCCCCGTACCACCTTACCAGTGTTATCGTACTGAGAACCATGACAGGGACACTTGAACTTATTCTCGTTGCTATTCCAAGGCACCACGCATCCCAAGTGGGTGCAGACAGCATTTAAACCATAGTTGCCAATGGATTGGTCTTCGGTAACAACAACATAGGTCGGGTCACCTTTGAGACCTTGAGCGAGAGTGCGATCGCCTGCACCATGATTGGCTAGAAAGTCACTGACAACGATGTCATTACCTAACGCATCTTTAGCCGTGACACCCCCGCCACTGCCAGCCGCTGAAGGCGGAACGAAGAACTTAATAACTGGATAGAGCGCTCCCAGAGCTGTTCCGGTAATCGTACCAAACGCCAAGAGGTTCATAAATTGACGACGCCCCATATCAGGAACATCTGCTGAGCCAGAAACTTGAGCCATAACTGAACGCCTAAGGGTATATTTTTTTTAACAACTCTGGAAATATTTCCAGAACTTCTTAAACCCTGCTCTCATAATGTAGAGTAATCTAACCGTCAACAGGGTTGCCAAAATCCTTTCAGTCAAAGGATTTACGGCTTCAGATATAGGTATTATTACATTCTTTTACACCGTATCATAAAGTTAAAAAGCGTCGTATTTGTGACGAAATGTAAACAAAAACTTAGGCAAAGAGGGTTATGACAGGACAGGACTTGCGCCAACTCCTGCTCAACAAGTGGGGATACTCTTATGACATTCAAATACGACGGACTCAGGGGAAAATCTTCGTTCAAGTCATGTGGAAATACCTAGAACAGGTATCTTTCCCACTCTCTGAAGCCGAGTACCTAGAGCATCTCAATACAGTCGCTAATTACCTACACGCTTGGGGAGGCGCGACACAAGTACAAAACTATATTCGGGAAACTCGTGAGCGTCCACGGTTGGGTAAAGCCGTCAGTATTCCAATTGAGTTGGGTGAACGTGCCTCAGAGTGGCTACTCGAAGATTTTTAAGGTGTTAGGTGTTAGGTGTTAGGTGTTAGGTGGTAGGTTGTAAGGGAAAAACTACGGTGCTCTCCTTGGCAAGATTAGGGTTTTGGGGAGATTCAAAGAAGAGCAAGGCATAGCTCTGTCCACCTACCACCTACCACCTACAACGATGTTGCCACAACTCGACTGTCCCAATCTACATACGGCAATTTAGCCACCGTAGCTCGAATCGGGTCAATTTGAGCAAGCAATTGTACACAAGTATCCCAGGTGCCTGTAGTTAACATCTGCCGTGAACCCTCACCCATCGATACAGAAGCTTGGAAGTCTCCACAATGGACTTGCATTGCGTCTAAATCCACAGTTATCGAAGCTTGGGGATTTTCTTGCAGGATTGTCTGTAACTGCTTGACTGTCGTAGGTTCAGCCGTTACACCAGGAATCCCGATCGCAACACAGTTACCAAAAAATATCTCAGCAAAGCTTTCTCCCACAACGGCTTGAATTCCCCATTTTGCCAAGGCTTGAGGCGCGTGTTCTCGTGAGGAACCACAGCCAAAGTTGCCGTTAACAACTAAGATATTCGCTCCTTGATACTGTGGCTGATCAAAGGGATGTTCCCCTTTCGCTTGCACACGATCGTCGGCAAACGCTTGTTCCCCCAAACCATCAAAGGTGACACAGCGCAAAAAACGGGCAGGAATAATGCGATCGGTATCAATATCATTGCCTACAAGAGGAATTCCCCGACCTTCAATCACTTTTACTTCACTACTCATGAGACTGACTCCTGTAGCATCAACTCGCGAACATCAGAAACTTCACCCTTAATCGCCGCAGCAACCACCATTGCCGGACTCATCAGCAGTGTACGTCCTGTAGACGAACCTTGACGACCTTTGAAATTACGATTAGAAGAAGAAGCACTCAACTGAGTACCCTGAAGTTTGTCAGGATTCATCGCTAGACACATTGAGCATCCTGGTTCTCGCCACTCAAACCCCGCTTCCAAAAAGATTTTGTCTAGTCCTTCTGCTTCCGCTTCCTTTTTCACTCGTTCTGAACCAGGGACAACAAATGCCTTGACTCCTTGGGCTACGTGCTTACCTTTGGCAAATTTGGCAGCTTCTCGTAAGTCGCTGATGCGTCCATTGGTACAGCTACCGATAAAGCAGACATTGACTTTTGTGCCTTGAATCGGTGTTCCTGGCGTGAAGTCCATGTAGCGATAGGCTTCTTGTGCGATCGCTTTTTCTGATTCTGGCAGGGTATCGGCAACAGGAACCACTTCATTAACCGCAATCCCTTGCCCTGGCGTAATTCCCCAAGTGACAGTAGGTGCAATTTCAGCCGCATCAAAGGTGACGACATCATCATAAACAGCATCCTCATCACTGCGGAGGCTGTTCCACCAGCTAACTGCTTTATCCCACTCTGCGTCTTTGGGAGCAAAATCTCTGCCCTTGAGGTATTCATATGTCACCTCATCTGGGTTCACATACCCACAACGAGCGCCACCCTCGATGGACATATTACAGACAGTCATGCGCTCTTCCATACTCATCTGCTCGAAGGTAGTACCAGCAAATTCATAGGCGTAGCCAACGCCACCTTTCACACCGAGGGTGCGGATGATATGGAGAATTACATCTTTGGCATAAACACCGGGGGGCAATTTGCCATTGACTTCAATTTTACGAACCTTAAGTTTAGACAGCGCTAGGGTTTGGGAGGCTAGGACATCACGGACTTGAGAGGTGCCAATGCCAAATGCGATCGCGCCAAATGCACCATGAGTTGAGGTATGAGAATCCCCACAGGCGATTGTCATTCCTGGCTGAGTTAAACCCAGTTCGGGCGCAATCACATGAACGATGCCTTGACTGCCAGACCCAATGTTATAAAATCTTACGCCGTACTCTTTACAGTTATTCTCCAACGCTTGCATCATCTCTTCTGCTAAGACATCAGCAAACGGACGCGATTGGTTCTCTGTAGGAACAATGTGATCGACAGTGGCAACAGTGCGATCGGGATACAGCACCTTCAGTCCACGTTCCCGCAGCATCGCAAACGCTTGAGGACTGGTAACTTCGTGAATTAAATGTAAACCAATAAATAGCTGAGTCTGACCGGAAGGCAAAATACCAACAGTATGTAAGTCCCAAACTTTATCAAACAGTGTTCTAGCGCTCATCAGAAAAGGTAGCCATTAGTCTAAGGATAGTGACCAAGCACCTATGGTCAAAGGTTTGAACTTTTTATTGTAGAGCGATCGCACGTTCTGCAATCACTAGCTAAAACAATCACCTTCTAACCCTTCAAATTCAATACTTGGGCAAGTTGCTGTAATAAAAACACTCCGGCTACAGAGTTACCCTCTTGATCGAGAGGAGGGCTGTAACACGCGATCGCCCCTTGGGCGGTGCCATAGGCAATCGCACCTTGAGATGGCACCACAGAAACCATTGCCCCGCTTACTCCTGACTTAGTAGGGAGTCCCACCTCTACAGCGAAGCGTCTAGAAGCTTGGTACAAGCCGCAGGTAGTCATTAAACTATTAACAGTACGGCAGTGTTCTAGCCGGATTGGTTTTTGGCATTGCGCCAACAACATCCCCAAACTTGCTAAATCAGCAATGGTTCCAGACAAACAGCAGACGTGATTGTAGGTATCTAAAGCAAGTTCTACGTCATCTAGATAACCAGACTGAGATAGCAAAGTTGCGATCGCTCGATTGCGTTCATTCGCTACAGAACGCACGGAACTCAGCATCGACTCATCTAAAAATAGCTGAGAGTTCGAGTGATGATTGAGCCACAGGCAAAGACTTTCACAACGAGAGTGAGCATTTTCACCAGGCAATAAGGAGGCTAATGCGATCGCACCACTGTTAAGCATCGGATTACGTGGCAAACCTTGGTCTGCTTGTAGTTGCTTAAGGGAATTGAACGGTTCGTCAGAAGGCTCAATCCCAACACGAGAAAACACAGCTTCTGCCCCCAATTGCTCTAGTAAAAATAGCAACACAAACGGCTTAACCACACTCATCAACGGAAACAACAGCGTAATGTTGCCAAACTGATGAACTTGACCATCAATACACTGGAATTGCACAGCAAACCAGAACGGATTAGCTTGGGCAAGCAGAGGAATGTATTCTGGTAGTTGACCACGCTGGCTCTGAATTTGCGCCTGAACTACCCAGGTTTTAAGTTGAGCCTGAGTAAGGTTAAGCAGTCGAGAGTTGGGTACTGTCAAGTTACAGACGTAATCAAGCTTAAAGAATTCTGCAAGACAAGATCTAAATTTGTCAAAAACTTTATAGATACATTGAGAATCTTGGCGACTCTGATTTACTTGGATAGATTTTGACTAAAAAGAGATTGGTAGAGGCTTTCAATTATTCAAGAATGCACCTAATTGTACTGTAACTAAATGCACAGTCACTTTGCCTCTGCATAATGCCTGTGCATATTGCAGAAGGAGGAAGAAATGGTTTTAGGTCAACACAGATGCGCTGTTGGTACATTTGCTAACCGCCCAGATGCAGAACAGGTTTTCAACGAACTAAAGCGTGCAGGAGTTCCAACTCCTCATATTTCTATTGTTCCTTTAGAATCTAAAGACGCAGACCACGAAGAGAAGCTTAGTAACACTAAGTTCAATGACTTGGATGAGGACAACTCTCAAGAAGAAATGGGAGCAATGGCCGCAACAATCGTAGGTAGCCTGTTGGGTGCGGTTGGTGGCTGCTTCGCGGGTTTGGGTCTTTTATTGATGCCGGAAGTTGGTCTTGTCTTAGCTGTTGGAACTTGGGGAACGCCTCTACTGGCGACTGTAGCGGGAACTGGGATTGGTGCTGCAAGTGGTGGATTGATTAGGGTTGTAGCTGGGATGGGGACTCCCGAAGATGAAGCTGGAGTTGATTTTGAACGATACTCAAGCAGCGAGTATCTAGTCATGGTAGAGGGTACGGATGAGGAAGTGTATCAGGCTGAGTCTATCCTTGATCGGTTGAACCAAAAATACTTAAAGGTGAACTTGCCATCGTTTTCAAAGCCTCCTTTTGTAGAGTTATTCAAAACTCGTGACTTCTGGAAGTCGTGGTAAACTGCAAGTTCTGATTGATGAAAGAGGCTGTGACCTATTAATATGAGCTTTTTCATCGGGTGCGCTGTTTGGGGTCATAAAAGTTGGGTTGGCGAACTTTATCCTAGAGGAAGTAAAGCCGCAGAATTTTTAAACCTTTACAGCCAACGTTTCACCGCAGTTGAAGGCAATACAACATTTTACTCAGCACCTAATCAGGAGACTGTTGCACAGTGGGCATCACAGATGCGACCTGGTTTTGAACTTTGCCCAAAGTTGCCGCGCCAGTTAACTCACAACGGCTGCTTGCAACCCTCAATTTCCGGTGCCTTAGAGTTTTTGGAGCAAATGCGGAGTTTAGGTAAGCACCTTGGGCCAATCTTTGCCCAACTCCCACCTAGCTATGAACCCACTTTATTAGAAGACCTTACTGCCTTTCTGGATGCTTGGTCTCGGAGTGAAGCCCCCCTAGCCGTCGAAGTTCGTCACCCGGATTGGTTCAAGGAACCCCACGCTAGTAATCTCAATACAGTTTTGGAACAACTGGGTGTCGGACGGGTGCTGTTGGATACGCGGCCTGCCTACAGTGGGTCAGCTAGCTACGGACAGCAGCCAGTCGAACCGCGAAAACCAAAGGTGCCAGTGCAACCTGTTGTTACCGCGCCGTTTAGTTTAGTGCGCTTTATCAGCCATCCTGACCAAAAGGTGAATCAGCCATTTATGGAAGAATGGATTACTTTAGTTGATCAGTGGTTGCGCTTAGGTAAGCGTATCTACTTTTTTGTCCACTGTCCCATTGAGAAATATTCTCCTGGAAATGCGCGTCACTTCCAGCAGTTGCTTGAACAGAAAGGTGTCCCAGTTCCACCCTTACCTTGGAACAACATTGAGCAACTACCTATACAGCTAAATCTTTTTTGAATTTCTATGAACCACAAGGAAGCCAGGAACTTCTCTAAAAATTTAAATTTACCTCGGTTATTCGGAATTCCTAATCAAATTCAGTCGGCAGAAGAAATTAGAAGCCAGAAACTTGAACAGCTTCCCTTTTTTGAGCAAAATTGGGAAATGCTTCTTTGTGAGCTTGAAGCTAGAGGTCTATCTGATATTTCTCTGTTGCATCTCAAACAAGCTAATGAAGCAAGCTTTTGGATAGAAACTCAGCATCTGGACTTTTGGGAGTTACTAGCCTTGTTTGATTAACGTTACTTTTTCCTGATGGGTTAGTAGCTAATATAATGCTAATTGCTCCTCTCCATGACAACCCCATTAACTACTTCATATCCCCAATTAGAGTTACGGTTTGCAAGTTGCTTAGCTAGCTCGTACTCTCCTAAACTACAGAGTTCAGCTAACTGTTGATATCCATCCTCTTTCTGTTGCTGATGTCTAGCTTGACGTAGTTTTTTCATTTCCTGCTCTGAAAGAGGAGAGCGTCCTAAAAGAAATGCATCAATATCACCAATTCGCTTCATATTTACCTCACTAGAAGGGAAGTAAGTCTACTACTTGGTCATCAACAATTCCATACCCCCATTCTGGATTTTCAGCAATTTGCTTTTGAACTAAAGTTCGACCCATAGGAGTTTTATAGACTTCCTGCAAAGCAGATAGGCTAGGAGCCTCAGCGACCAATTGAGGGCTTTCATCCTTAATTTCCTGTGGTTCTAAACTTCGCTGTGCTAGGGGTTCAGCACTGGACGGTGCCAGGGAAAATTCAGGTGTAATAGCCGAAAGCTTAGTAATTACACTTTCTTTAGTAATTTGGGGTTTATTACTAAAGGAGGGTGGTAAATAGGGGGTTGCTACTCCTAATCTCTTTGCTCGTATTGCATCATCAGCAATGCGATCGCATTTCCTCAAGAATCCTTCCCACAAATCTTTCCCAATCACTGGATTTCGCAGATCTGAACGCGCTTTCGATACAGCTACCTCTAACGGTTCTCCTTTGTGGACATAATACTGAGTATGTTCCTCCTCAAAAGCCGGATAGGGAACACCTGGTTCAATTTCCCAGTCACGCTTAACTTTTTGGCTTTCTCCTAGGGGGATTCCTGAGATAAATTCATCCCAGAATGGGGACACTAAGCCTTTTGTTATGTCATCAACTATTTTAAATACCCATCCGGAAGGGCTATTAAACCCCAGATTCTTTGCATACTCTAATAAAGCTCTCTGAAACCCCTCAAATTGCTCAATAGTCTCCCAAGGCCCACTAAATTGATAATTAGGGCTAACTTTCACGGCAATTGGCTGACGTTGAACTGGAAAAAATCGATCAGTTTTAGTGATTCGAGTTGTCTTACAAGCGTTATCAACCACTTCAACAGCGGTATGTGTTGATGAAGAATCAAAGCCAGTGCCGGATTGTTCTGTTGTTGGTGTATGACGACTCAATGCAGAATGGCCATTGTTCTCTGTTTTCGGAGGCTTTACCGTCTCTACAATAGTCTCTGTTGTTAAGACTGAATCTAAATTAGTTGGATTATTTACTAAGCCAGGTTTATTAAGACTAGACTTTTGTAAAATAACATCACCTTTTGGATTTAAAGAAGGTACATGAAAAGCTTCTATCCAACAATCGTTCAATTGCTTCTCAAGGGCATCAATATCTGGACAAAACTCTAGAGTATCAAAATGCTCAGTAACTAACCGTTCTTTTAAAAGCGATCGCTTTACTAATTCACGGCGTGCTAGTTCCTGTTCAATGGCCGTTAGACCCGTTTCCTTTTCAATTTCATCAATAGTGGCTCTTACCCACGGTTTAAGGTTGCCATTTTTAGATTGCCATTGGAAAAGCTGCCAAAACAAAATAGAAGCTGCCACTCCACCAGTAGCTTTAGCCAGCCTAGGATAGTAAACTATTGGATTTCCCAGATTTTGGCAAAATACTCCTAGTTTCACCTGCACAGACTCCTAATGTTCTAAGACAGTGTATAGTCCTAACTATTAGGATATCTCAAAGCTTTTCTAACCCTTCTAGCTGTTTTAGCTCTAAGCCTCGCTCAAAAATCTCATCAATAGGCAGCATCTGACCATCAATCGTCATAAACTTATGGTCTCTTGTGGCTCGAATAATCGAACCGTCCTCTAAACTATATTCAAACACTTCTTGCTGTCCTCGGTCATGCCACTGTGCGATCGGTTGGGTGTAGACAAAACCATTGCAATCAACACTATACACCGTGCATTCAATTGCTTCTTCAACAATTTTGCCAATTGGCATTGAGCCATATTCAACCGTTAGGATTTCTGTGTCATAACTCAAACAATATTCAGCAAATAAAATCATTTGCTCAAATAGTTCTTCAGCTACTCGTTTAGAAACTCCATTTTTTGCCGAACCATCAATAAAGGTTTCTCGATGTTTTTGCATCTCAGAAACCTTCTTTTTACCCATAGCCCTGCGAAGTAAGTCTGCTTGACCAAGAGAATATCCGGCTAAATCTTGAGCCATTTTCATGATTTGCTCTTGGTAGCAAAGTGTTCCATAAGTTTCTTGCAAAATTGGCTCTAATAGAGGATGTTGATACTCTACTTTTTCTCGCCCATGTTTGCGATCAATAAACTTAGGAATTAGACCAGCATCTAGAGGACCAGGACGGTACAATGCCAAAATTGAAGATAGGTCTTCGATACTATCGGGCTTTAAGTCTCGTACAACCTGGCGCATTCCAGATGATTCCAATTGAAAAATGCCTTCTAACTCACCTTTCTCCAAAACCTGATATGTTTTTTTGATATCTATGGGCTTTTTGTTAATCTGCCCTTTTGCCAAAATCTTCAATGCCCTAATTTCATCAAGTGGCAACTGATCTAAATCAAGACTAATATTTTGATTTTTCTTAATTAAATCTGCTGTTCTTTGAATAGTGGTTAGGTTTCTCAAACCCAAGAAGTCCATTTTTAGAAGACCTAGCGATTCCAGGTCTTCCATAAAATATTGAGTGATGACAGCGCCTTCATTATTCACTTGCAGAGGCACAATTTCATCTAGTGGTTCTGAGGAAATGACAACACCTGCCGCGTGAACCCCAAACGTTTTGTTTGTTCCCTCAATCCGCATTGCCATATCCACCCAGCGCTGGATTCTGGGGTCTTTCTCATAAGCTTCTTTAAACTCTGGTGCTGGTGTTTTACCAGAAATCATCACTGAAAGCTTAGTTGGCTTACCCCGAACTACAGGGATGAGCTTTGCCATTTGGTCAGATTCTTTGTAGGGAATATCTAACACTCTTGCCACATCTTTTAGGACAGCTTTTGAGGTTAGGCGGTTAAAGGTAATAATTTGTGCAACTCGCTCTTTGCCATACTTACGGGTAACGTAGTCAATTACTTCGTCGCGTCTGTCAATGCAGAAATCGGTATCAATATCTGGCATTGATTTCCGTTCAGGATTTAAAAAACGCTCGAAAAGAAGACCATGATGAACGGGGTCAATGTTAGTAATTTTTAGGGCATAAGCGACAAGAGAACCTGCTGCTGAACCTCTACCTGGCCCAACAGGAATGCCTTGATCTCTGGCATATTTGATGTAGTCCCAAACCACTAAAAAGTAGGTGGAGAACCCCATCTGCTGCATCATCTTCAGCTCATATTCCAACCGCTCTCGATAAACGGGGTCAATTTCAGTGCGAGAGCGACAGCTAACGCGGTTTAGTAGTCCTTCCCAGGTGACTGCTTCTAGATAGGTATCGGCTGTGTGACCATTGGGGACGGGGTAATTGGGGATGCGGGGTTCCCCCATAATCTCGTAGGGTTTGACTTTATTGGCAACTTCGAGAGTATTTGCGATCGCTTCTTTGATCACATCATCTGGTAAATGATCTCGGAACAGCCGCGCCATCTCTTGCGCTGACTTGAGATACTCCGTACCGCTATAGCGCATCCGCTTTTCTTCGATCACTAGCTTGCCTGTTTGAATACAAAGCAAAGCGTCGTGTGCTTCTACGTCGTAGCAGGAAATAAAGTGAGAGTCATTCGTTGCAATGATTTTAATGCCTAGCTCACGGGCAATTTTGACAATCTCAACATTAACAAGGCGGTCTTCTATAGAACCGTGGTCTTGAATTTCTAAATAGTAATCATCTTTAAAGACCTCTTTGTACCATTGAGCAACTTCACGCGCAAGCTTCATGTCACCTTTGAGAATCGCTTGGGGAACTTCACCCCCCAAACAAGCACTCGTAACAATCAAACCCTCGTGATACTGCTCAAGTAGTTCTTTATTAATACAAGGGCGAGCAAAAATGCCTTTTCCCTGAAAGCCCTGGAGGTGAGAAATTGTAGTCAGCTTGACTAAGTTCTTGTAGCCGTGTGTGTTTTTCGCTAAAACAACTTGGTGATACTTGCGATAACGCCCTTTCTTTTCGATGTCACCTTTGATTACGTACATCTCGTTGCCGATAATCGGCTTAATGCCTTTACCACGGCAGACTTTGATGAGTTCGATCGCGCCGTACATGACACCATGATCGGTAAGTGCGATCGCGGGCATTCCCAACTCAACCGCTCGATCTACCAGTTGCGGTAACTGAGAAGCCCCATCAAGCAAGCTGTAGTCACTATGAATATGTAGACCAACAAAAGACATGGTGTTTTGCGCTAAGGGACTGACATTATCCTAAGAAGCTTGAGTTATATCGTAATGTTTTAACATAGTCAATTAGCTCAGGAAAAAAACGGTAAAAATCCTGTTTGAATTGCTCATAATTAGCAATTAAATCTACGGATGCACTACCTAAATTATTTTCTCTTTTCAATCTAAGGGATATCCTTTGTAAAGCGTTGGTTATGCCTTGAGGCTCTACATAAGACATCAACAAATCTCCATTAATAATATTTGGCAATACCCTTTTTATAGAATCTGGAAGAATTGACTCATTTTGTTCTAATATTTTATAGATTTTTGCAGTAAACTCTCTCAAACTAACAGAGGAATAATCTAACCAGTTTTTTGCTAGGAAATGGTCGTAAAAGACATCAACAATTATTCCCGAATATCTTCGATTAACTGAACTGATTAATCTTTTACTTTCGCGGACAACAGGATGCGAATCCGTGTAAATATCAACTTTTTGATGTAACCGTATTCCCTTCTTGATTTCATCACAGTAAGTATCTATACTTCGTCCTTTCATAAAATCTCCTAAAAGATTACCAAGGAGTGATTCTGGTGAATCTTCAGCTAAATATAAATGTGCGAGGTAGTTCATCTTTAACTATTTAGTGCTGCTCCCTGGAATTCAGAAGTCAAAAGGCTTTATTTCTGCACTAGGAAATTCGCGAAAACCGTTCCCCACACCTGCATCTTAAAGCTACACCTAAAAGGCATAGGAGCTGTGCTCCATGCCTCTAATCTCTACTGCAATTGGGGTTTCTGTAGATGCCAGCTAGTCGATTGCTCGTAGGCATAGGCGACTTGAAATAACTGATCTTCACGCAACACTTTGCCAATTAGCTGCATTCCAATCGGTAATCCATTGTCATCAAAGCCACAAGGTACACTTAACCCTGGTAAACCTGTGAGGTTTACCGGGATGGTCATCAGGTCAGAGAGATACATACTCAAAGGGTCTTCTGTCTTTTCCCCAGCTTTAAATGCTGTTGTGGGAGCAGTTGGACAGACTAAGACATCTACTTTTTCAAAGGCTGCCTCAAAGTCTTGTTTGATTAAAGTGCGAACTTTTTGCGCTTTCAGGTAATACGCATCGTAGTAACCTGCTGATAAGGCATAGGTGCCTAGCATAATCCGGCGTTTGACTTCTGCACCAAATCCAGCAGCACGAGTTTTGGTGTACATCGAGAGGAGATTGTCGGCATCAGGAACACGCTTGCCATATTTGACACCATCGTAACGAGCAAGATTTGCTGATGCCTCACTAGGAGCAATGATGTAGTAGGTTGGCAACCCGTAGCGGAACCGGGGACAAGAAATGACATGAATTTCTGCACCCAAGCTTTGTAGCTGATCGATCGCTTTAGTTACAGCCTGTTCAACAGCCGGGTCTAAGCCTTCACCGAAGGTTTCTTTAATAATGCCAACTCTTAGCCGTCCTCTGGGTCGCAGATCGGGCTGAAGTATTTTGGCATAGTCAGGGATTTCGACTTTCAAGCTAGTAGCATCGTTGGGGTCATAACCTGCGATCGCACTGAGCAAAATTGCTGCATCTTCTACCGTTCGCGCTAGTGGCCCAATTTGATCCAAAGAAGACGCATAAGCAACAAGACCATAACGGGAAACCAAACCATAGGTAGGTTTTAGACCAACAACACCGCAGAACGAGGCAGGTTGACGAATTGAACCACCTGTATCCGAACCAAGGGCAACAGCACATTCTTGTGCTGCTACTGCGGCGGCTGAACCTCCTGAGGAACCTCCTGGCACCCGATCCAAATCCCAAGGATTTGCGGTGACTTGATAGGCAGAGTTTTCCGTAGAACTGCCCATCGCGAACTCATCAAGATTGGTTTTACCCACCATCACCGCGCCAGCGTCCTTGAGCTTTTGAGTCACGGTTGACTCGTAAGGCGGCACAAAATTCTCCAGAATTCGGGAAGCACAGGTAGTAGGAATTCCCTTGGTACACATATTGTCTTTGATGCCAATCGGAATTCCCGCCAACAGCCCTATCTCTTCTCCAGCGGCGATTTTGACATCCACCTGACGCGCCTGCTCTAGGGCGTGTTCTGAGGTGACGTGCAAAAAGCTATGTAATTTCGGCTCTAGCTCCTGAATCCGGTCTAGGGCTTCTTGGGTAATTTCGACAGCCGAACGTTCTTTGCGAATGAGCTGTCTATGCAACTCGCGGATGGAGACCATCTCTCGCTCCCTTTTGGACTCATAATTCAGACTTTAGTATAGAGTGCCGATTGAATAGGATTGCGAATTAGCACTTGTATTCCATATAACGTTTCTCCCAGCCGTTGCTCCGGCTGAGGGGTTTGGAATTGTGTTAAAATTTTAAAAGAAACTACTAATTTTTGGCAAATATTCGAGTGAAAAGCGGCATTTTTTGCAGCTTTTCGGCTTTTTTCTGCCACATTCTTGATTTTAATGGAGTTTTTCGTTCTATGAGTACCTCCCAAGAGCGGATTGTCCCGACGAATCTGCGGAACGAGATGTCTCAGTCTTACCTGGAATACGCGATGAGCGTAATTGTGGGTCGGGCACTGCCAGATGCTAGGGATGGTCTCAAGCCGGTACATCGGCGGATTCTCTATGCAATGCATGAGCTAGGTCTGATGCCAGACCGACCGTTCCGGAAGTGTGCTCGTGTTGTGGGAGAAGTGCTAGGTAAGTATCACCCTCATGGAGATACTGCCGTTTATGACGCCTTAGTGCGGATGGCTCAAGAGTTCTCGATGCGATCGCCTCTGATTAACGGACATGGGAACTTTGGCTCGGTTGACAACGACCCACCAGCCGCAATGCGTTATACAGAGTGTCGCTTGCGTGCTTTAGCTACAGACGCCCTGTTGCAGGATATTGAGTCAGAAACGGTAGACTTCATTGATAACTTTGATGGTTCGCAACAAGAACCAACTGTCTTACCGGCGCGTGTGCCTCAGTTACTACTCAATGGTTCTTCCGGGATTGCGGTGGGGATGGCAACCAATATCCCGCCTCACAACCTGGGAGAGTTAATTGATGGCTTGGTGGCGCTCATCCACAATCCTGAGATAACGGATATAGAGTTAATGCGGTATGTTCCTGGCCCTGACTTTCCAACTGGGGGACAGATTCTGGGAACCACGGGGATTAAAGAAGCATTTACCACAGGTCGCGGTTCGATTACGATGCGGGGTGTCGCCGAGATTGAAACGATTGAACATCGTGGGCGTCCTGACAAAGAAGCAATCATCATCACTGAGCTTCCTTTCCAAACGAATAAGGCAGGGATGATTGAGAAGATTGCCGAAATGGTCAACGAAAAGCGCTTAGAGGGCATTTCGGATATTCGGGACGAAAGCGATCGCGACGGGATGCGAATCGTCATAGAACTCAAGCGCGACGCCTATCCCCGTGTTGTCCTCAACAACCTCTACAAGCAAACGCCCCTACAGATGAACTTTGGGGCGAATATGCTGGCGTTGGTGCGAAATGAACCGCAGCTACTGACGCTTAAGCGGTTTTTGGAAGTTTTCTTAGATTTTCGCATTGAGACGATTACGCGACGGACTCAGTACGAACTGCGGAAAGCAGAAGAACGCGACCATTTACTGCAAGGGTTATTGATTGCTCTTGATAACCTGGATGCGATTATTGAACTCATCCGCAGCGCCGCTGATGCACCGACGGCGAAAGTCGGGTTGATGGAAGTATATGGTCTTTCCGAACCGCAAGCTGATGCTATTTTACAAATGCAGTTGCGACGCTTGACAGCGCTGGAAGCAGAGAAGATTCACGCGGAGCACAATGAGTTACAAGTTCGGATTGCTGACTTGCAGGACATCCTTGCCAACAGAAGTCGCATCCTAGAAATTATTGAAACGGAAGTGGGTCAGCTTAAAACCACCCACGCCACACCACGACGCACGGTAATTCAGCAGGTTGAAGGTGAACTCGGTGACATTGACCTGATTGCCAATGAAAAAGCCGTCATTCTGCTGACTGAGCAAGGTTACATCAAGCGGATGCCAGTCAACGACTTTGCTGCACAAGCGAGAGCAACGCGCGGCAAGGCAGGCACTCGAATGAAAGAGGATGACGGGGTTGAGCATTTCCTGACTTGCTGTGATCACGATAGCCTTTTATTCTTTAGCGATCGCGGTGTAGTCTACTGTTTGAGAGCGTACCAAATCCCAGCAGCCTCTCGCACCGCACGGGGAGTGCCAACTGTGCAGATGTTGCCGATTCCCCGGAATGAAAAAATCACCTCGATTGTGCCAGTGTCGGAGTTTACCGATCATGAATATCTAGTGATGTTGACCCAGAAGGGTTACATCAAAAAAACAGCACTAGATGCCTTTGGTAATATAAGAGCCAATGGGTTGATTGCAATCTCTCTAGAAGAAGGTGATCAATTACGGTGGGTACGTCGTGCCACAGAAGCAGACAGCATCATCATTGGGTCACGTCAGGGGATGGCGATTCACTTCAAGACTGACCACGATCAACTACGTCCCCTCGGTCGGGCTACACGCGGCGTTAAGGCAATGAAGCTGAAACGCGATGATGTGTTGATCAGCATGGACATTCTACCGGGTCAAGTTGTTGCTAGTCTTGCACCTGTCAATGAGGCGGAGTCAGAGGAGGAGATCGAAGACCTCAATGGCGCAGAACTTAATGGTGGGGAGTTGGTAGAAACGGCTGGACAAGGCCCTTGGGTGCTAGTAGTAACGATGGGTGGCTATGGTAAGCGAGTACCTGTTAAACAATTCCGGCTGCAAAATCGTGCAGGAATGGGAATTTTAGCCACGAAGTTCCGTTTACCGAAAGATAAACTATCGTCGCTGATGGTGGTCAATGAAGGGGATGAGCTGATGATGGTCACTAGTCGAGGTATCATCATTCGTCAAGTGATTGGTGCAATTTCACCGCAATCTAGGATGGCAACTGGGGTAAGAGTACAGCGGTTAGATGAAGATGATGCGATCGCGGCTGTTGCATTAGTGCCTTCCTCTGTTCAAGGTGAGGAAGAGCCTCTCTCCATTCAAGGTGACGAAGAGCTTCCCTCCATTCAAGGTGAGGAAGAGGAGGAATAGGCTTCAAAAGGTAACTAACCTTCCGCTTTCGGATATCGAAAAGTTTGTGCGATCGCTTCTTTAGAAATAGAGGCGATCGCATTGAATTTATAGCGTTTTCCAGTCAATGAAGTACAGATTGCTTATAGGGGCACACATCGGTGCGACCTTGACTGTGTCGGACTTTATCACAGAATTGCCGCCCCCCAAGGAAAACTTCCCTCCCCCTGCCTATCTTCTTCAGGTACTCTCATCTCTAGGTGAAGCAATGGACAGCCTGGCTCAACTCCAGCGTCATAGCGCACCATCAATCATGGCATCCTGAAAAAAGAGAATCACGAGGTAAAGGATGACGGAAGCGTCAGAACAGAAACGGGTAGTAGTCGTCGGTGCTGGTTGGGCTGGATTAGGCGCAGCCTACCACCTAACCGCTCAGGGTTACGATGTCACGCTCTTAGAAGCTAGTTCCTACCCCGGTGGATTAGTGGCAGGTTGGAAAACAGCGGGTGGACGCTCGGTAGAGGGCGGTATTCATGGCTTCTGGTATCCCTACAGCAATATCTTTTCCCTAGTGCAAAAGTTGGGACTAAATCCCTTCACCCCGTTTACCCGTTCCTCCCAATATTCACCCGCAGGACTGGAAGTCGAATCGCCCATATTTCAAAACGAGCCGTTACTTCCCACACCATTGGGAACCTTTCTCTACACTCAGTTCAAGCGGTTGCCCCTGATTGACCGCCTTTCTGCCTTACCTCTGCTCTATGCTGTAGTCGATTTTGACAATTCTGATAGTGCTTGGTGGCGTTATGACTTTGTAACCGCCCGTGAAGTGTTCAAACAATTTGGTGTTTCTGCTCGACTCTACAAAGATTCCTTCGAGCCGATGCTGCTAGTCGGCTTATTTGCTCCAGGGGAACAGTGTTCAGCCGCTGCCGCCTTAGGGATGCTTTACTACTTCATCCTCGCTCACCAACCCAACTTTGATGTGGTTTGGTGCCGGGGAACAGTTGGGGAAATGATATTCAAGCCTTGGGTTGAACGCATTGAGAAACTTGGTGGAAAGGTACTGACCAACAAGCGGGTGAGCGACATCCTCCTCGACAGCACAGGCGAGGCAAAGGGAGTTGTCTGTGGTGATGAAGTCTTTGAAGCAGACGCAGTGATTTTTGGCGTTAGCGTTAGTGGCATGAAAAAGATTGTATCAGGTAGCCCAACACTGCAAAATTACCAAGAGTTCCGAGACTTGACGAATTTGGGCGCAATTGATGTGATGGCAACGCGGCTGTGGTTTGACCGCAAAATTCCGATCAGTCATCCCTCGAATGCCTGCTTCGGCTTTGATCCGACAACAGGCTGGACATTTTTTGACCTGAATGTGCTGCACGACGAATACCGTGATGAACCAGGTAGCGTAATTGAAGCTGACTTTTATAACGCTAACCAGTTGCTACCTCTGAGCGATGAGCAAATTGTGCAGAAAGTTCAGGAAGATTTAGCTACCTGTATTCCAGGATTTCGACAGGCAAAGGTTATCGATAGCAGTGTTATCCGGGTGCCTCAAGGTGTGACTCACTTTGCACCAGGTAGCTATCAGTATCTCTTGAAGGCAAAAACCAATATCAAAAATGTCTTCATGAGCGGGGATTGGATTATCACTCGCCACGGTTCATGGTCGCAAGAGAAGGCGTATGTGACGGGTTTAGAGGCAGCAAATCTTGTGGTTGAATCCTTTGGGCATGGTAGCAAGGCGACTATCCTACCTGTCGAGCCTGATGAACCCCATATCCAGTTTGCCCGGACAATCAACCAATTTGTGCGGGGTTTGAGTCAAACGATTTTGCCAGAGTTCTGGTTGCCCTAAAAACATAGCAGTTCTTAGTTAAATGAGGTACAGCTAAAAGCTGTGAAGCAGCACTACTAGCCAGGAAAACAAAAAAGCTGATAGCTGACCGCTAACCCTAGGCTTGATGCAAAAATGAGAAAGCCCCAGTATTTCTACCAGGGCTTTCTCACTTTGACTACAACGTTAGATTACTTGAGCGACTGAGCATTATTTAGTGGAAGCCGCTAATTCCTCCAACCGTTCTTGTTGGTCTTGGCTAATACAAGATTGAATCATTGACTCCAAGTCGCCTTCGAGAACTGGGCTGAGTGAATAGTTTTGACCCAATCGGTGGTCGGTGACACGATTGTCTTTGTAGTTGTAGGTACGGATTTTCTCAGAGCGAGAACCCGTTCCAACTTGCGATAGCCGCATCGATTTCACTGCGGCTTGTTGTTCCTGTAGCTTAATTTCGTACAGCTTAGCGCGGAGAATTTGCATCGCCCGCTCTCGGTTTTGCAGTTGAGAACGCTCCTCCGTACAAAAGACTCGAATTCCTGTTGGTTTGTGGATCAGGTCAACGGCTGTTTCCACTTTGTTTACGTTCTGTCCACCAGCACCACCGGAACGAGCTGTTTTGAGTTCTATATCCTTTGGATCGATCTGAACTTCCACCTCATCCACTTCTGGCATAACTGCCACTGTTGCCGTTGAGGTATGAACTCTTCCCCCAGCTTCTGTCACAGGGACTCGTTGCACTCGATGGACGCCTGCTTCAAACTTGAGCTTGCTGTAAACTTGATCGCCCTGTATTTCAAGGATTGCCTCTTTAAAGCCGCCCATATCTGCTAGCGACTCACTCAGCAACTTGACTTTCCAGTTCTGAGTTTCCGCATAGCGCGAGTACATCCGTACCAAATCACCTGCCCAGATACTGGCTTCATCGCCACCTGTACCTGCCCGAATTTCTAACATGATGTTTTTGTCATCATTCGGGTCACGAGGCAAGAGCAAAATTTTCAGGCGTGTCTCCAGTTGCTCTAGTTTGGCTTGCAGTTCGTTAACTTCCAGCGCAGCCATTTCTTGCATCTCTGGATCGCTGCTTGCTTCCTTGAGGACTTGCCGCGCTCCTGCTAAATCTTCCTGAGTCTGTTTCCAGGTGTCGTAGGTATTGACAACTTCCTCTAGCGAGGAACGTGCCATTGTAACCCGTTGCATCTCATGCGGATTGGTCGCGATATCTGGATCAGCCAAACGCCGCGTTAATTCATTGAAGGTTTGTTCAACAGATTGTAATTTCTCTAGCAGGTAGGTTTCAGCCATGACTCGTGCGATCGCTCCCTCAAAAAAATAGCTTGGTTGCTTACAAATAAAACAATGACCCAGCAAGCCAGTTACTGGGTGGTTATAAGCTCACCAAGATAGCTATTTCTCTTTGGACTGATCCGCCGAGGCATTGTCGTCGAGCATTCCGTATTTCCGCATAAAGCGCTCAACTCGCCCTTCAGTATCAATCATTTTCTGTGTCCCTGTATAGAAGGGATGGTTGCCAGACCAAACATCAACGTGGATTTCTGGTTTGGTTGAGCCAATTGTCATTACGACCTCACCGTTGCAATAAACCTTGGCATCTGGATACCACTGTGGATGAATATCAGGTTTTGGCATAGTTTTTGCTCTACTTTAAACTTTTGTCAATCTGTTCTTAATTTTAGCTTTTAGTTGCCAGCTCTCAGCTTTTAGCCTACGAGACAAGGTTGAGTCTCCCTGAGAAGCTGAGAGTTGACACTTTATCGCTTGGAGTATTGAGGAGCTTTACGAGCTTTGTGTAAGCCGTATTTCTTACGCTCTTTAGCTCGTGGGTCACGGGTTAAGTAACCTTCTATTTTCAGAGGAGGGCGGTTTTCTGGGTCTAGTTCGCACAACGCTCTAGCAACGCCCAAACGAATTGAATCAGCTTGTCCAGTCAATCCACCACCATGAGCATTGACCAAAATGTCGTACTCATTTTCTAAACCTAGAGTTTCTAGGGGGGCTTTGGCGGCGGAGATGTAACCGGAGTTGTAGTTAAAGTAATTGTCTCCTGGGCGTCCATTGACAATTATCTGACCGCTACCAGGTACTAGACGCACCCGTGCGACTGAGGATTTACGGCGACCAGTACCCCAGTACACAGCGCGTCCGCTTGTTTCTGCTGCTTGCATTAATTTTCTCCTGGAATCGTTTGAATGGTTAGGGCTTGTGGTTGTTGTGCTTGATGGGGATGGCTGTCTCCAGCGTAGACTTTTAGCTTGGTAAACAGTTGGCGACCAAGAGAATTTTTAGGCAGCATTCCCTTGACAGCCTGTTCAATAATCCGTTCTGGCAGACGGTCTTGTAGTTTTGCAAAGGTTTCCGTCTTCATCCCACCAGGGCGACCTGAGTTACGTCGATAAAGCTTCTGAGTCCGTTTTTTGCCAGTAACAACGACTTTTTCCGCATTGACAACAATAACAAAGTCGCCTGTATCAATGTGGGGTGTATAAGTGGGTTTGTTTTTCCCCCTAAGAATCATGGCAATTGCACTAGCCAGCCGTCCAAGACGCATATCAGTCGCATCTACGACGTACCACTTGTGTTCTAGGGAGTTGAGCGGGGGGAGGTAAGTTTTTTCCATCGGTCTTTTTTTAGCGCTTCAAGAGTTATGTGTTTAATTGAGGCAGTATTCGCTTGGGGTATTAGTTGGCAAGAGGAATTTTGGCTGTGTATCAAACCAGACTTCTGGAGGAAAAGGCGAGTTGGGGTAGCCTACACGCAATAGGCATAAACCTCTCGCTGGAGCTGCGTATTTTACAGCTTCCCGTCGCTGGTTGACCCAAAGTTCCGTGAAACTGTTTGGGTGTAGTTCCCCAGTGCCTACTTGTACCAGCATTCCTACCAAAAGCCGCACCATGCCATACAAAAATCCGTTTGCCTGAATTTCTATATGAATAAATGACCCGTTACGGTAGCATTCTGCGGCTTGAACATCCACCCAGGAATGCGATCGCCCTGAGTTTGCCCGATGAAAGGCAGCCAGGTGGTGCTTACCCATTAGCGGAGTTAACGCTTCCTGAATCAAAGATTCATCTAGCGGTGCATGATAATAATGCCAACTAAAGGGTCGCACAAACAAGTTGGGTCGGTTGTCGGTATAGAGTGTATATCGATAACGACGCCAGCTAGCAGAAAAACGAGCGTGCCAGTTGGGAGCAACTAAGGCTGAGGCACGAATTAGGATATCCTCAGGCAGTCTACTGTTGAGGACAGCCGCCCACCTTGTGGCTGGAATTGGTCCTGTAGCATTAAAGTGAGCTACCTGAGCAGCAGCGTGAACACCTGTATCGGTGCGACCCGCTGCGTGTAGGGTCACGGGTCGCTGCTCCACGGCAGAGATCACTTTTTCAATTTCCTCCTGCACACTGCGATGGTTGGGTTGGCGCTGCCAGCCATAAAAGTGCGTACCCAGGTATTGGATAACCAGGGCAATACGCTGCTTTGTTAGCTGAGGGGACTGCATGAGGAGTAACAAATAGCGAGCTAGCTAAACTAGCTCGATAATTGCCATTTCGGCATTATCGCCACGACGCGGTACGGTTCGCAGGACGCGGGTGTATCCGCCGTTGCGATCGCCATACCGCTCCTGCGCTCCCTCAAACAGGGCATGAACTAACTGCTTGTCATAGATATAGCCCAGTGCCTGACGCCGTGCAGATAGCGAACCATCTTTTGCCAGCGTAATCATTTTTTCCACTTCCCCACGGATTGCTTTTGCCCGCACTTTGGTTGTCGTGATTCGACCATGACGAATCAGTTCTGTAGTTAAAGCTCTCATTAGAGCCTTCCGTTGATCAGCAGGCTTTCCTAATTGTGGTACACGACAGCGGTGACGCATTTTCTTCTGTTCCTATATACACTCCAAAAAATTCAATAGCCGCTCAAGCAAAACTTAAGTAGTTTTTGCTTTCTCATGCGGCAGGGTAATTCCCAAGCGCCGTTGTAAGGCTTCAATCACTTCTTCGGCAGACTTTTGACCGAAGTTTTTGATTTCCAGGAGGTCTTCCTGGCTGTAATCCAGCAAATCGGCTACAGAGTTGATCTGAGCTCTCTTCAAGCAGTTGTAAGCTCGTACTGATAGCTGCAATTCTTCGATTGGGATTTGACTGGTTGGATCTTCATCATCTGGATATTCCTTATCAATCGGCTCCAGGTTCATCTCCTGCAGAGGCTTGAACAAATCCACTAGGGTACTAGCAGCTTGACTCAGAGCTTCTTGGGGAGTTACGCTGCCATTAGTCCAGATGTCCAATAGCAAACGGTCTCTTTCCAGAGAGCCGTCGATGCGAGCATCTTCAACGCTGTAATTTACCTTATTCACTGGCATAAACACAGCGTCAATCTGGAGAAAGTCAACCGACGCTGCATCCTCACGGCCCCTCTCCACAGAGCGATATCCTTTTCCTTTCTCAATCCGAAACTCCATTTCTAGCCTTGCCCCCTCTGCCAAGGTGGCAACATACTGACCTGGATCGACGATTTCCACTTCAGAAGGGAGTTCAAATTGAGCCGCTCTCACCGTTGCTGGTCCTGTAATCATGACTCGACCAATTTGGGGCTGAGAGCTGTAACTCTTGAGAACAATCTCCTTCATGTTCAGCAAGATTTCCAGGACATCCTCTCTCACACCTTCGATGGTGGCAAACTCATGATTGACCCCAGCAATCCGAACGGCTGTAACCGCTGCCCCTTCCAAATTTGACAGGAGAACTCGCCTGAGGGCATTGCCGACTGTTGTGCCTTGACCGCGCTCAAGAGGCTCCAGGACAAATTTGCTATATTGACTCTGATTCTTCAGTGTTTTAGACTCTACACACTCGATCTGAAACTGCGCCACGGAGTGACCTCCCTTATTCATAAAACCCCACGGAAAGCACTCTTATCGTGCCCCCTTGTACATTCTTCCTGAAAAATCAGGTGTAATGTCTCAATAACTGAAGCACCAGCAGGTTGGTTTCTTGTGAAAAACTTCCCGGCTGACACTATGCGTTAGATATTTGAATCCCAACCGATAGTGGCTTAAACTCGACGCCGCTTGGGTGGGCGGCAGCCGTTGTGGGGAATTGGTGTCACATCCCGGATCAAGGTAATTTCAAGCCCTGCGCCTTGAATGGCTCGAATCGCCGTTTCTCGACCCGCTCCTGGACCACTGACCATCACTTCGATTTGACGCATTCCCTGGTCAACGGCTCGACGAGCTGCACCATCGGCAGCCGTTTGAGCGGCAAAAGGCGTTCCTTTTTTCGCTCCTTTAAAACCACTGGAACCCGCTGATGCCCAGGAAACGACATCACCTCTGGTATCAGCAATTGTAACGATTGTGTTGTTGAAAGTGGACTGGATGTAAGCCACTCCATTAGGTACATTGCGTTTTTGCTTTTTTGCACCTGTTTTCTTAGTTGGTCGCGCCATGTCGCTTGATAAAACTCGTGTTGGTTTAACAGAACAAATGGATTACTTCTTAGCGGGTGCCTTTTTCTTACCAGCAATAGCAACACGCCGACCTCGGCGAGTTCGGGCATTAGTACGAGTTCGTTGCCCCCGTACTGGTAGTCCTAAGCGATGACGACGCCCACGATAGGTGCCAATGTCAACCAACCGCTTGATGTTCATTGACTCCAAGCGTCTCAGGTCGCCTTCCACCTGATAATTTTCTACCGCCCCTCTAAGGGCTGCTACATCGGAATCGCTTAAATCCTTGACCCGTATATCTGGATTAACTCCTGTTGCTGCCAAAATTTCTTTAGACCGCGACAGACCGATTCCATAGATATAGGTCAGACCAATTTCTACTCGCTTGTCGCGAGGAAGGTCTACACTGGCAATCCGTGCCACGCTTTTTTCCCCCTATTTCTTGGTTTTGTGCTACAAATTAGTCTTAAGAGCCTATGGGCTATCCCTGACGCTGTTTATGCTTAGGATTTTGGCAAATCACCATAACCCGACCGCGTCGCCGAATTACCCGGCATTTCTCACAAATTTTTTTGACGGATGCTCTAACTTTCATGCCTTTTTTGGCCACACTGCAAGCACTGCATTATATCATTTTTTGAGGTTTGATTGTCAATCAATATTGAATTGATTAGACCATTGAGTAAAGATAAGAACGTTCTAATCCTATTTTTTACGAAGGCGGTAAGTAATTCTACCTTTCGTTAAATCATAGGGTGTCAGTTCGACTTTAACGCGATCACCTGGCAGGATTTTGATATAGTTACGGCGGATTTTTCCCGAAATGTGAGCAAGGACATTAAAGCCATTATCGAGATCAACGCGAAACATCGCGTTTGGCAGTGACTCTGTCACTGTGCCTTCCATTTCAATTAAGTCTTGTTTAGCCAATGTGTTCAAACCTCAATTCTGTTAATCACCCCCATTCCAGACTGATGGATGTTGTTCTAGGGAGTCTTAACATATTTTATCAAATATGCAAGCAAAACGGCTGAGTTACCGACCCCACTGTTAAGCTCCAAGAGTGGGGTAACAGAAGTAATCAGTTTTCTGTTAACCAGAAAGAGCCTAGGCGCTGACGACCTGCTTTAAGGAGTCTGTGACTTCCGCCAAAGAGCGATCGCCATCCACTACTCTCAAAACCGATCGCTCACCGTAGAAATCAATTAAAGGGGCAGTTTCCTTCCGATAAACCTCTAACCGTGTACGAATCGCCTCTGGGGTGTCATCTGAGCGTCCTCGTCCTAACAGCCGATTAACTAAAACCTCATCTGGAACATCCAGGTTGACACAAGTGCAAGTTTGGTGTGTTTCCTGCATTAAGTCATCCAAGAAAGCGGCTTGGCTAACATTTCGTGGAAAGCCATCTAAAATCCAGCCCCTTTGAGCATCAGCTTGACTGAGGCGATCGCGCACTAGATCAAGCAGCAACTCATCAGGAACCAACTCACCCTTATCCATATAGGCTTTAGCCTGTTGACCTAGAGGCGTTTGATCGGCAACCGCACTTCGTAAAATCTCTCCCGTAGAAATATGAGGGATATTCACCAGCTCAGCCAAAAGTTTTGCCTGAGTGCCTTTTCCTGCTCCTGGAGGTCCTAAGAAAATTAATCGTGTCATTCGTTATTGGTTATTGGTTATTGGTTATTGGTTGTTGGACAGTACTTAGTGCAAGAGTCCCAAGTAACTAATCACTAACAACCAATAACTGTCTACTCCTTGACCATACCTTCGTAGCGCTGCGAAATCACGTAGGTCTGAATTTGCTTAGCGGTGTCAATCGCGACACCCACCAAAATCAGCAACGAGGTTGCTCCTAATCCCCGGAAGGTTGGAACATTAGTCGCGCTCTCCACAGCCGTGGGTACCACAGCCACTAAGCCTAAGAATATGGCTCCCAAGAATGTTAAACGGTTCAATACCCGCTCAACATACTCACTAGTAGCTCGACCCGGACGAATACCCGGAATACTCGCTCCCATTTTCTTCAGGTTTTGCGCCATATCCACTGGATTCACAATCAAAGAGGCGTAGAAGTAGCTGAAGAACACAATCAAGACTAAATAGACCAAGACATACAACCAAGGGGTCTGACCATTCGGGTTCATGTAATTTGAAACTTGAACCAGAACTTGGTTGATTGGCGCTAAAAATTTGTTATTAGCATTACTAGCTGTGAACTGAGCGAGTGATGCAGGGAGAATCAGAACCGCCGAAGCAAAGATAATCGGCATAACGCCACCCTGATTTAACCGCAAGGGCAGGTAGCTTGTCCGCTCACGGTAGAGCCTTCGTCCTACTTGACGTCTTGCGGAAATAATTGGAATGCGGCGGGTTCCCTCTTGCACAAAGACAATCCCGACAATCATCACCAGGAAAACTAGCAGCAAGATCACTACCTTACCGACTGTTTCACGACCACCCGTCTGAGCAAACTCAATGGTTTGACCTAAGGTAGTAGGCAACGCCGCCACGATATTGACAAAAATCAACAGCGAAGCCCCGTTACCGATACCACGCTCAGTGATTAACTCTGATATCCACATCACGAACATGGAACCAGCCGTTAGCGCTAGTGCTGTTTCAGCAACAAATAACGGTCCGCGAGTAGTAGTGGCAAAGCGCTCTACCCACAGAGCAATCCCAATACTATTTGCTATTGCCCATCCGACAGCGACATACCGCGTAATTTGAGAGATTTTTCTTCTGCCCGCTTCTCCTTCATTCTTCTGTAAGTTCTCCAGAGAAGGGATTGCAGCTGTTAGCAGTTGCAGGATAATCGAGGCATTAATGTAAGGCAAGATTCCTAGAGCAAAAATCCCTAAGGCAGAAAGTCCACCTCCAGAGAAAATGTCCAAAAATCCAATAACTGGGCTGTTTTTAATGGCTGCGGCAAAGCTTTCCCGGTCAATACCTGGTACAGGTAAGAAAACACCAAGGCGAGCTAAAATCAGCAGACCAATGGTCACAAGCAGCCGACCTCTAAGGCCAGCTGCTTGTGCCATTTGCATAAAAGTCTCTTGAGCAGTTGGAGCTTTGTCTCGACTTACGACCATAAAGGGCTACCTCTACAGAATATTGGCGTGGGTTAGCACTAGGCACTGGCGCGAGTCCAGACCTTTCGACCCTCTATCACTTCACAGCTACCACCAGCCGCCTCAATTTTACTGCGGGCACCCGCCGTGAAGGCTGCCGCTTTAACGTTGAGCGGAACGCTCAGTTCCCCGTCGCCGAGAAGTTTTAGCGGACCATCATTGGTTGTAACAATACCTACCTCCATTAAGGAGGTCAATGTTACTTCTGTATCAGCCGGGAGTGATGCTAATCTACCCACGTTGATCGTAGTGTAATGTTTAGGGTTGATGACCGTAAAGTGCTTTAACTTAGGCAGACGACGGTACAACGGCATCTGACCCCCTTCAAAACCCGGTCGTGTACTCCGACCGGAGCGTGATTTTTGACCCCGCATCCCTAGTCCAGCACTAGCCCCTTGACCAGCCGCGATCCCGCGACCAACACGGCGTCGGCGTTTCTTGGAGCCTTTTTGGGGCACTGCATCATTTAGTCTCATAATTTTCGTGTCAGTTGTCAGGTGTCAGGTGTTAATCGTCAGTTGTCCTTGTGCGACTGACCAATAACTTAAATCTGATTAGGCGTAAAGGTTCTCAATCGGAACACCTCGTTCTTCAGCCACTTCAGAAAATGTGCGTAGCGAATCAAGAGCGTTGATAGCGGCTCTAGCATTGTTCAATGGGTTATTGGAACCCAACTGCTTAGCCAGAATATTACGAACCCCAGCTAATTCAAGTACGGTACGCACAGCACCACCAGCAATTACACCAGTTCCAGGAGCTGCGGGTCGCATCATCACCTTAGCTCCAACAGCAGCACCGTTGGATGGGTGAGGAATGGAATTAGATTTGGTTAAGGGCACATCAATTAATTGCTTTTTCCCATCAGCAACCCCCTTGCGGACAGCACCAATAACATCACTGGCTTTGCCGACACCAACACCAACTTGTCCCCGTTCATTGCCCACGACGACAATCGCACGGAAGCTTAATTTTTTACCGCCTTTGACAACCTTACTGACACGACGGATTTGAATAACCCGTTCTTGCCAAGTAGTGTCTTTTTCTTTAGCGCGGCTACTTTTTCTACGAGTTGCCATAGTTTTGTTAGTTGTTCGTTGTTAGTTGTTCGTTGTTAGTTGTTCGTTGTAGTCAATTACTCTATTTATTGACTTATGATGCATGACCAACAACTTAAAATTCGAGCCCGGCTTCACGAGCGGCTTCAGCAAGGGCTTTGACGCGACCATGGTAAAGATTACCACCTCGGTCAAAGACAACTTTTGAAATGCCTTTTTCAATGGTTCGCTGAGCAATTAACTTGCCAACCTCAACAGACGCTTCACAAGTTGCCCCGGATTCTACATTCGATTTTAAAGCCGGCTCTAGAGTAGAAGCAGCAGCTAAGGTATGTTGTAGATTGTCGTCAATTACCTGCACATAGATATGCTGATTGGAGCGAAACACGGCTAGTCGAGGACGCTCTGCCGTACCCGTTACCTTTCGACGTACTCGGTGATGCCGCCGCCGTACCGATTCTTTACGAGTCAGTTTCATCTTACTTCTTACCTGCTTTACCTGCTTTACGTCTAACTACTTCACCGGCATAACGAATGCCTTTGCCTTTGTAAACTTCCGGTGGGCGGACAGCACGAATGCGGGCGGCTGTATTACCCACGATTTCTTTGTTAATCCCACTAACAATCACGTTAGTGTTGCCTTCTACTGCCAGTTGAATACCTTCAGGAGGGACAATTTCAACGGGTTTGCTATAACCGACGTTTAGAATCAGGTTGCGACCTTGAACTTGCGCTCGATAACCAACGCCTTGGATTTGCAACCGCTTTTCAAAACCGTTGGAAACCCCTTCAACCATGTTGGCGACCAAAGTGCGAGACAGTCCATGGCGCTGACGAGCTATTCGAGACTCATCCCGACGTAATACCCGTATTGTCTCACCTTCTTGCTCGACTGTTACTTGCTCTGGCAGAACTCGATCCAGTTCTCCTTTAGGACCTTTAACAGCAACATGTTGACCGTCAATCTTCACGGTTACTTTGCTGGGAATGTCTATGATGCGCTTGCCAATACGAGACATGACTGCGATTGTCCTTTGTCAGTTGCTAGTTGTTCATTGCCTATTGCTATGAACCGTAACGATTACCACACGTAGCACAGCACTTCGCCACCAATTCCTTGACGTCGTGCTTCTCGGTCGGTCATGATGCCACTGGAAGTGGAGATAATAGCAATGCCAATACCCCCTAGTACCCTTGGTAACTCTTGGCGGTTGGAATAAACTCTCAAACCCGGTTTACTAACACGCTTTAGAGCTGTGATAATGGGCTGGCGGTTTTTGCCTTTGTATTTTAGGGAAACCACTAAGTATTTTTTAATACCTTCCCCTGTTTCTTCAAAATCAGCAATAAAGCCTTCGTCTTTGAGTACTTTGGCAATACTGCGGGTCATTCTTGTTGCTGGTACATTCGTCGTTTGTTGCTGCACTAAGCACGCATTCCGAATGCGAGTTAGCATATCTGCAATTGTGTCGTTTGCCGCCATTTTTGTTTCCTATGCTTACAGCTTAGTTCTCCCGGAAAGGCATACCCATCTCTTTGAGTAAGGCTCGACCTTCTTCGTCGGTGTGTGCTGTTGTGATAATTGAAATATCCATGCCTCGAATCTGATCAACGCTGTCGTACTCTACCTCTGGAAAGATGAGTTGCTCTCGAACACCAAGGGTATAGTTACCACGACCATCGAAGCTTTTGGGACTAACACCACGAAAGTCACGAATTCTTGGTAGAGCTAGGTTAATTAATCGATCAAGAAACGAGTACATACGCCTTGAACGTAGGGTAACCATGACACCAACAGGCATTCCCTCTCGAATTTTAAAACCCGCGATCGCTTTTCTGGCTCGTGTTACCACAGGTTTTTGACCTGTAATGATTGCCAATTCATTCAAAGACGATTCCAATGCCTTGGCGTTCTGAGAGGCTTCCCCTAATCCTCGGTTGACCGTGACTTTTATAACTTGGGGAACTTGATGGATATTTTCATATCCAAACTGCTCTTTGAGTTTTGGGACTATCGTTTCTTGGTAGAGAGTCTTCAGTCGATCTGCCATATTTTTGTCCTTTTCACCCCTGGGCTTAGTCAGGGAAATATGTTTTATCCGTTGTCAGCCGTTAGTTGTCAGTTGGCTCACTACTAATCAAATGACAAATAACTCATGACTAATTAGTCGATAATTTCACCCGTTTTTTTTAGCATCCGCACCTTACGACCCTGATCGTTAAAGGTGTAGCAGATACGGCTGGCGACTTTTTGCTTATTGGAGTAAAGCATGACGTTGGAGCTGTGGATGGGAGCCTCGACGGTAACAATTTGACCTGTTTCACCTTCCTGCTGAGGCTTGACATGCTTAGTTTTGATGTTAACCCCTTTGACAATAACCGCGCTTTTCCTTGGTAATGTCTGCAAAATTTCTCCAACTTTGCCTTTATCTCGACCAGCAATCACCTGAACGGTGTCGCCCTTTTTAACATGCATTTTGTAGCGCACTGAAGTATTCTTCGCGCCCATCAGTTTACTTGCCATCAGAGTACCTCCGGAGCGAGGGAAACAATTTTCGTGAAGTTTTTGTCGCGCAATTCCCGCGCCACAGGTCCAAAAACACGGGTTCCCCGTGGGTTTCCGTCAGCGTTGATGATGACGGCAGCATTGTCGTCAAAGCGAATACTCATACCGCTGTCTCGGCGTAGCCCTTTGCGGGTACGAACAATTACAGCCCTTACAACGTCTGACTTTTTGACTGCCATGTTTGGGATTGCATCCTTCACCACGGCAATGATCACATCACCTACACCGCCATAGCGACGGTTTCCTGCGCCTAACACACGAATGCACATCAATTTTCGTGCCCCGCTGTTGTCAGCGACATTCAGGTAAGTTTCTTGTTGAATCATGGGTGAACCTCCTTTTTAGTTGTTAGTTGTTAGTTGTTAGCTGGTGTGTTGTTAGTTCTCCAAAAACTAAAAACTAACAACTACGCTTAGGCTTGAGTTGCCCTGCTGAGGATTTCAGCAACCGTCCAGCGTTTGGTACGGCTTAAGGGTCGGGTTTCGCGAATCCGAACGCGATCGCCCTCTTTGCACTGATTTTCCTCATCGTGAGCTTTGTAGCGCTTTGTACGGACTACGATTTTCCCGTATTTGGGGTGGGCGGTCCGGTTTTCTACAGCGACAACAACGGTTTTAGTCATTTTGTCGCTGACAACCAGACCCACTCGTTCTTTAACTGCCATTGGGGTTACTCCTCTTGTGCATCAGGTTGTGGGGCTCCAGTCGCTGACGGTTCAGCCGCCGTAGCAAGTTGACGCTCCCGTTCAACGGTCATCAACTGGGAAATCCGGTGTCGAGTGTGCTTAAACAGATGCGACTTTTCCAAACGTCGGGTGGCTTGTTGCATCCGCAAGTCAAACAGTTCGCGCTTTGCAGCGAGAATTGCATCAGCCAGTTCCTGATCACTTAAATTTCTGGCATCTTCAATCTTGGGCAGAGGCATGACTTATACCTGTTCCCCTTCACGGGTAATGAACTTCGTTTTAATGGGCAACTTATTAGAAGCGAGACGCATCGCCTCACGGGCAATTTCTTCGGAAACTCCGGCAATTTCGTAGAGGATTCGACCCGGTTTCACAACGGCAACCCAAAATTCTGGATTACCTTTACCTGAACCCATCCGGGTTTCAGCAGCACGCTGCGTCACGGGTTTATCCGGGAAAACACGAATCCAGATTTTGCCACCCCGGCGGATGTAGCGAGTCATCGCTCGACGACCCGCTTCAATTTGTCGCGCTGTAATCCAGGAGGGTTCTGTTGCTTGCAGAGCGAAGTCACCAAAGTTCAACGTACTACCACGAGTGGCTACACCGGACATTCGTCCGCGCTGCTGTTTACGGAATTTTGTTCTTCTAGGACTTAACATGGTTCGTTGTTTGTTGTTTGTTGTTTGTTGTTTGTTGCTTGTTAAAGATGATCAATAACTAACAATCAACAACTAATAACTACTCATTTGAGCGATCTTCAAATTGCTGACGACGCCGTTGTTGACGACGACGGGGTTGAGCCGCTGCAGGAGTCGGCTGTTCTTCTTGTCCGGGAATGATTTCTCCTTTAAAGACCCAAACTTTTACGCCTAAAATTCCGTAAATTGTTTTCGCTGTGCGGTAGGAGTAGTCAATGTTGGCTCGGAGGGTATGCAGAGGTACCCGTCCTTCGCGAGTCCATTCGGTTCGAGCGATTTCTGCTCCATTTAACCGACCACTTACCTGAATTTTAATGCCCTGAACATCGGCGCGTTGCGCTCGTTGAATGGCTTGACGCACTACCCGCCGGAAGGAAACCCTTCGCTCTAGTTGTTGTGCAATGTACTCAGCAATCAATTCGGCATCGGCATCTACTCGTGCGACTTCAATGACATTGATGCGAATTTGACGATTACTGCCCAACGCTTGCTGAAGACCAACGCGCAAGTTATCAATTCCACTACCGCCACGACCGACGACAACGCCAGGTCGAGCGGTATGAATTTCTAAGTCAATTTGGTCAGCTTTGCGTTCAATCCGGATTTCAGAAATCCCAGCGTTGTTGAGTTTTTCCTGAACGTATTGACGAATTTTGTGGTCTTCTTGTAATACTTCTGGATATCGCTTGGTGTCTGCAAACCAGCGAGAGCGATGCTCTTGGGTGATACCCAGTCGTAAACCAATTGGATGAATTTTTTGTCCCACGAATCTTTCCTTTCCTTGTCAGTTGCCAGTTGTTAATCGTTAGTTGTCACTTGTATCGCTACTGACTCATGACTTTGCATCAACTTGGGGAGAAACAGCCACTGTGATATGGCATGTTGGCTTACGAATTTGGTAAGCACGACCTTGCGCTCTTGGTCGAAAACGCTTTAAGCTGGGTCCCATATCAGCATAAGCTTGAGTGATGACCAATCCCGCTGGGTCAAGACCAGCATTATGCTCAGCGTTTGCTACAGCGGAGCGTAAGACTTTCAAGACGGGATCACAAGCTCGGTAAGGCATAAATTCTAGAATAATCAGGGCTTCCCGATAGGAACGCCCTCGAATTTGATCAAGAACTCGCCTTACTTTAAAGGGAGACATTCGGATGTAGCGAGCGATCGCTTTTGTTTCTGCTGTAGTATCTATTGCCATAGTTTTATTCGCTCTAAAAAGCTGTGAGGGAATGACCTCTCAAACCTTCTAACGACCAGCCCTCCGGTCGCCTTTAGCATGTCCACGGAATGTGCGAGTTGGCGCAAATTCTCCAAGCTTATGCCCCACCATTTGCTCGTTGATAAAAATTGGGACATGGGTTCGTCCGTTATGAACTGCGATCGTGTGACCAATCATCTGGGGCAAAATTGTCGAGGCTCGTGACCAGGTTTTGATAACCTGTTTTTCACCTTTGGCATTAAGAACTTCAATCTTAGTGAGAAGACTATCAGCGACAAAAGGACCTTTTTTTAAAGAACGACCCATAATGAACGTACCTACTGTTTACTTGGTTGTTAGCTGTTAGTTGTTAGTTTTTAGTGAGGATAACCGTCTAAACACTAACAACTAACAACTTTCTCTTCTATGACTGACGACCACCACGTCCGCGCTTCGAGGTTTTCCGCCGACGCCGGACAATTAAAGAACTGCTTTGCTTCTTTGGCTTGCGAGTTTTTGCACCCAAGGCTGGTTTGCCCCAAGGTGTCACGGGTCCAGATCTCCCGATAGGCGCTCTTCCTTCACCACCGCCATGTGGGTGATCCACCGGGTTCATGACACTTCCTCGCACCTCTGGGCGGCGTCCTCTATGGCGATTGCGACCAGCTTTGCCCAAACTAATGTTTCTATCCTCAATGTTGCCCACCTGTCCAATCGTTGCGTAACATTCCCGACGCACCATTCGGACTTCACTGGAGGGAAGCTTGAGCGTTACATAATTGCCTTCTTTTGCAACAACTTGAGCAGTTGCTCCAGCCGCACGAACAATTTGCCCGCCTCGCCCCGGTCTCAGTTCAACATTATGAACGCTCGTTCCTAGAGGAATATTTCTTAAAGGTAAAGCGTTGCCAACTTCTATAGGTGCTTCGGGTCCAGACAGAATTGTTGTACCTACTGCTAACTTATCGGGATGAAGAATATAGCGTTTTTCTCCGTCCTGATAGTAAATTAGTGCGATTCGGGCATTCCGATTGGGGTCGTACTCGATAGCAGCAACTTTGCCTGGGATATTGTGCTTATCACGCCGAAAGTCAATCACTCGATATAGACGCTTGTGACCGCCACCACGACGACGACTAGTAATCACGCCGCGATTGTTACGACCCTTGACGCGATGATTAGACTGTGTTAGAGATTTTTCCGGTTCACTGCGCGTAATCTCGGCAAAATCTGAGATAGTACCCTGACGAGTACCAGGAGTATATGGCCGATAAGAACGGATGCCCATAACGAATATCCTTTACTTGCTTTATCTCTGGGGCTTGGTAATTGGGCAGTAGTGATTAGGGATTGGGATGAAAGCGATTAAAGCTTCACACTTGGTACTTTCCCAAGTCCGCTACCCCAGTCCTATACTTCTGGGAACAGGGTAATCGAGTCTCCTGTCTTTAAGGTCACAACTGCACGTTTGTATTGCGGCTTGTAACCGACAAATTTGCCGACCCGGCGCTTTTTGCGTGGTGGACGGAGGGTATTGACGCTGGTAACCTTGACATCAAATAGGCTTTCAATCGCCGCTTTGATTTCTGGTTTGGTGGCTTTGAGAATTACTTCAAAGACATATTTATTCTGCTCTAAAAGCAGGGTTGCCTTTTCTGTAACAATCGGGCGAAGCACTAAATCAGCAAGGTTGCGGGGGTCGTACTTACTCACTGTAAACCTCCTGAATTTTGGCAAGGGCAGTGTTAGTTGTCACGATTTTGTCAGCGTTAAGGATGTCATAGACATTCAAACTGGTCGCCGAGATCAACTTAACCGTTGAAAGATTACGCGCTGACAAATAAACCATTTCTTCTAGTTCAGGCAGAATTAAAAGTACTTTTGATTCTGCTGTGATGCCCCACCGTGCGAACGCTCCTATCAGTTCTTTAGTCTTTGGTCGTGGCAGTTGGGCAGCAAAATCCTCAACCACAATTAAATCTTCAGTACGGCTCTGAAACGCTGTTCTTAGAGCCAGTCGGCGTTCTTTGCGGTTCATTTTGATGTTGAAATCTCTGGGCTTAGGTCCAAAGATCACACCACCACCCCGCCATAGTGGGGAACGAATCGAACCTGCACGCGCCCGACCTGTTCCTTTTTGCCGCCAAGGCTTGCGTCCACCTCCACTCACTTCTGCACGAGTTTTGGTAGAGACAGTTCCTTGACGAGAATTCGTCATTTGCCGCACCATCGCTCGGTGAACAATGTGAGCGGCACTCTCTTCTTTTGCAACTCGCAAGTCTAAGGTTGCCTGTCCAACCTCTTCCCCTTGCCAGTTCCGCACTACACAATCAACCATAACTTTACGTCCTTAGTCCTTAGTCCTTAGTCCTTAGTCATTCCTCTTTTTGTCCATGGTTCACATTGCGGATTCATTGCCGTGAACGCTGAACCCTGAGCCGTGACTATCGACCAACCTGTTTAGCCGGGGTGATGCTCAAAAGCGCCCCAGGCTTGCCAGGAACTGCGCCTTTAATCAGAAGCAAGTTACGGTCTGCATCTACACGCACTACCTCAAGCTTACGAATCGTGACGCGATCGCCGCCCAATCGACCAGCCATTCTCTTCCCCGGAAACGTGCGACCCGGCGTTGTTCCGGCTCCAGTCGAACCAGGCTGGCGGTGATTTTTGGAACCATGCGCCATCGGTCCCCGCTTAAAGTTGTGACGTTTCTGATAACCAGCGAACCCACGACCGATACTTGTTCCACTGACATCAACGATTTGACCATTACTGAACAGGCTCGCGTTGACTGCCTGACCCAATTCAAATTCACTCGTATCATCCAAACGATACTCGCGTAGGTGTCGCAGTGCTGGCGCACTGGATTTGGCAAAGTGCCCCATTTCAGGCTTAGACAGTGCCTTGGGCTTGACTTCTTGATAACCAACTTGAACAGCCGTGTAGCCATCCGTTTGCTTGGTTTTGATTTGTGTCACAGTGCATGGACCGGCTTGGACGATAGTGACAGGAAGCGCTCTTCCTTCGTCATCGAACACTTGGGTCATGCCGAGTTTTGTGCCGAGGATACCGACAGACACAGGTTTCTCCTTCTTATATAGTCATTACAGTGAGAATAACTAGCGGTATTCAGTGAATCCGCGCTACCTCACAAACTTGTCAATATAACCTCCAGACAGCAATCTCTTCAGCCGAAGAAAAAAATATGTCCTTTGGTAGCCCTTCAATCTTTAAGAGCTAGATTGTGCGAACCGCTTTAACGAGTTAGTACTAACTAACCCTGTCGCCTTAACTCGTCAGGACTTAAGTCTTAATAGCCCCAGTATCCTTAACGTGGCGAAAGTTCAAGTAGGTCTAAGTATAGAAGCTGTCAGTCAAAGAACCTTGCAAATTCTCTTACATTAAGGGTATTTGCCTTTACCGTTAGGTAGAACAAATAACGCCTGTAAGGACTTCCCAGTTTTGAACCTGTGGTTCAAAGACCAGAGCGTATCCTGACCTCAGTTGCTTCCACGCAACCTTCGTTTTATCACAATTTTAAACTATACAATGATTTTCCTGTCTTTGTCTAGTGAGTCACTTTACTTTCAGCAAATTGATCGCAGTTGAGGGATTGAAGGGCGTAATCTGCCCATCATCTATAATAAACTGCTAACGATAGTTTATAAAACTTAAGGCGGAATCGGAGTTAGAGATGGCACTTATTACAACAGGCAGCTCATTCATCCGCGACATAGAGCAGTCGGGCGCATTGGCAATGTATGTGCCCTTAGAAGGAGGATTTGAAGGGCGCTACCGCCGTCGGTTGCGCGCAGCAGGCTATACCACCTTGAACTTTAGCGCTAGAGGGTTGGGTGACTTAGCCGCTTATCTAACTGGTGTCCACGGTGTTCGTCCTCCTCATTTAGGTAAGAAAGATATTCGGGTTTATTATCTGCCGCCTGTAGTGGGCTACCAATTAGAAAATCTGCCTCCTAAATCAAAAGGATTAGTACTCTGGATTATTGAAGGTTCGATTTTGTCTCAGCAAGAAGTGGAATACTTAACCACATTGCCCAAACAGGAACCGCGAGTGAAAATAGCTGTGGAGATGGGAGGCGATCGCGCTTTCCGTTGGACACCACTTAAAAATGCGTTACCTGGACTCTTGTCAGCAGGTACTCCCTAACCTCTACCACTACAGCGGCGAGTTCTTAGGCTGGTGTAATTAGCTCAACATCTTATACTGCCGCCTTTATCACCCCCAAGCGACTTAGCTCAGATTTCAGGTTTTGATACCCTTGAGACAGACTGAGAAGATTGGGGGTAAATTATTTTGCTAGAGCAGCGTGACTACACATTAATTATTGATAAAAGCGGCAGTATGTCCGTTAGAGATCAGCCATCTAGTAAAAGCCGCTGGGAAGTTATGCAGGAAACTACCCTGGCATTGGCAAGTAAATGTGAAGAACTCGATCCAGATGGCATTACGATTTACTTGTTTTCTGGTCGCTTTAAACGCTACGACAACGTCACTTCCAATAAAGTCCCGCAGATCTTTCGCGAAAATGAGCCTTCTGGACGGACTGACTTAGCTAGTGTGCTGCTAGATGCAACCAATAGCTATTTTCAGCGCAAGGCGAGTGGTCAAACTAAGACAAACGGGGAGACAATTTTAATAGTGACTGATGGTGAGCCGGACGACCGCAAAGCCGTCATGAAAGTAATTATTGAAGCGTCACGACGGATGGATCGGGATGAAGAACTTGCCCTGTCCTTCATTCAAGTTGGTACAGATGCACAAGCTACTAAATTTCTCAAAATCTTAGATGATGAGTTGCAAGGTGCTGGGGCAAAGTTTGACATTGTAGATACAGTAACCATGGATGACATGGAAGACATGACTTTGTCAGAAGTCTTACTTAACGCCATCACTGATTAGGTGTAAAAAAGTATCAAGAGAATTAGCAGTTCATCGAGAGAGGCTCTATATGCTGGAAAATCGGGACTACACGCTCATTTAGGAGAATCTCTATTAACTGAGGGTCAAAGAATGGAATCTATAGATGATTTATTGGCACAAGTTAAAGCCGAGTATCAGGAACAAGACCAAGGGATAAAACCCAAGAAAAAGCCTCTCTTCAACGAGGAAGAATTTAAATCTCCTCCACCTGCTGCACCGACTTACCAATCTCAACCTTTGCAACAAAGTTGGGTATCTCCTGCCCAGGACAGTTTGTTGTCACAGGTTAAAGCTGAGTTTGAAGAAAAACAGCAAGCTGAGGAACTCCAAAAACAGCAGCAACTCAGAGAAGAACAACTCCGAAAAGAGCAACAACTTCGAGAAGAACAACTTCGAGCTGAGCAGAGGAAGAAAAGGCAACGGGAGGCACTCACTCAAGAAGCAACAGAGTGGCTAAAAAATCTCAATCCTCGTTCAGAAGAAGGAATGTGGTTTGAAGATTTTTCTTATTCCTATTCCTCCAAACTAGAAGCAGCTATTGATTATCTGCAAGCTTTACGAGAAACTCATCGGTAATCGTCAAACATTTAGAAGTGAAAAAAACTGATAGCCGATCGCAAACAGTATCGGCATTTTATTTGGAATTTTACCTAGATTAGGCTTCTTGCATAAATTGGAACGTCAAGGGTGATAACTATTACAGCAATTTAGCAAGAACTGATTGTTCGTAAGAGATCACTCTATTGAAACCGACAGGTTGGTTGGAGAGTCGTATAGGCTTAGATCAGGAATGCAATGCTGACGATTGTAGGGGGTTGTTCTTTGAATGGGAGGTTCAATTATGGAAGATCGTGACTACACACTAATCATTGACAAAAGCGGCAGTATGTCAACCCCAGACCAGCCTGGTGGAAGAAACCGCTGGCAGACAGCCCAAGAGTCTACCCTGGCATTGGCACGAAAATGTGAACAGTTTGACCCGGATGGCATTACTGTTTATCTATTTTCTGGTCGTTTTAAACGTTACGACAATGTAACTTCCGATAAGGTCAACCAAATCTTTCAAGAAAACGATCCAATGGGTACCACTGACCTTGCAAGTGTCCTGAAGGATGCGACTGACAAGTACTTTCAACGCAAGGCAGCAGGGGAGACAAAACCAAATGGGGAAACGATTTTGGTTATAACGGATGGGGAACCGGACGATCGTAAAGCGGTGATGCGAGTGATCATTGAAGCCTCGCGGCATATGGATCGGGATGAAGAACTAGCAATTTCGCTAATCCAGGTTGGTAGTGATGCTACAGCAACTCGGTTTCTCAAAGCATTGGATGATGAACTCCAAGGGGCTGGAGCAAAATTTGATATTGTTGACACAATTACCCTGGATGACATGGAGAACCTGACGTTGGCGGAAGTGTTGCTAAATGCCATCAATGACTAAGAACTAGCTTTGACCATTGGTTACCTCAAGTTTGCACAATCGAGTACCAATGGTCAGCTATGCCACATTTAATTTGCCTAGAGATAGGCATCAGGAGTCTTGCTACCACGCTTGTTTTGACTTGCTTAAGTGGCAAGTACTGTGGGAAGTAAGTTAGCCTATTGCCTTGATTTTTTCCTCGAAGGAGGCTTTTACTGTGCAAAACCGAGATTACACACTAATAATTGACAAAAGCGGCAGTATGTCCACTCCTGATCAATTGGGTGGAAGAAGTCGTTGGGATGCCGCACAGGAATCTACCCTGGCATTGGCGAGAAAATGCGAACAGTTTGACCCAGATGGCATTACTGTGTATGTATTTTCAAGCCGCTTCAAACGCTACGACAATGTGACTTCTAGTAAGGTTGCACAAATTTTTCAAGAAAATGACCCAGCAGGGACTACAAACCTTGCGGCTGTGCTGAAAGATGCGGCTGACCGATATTTTCAGCACAAAGCCTCTGGGCAAACAAAGCCAGGTGGCGAGACGATTTTGGTGATCACAGATGGTGAGCCAGATGACCGCAAAGCTGTAATGGTTGCGATTGTTGAAGCATCACGCCAGATGGAACGGGATGAAGAACTGGCAATTTCAATGATTCAAGTCGGTAACGACGCTACAGCAAGTCAGTTCCTCAAGGCATTGGATGATCAGTTGCAAGGTATTGGAGCAAAGTTTGATATCTGTGACACGCTCACGATTGATGACATGGCAGATGTGACCTTATCAGAAGTGCTGCTCAATGCCATCAGCGATTAGACGGGATAATTTATCCGAGTTTGTCGATAAATGAAAAAAACTTAATCATTGGCGAGACGCTACGTTCTCGCTATTTTTTTGCAGATGTTTAATGACTCAACCACTAGATTTGGCGTGAGTCTTAGAGAGGGTTCGCTACATCTATACATATGGGTAAAGGAAATTGGCGATCACACCCATCAAAAGACCTAGCCAGTGATGTCACCCCTACGGCTTTTCGCCACTTAAGGTCGTAAAATTTACCTCCCAATTTTTTTAGTAACGATTTAGCATATAGGGGTGACTGAACTGTACTATCCCTTGCATTCCCTAAGGGAGGGTCACTGGTTTAAGCTCATCTGCGGAGCGAGCTTCCAACACCTCCCTGCTGTCCGAAATCTTACCTTGGCTTACACTCTCGCTGGTGCTGATTGCATTGATGTCGCAGCTGACCCAGCGGTAATTGCAGCGGCTAAAGAAGCCATAGAAGTTGCCAGTGAACTAGGTGAGGTGGCTCAAGTGCGAGGGTTTGGATTCCGAAGCCGACCCTGGCTAATGGTGAGCTTGAATGATGGGGAAGACCCACATTTCCGCAAAGCTGAATTTAATCCAGAGTTGTGTCCAGCAGACTGCCCTCGTCCCTGCGAAAAGATTTGCCCAGCACAAGCTATCGTTTTCCAAAAAGCTAGTGACCACACACAGAGAAAGAAGGAGAAAGAGGGAGCACAGGAGGGTTCCCGAATCCCGAAGTCTCAACCCCAAATCGGCAGCAGACAGATTGCTCAGAGGGAAAGCCATTCGATAGCCGATATCCAACAGCCAAAATCGGATCAGCATTTCTCTGGAGTCATTGACCAACAGTGTTACGGCTGTGGTCGTTGCCTACCTGTTTGCCCTAGTGAGCTAATTTATACGCGCTCCTATGTATCAGCTCCGGAAGCGATCGCACCGCTAATTCTCCGAAGTGGTGTTGATGCTCTGGAAATCCATACACAAGTTGGGCATTTTGCAGATTTTCAACGGCTGTGGAACGCGATCGCGCCGTGGGTCGAAAAGCTCAAGCTCTTAGCAATTAGCTGTCCTGATGATGACGGTTTGATTGAGTACCTATGGTCACTTTACGAACTCATCACACCTCTACCCTGTGCCCTCGTTTGGCAGACTGATGGTCGTCCGATGAGTGGCGATATTGGTGCTGGCGCGACAAGAGCAGCTGTAAAACTCTCTGACAAAGTCATTGCGGCGGGGTTACCGGGATATGTACAGCTAGCTGGTGGTACCAACAACCATACCGTGGCAAAACTCAAAGCAGCAGGGCTACTTAAGGAGTGGGGAATGGGGAATGGGGAATGGGGAATGGGGAATGGGGAATGGGGAGACATAACAGAAAAAATTCCCTTCTCCCCGGTTTCTCCCTGCTTCAAAACGGATACGGTTACCTCGCCCTTAGTCACGGCTCCCCACGGCCAACATTATGTTGCAGGTATTGCTTATGGTAGTTACGCTCGTGTATTACTTTCACCGATTCTAGACAAATTAGAAGAATTGAATGGCGAAGACGTTGAGAGAAATCTTGTTTCACATCAAAGCCCTGCCTTCGGGCACCTTGAAGCCTTACCTGAATTGCTTTGGCAGGCGGTGGCAAGTGCCCATTCTCTCGTTTCGCAGCTAAAGTTCAGAAAAAAACTGCCGCAACCGTTACCTAACTAAACCAAAAAGTTTAGTAAAAACAAATTTTCCAGCCCACCGACAAAAGCAGCGATCGCTGTCTTTGATGCGAGCATATGGTGAATTTCCACAGTATCAATCCCTCTGATCAACAACTGTTTTCTAATCAAGAAGCGCCAGTAGTGGACGAAAACCTCATTTCAAACAGGATGCAGATTACAGACGACCTCCAAAAGTTGCTAGAGATTTTGCCTGAGCAAATTCGCTCATCAGTAGAGCAACACCCACAGCGAGACAGCTTGATTGAGGTGGTCATGGATCTTGGCCGCTTCCCAGAAGTGCGTTTTCCTGGCAAGGCGGAGTATCTCTCCGACATACCCGTCACTCAGGAACAGTTGAATTATTGCGTTGAGCGAGTGGGACACTTCAGCGGCGATAATCGGGCTGGAATTGAGCGAACTCTGCACCGGATTAGTGCAATTCGTAATCGCCCTGGTGAAATTATTGGCTTAACTTGTCGTGTTGGTCGAGCCATCTTTGGCACGATTGGCATGATTCGTGACTTGGTAGAAACGGGTCAGTCAATTCTCATGCTGGGGCGTCCGGGTGTTGGCAAAACAACGGCTTTGCGGGAAATTGCCAGAGTCTTAGCTGATGATTTGCACAAACGAGTTGTGATTATTGATACTTCCAATGAAATTGCGGGTGATGGCGACATTCCCCACCCAGCGATTGGGAGAGCGAGACGAATGCAAGTCGCCCGTCCGGAACTTCAGCATCAGGTGATGATTGAGGCGGTGGAAAACCATATGCCCGAAGTCATCGTGATTGATGAAATTGGTACAGAACTCGAAGCATTAGCTGCTCGTACCATTGCGGAGCGAGGTGTTCAGTTAGTGGGAACGGCTCACGGGAATCAAATTGAAAACCTGATTAAAAACCCTACCCTCTCTGATTTAGTTGGGGGTATACAGGCGGTAACACTGGGAGATGATGAAGCGAGACGCCGAGGCTCTCAGAAAACCGTTCTAGAGCGTAAGGCACCTCCAACGTTTGAAATTGCAGTGGAAATGCTAGAGCGGCAGCGCTGGGTAATCCACGAGAGCGTTTCTGACACGGTTGATGAGTTGCTCAGAAGTCGTCAACCGAATCCACAGGTGAGAATGGTAGATGACACTGGGAAGGTGATGATTACCCGTGAGTTTCCTAGTGCTCCGGTAGCAACACCACCGAACAGAAATGTTCTCTCCTCTTCCATGACAAGACCAAATGGCTGGCGCTCATCCGGGCAGATGAAGCCACTGTCGCGTCAGGCACCAGAGCGGACTTCTGAAAATCGTTATTTTGAACAGTTGCTCGATCAATCTTGGCAGCAGCAAGACGGGTTGGGCAGTGGGATGCGGATGCCAGGCCCAAATGGAGAGGATTTGCCACTGCATGTTTATCCTTACGGTGTCAGCCGCCATCAATTGGAGCAAGTCATCCGGGTACTAAACTTGCCCGTAGTCTTGACAAAAGACCTGGATAGTGCAGATGCGGTTCTGGGTTTGCGATCGCACGTCAAAAATCACGGCAAGCTTCGCTCAATTGCCAAAGCGCGTCAGGTACCTATCCATGCTGTAAAAGCCAGCACCATCCCTCAGATTACCCGCGCTTTGCGGCATCTGTTGGACATGGACGACCCTAGTATGCCAGATGAGGCTGACTTGCGCTTATTTACCGAAAGTGGCACAGAAGACGAAATTGAGGCACTAGAGGAAGCCCGTCTTGCGGTTGAGCAAATCGTGATTCCCAAAGGGCAACCTGTGGAATTGCTGCCGCGATCGCCAAAAGTGCGTAAGATGCAACATGAGCTAGTCGAACACTATCGCCTTAAGTCTGACAGTTTCGGCGATGAACCCAATCGGCGCTTACGCATTTATCCTGCCTAAGTTGGCTTGGCACTTCAACCCTACATAAGACAACTAAGTAACGTTTTTGAATAGAGGGCTTGCAGAAATTGAAGTTGCAAGCCCTCTATAGCAGAAAGCCGTCAGCTATCAGCTATCAGCTTTTTCGTTTTCCTCGCTCTCTTTTGGTTTCAGACACCTGAGCTGTACCTCATCTCGCCAGGAAACCGCTATATCAATTTGTACAGTTAACGAACTTTTCCCTTCCCAATCTTCCCGCTCACCCAAATTTATCTAAAACTCATCGAATAACTTGACATTCCTTGGGCATTAATTGCTAGAATCATCAAGGTGAAGCCAATGGGGTGTAGCCAAGTGGTAAGGCAGCGGGTTTTGGTCCCGCCATTCCCTAGGTTCGAATCCTAGCACCCCAGTTGAAATTGAAATTATTCCAGTGCTTAAACTGGCTGCTGACTACCAGCCGCTACCTCATCCCCAGAATCTGGGAGAGATGGGCGTAGACAAAGATACAGTAGTGGTCCAACTAGAGGTACTAGCGCTACCGCCCAAAATACTTGGGAATTTTTCCAACCACGTCGTGCCATATCATCGCCTAGAAGTGTTGGGAACAAGAGGCACAATAGGCAAAAATCCAAACTCATGACATGAATGAAGCGGTTGGTTTGCCACTGCTGAGCAAAATCTCCCCAATTGCCTTTAAGTAACCCGAAGCTCAACAAACCCAAAGTTCCTAAAGTAAGGGCAACACCAAGCCAGCGAGAATCTAACGCCTTTAGGAAGGTGCCCTTAGAGCCAGTAAACTCGTGATTCGGTTGGCGTAGCGCCAGATAGGGCAACAAGGCAAACGCTCCTACACCAAACGATACTGTGGCAAAGAGCCATGCAGGGATTTTCTGCTGTCTGCCATCAATAAACATCAATGCCCCATAAATCATCGGCCAGATACCCATGATGTTGAATAGGGCAATGATTAACGGGTTAATCCCTTCCCACTTACCTGTGGAAAGATTTTTAATCAGTTCTGGGGTTTCAGGTTGGTTGGGAGGGGCAAGAAGAAAGGCATAAGTGATAACACCAAGCCAAAGTAACCAAAATCCAATTTTTCTGCTCATACAGGATAACTAAGCCAAGCCAGTCGATTACCCTACAGATTTTCTAGGAAAGGCGGGTCTAAATAGGGCTTGCTGCACAAAGCCGAAACCCTTAGCCATCAATAGTTTAAGCGGGATTGATAGTTGCTCAGCTCCCAGGAAATCTGGTAAAATTCGTCAAAACCCTTGCACCCCCGCTCAGGTAGATGT
>JAHHIF010000054.1 GCA_019358875.1 Symplocastrum torsivum CPER-KK1
TATCGATTTTGTAAAAACTTTTCAATTATTAAGCGTTTATTCGAGATGTTAGCAGATTACAAACTGTTCAATTTTCCTAGTCTTGAAAACTATGACGCTTTTTCATGTCTCATTTGAAAACGCTATAATCGAATTGAACCGCGCAAAAGAACCTTGAAAACTGCATACTGTAAGCCTTTCAGGCACACGCTCTTTCAACTAACATGAATCCCTATCAGGGATTGAAACCTCTTTACGGGTATTCATCTCCTCAAGGGCACGACTTTCAACTAACATGAATCCCTATCAGGGATTGAAACGAATAAGGTAATCCTTGAAAGGTTGAAAAAACTTCAAGTAAAATGAATCCCTATCACGGTAAAGATACAAACAACCAAGAACTAATCAGATTCATTGAGTAAACTATCAATTTTTTCCTTATCACGCTGCTGCTGTCTGACTTGCATTCGGTATTTCCAGTCTCGAATTGCGATCGCAGCTTTGGCAGCAGGAGAGTGAGGATTATCACCAGTGCTGTCATTCTTACTTGCTGCAACGGTGTAGTCTGGTTGGTGGCGCATGACTAGACACTTGGATAAACTATCATGCGGTGATTCTTGATCGAGCGCTCGTAGAATCGCTTTAACTGATTTATAGCGTTCTTGTAGGGAAATCTTGAGCATTTTGCCGAGAATCTTGGCAAAGGAGTCACTAATTTGCACAGAATTTTGCCACAGAAGTTCACCTGTTTGGCGATCGGTATCAAAATCTAGGGGAGCTTTTCCTGTCAATAAATAGAGGCAGGTAATGCCTAGAGCATAAATATCACTACCAAATACAGGTCGTAGAGAAAATTGTTCGGGTGGTGCAAATCCTACTGTTCCAATAAAATGGGTTGTTGGCGTTTTCATCGTATTATCGCCAGCCTGAGCAATAAGCTCCTTCACTGCCCCAAAATCAATCAGTACTAGCCTTCCATCGTCTTCACAACGAATGATATTCTGCGGCTTTATATCGCGATGAATAACTTGCTGGCTGTGGACATACTGCACTGCTGGGAGAATTTCTCGTAAAAAGCGCTTGACTGAAGCTTCCGTTAGACAACCTACCCGCCTCACCAGCCTTGCCAACGTCATTCCACGCACGTATTCCTGAACTAAGTAAAACTCCCCATCTGCAACGAAATAATCAAGTAGCAGAGGAATTTGAGAGTGGCTACCCAGCTTCCCTAAAGTTTTCGCCTCACGTTCAAAACGCTTACGCGCCGTTTCCAAGGCACTAGGCTCAATAACTTTGGGACACAATTGCTTGATAACACACCAGGGTTCACCGGGTAACAACACATCTCTTGCCAGAAAGGTAACGCCAAAACCACCTCGGCCAATCATCCGCAGCACTTCATAGCGATCGCGAAATAGTTGATCTTGACCACACAGCTGACCCAACTGTGTTTGCTGCAAAACGTCTGTATGAAACGTAGAGAGGTTTCCAGGCGGAAAATTCATGGATTTTCAATGGCAGGATGATGTTGGATCTCTAGTATGCTTTTAGTCTAGGCAAAAAGCCCCCTTTCCGTCCAAGCCACTAAGATATAACAATTTAGGATAGATAGTTGTAAAGTAACGATGAAGAGCAACTATGACTATGCATCCTAGATTACAAAAAGCGTTTGAGCAGAGCCGAGTTCTCAAAGTAATTAGCGGCTTGAATAATTTTGATGCCAACCGTGTGGCAGCAATCGTCAAGGCAGCCGAGCGGGGTGGTGCGACGTTTGTTGACATCGCTGCTGACCCTGATTTGGTAAAACTAGTGAAGGGATTGACTAATCTCCCAGTTTGTGTATCTGCTGTGGAACCCAACCTGTTTGTGAAAGCAACCCAAGCAGGTGCCGATCTAATCGAGATTGGTAACTTCGATAGCTTTTATGCTCAGGGACGGCGGTTTGAGGCAGAAGAAGTGTTAGCACTCACCCAAGAAACGCGATCACTTCTCCCCAACATCACCTTGTCTGTCACTGTCCCCCACATCCTGACGCTCGATCAGCAAGTACAACTTGCCGAGGAATTGGTGCAAGCGGGTGCCGACATCATCCAAACTGAAGGCGGAACCAGCAGCACCCCTCGTTCTGCCGGGACATTAGGGTTAGTTGAAAAAGCTTCTCCAACCTTAGCAGCCGCGTATGAGATTTCCCGTGCTGTATCCGTACCAGTACTGTGTGCGTCTGGTTTATCCAACGTAACTGTACCAATGGCGATCGCTGCTGGTGCGGCGGGTGTTGGTGTCGGTTCTGCCATCAATCAATTAGATAACGAAGTCGCGATGGTTGCCGCTGTCCGTAGCCTGGTTGAAGCATTGGCAACTGCTACCCCTGTGCGCGATCGCGTATAGAGGACTTCCAAAAGCATCAATTGCCTAAACAATTGCTGTAGGGGCGCAAGACGCAGCGCCCCTGCAAAAGCTTATGGGCAGCCAGTGGGCTAATAAATAATACAATCCTTCAAGCTGTAGACTACTTGCTGCTGTTCCTCAAACGACAGTTCTGGGAACATTGGCAGCGACAATACCTCATGGCAAGCTTGCTCAGCGATCGGCAACTGACCGGGTTTGCAACCTAAATCCTTGTAGACTGGCTGCAAGTGCAAAGGTAACGGGTAATAAACCGCTGTATTGACACCAACTTGCTGTAGCTTGTTACGTACCTCGTCCCGGTAGTGGTTAGTATTACTTTCTTTAATCAAACGGATGGTGTATTGATTCCAGACAGAACGCCCTTCGGCAGCTTCTTCGGGAATCACTACTCCTGGTACTGGCTGCAACAACTGGTGATAATTGGCAGCCAGCTCACGACGTGCATTATTCCAACGGTCAAGGTAGCGTAGTTTTATTTGGAGGATTGCCGCTTGCATGGCATCCAAGCGACTGTTGATGCCCGTTTCGTCATGACGATAGCGAACACTACTCATTCCATGCTCTCGCAGCTTACGGATGGAATCCGCGATCGCAGGATCATTTGTCGTTACCGCGCCGCCATCGCCACAGGCACCCAGATTTTTTGTGGGATAGAAACTAAAACAGCCAATATGCCCAATACTCCCTACCTTTTGCCCCTTCCACTGGGCGCCTACTGCTTGGGCACAATCTTCAATTACAGCTATTCCTGCCTCGTTTGCGATCGCCATCAGTGCCGTCATATCCACCGACTGTCCAAATAAGTGAACGGGCAGGATGGCTTTTGTCCGTTTTGTGATTGCCGCTTTTAATTGCGTGACATCAAGATTAAAAGTTTTCGGGTTAATATCAACAAAAACAGGCGTTGCACCAACAACCGTAATTACTTCAGCCGTAGCAATAAACGTGAAGGGTGTTGTGATCACCTCATCACCAGAACCGATTTGCAAAGCGCGTAGTGCAAGATAGAGAGCATCAGTACCAGAATTACAAGCTACGCAGTCTTTAACCCCTGTGTAATCCGCAAACTGTTGCTCAAAACCCTTAACAATTGAACCACCGATGTAGCAGCCAGAGGTCAAAACGTCCTGAACCGCAGCATTTACTTCTTCTCCAATCAGTTGGTACTGCCGTGTCAGGTCAAAAGTGGGAACGTTATTCACTCGCTTACACCTAGAATTTTTACTTAAATAAATCAAATTTTGCCGAAAAAGGGAATCCAGGTGTTCCCTGTTCATGTTTCTTCAGAATGATAAAGTTCTCAAATTGTTTCAAGTACTCATGACATTATGTGTCAGCTAGTGACGGAGATAATTAAAAGAGGCTGGAGATTCTGGAGGGTTGCTTGGCTTCCAGTTGAAGCATCTTCCTCTATCCTTCATTTAGTCTTGGAGGCACTCTGAAGAACGCAGATTTCTCACCTTTTACCTCTTACGTGTAACCGAACGTGGATTCTTTAATTGAACTTGACTTAACTGACTTAGTTTGGGGATTGGGCCTGATGGCGATCGCAATTGGGTTATCCAGTTGGCAAGGGTTGGGGCTAGAAATGTCACTTGCGATCGCGACAGTACGCACTGTTATACAGCTACTAGGTGTCGGGTACATCCTCGCTATCATCTTTGCCCTAAACGACCCTTTCGCTGTTCTAGCCGTCTTACTGGTGATGCTGACGATTGCTACGATTACGGCTCGCAATCGCATCAGCAAAAAGATTCCCCAACTGTTGTATGTAGTGTTTGGGGCAATTTTCTTCAGTACAGCCCTCACGTTGAGTTATACAAATCTGTTGATTATTCAACCAGAAAGCTGGTATGAGCCACAGTACTTAATTCCCTTAGCTGGGATTGTCCTGGGAAATGCGATGAATGGGGCTGCGATTGCAGGTGAACGCCTCGTCAGCACAATTAGCAGTAGTCGCCTGGAAATCGAAACTCATTTAAGCCTAGGCGCAACTCCACAACAGGCAGTAGCTACCTACCGCAAAGACGCTATCCGCGCCGGACTCATCCCCACCCTCAACCAAATGATGGTTGTCGGTGTTGTCACGCTACCGGGGATTATCACAGGTCAACTGTTGAGCGGTATTGACCCCTTAAATGCAGCCTCTTACCAAATCTTGATTATGTTTATGCTTGCCTTTGCCAACCTCGTGACAACCGTCTTAGTGACACAAGGACTCTGCCGCCAATTTTTCAATACACAAGCTCAACTACAGTTACCTTAACTCATCCCACGTAAGGTTGTTGGTTATCTATATTCTTTAACAAATAACAAAGCAGCGGGAAACCCCTTCCTCAAGCAGGAAGGGTATTTCGTCCGCCGCTTTCTGTAACTCTTCTCTGAAGGACAAGGATGCTATCGCCCAATGCCTAAAAAGCGGAAACCAGCCTTCTCTACTTCTTCTCGATCTAAGAAGTTGCGACCATCAATGATGACAGGGTTGTTCATTAACTTCGCCATCTTGACATAGTCCAGCTTCCGGAATTGTTCCCAGTCTGTCACTACTACCAAGGCATCACAGCCATCTGCTAGCCGCTCTGGATCGGTTTCTACAAAAACACCTGTTAAACCATGACGCATCCCGGTTTGAGAAATAATCGGGTCGTAGGCTTTAACTTTTGTTCCAAGGCGGTTTAGCTGTTCAATTAGAATGAGTGCTGGAGCATCCCGGAGGTCGTCGGTGTCTGGCTTAAAGGTTAAGCCTAACAAGCCAACGGTTTTACCTTTGAGGATTTTGAGTGCTTGCTGGAGTTTTTCGATCGCAATTAAGCGCTGGCGCTGGTTGACATTAACAGCCGCTTTCATCAGTTGAGCGTCGTAGCCATAGTCGTCAGCGGTATGAATTAACGCGGAGACATCTTTGGGGAAGCAGGAACCACCCCAGCCAATACCAGCTTGCAAAAACTTGTTGCCAATTCGGGAGTCTAAGCCAATTCCTTTCGCAACTTGGGTAACATCAGCACCAACGCGATCGCAAATGTTAGCAACTTCATTGATAAAGCTAATTTTGGTTGCTAAGAAGGCATTCGCGGCGTACTTCACCATCTCCGCTGAGCTGACATCTGTAACCACAACAGGAACAGGAGGCAGTGACTTATCTTCAGCAACCTTACGCTCAACGATGGGAGCATAGAGTTCCTTCATCATTGCGATCGCACGTTCACTATTGCTTCCCAGCACAATTCGATCTGGGTTAAACGTGTCGTAAACCGCTGAGCCTTCACGCAAAAACTCTGGATTACTGACGACTTCAAACTCACTCGTCGTTTCTGGTGGTGCTTCTGTCGCAATGCCACCCGCGCCAACCAGAGCCATCTGACGCTCAGCAACACCATCTAACACAATCATCCGTACCCAGTCACCAGAGCCAATCGGTACCGTTGATTTATTAACAATTACCTTATAACCACCGTTAAGATTCGCGCCAATTCCACGAGCCACGGCTTCAACATAACGAGTATCACTTTCACCGTTTGGTAAAGCAGGTGTTCCTACAGCAATAAATAAAACCTCACCATGAGCCACACCTGCTGCTAAATCTGAAGTAAATTCTAGATTCCCAGCATGACTTGCCTCATGCATAATTTCCGAAAGTCCCGGCTCATAAATAGGTGACTGCCCAGACTTCATCAGCTTGACTTTCTCTTCGTTATTGTCTATGCAAATGACGTGATGCCCAATATGAGCAAGGCAAACGCCAGTTACTAAACCAACATATCCAGTACCAATGACACAAACGCGCATAAATTAGCTCCTTACTGATACAAGTGATGGGTCAGGGAATTTTTGCTGTTGCATCTATCTCCTCTGCACCCGAAATTTTTTAGCTCTCCAGAATCGGTAGCCCCAAACAAATGATGTGCAAGCTTCTCAATCACTTGGTCTACCGATTTTTACCCTGACAAGATGACTACTCTGAAACTGAAGCTAGATGCTGCCCTTGAGGAGATGCTACGCGAGCACGAAAATCTTCCACTGTCATTTTTAACCCTTCTTGTAAGGGTACGGTAGGTTGCCATCCCAGCAAAGACTTTGCTTTTGTAATATCCGGTCTGCGACGTTTTGGGTCATCCTGAGGGAGAGGCTTAAAGATAATCTCAGCATCGGGATTCACCATCTTCTGAACAGCTTGAGCCAGTTCTAGAATTGTGTATTCATCTGGATTGCCTAAATTGATGGGACCGGTATGTTCACCATTCATTAACCGCATTAGTCCTTCTACCAAGTCGGATACATAGCAGAAGCTTCGGGTTTGTGAACCATCCCCATACACTGTCAAAGGCTTACCCTGGAGGGTTTGCACGACAAAATTACTGACAACTCGACCATCCTGTTCAAACATCCGACTGCCATAGGTATTGAAAATTCGAGCAACGCGAATTTCTACATCATTTTGCCGATGGTAGTCAAAAGCAAGAGTCTCTGCAACTCGCTTTCCTTCGTCGTAACAGCTACGAGGACCAATGGGATTAACGTTCCCTCTGTAATCTTCTGATTGAGGATGAACCTCAGGGTCTCCGTAAATCTCAGAGGTAGAAGCCAGTAAAAATCTTGCCTTCACCCGCTTCGCTAAACCCAGCATGTTCAGAGTGCCTAGGACGTTCGTTTTAATCGTCTTGACCGGATTGTACTGGTAATGAACTGGCGAAGCTGGACAAGCAAGGTGGTAAATTTGGTCGGCTTCTAACCGAATTGGTTCGGTGATATCGTGGCGGATCAGTTCAAAGTAGGGGTGATCTAGCCATTTGAGGATGTTGCGCTTGTGACCGGTGTAGAAGTTATCTATACAAATTACTTCATGCCCGTCTTCCATCAATCGATCTATAAGATGGGAACCGATAAAACCAGCACCACCAGTAACCAGGATTCTCATAATTTCAAGTACAGGGGGATCACTTTAGCAAGACTATGCTAATCGCTTTATGTTGAAGATGCCACAATTTTGATAAGTGAAACCAAGCTAAATTTAAAGACTGTGTGAAGATACTGACAAAGGTTCCTACTCTGCCTCTATATTTTCCTCTGAGTGCCTAATTTTAGGAATTAGAAGTTGGTGACTCAGAAAAAGCTTGCAAGATAATTCCAGTAGAAGTTTGATTCATTTTTTCTTAATTGCTTCGTTTCGAGAAATCGGCTTGACCGTTGTGATTAGGCATTCGGAGAAAGAGACTTTCAGGGTTTTGTTGTGCATCGAAGTTCATGGACTCCGGCGTGTCAATCTGCTGGATAAATGTACACTAGCTCAACGTCTAGGATTTTCTCTGTATGAATAGACTCTTGTTCTAAAAGAAAGCTCTGTTGTTTTACAGTTTTCGACAACAGAGTCTCCTGAGAGCTTGTTTGAGCCATCTCTCTTAGTTTATTTCAAATATGTATGCTGCGATACAGAAGTTTGGCTTTCAACTTTAGATTTTTCTGTCAAGCTTTAGCCTTAACCTTGAGCCGACCTAAAGTCCTTACAAATATTCGGAATTTTACTGTGGGTCGAGGCGCAATACGGCCATAAATGCTTCCTGCGGAACATCAACAGTGCCAACGGATTTCATCCGCTTTTTACCTTTGGCTTGCTTTTGAAGCAGTTTTTTCTTGCGGCTGATGTCGCCGCCATAGCACTTCGCAAGAACATCTTTGCGTAAAGCGGGGATGTGTTCACTGGCGATTACTCGGCTTCCAATGGAAGCTTGGATCGGAATTTTGAATTGGTGACGGGGAATTAGTTCCTTAAGCTTTTCAACCATTCCACGACCAACATTGTAGGCTTTGTCTCGGTGGACAATCATCGCCAAAGAGTCAACGGCATCAGCATTAATTAAAATATCCAATTTGACCAGAGGGTTCTCTCGGTAGCCGATGATGTGATACTCCATGCTGGCATAGCCACGCGATCGCGATTTCAACTGGTCAAAAAAGTCTGTTACGACTTCTGCCAAGGGCAACTCATAAATTAATGTAGTTCGTCCTTGGGTAAGATACTTCATGTCCTTAAACACACCTCGCCGATTTTGGCAGAGTTCCATTAAGGTGCCAACGTAGGTTTCTGGCGTAATCATCTCTACCTGGACATAGGGTTCTTCAATTTTTTCTCGTTCCTGGGGCGGTGGGAGAGTGCTGGGATTGTCAATCTCAAAGGCTTCGCCGCTAATGGTGGTGACTTTATAAACTACAGAAGGCGCTGTAGTGATTAAATCCAGATTGTATTCTCGCTCCAGTCGCTCCTGAACAATTTCCATGTGCAGTAAGCCCAAAAAGCCACAGCGGAAGCCAAATCCCATAGCACTGGAGGTTTCTGGCTCATAGTTGAGGGCAGCGTCATTAAGCTTCAGCTTCTCTAAGGCATCCCGTAAGTCTTCATACTGGTCAGCATCAATTGGGAACAAGCCACAAAACACCATAGGCTTAGCTTTCGTGTAGCCAGGTAGAGGCTCAGCGGCTGGTGCTGCGGCTAAGGTAATGGTGTCACCGACACGGGCATCTTCTACAGCTTTAATGGCGGCTGCCAGATAGCCTACTTCTCCGGCGTGTAGTTCATTAACCTGAACTTGAGTAGGAGAAAGAATACCGAGTTCATCCAATTCGTACTCTTTGCCGGATGCCATCAAACGGACACGATCGCCTTTTTTAACCGTTCCATCCATCACCCGGAAATACACGATCACGCCCCGATAGGGGTCATAGTAGCTATCAAAAATCAACGCCCGCAATGGCTGGTTTACCGTGTCCTTCGGGGGAGGCACCAGATGCACGATCGACTCTAGAATTTCATTAATCCCAATCCCTTCTTTTGCCGATGCCTTGATTGCTCCGCTACAATCGAGTCCGATTATTTCTTCAATTTCGCTGCTCACCCGCTCTGGTTCAGCTCCGGGCAAGTCGATTTTATTGAGAACGGGAATAATTTCGAGATTATGCTCAAGTGCTAAATAAACATTCGCGAGTGTTTGTGCCTCAACGCCTTGAGAAGCATCTACCACTAGCAGTGCGCCTTCACAGGCAACAAGCGATCGCGATACCTCGTAGGAAAAATCGACATGACCCGGAGTGTCAATTAAGTTCAGAACGTACTGCTCACCATCACTGGCGGTGTAGTTCATTCGTGCGGCTTGTAGCTTAATCGTAATGCCCCGCTCCCTTTCCAGATCCATGTTGTCCAGGAACTGTTCCTTCATCTCCCGGTCTTTTACAGTACCAGTAGTTTGCAGCAAGCGATCGGCAAGAGTGGATTTTCCGTGGTCAATGTGGGCAATTATTGAAAAGTTACGAATGCGAGAGACAGGAACGTCAGTCATAGCTATGGTGGTGACTCTTAAAGAACTGGCACAGAGTTCAGTAGCACTTAATGTATTTTAATGTTTCCGCACACTAAAGCGGGAGACATACTGGAGATGGCATGATTGGGAAGGGTTAACAAAACAGCATAAATTGCAGCAAGACCAGACCCTTGGCGTGTCAAGGGCTAGTTAACGTAAGATGAATAAGAGGAAGTGAACATACCTAACATGAACAATCATGCCGTACATCGAGAGCGTTCAGCGGATAAGGAGGAAATTTCTATCCATCTGGACTCAGACCTGTTAGAACAAATCAAGCACTTGACTAACGATCCAAGTAAGGTAATTGAGACAGCAATTCGTCAGTGGCTTCGAGGTGAACGGGAACGGGATGATGAACTGACCCGTACATTAGAGCGAAATCCGCCTGTACCACCACGAGGTGAATGGAACGATTGAGATAAAACAGGTAAAGGACTCATGCGCGTGAAATTGTGCCTGAGGCTCCCGGCTGTTTTGGTTGCATTTACGCCCGATAGCTTCAGCTAATCCTTTAACGTTTGCAGTTTCCAGGTGTCTTCTGAATGACTGCTCCTGCTAATCTACAATGTCCTCGATCTGGGTATAGCAATATGGAATCGGCTACTGCAGTAGGCAAGCAAGGCTTTTTGCAGGGGTTGGGGTCCGAGCTTGTGTTTACTCAGGATGCATCTGGTCAGTACCACTCGTTTTATTGGCAAGCGGCTGAGCGCTATGGTCTGGCGAACGAGCAAGTGCTAGGACTTCCCCTAAATGATACGTTTCGTCCGATCGCATTAGAAGCGTATCGGGAACAAATTCAACGAATTTTGGAACAACTGACTCCTGAGCGTTGCATCCATTCGTTTTGTTACCAAGATCAATTTTTCCCGTTTGAGTTGGTCATCAGCCCAATTTTGCAAGCTGATGGCAAAGCGACGAGAGTTCTCGTGATGGGTCACCTGTTGCCTGAAGCATCGGTTCAGACGGTGATCGACTCTCTGATGCCTTTAAGTTTAGACCCCAATCAAAAACTCCTAACCCAGATTGCCCGTAAGATTCGTCGGACACTCGACCTAGATACGATCTGGCAGGAGACGGTGAAGAGCTTGGGGAAAGCGCTACAGGTAACTCGATGTACCATCTGCTCGTACAGGCCCAATGCTCTAGAAGTCAAGGTAAAGGCAGAGTATTCTCAAGACTCATCAGCGTCAACGGTAGGCAAATCCCTGAAACTGAGTGCTGAACCTGACCTAAAGCAAGCTCTCATGAGTCGGGAGCCAGTCGTAGTAGAGATAGCCGCAAAAGCTAATACTCCGGCGCAGTCGGTGCTGGTTGTTTCCACTTCCGACAAAGACGAACCCAATGGTTTAATTCGATTGCAACAATGCGATCGCCATCGTCAATGGAGTGAGGCAGAAATTGAGTTGGTACGCGAACTCGCAGAACAAGTGGGAACCGCGATCGCTCATGCTACGTTGTACAAGCAGTTAGAAGAAGCGCGTGAGCAAGCCGAAGCGGTGTCTCGCCTCAAGAGTCAGTTTCTCGCCAACACAACTCATGAACTGCGGACTCCCCTCAATGGCATTATCTGTAGCCTCAAGCTGATTATCGACGGAATGGTTGATACATCAGAGGAACAGAGTGAATTCATTGATGATGCTCATCGTTCAGCCCTGCATCTACTGGATATCATCAACGACATCCTGGATATTGCCAAAATCGAAGCTGGCAAAATGGAGCTTGAACTCAGTCAAGTCAAGCTTCGTGAACTGATGAATGATGTCAAAAACTTTACTCAAAATCAAGCACAACAAAAGAACCTCAGCCTGAATATTGAATTACCTTCCACCCATGATGATGTGATTCTGTACGGCAACTATCAACGGCTGTTGCAGGTGCTGCTGAATTTGATTGGCAACGCGATCAAATTTACCCACGAAGGCGGCGTAACCGTGAGTGCGGAGGTTCTCAAGAAAAAGGTAACCTTCAAAGATCAGGAACTTCCTGGATTGGTAAAAGTTCGGGTGGCAGATACCGGGATTGGAGTTTCGCTCGATAAGCAAGATAAACTGTTTCAATCCTTCAGCCAGGTGGATGGTGAGCGCACTCGGCAATATGGTGGTACTGGTTTAGGGTTAACCATCTCCCAAAAACTGGTAGAAACGATGGGTGGTGTCGTCAATTTTTACAGCATGGGCGAAGGACTAGGTTCGACAGTAACGTTCACGGTGCCGTTATATCAGGAGCCTGTAATGATTTCTATCCAACCAGACTGATAAAACAGACTAAATTATTTAACGCTTAGTCTTTGGTGTCAAAACGGTTGAATTTTCTTGCAGACGCTCCAAGCCTCTGCAAAGATTTTTAAACTAGAGAGGTTGATTGCATAAAGATCTTATGACAGAGCAAAAAAGCGCTCGTGAGTTGTTTCAGTCTGCCTACGAAAACCGCTACACTTGGGACAAAAACTTCCCTGGCTACACGGCTGATGTCCAGTTGCAGCAGGGTGATGAAGTCTATACAGGTACCGTTCACATTAGTCCTAAACTAGCTGTAGAAGTCACTGGAGTAGACGACGAGAAAGCAAAAGAGGACATTGTAAATCAGTTACGCGAAATTACTATTCATCGCGTTCGCCGTACTTTTGAAGAATCCCACGGTAAAAATACCTTCGACTTTGGTGAAACGGATGAAACCGGAGCGGTGGAAATTCTGGTGAGTGGTAAGGCGATGGGCGATCGCTATAAAATCCGTAATAACGAAGTGAGCCTCGTCCACCGTCACATCCACGGTATTGTTGTCACCATCAACACCTTTAGCAGTCTCGATACGGGTGAAGGCTATCTGGCTAGCCGTTATGATTCCGTGTATCACGATGTGAAAACGGGTGAGCTTAAGGGAGGTAGCCAATCTGAAGATAGTTATGAAAAGGTTGGCGATTACTACATCATGACTCGTCGCATGATCCAATCAGAGCAAGACGGCAAGCCAATCACTACCGAATATTCGTTCTCGAATGTGAAGCTGTTGCAACCTGTAGCCGTCTGAGCGACATACTGAGTCTTGAGTTGACACCTACTCATAGTAGTAAGCTCAAAGCTCACTTGGCTCACTTTGAAGAGAGCTAGGATGAATGTAGTGGCAAGGGACGTGACTCGTCCCATTAGGTTTGTGCGTACCCACTATCAACAACATTAAAAGGTGAATTATGTCCGAAACATTGGCACTAACTTCTGAAAACGTCGAAACGGTTTTGGATGAAATGCGTCCTTACCTAATGGCTGATGGCGGCAATGTTGAACTCGTTGAGTTGGATGGACCCATTGTTAAACTCCGGCTTCAAGGAGCTTGTGGCTCTTGCCCCAGTTCAGCAATGACTTTGAGAATGGGGATTGAGCGCCGTTTGCGCGAATTCATCCCTGAAATTGCTGAAGTTGAACAAGTCTTTTAACAAGCGCCTGTGCCTTTAAAGGGCATAACTTAACATCAATCGTTTGGTAAGAGGTGAGAGGTAAGAGGTAAGGCAAGACCTCTAATCTCTCACCTCTTGCTTTTCAAAAGCATTCCCCAGTAAGTCAGTTAAATGTACAACAGCTTAATTTTGAGTTAAGGGTTAAGAGTTATAGAGTTAGAGAGCTACCATCAATCAGCTCAACTCCTAACACTAAACTTTTAACTCTCAACTATGGCTCATCCGTTATACGTCGCCTTTATCTGGCACCAGCACCAGCCACTGTATAAATGCCGTGATAGCGCCTCGGTTGCTCCAGGGCAATACCGTCTACCTTGGGTGCGATTACATGGTACGAAAGATTACTTGGATTTAGTGCTACTGCTGGAGCGCTATCCAAAGTTGCATCAAACAGTGAACTTAGTTCCGTCGCTGATTTTGCAACTCGAAGATTACATCGCGGGTACTGCCTTCGACCCTTATCTGGCAGTAGCGTTAACGCCCACAGAACAGCTAAATACTGGACAACGGCAATTCATTATTGAGCATTTCTTTGATGGCAATCACCACACGCTGATTGACCCCCACCCTCGCTATGCTGAGCTGTACTGGACGCGGCAGGATAAGGGAAGGGCGTGGTGTTTAGAAAATTGGACAGATCAAGACTATAGTGACCTGCTAGCATGGCACAATTTGAGCTGGATTGACCCGCTATTTTGGGATGACCCAGAGATTGAAGGATGGTTAAAGCAGGAGCGCAATTTTACTTTAGGCGATCGCCAACGGATTTTCTCAAAGCAGAGAGAAATCCTCAGCCGGATTATTCCCCAGCACCGGAAAATGCAAGATGCGGGTCAGCTAGAAGTGACGACAACGCCTTACACTCACCCAATATTACCTCTACTGGCAGATACAAACGTTGGGCAACGGGCTGTGCCAAACATGACCCTACCGCAGTCTCGCTTCCAGTGGGAAGAGGACATTCCTCGGCATCTTAACAAAGCTTGGGAAATGTATAAAGACCGCTTCGGTCGCGCTCCGCGTGGCTTATGGCCGTCAGAGCAGTCTGTTAGCCCAGAGATTTTACCTTATATTGCCCAAACAGGGTTTGAATGGATTTGCTCCGATGAGGCTGTCTTGGGTTGTACACTAAAGCACTTTTTCCACCGGGATGAAGCGGGGAATGTTTCAGAACCAGAGTTGCTTTATCGTCCTTATCGTTTGGAAACCCCTCATGGTCCGCTATCAATTGTATTTCGAGACCATCGGTTATCGGATTTAATTGGCTTTACTTATGGAGCCATGGAGCCAAAACAGGCTGCGGCTGATTTAGTGGGACATTTAGAAGCGATCGCACGTTCCCTAAAAGCTAGACAACCGGGCGGTGGAACATCGTTAGAACAGCCTTGGTTAGTCAATATTGCTCTGGATGGAGAAAATTGCTGGGAGCATTACGAAAGAGACGGTATCCCCTTCCTAGAATCACTCTATGAAAGATTCTCGCAACATCCAGAAATCAAACTGGTAACTGTGAGTGAATTTGTTGAACAGTTTCCACCTACGGAAATTTTGCCAGAGGGTCAACTGCATACTGGTTCCTGGGTCGATGGCAGCTTCACAACCTGGATTGGTGACCCAGCAAAAAATCGTGCTTGGGATTTGCTAACTGAAGCGCGGCAAGTCTTGGCGAACCACCCAGAAGCCACAGAAGAAAATAACCCAGAAGTTTGGGAAGCGCTGTATGCTGCTGAAGGTTCTGACTGGTTCTGGTGGTTTGGGGAAGGTCATACCTCAAATCAGGATGCGATGTTTGACCAACTGTTCCGGGAACATGTCTGTGCGATTTACCAGGCGTTGAATGAGCCAATTCCTCCGAGTCTCAAGCAACCTGTTGAAATTCACGATGTCCGGGGAAGCCATACACCAGAAAGCTTTATCCATCCCGTCATTGACGGAATGGGAGATGAGCAGGACTGGGACAAGGCGGGTCGAATTGAAATCGGAGGCGCACGCGGCACAATGCACCGCAGCAGCGATATCCAACGCCTCTGGTATGGTGTTGACCACCTTAACTTTTATCTAAGACTGGACTTCAAAGCGGGCATCCAACTGGGTCAAGATATTCCAGGTGAACTGCACCTGCTCTGGTTCTACCCTGAGCGGATAATGCACAATAGCCCTGCACCCTTGGCAGAACTACCAGACGAAGCACCGATGCACTATCTGTTCCACCACCAACTAGGGATTAATCTCCTAAGCCAATCATTTTGGTTCCAGGAGGCTGGGGAACATTATCAGTGGCATCCTCGTTCTAGTCGTGCCAAAGTCGCACTCAAGCAATGTTTAGAGGTTGCTGTCCCATGGGCAGACTTACAAATTGGACCAGATTCTCCACTGCGACTCGTTCTAGCTTTAGCGGATAACGGAATTTTCCGCAGTTATGTACCAGAGAATTCTTTAGTGCTAATTCAGGCACCGTGAGGCAATTCTAATTATTGTGATAGAGGCGCTAAGGTGGGCAGGAAATGTGTATCTTAGCGTCTTTGAGCTATCTAGGTTCATCCGAAAGAAGTGGAAACAAAAACCTGTTAATGCGATCGCGTCTGTGCTTGTTCTGGTGAGCTTTTGTGAAGAGGTGCTGCACTATTTTATAGTATTCGTTGCTTTGTGTTGCTTCCTACGAGCGATCGCTTTGGGTCAGATTAGGTTGATGAGTCAAGTCGGGATAAAATTACAATTCGCGGCTGAACCATGAATTAAGCAACTGAGATGAAATGCTGTTCAATGGTGACGTTAGTCGAGTCTTGCACAATACCAACTAAGTCGTTGTTATAGTAAATGCCCATATCCAGTGCTGACGTGCCACTCAAGTCTGCCGATTGGAAGGAATACTGATCTAAATCACCAGAAACTTCAATACGATCAGATGACGCTTGCCAATTTGTAATTGTGGCATAGCCATCTCCGAGGTAAGAAACTCCCCACGAGCCTCCGAGGATAAATGTATCAGACCCTCTTCCGCCTGTAAGTGTGTCAAACTCTGTAGTCCCTAAGCCAGTCGTGGCATAACCATTCAGGCGGTCATTACCCTGACCCCCCGATAAAGTGTCGTTGTGAGAGCCACCTAACAGAACATCATTGCCCTTGCCACCAACCAAGCTGTCGTTGCCAAAACCACCTATCAGCGTGTCACTGCCATTTTCCCCGTATAGAGAGTCATTGCCATCGCCACCATCAAGTTCATCGTTGCCATTACCACCGTTGAGTGTGTCATTACCCGCGTTGCCGTAAACCAAGTCGTTTCCGTTACCAGCCGACAGAATGTTGCCAATGTTATTCCCTTCAATGGTGTTGTTGAGGCTGTTGCCGTTGCCTGTAGTTGCGGTGCCGTCCAACAACCTCAGGTTCTCTAGGTTGTTTCCAAGTGTGTAGCTGACATAAGAGATGACAGTGTCATTGCCTTCATTCAGATTCTCGACTACCAAGTCATTAATGCTGTCAACCAGGTAGGAGTCGTTGCCTGTTTCTCCAGACATGTGGTCATCACCCCAACCACCACACACATAGTCATCACCACCCTGTCCATACAAGCAGTCGTTGCCCTCTCCGCCATTAAGATAATCGTTGTTAGTATTTCCCCATAACTCATCGTTACCGCCATTACCAAGTAGTGAAGCGCTTTCAAGGCTGGTGCAAGTGTATTGGTCGTTGGCGGCGGTTCCTTGGTAAGTCGTCATTGTCTTTTGCTCCTGGGCTTCAAACTTGTTTCTTCTTTAAGTATTGAGAGCCGAGGTATACAATCACGATTGCGTAACGTCCAGTTTGCGTATACGTCCCAAATGTATACGTTGGAATCAGAAAAGTAGCTTTTATGGCAATCAGCAGTCAGCTTTCAGCAATCAGCTTTTAGCTCTCGTAGGCGAAGGGGCGAAAACTAGCCTCTCGTCGATGTCTTAACCTAAGAAAGCGACAGCTATAAAAGCTCAGTAGCTTAGCTTGTTGATGTAGTGACTTTTTTTGCATGCGAACAAGCTCGTTTAACTAACGAGTCAAACTGTTCGCCGCTAGGGCGGTATTAGGTAAGGTATTTAGCTGATATAAATCTCTGGTTTTTACTTGGCGTTAGCTGATGCCTGTTGGGCGTAGTTCAGATTTTTTTGATACTCTGCAACTTTTTGTTGTGCGACTTTATGATTCGGGTTAGCTTTCGGTACAGCCTTCATCAAGGCGATCGCTTGTTGCCAATTGGTGGCGACGGTATTCCATTGAGCTTTCGTCTTAGCGGTTTGAGTTAATTCTGCGGCACTTGTTGCATTATTAACAGCATTGTAGAAAGCGGTAGCTGGGGCTGAGGCTTGCGCGGCTGGAGCGGAGGCTTTTTGAGCAACTGGTTTGGGTGAAGCTTTAGCGGTTGGAGCGGAGGCTTTTTGAGCGACTGGAGTGGGTGAAGCTTTAGCGGCTGGAGCGGAGGCTTTTTGAGCGACTGGAGTGGGTGAAGCTTTCGCCTTTGGTTTTGGCGCTATTGGAACCGGTTCACTAGTTACAGCGTTATTTTCCTGATAGGCACTGTAAGCATTCCATCCAAGTAAACCAAGAATTAATAGACCTCCAACAGCAATCACATACTGAATCGGCTTTGAGATTTTCATAAGAATCAGAAATATCTAATGACTGTTGCTCCCATTGCGGCGGCTTTGTTCCACCGAGTTGAGATTATCGATGGCATCTATTAAAGCATTTGTTAGGAGTCAAGTTCTACCCAGTACTTGTAGCTAATTTTTCAGCTTCGTAAACTCAAACAAGTAAGTACTCTATAGGAACGGAGTGTTTAAAAGAAGTGTGATTCAGAATGCGATCGCACATCCTGAACCCCAGAAAAATTAAGTTATACCAGTTCCAAAAATCCCTGCAACCGATGAATTTGCTCTAGAAGCAAACGGTAAGAGGCTTTTTCTATAGCTGATTCTCTTTGTTTGAAGAGTCTTTGCTTCCTGCGTTACTCTAACCAAGGAAGTTGTTCCACAACTACTGACTTTGTTCCATCTCTCCTAGAGACTGCCAGCCCGCTTGCCACAAGGAACGGTCTTTAAGTTGTTGAGCGTTGAGCCAAAAACGTACATTGGGGTCACACGAAGCAATCATTTCTGCAAAAACCCACTTTCCCTGGTTTTTGCGGTTGACGACTTGGAAATGTCGCCAACCCCAAGTTTTCTGTTGGGCTGTCCATTTGGAACCAACCAGGTAAGGAAATTTTTGCTTTCTCTGCATTTCTTGTCTTGAGCGTACTTATGAAACCTGCTTGCGCTGTGATAGGAAGCGTGCGGCGATTACTCCACCAATAAACCCGAACAAATGGCCTTCCCAAGAGACTCCTGGCTGTGTTGGTAAGACTCCCCAAATTGCTCCACCGTAGAGGAAACCGACAATCACTGAGAGCAGAATTGAGGGAATATTTCGTTCAAAGTAGCCACGCGCCAGCAGGAAACCTAGGTAGCCGAAAACAACACCACTTGCACCAATGTGAAGCCCTGCTGAACCGATCAGCCAGACACCCAACCCACTGACTAGCATTGTTATCCCAGTTACTACAAAAAAGTCACTGGTTTCTCGTAACATTACAAACCAGCCCAGAGTTAGGAAGGGTATAGTGTTGGCAATTAGATGTGCGAAATTACCGTGGAGAAACGGGGCGAACAAGATGCCACGTAGCCCGATTAGGTTACGCGGGAGGATACCGTACCTGTTCAGTGCCCCTCCAAGAAAAACATCCACAAACTCTAAAACCCAGATAGTGGCAACGAATCCACCTAAGATTGTCCCTTGGGTTTTCAATTCACGGGCGAGCGCTTTTGTTTCCTGATGGACGAGCGCTTTTGTGTCTTGCCTGCTCATTGTTGTATCTCTGGGGTGACGCAAATGTTTATGCTTCCAGACTAACAATTTCAGAGATTATTGATCGGCACGGGTTCCACAGCCTCCCCTGGTTCAAAGCCGAAGACACGGGAGTAGAAGTAGAATTCGCCATCTAAGGTACGTTTGATGTTCTCCGCACGACGGAAACCATGCTGTTCTCCCTCATAGGCAACATACGCTACTGGTAAACCCTTCGCCTTCAGGGATTCGACCATTATTTCTGCCTGATTTGGCGGTACAATCTTGTCTTCTAGCCCTTGGAAGAAAATTACGGGGCAGGCAAGTTGGTGGGTAAAGTGAATTGGCGATCGCGCTTCATATAAATCCTTTCGCTCCGGATAAGGTCCAATCAACCCATCCAGGTAGCGCGATTCAAATTTGTGGGTATCGGTTGCCAACGCCTCCAAATCACTAACGCCGTAGTAACTGGCACCTGCCTTAAAAACATTTCGGAACGTGAGAGCGCAAAGGGTTGTATACCCCCCAGCACTACCTCCTGCGATCGCTAATCGCTCACCATCAACTAATCCTTGCTCAGCTAAATACTTTGCCCCATTAGCGCAGTCGTCAACATCAACAATTCCCCACTGGTCTTTTAACCGTTGACGATATTCCCGTCCATAGCCAGTGCTGCCACCATAGTTGACATCGAGAACCGCAAATCCGCGACTTGTCCAGTATTGAACTTTTAAGTTAAACGTACTGGAGGTAGAAGCCGTGGGTCCACCATGACTTTTAACGATCAGTGGCGGCTTCTCTCCAGCAGGTGCGGTGTAGTCTTGGTTTTGTGGGGGGTAGAAGAAGGCGTAGGCAGTCAGGTCATTTTCTGTAGGAAAAGCGAGCGCTTGTGGTATCGATAGATATCCCGTATTAATCTCCAACTCACTCGACCGACGCAAAACTGAGTTCTCACCTGTTGCCAAATCGATCCGAACAATCGCCGTCGGTTCTGTTGCTGAACCTGCACCAAATACTACTCGACCACTTGTTGCTTTTGGCGATGAGATATCTGTGTAAGGTGTTTCAATGACCTCTAACTGTCTTGTTTGCAGGTCGAGACTCGCTAGTTGCCAACTCCCTTCCTGTGTATAGGTACAGATCAGGCGATTTGCTGACTCAAACGCATAAGTAGACATCCCAAAAACCCACTGGGGAAGCCCAAACTCTGCTGTCATTTCACACAGTAGCTCAACCCCTTCAGCACCTCCTAACCCTTCTTTACTTAAAGGAGGTCGTCCTTGTCCTTGTGCCGCTAGGGGAGGTAGCCAGCGATAGAGATTCCACCAACCAGTGCAGTCAGAGACAAAGTAGAGTACACCATCCGGAGACCACTCTGGTTGAAAAATCGACTCCTCAGTTCCACCTGCGATACATTCCGCTTCTCCCACAGAACCATCTTTCTTGATCTGAGCAACCCAAAGTTGAGTCCCATCCCACGGCATATTTGGGTGGTTCCAGCTTAGCCACGCTAGCTGAGAATTGTCAGGGCTAAGGCGTGGAGACGAGTAGAAGTCGCTACTAGAAGCTAATACTTGGACATCTTCACCATTGACTAAGCTAATGCTGACCAGCGTATTGACAGGCTCCTGCTCACTATCCGTGTGGTCTTCTTGCACACAGATAATCCGTCCTCGTTTTGAGTCAATTACAGCGTCCGCATAACGCCGCTCTGCTTGTGAGGTTAAAGGCTGCGGCTCAGAATCGGGAGTCTGCTGATAGAGGCGTTGGTCAGTGAAGTTGGAAAAGTAAATTGTGCCGTCTTTGACTGTAAAAGCACCGCCACCATACTCGTGAACGCGAGTACGGACGTTGAAGGGAAACGGTGTGACATCAGTTATCTCACCATCGGGTGTCCGTCGTACAATTACACTTCGCCCCGCTTCGGCAGGTCGTCCCTCAATCCAGTAGACATCTTCCCCATCGAGGGCAATCTGACCTAGCCCAATTGTGCCAGCGACAATCAGATCAGCCGTAATGGGCGATTTCCAGGAACCATAAGGGGCAATTTGCGGCTCAGTCATGCGTATTCCTCTTTTTATCCCATGCCTAAAGGCTAATGAATGTTAGTGGCACCCTGGACAGAGTAAATTACTTTTAGGTTAGAGTCTACACCTGGCTTTTGAGTTCGTTAAGTTTCGCTCGAATTGTTTCAATGCGTGTACGGTTCACGCCCAAATCTGACTTTCCGAGACGTGAGGCAGAGCGGACGTGAATCACCTTAGCACTATCATCGACTAAAAATTCCACATCATCGACAAACCCCATCAATTTACTCGTAAATTCAGCGTAGAGGTAATTGTCGGTTTCGGTGATGATTTTTGTTCGCTCTTGGCCCTCGATCACTTTTTTGAGGTTTGCGATCGCTTCTGTTGGTGTTGAATTGTAAGTTAATGGCTCAATACGGTTCTGAGCATCTTGACTTTGGCTGTTGACACAATTGGGTGTGTTAGGGCAAGGTGCTAGTTGCCCCGACTGTATACCAATATTTGTAGGTCTTTGCCCAGCGAACTTCATCCCTCCTGAGGAGATTAGCTTGACACCAATCAAAGTGGCAGCAACTAATACTAAGGCTATACAGATGATTAGTAAAATTCTGAGCGGTGATTGAGTTTGGAGTTCTCCGGTCATCTTCGTTATAAGTATTTTGCTTTAAGTCTGCTTTATGACCTTACCACTGCTCTTGTGTTTGAGACGATAGATACACTTAGTCTATTTAGTCTGTATTACTTAAACAAGGCTAAGTTATGAATCGCCTTCGTTCAGGATACGGGGTCTGACCCATACCCCCCAAACACGGAAAACAAAGGATAGTAAGAACAGTGATTTTTCTCTGGTCAGAAGATGTCAACTCAAGTTCTCCTCCTGCCTGGTGCGATCGCCGATTTATTTGCCGATGTTAGCAGTTCTGGTCAAATCACTCTTGCTGACCGCTATGGACTTATGGCGGCAATATTAGAAGAGAGGCTGACGGAAGAAGAGAGAGCATCTGTTGATAGGATGCTACATGCTTGCTACCGGGGACGGATGAAGGTAGTCAGCGACATTTCTGCGCTGTCGTAGGTTGAATGCACTGATAGACAAGAGTCCTGATTCTTTGGAAAAATTTGAATTCGCAGGTCTGCCCTCCAACTGTTAATTTGTAAATATTTGGCTTTCTGTGCAAGCAGCAGTTAGCAGCTTGGCTATATTTACCTTACTAGCTAAGTAATAGGTAGGCAGATGACGAGCTTGGTATTCCTGGTAGCTGGTTTTGGGGCTTCCCTAATCGCTCTGAGGACAAAAGACGAGGTTAATCGTATTGCAGCTCTGGTAGCTGGGTCGATTTTTCTGATCTGGGGATTTGCTCTAACCCCCCAGGCATTTCAAATACTGGTTGAGGTTGCTATCATTATCCCCGTTTTCTCTATTTGTATGCGCTGTTTGGGTTGTGGTTTAACCCGGTAACTAGAGCATCAATACTTGCGGAGAATATCAATCAGTTACGACTATAGCAATCCTATTTTAGTTACAAACTTTTACTGTTCAGATTCCCGACTTCTTCAAGAAGTCGGGAATCTTAGCGTTTACGAATCATTTAGGATTGCTATAGAACTGACAGAAGAGCGATAACGCCTTGAATGCGTGAGTGCCAAGGGAGCGGCACTAGCTACTGCTGTTTAGGCAAACGTACCGCTTGATAGAGAGTGAGGTTGGAGTTGTACTTAGGGTCAGTACCTTTTTTCATCTGATTAACAACTTTGATAGTTCGTCCCCATTTTTGTGCGCCAAAAGCTTGCTTGAGTTGAGAATTAGAACTAGTTTTTGACAAACTGGGAAGCTCTGATGCTAAACCAATACTTGTGATGAGGATTACGCTGATTAAAGCTGTCAATTTCATTGTCTGCGCTTTCCTAAGCTAGAAATTTGTAATTTCAGTATCAGATGCTGAGGTTTGCGATCGCGTTGACGTAATGTTTGACTTTTGAGTTAATTGCCCTTTTCGGGAACTCCAGTTTGTTCAAAAACCAGTTTGGGAATCAGTAGTTGTCCTGTTTCTGAGGGCATCACCTGACCAATTCCCAGAAATGTACCATCGTCGTGGTGAACTCGTATTGCTTTTGTCGAGGTGTTAGGTAAGGTACTGTGCCAAGGAATACGCTGCCCCAAACACCAGCGATAGGCATCTTCTGGGAGTAATGCAACGCCAGGTAAATGCTCTAAAGCGGCTACTGGTGGTATCGGTTGGAATATTCCTTCTTGGAGTTGGGCTTCTAATTCGTCTAAAGTCAGGCTATCTGCTAGGTTGAATCCACTGCTTTCGGTACGGATGAGGGAGGCTAGGACTCCGCCAGTATTCAGGGACTCTCCTAAGTCACGCGCGATCGCACGAATGTAGGTTCCGGCACCACACGCGATCGCTACATCAATCTCTGGAAATTCCCCTGGACGCCAAGCTAAAACTTCAATGTGATAAATTTCTACTGTTCGTACTGGAACCTCAACCGTTTCACCCGCTCTCGCTAGCTCGTACAAGCGTTTCCCTTTTACCTGAATCGCGCTGTAAATTGGTGGGACTTGCTGAATCTTTCCTTTGAATTGCTGGAGTGAGGGTAAGACATCCTCCAGCGTCAACGTAGCTGCGGCTTGTGTGGCGATAACTTCCCCTTCCAAGTCGTCGGTTGTTGTCCTTACTCCCAATCGGATTGTTGCTTGATAAGCTTTATCGGATTGCATAAACTGCAATAATCGTGTTGCCTTACCCAATGCGATCGGTAGGACACCCGTAGCTTCTGGATCTAACGTTCCTCCATGTCCTACTCGCTTCAGGCGTACCAACCGCCGTACTCTGGCAACACAGTCATGGGACGTTAACCCTGTTGGTTTGTTTAAGTTTAAAAATCCTTGCACAACACGATTCTATAAATTTTGCTTAGCTTGGTTAGCCACACTGCCATAAGAAAGCTAGCTGTTCTTTGTGATTTGAGCATTGGAAGAGATATCCTACCCCAACATCCCCCCACATATAAGGAAGATTATCTTCTGAATCAATCTGAAAAACAAATTGTTTTATGGGTTTATTACAAGTTGGGCAATCTGGATATTCAGGATATTGTACCCACTCAGGCTAACCACCTAACTTATCTCCTGTAACTGTTATGTGATTTTCAACTAAAGTATTCGATTCTTCTTCATTGATTGCGATTTCACAATTTTCTATCGTTTGATAATCGGGATAATCATCAACGGCTTCCCAAGCTTCAATTAATTTAGCAGGAAATGATTTGTTTGGTTGAGAAATCTCAACTTTTACATTTAAATTACTGGGTTGAACAATTCTCACAACTTTTATAGTTGAGAATGGTTCCCAACCCTGGCAATCACATTCACAAGGAGGTTTATAATTTGTACAATAAAAAAGTTGCAGTAGACCGCTACCAAACTTTGCTTTCAACGCTCCAGGTAGCTCATCCAGGTTTAGCTGAAGAAAAAACTGCATGGGTTTGTTGCAGTTGGGGCAAAGTAGCCAGCGTTCACTAGCATTTAGCCAAGGGGTTCCCGCAAATTTTGATGCTGTTAAAGCACCATCACCTTCCTGAACTATTGGTTTCCAAGCTGAGCGTTTAAGGGGACTTGATTTCTGTTTGAGTTGTTCTAATTTCACATCAGATTCTGCCATATTTAATTTCTTTTATGGTTGCAACCAAGATGGTTGTTGACTGGCTCCAGCAGCGGTTACTCCTGTTAATTGGTTTGGGGTCAAAGTCTGTATTAGGCTCAAGGGGATAATACTTTGACTAATGTATTGAGCATAAGAAGCACTAAGGTAAACTTGAAAGTCTGATTCACCTGCAATAAACGTTTGAAAGAAGGCAACACTTAGGGCTTTCATATATTCTTGTGCAACTTCTGGGGCAAGCCCGATCACTTGAGGTGGCACGGGTACTGAACCGGTTGATGCTGCCAAGGTGGAAAAGTGGGTTGCATCTTCGAGTAAAACCAGATATTTGTTCGGAGTAGTGAGCCAGGTGAAGGGTTGAATTTGTTCGGGTAAGGCAGGCGCAACGGTATCAGCGCTACCAGCGACCAACATCAGTGGGATGTTAATTTGGCTGAATTGCGATTGTCCAAAGATTGTGCTGCCAACTGGATTAATGGCGATCGCAGCAGTGACTCGTTTATCTTGCAAGTCATATTGAGCGGGTAGCAACTCCTCAGCACGACATTGCAAGAGTAGCGACAAATTCAAAGAATTGTTTTCAAGACCGCAATCTTGTTGCAATTGTTCAAAATTAATTTCTGAACCAGCCAGAGCTAAAGCTGTATAGCCACCAAACGACTGACCCAAAACGCCGACCCGTTGTAGATTCAGTTGTCCTCCATAGGAGCGCTTTAGTTCATCAAGCAAAAACTTGATATCCAACGGTCGGTCAATTAATTCCTGTGGGGAAGCCACCTCACTGACAAGACCATTAATCAATGCCTGCACTTGCTCAGCATTACTCCCTGGATGCTCTGGTACCGCCACAGCAAATCCGTAAGATGCTAAGTGAGCCGCTAAATAAGCAAAAGTCTGGCGATCAGAACCGAGTCCGTGAGAAATGACAATCACAGGTGCTAATCCTGATGAAAAAGTCGGCAGGTAAAGGTCAACGGGGAAAGTTCGGTTACGGCGAAGGTCATTGAGGGTAAACGATTGCTTCGAGTTACTGAAGGGACCTGGTTGCCGCAGGTCTAGTAACTGTGAGAAATTGACTGGAGATTGGGCAGAGGCTTCAGTGATGGCTTGTTGTTCAACGGCTGCGATCGCACCTCCCGTTTGCTGAATTAGATTCGAGAGTTCGTCAATAACCTCAAAGCCGCGAGACGAGTTAATCCGAATGCCGTAGGTAGGAAACTCCCGCAACACATTTAACAGTGTTAAGCCTTCTGGGTCAGCGGCTGCTTTAATCAGTGCTGCGCGAATCGCATAGAATCCAGGTTGACGAGCTTTGGTTTCAATGATTTGACCCACTCGTCGCAGGATGATTTCTCCTGGAGGGGAATAGAGAAATTGTGCGATCGCAACAGGTGTGATATCGACACGAGCCACTAAAACTTGCTTAAGTTGTTCGAGTTGTTCCGGAGTGAGATAGCCAGTATAAGCCGCTAATGCTGGCTCAATTCTTCCTTCTTTGGCATACACTTCTAAAGCCGCGATCGGTAGAGATACTTCTATTGGGCCAAAGGAGACATAAATCTGTTCTGCCGCCTGAACAGGATTAGAAATGATGGATGGGGAAATCAACAACCCCAGATTCACAAGCGCAAATCCTAACCCTATAGGTAGCTTCCTCCGACTAAAATCCAATTTTGGATGGCTTCGCTTTTTCCGGTCAGGAGCTTTTAGTTTAAAATCACGCTGAAGTATTCCGAAGTTACTATTCATCCTGCCGGTCGCCCCTCACATTACCAACAACCAACAATTAACAACTTCTCAGCCTGGTTCCCCAAATCTTTAAAATTATTGCTTTATTTCTTTGTCTCCCCATCCCCCATCAGCTTATGTAACCGATTAAACGTGAAACAGTATTAGGAGTGATGAAGGGGCTTAACCATCCAAAGTGATTGAGTTTGATAGCCTAGTTGATGGTAAAGACCCTGAGCTGATTGGTTACTTTGAAAGACTTGAAGCCCAATCTGAAAATCGCCTCTTGCCCTTGCCCAGTCTTCAGCATGACGCATCAGCGCTTTGGCAATTCCTCGACGACGATGTTCTGGCATCACATAAAGTAAAAAAACATGAGCATGGCGATCGCCTTGTACCTGATCAACCGCATTTCCTAGCCAAAGACAAGCGACAGGATGACTCTGTGCTAAGTGTACAACAGTCGGTGAGGCTTCTGGATTATCTAACTCAACCCACAAAAGGGGCGTTTCCCTAGAGAAGTACCGTTCCACCGTTTCCGTCAGATGGGAAAAATCGTCCTGCTCTGGGAAAAGCTCTTGGTAACTGAGTTCTAGGAACTTCATTAAGGCTGGACGTTCCCGCCCTGAACCAATACGAAGTCGGTAGCCTGGTAATAAACTGTTATGCATTAAATTGCATACTTAGCTAGCTGCTTTTAGGGAAAGGGTTAAATGTTCAATAGCTGAGTGGATATAGCGGTTTTGAGTTGGATGAGGTACAGCTCAAGCCAATGAAAAAAGAGAGAGAGCAAGAAAACGAAAAGCTGATAACTGATAGCTGACGGCTTGCTGCTATAACTCACCCGTGAGCAGCTATTTAATTTCAACAGAACCAGCGGAAGTCGGTAACGTTGGCACATCCACCGTCGGCAACCTCGGCGCTAGATCATTTTTGGGTGATTGTATACTGGCAGACTCAACGTCTTCAATCGGTGCAGGGGCTGCCATATCTGAAGGTAAGAAAATTCGAGCGCTTACTGCCAACAGCGCTACCAAAAACACCAGCAATACAAGAAATGGAGCAACATATTGACGAAAAATAGCCATATTGATAGCTGTAAAAGCGGAATATTTGTGAGAGCTTAGCTGAAGATTTGTTAAGCCCTTGCTGTTTAGTCTAGCGATTTTTAGGCGATTTATAAAAAACGTCATCGCCGATCGCGTCCTAAGTCGGCGATCGCTTTTTCCCAATACCAATCTTCCGACATCCCAGGATGTTTGTTCTTGGCTTGATTAACTAAGCGTTCTGCCCGTTCGCGATCGCCACCCAACATACTGTAGAGTTGGTTTTGGAGTTCAGGACTCGGTGAACTCAGACTTGACTGAGATGCGGTGTCTCGTGGCAGCAACAACGGCTGTAGTGTAGTTGGTGGTGGCTGGAGTGGTGTCACTCGCCGCAAGGCTAATGTTCGCTGTCTCTTGATTAGGAAGTACAAAACGCAAATCAGTAAAACAACGGTGATGAAGAGGATGAGCGTTCCTAGAACAGTTTGAGGATTAATCGTCAGGAATCCTCTGAACAAAAGAGAGAGAATGTAACCCCAGATCGCCGCAGCAACGATCGCAATGAAGAGCAGAAGCGTTCCTATAAAAATTGCAAGATTAGACCTCATCAGTTTCTTCCTTTTCCTCCAGTCCCGATACAGGTACGGGGGCATTTCGAGGATTCCAAGGGGCAAATACGGGTAGCAGTAGTAATCCGGGTAAGGCAGCGACAATACTAATCAGGAAAAATGAAGGCCAACCTGTCGCTTTTGCTAAAGTCCCAGCCGGAGCGACTAGGATATCGCGACTGACTGCCATCAAACTTGATAGTAAAGCATACTGTGTGGCGGAGAAGCGCTGGTTACAAAGGCTCATCAAAAAAGCAACAAACGCGGCTGTCCCTAACCCTGCACAAAAATTTTCAATGTTGATCGTAAGGACTAGAAAGGAATAGTTTTTCCCCACTTGTGCCAAGAGAAAATAAGTAAAGTTGCTCACTGCTTGCAGGATGCCAAAAACCCAAAGTGAGCGATTGATGCCGATTTTGCTAAGGATTACTCCACCCGCTAGGGTACCAACAATTGTTGCCAGTAGCCCCATGCCGCCTTGAATTGCTCCAATCTCTGTTTGGCTAAAGCCCAAGCCCGTGTTTGGTAATAAAAACGGCTTGGACATATTGTTGACTAGAGCGTCACCTAATTTATAGAGGACGATGAACAATAAAATTAAAATGCCTCGGACTAAACCGGAGCGTTGAAAAAATTCAATGAATGGCAAGCTGACAGCATCGGCTAAGGAAGCGGGTGGTGTTCGGGGGTTTCTGGGTTCTGGTGCCCAGAAAGATGTGAGTAGCCCGATCGCCATCAAAGCCGACATCAAGAGATAAACTGTCGGCCAGGGAATTTGGTCGGCAAGAATCAGCGCCAAAGAACCAGTAACAAGCAGGGCGATGCGATAACCTAAAACGGCAACCGCTGCACCAGCCCCCATCTCTAAGGGTTCTAGAACATCTGTACGGTAGGCATCAAAGGCAATGTCCTGCGAGGCACTGAAAAAAGCGATTACTAAGGCATTGATAGCGAGGAACTGTAGGGCTTGACTGGGACGTTGCAACGCCATTGCTGCGATCGCAAAAATTAACGCCGCTTGCGTAAGCACAAGCCAACCTCGCCGCCGTCCCAAAAAAGGCGGCACAAATCGGTCAAGCAAGGGTGACCAGATAAATTTCAACGAGTAGGGCAAGCCTACTAAGCTAAACAGCCCAATTGCACCCAGATCGACACCTTCTATGCTCATCCAGGCTTGCAACGTCTGGCTTGTCAAAAACAAGGGTAAGCCTGACGCGAAGCCCAGGAATAGAAGCGCAACCATCTTGCGGCTTTGAAAAACTTGTAAAAGAGATTGGATGGCTTTCACAGGTAATTGGGATGATAACTATTGATTGGAGTCATCATCCCATAGGAAGGTTCCCTTTCGAGCTAGTCTTATCGCCGTGGCTGATTTGTGGCGACTGGTTGGTCTGCGACTTCGTAACCACGCCAGACACCGACCAGAACTCCTTGTACCTGGACACTTGCAGCGGCTACCTCTATGGGATGGTACTTGGAGTTAGCAGGTTTAAGAGTCACCCGCTCACCTTTACGGTAGAAGCGTTTCAAGGTCGTGCCTTGTCCTTCCACTCGTGCCGCGACGATTAGACCATTCTTAAGGTGTTCTGGGTCAGGGACAGGCCGCATAATCACGACATCCCCTTCAGCAATCAGGTCTTCGATCATGCTGTCGCCAATTACCCGCAGCGCAAAGTTACCTGGGTGACGGAAAAAGGAAGACACATCCAGTTGCTCAACGGCATCCGTAAAGGGTTCTACAAGACCACCTGCTGCGATCGCGCCGAGTACTGGCACACCTACAGATGTACCACCAAGAATCCGAATTGTACGGGCTTTTCCTTCTGTCCAGTCAATATATCCTTTGTTTCGTAAATGTTCCAAGCGACTTTGGACGGGTGCTGGTGAGCGTAAATTCATCGCTCGCATCATCTGCCGGATTGAAGGCGCATGTTGGGAGGTGCGAATATAGTCCACCAGCCATTCATAAAGTTGTTGCTGGGCTTCAGTGAGGGATTCCATAACGTTACAGGGGTGGAAAAAATGTATTTAGTAGTTTTGAGTTTTGAATTAAAATTATTCATTACTCATCAACTAGTCATGTGTTGGTTTTTACTACCTATAGAACATTCGTACTACCAAAACCCCTCATCTGTCCAGTAGTTAGGTTTTATATTTGCCATTTTTCATATTAATCAGCTCCCAAAAGCGATGCGAGTAGAGCTTTTTGTGCGTGCATTCGGTTTTCGGCTTGATCCCAAATACGCGATCGCGTACCTTCCATAACCTCATCGGTAATTTCTTCTCCCCGGTGAGCGGGTAAACAATGCAGCAAAATCGCTTCAGAGTCAGCGCAAGCCAACAGTTGTTCATTCACCTGATAGGGCTGAAAAACAGGAATTCGCTCATCAGCTGAGGCTTCCTGACCCATACTCGCCCAAACGTCAGTATAAAGAACATGAGCACCCTTAGCTGCTGCAACAGGGTCATCGGTAAGCATCACTTGTGTCCTGCCATTAGCAATCTGCTTCGCCCGTTCTACAATACCCTGCTCCGGTTGATAGGCTGGTGGTGTAGCAACTCTAACATTCATTCCCACAAGGGCACACCCCAACATGAGTGAATGAGCAACATTATTGCCATCTCCCAGATAAGTCAACGTCGCACCCGATAGTTCTCCAAAGCACTCCTGAATCGTCAACAAATCGGCTAAAACCTGACAAGGATGCTCCAAATCAGTTAGGGCATTAATAATCGGAATCTGAGAATATTCAGCAAACGTTTCTAACTCCTTCTGCTCAAACGTGCGAATTGCCAAAATATCGAGATACCGATCCAAAACCCTTGCTGTATCAATGACTGGTTCGCCCCGTCCAACCTGCGTAACGTTGGGATTCAAGTCCATCACTTGACCACCGAGTTGATACATTGCTACAGAAAAACTAACCCTTGTGCGGGTGGAAGCTTTATAGAACAGCAAACCCAATACCTTGTTGCACCGTAGACTCACTTGATTACCTTTCAATTGAGCAGCTAGTTTCAACAATTCCTGAATTTCATCAGGAGTAAGGTCTGCTAGACCCAAAAAATCTCGTCCTTTTAATGCCTCCATGTTTTTCCCCACTGACTAAGTTAATCTACTCTTGCCAGAACATTACGCACCCTGACAAAAAACAGAGGATACCCCTCGCTGGATTCGCTTCTATTGGCTACCCAGTTTTTCCAATAAGTACTGTCTTAAGAACCTATCAGATTTTTATAAGATTAGCCCAAATATTTTCCTTTTGAGGCAGACGCAAAATTTTCAGTATAGTTTAAAACAATTTGCCTTTTTGTTCTTTGGTTTTTGTCAATTTCTTGAACTTTGTATTGCTAACTACAGAGAATATTAGCTCAGAAACTGGGCTATCTGTAGCTGTAACCAACTACAAGGAGATGAGCCGTCAGCCCAAGAAAAAGAACGTCTTCGAGCAGATACTCAAAGACGCAGAATGTAAATGTCAGAAATATTGAGAGTTTATACTAAGATATGCGAAGATATCATCCGTCTACTTAGCTTTAGAATTACCAAATCCTTTCGCTTTCGCTTTTTTCTTGCTGCTGGGCTTGGATGATTTCGAGTGGCTATTAGTAACTCCTTTATTCGCCTGGGAGCCTTCAATGTTTGAAGTCTCAACAGAGGCGCTTTTATCAAGCTCTGGATTATCCTCTTCTTTTGCCAGACTAGAGATTACGAATTGTCTTCCACAGTCTTTACAGAAGTAGCGTTGTTTGTCCTGACGACGCCCGTTCTTCCGAATATCGGTAGACTGACATTTAGGACAAGTAATCTCACTAATCTGGCTGTCTAAGGTGTTGTCATCCTTCGCTAGTGTGGGTTCAATCACTGGCTCAGAGTTTTTTTGATCGACAGCTATGTCTTTGAGAGTGGTTACAACGGCTTCAACGGCAGAAGAGACTCTCTCTACAAGCGTCGGTGCCGAAGTTTCTTCGGCGGCTTCATGTGCTAGTGCTGGTACAGTAGTTGTCAAGGCTTCAGTGGTATCCGTCTCAGTTGTTACTGAGTCTGGCGCTGCAAGCTCTTCAACTGCATCTGAATCATTCTGCTCAGTATCCGGCTTCTTGAAAGCATTTGAAACTGCCTCAACCACAGAGGAAACTCTATCGAGGAGTGTTGGTGGTTGAGTGTCTTCTGTTTCAACGGCTGGGGTCTCAACTTCGGATACTGTTTTTGTTAGGACACTGGATTCGTCGATAACATCGGTTGAAAGACTGTTGTCTAAGGCATCGCTGGGTGTCTCTTCAACTTCAACAGATTCAGTAACAACTGGATTGTTGTCGAGTATTTCTTCCTCTGCAACAGGTTCAGTGACAACGGCTGCATCGTTTGCCGATGTGTCTTCCTCTGCAACAGGTTGAGCGAAAACCGCAACTGTGTTTTCGTCAGATGTTTCTTCCGCTTCCACAGGTTCAGTGATAACCGTAGATGCTGTCTCGTCAGCCTTAGGACTAGGCGTGTCTTCAACTTCAACAGGTTGAGCAACAGCTACAACTGGTGTATCGTCTATTAACTCGCTGCTGTCAGCTTGAACAGACTCAGGTTCACTCGTCTGGATAGCCGTTGTGTTGGCATCAGCTTGAGGAATTTTGAAGGGGATGGTAACGGGAGCAAGAGGCTTCGGGGTAGTCAATCGACTGATGCGATCGCCTATATTTTCTAGAATTACATAAGTAGTAGGAAGCACTGTTGGTTTCCGAACTGCCTCACGAATTAACGCTACCGCATGTTCGGAAGGGTCAATCGGTGGTTCCGAAACGGACTGCACATGAGTGTCAGGGAGAGTTGTCTTAGACCATGAATCAACTGGCTCTGTTGTCAGCAGATGAGCCACTGACTTTTGAGACAACTGGGTTAAGGAAAGCGGGGGAGAAAATCGCATCGAACGAACCATCCGTCGATATGGCTCTAGGTGGTCGGTCACATTACCCCCCTTTGTTTAAGCACATCAGCAAACTCGTCTATCAACTAAATTCTTGGTGTCGTCTACTATACCAATACCAAATTCAGGTTTTGAAACTTAGAAAATAGCGCTCGAACGTTAGTTTTCTTAACGTTTTGCATTTTTTCGGTTAAATGACACAAGAAGAGGGTGGTCTAATCGGATTGGATACGATACTTTATCAGGTATGTATGATGATGACGATCTAAGCCTACTTGATACGGCGGATGAGCTAGAAGAAAGCCCTCTGGATAACTTAGAGCCAGTTGATGCCGAATCAGAGGCTCATAAGCCCAATCCAGAAGCGATGCTTGCCCTTTTGACGGCACCAGAAACGCCGCAACGGATGCTGGCGGCGAGAGCCTTTTGTGAACTTCAGGATGAGCGGGCGATTCCTCATCTGATTGGACTGTTGACTGATGTTTGTCCCTTAGTGCGGGTGAGTGCTGCCTATGCGCTTGGACGTAATCCGAGTCCAAGTGCTGTAGAGCCATTGATTAATCAGCTTAATTGCGATTGGAATGGTTATGTCCGTAAAGGCGTTGTTTGGGCATTAGGTAATTGTCGCGATCGCCGTAGCTTACCCTCTCTCACTGACGCGCTAAAAACGGATATTTCAGCCGTGCGTTTGTGGGCAGCTAGTTCTCTAGCGCAGATGGCTGAGTTGGCATATGAAGATATTGTTGCCTCAATTCCGCCACTTATTACTGCCCTCAGGCAAGACCCTATAGCTGCCGTGCGGAGTAATTGTGCTTGGTCATTAGGACAACTGTGTCGGCAACTTCCGTCTAATGCTGTCTATGCGGGTGCAATTGATGCCTTAATTGAAGCCTTTGCTGAAGATGAAGATATGGGAGTTCAGGAAGATGCCAAGGCTGCACTTTTGAGAGTAGGGGACCCTCGTGGGCTTCAAATGGTCGAGTCGTTGGAGTTAGAGGGGTTGTTATAGGCAGAAGGCAGAAGGCAGAGAATGACGGGTCTTGGCTTCAATATATAGCTTTGTTCTATTTGCCTTGCCGACTGCTATAGCAGAAATCCCCAATCTTTAATCTTCGATCCCAATTGTGTGCCAGTTGAAAAGGCGGAACGTAGACCTTTGGCACGGAATTTCTCATTAGGTAGCATTACCAAGAAACATCCGGTTGGGTGAATCAGTCAGATGAAGTACGGTTATTATCACCTGACGTAATCTAATCAATGAAAATCGAGATAGAGGAGTGCCTACGATGTTCAAAAGACTTCTCCAAGCCGCTACTATTACATTTGTGCTTAACCTCATAGCACACATGAATCCCACCACTACTCAGCCCTCAGCCGTTTCTCCGGCGCTAGAAGTCCCGCAAAAAATACTAATAGGTTTGCGATAGGGTAGTCCCTAACCGCAGCATCCGGTTATCTGGATTTGAGTTCATCTAAGAGGGATTCAGCTTGTTTAACACCATCTTTGTTGCCCTGACTTTGGTAAAGGTCACGGGCTTTTTCTACAGCCGATATCGCTTCTCTGGTGCGATCGCGTTCTTTTAAAGCTACCGCTAAGTTGTAGAACGCTTGTGGGTTTTGGGGAGCGAGTTCAGTCAGGCGTCGATAGGCAACAATCGCTTCTAAATAGTTCTTTTGCTCCAGCATGAGTTCGCCAATGGCGGCATGGGCTTCCACTGCATTTGGTTCCGCAGAAGCCGCTCGTTGAAAGGCTTGCAAGGCTCCAGTGAAATCCTCTCGTGATTGCAGAATTTTGCCGATTTGGAGGTGAACTTGAGCATTGCGTGGGGCTAGGCGGGCTGCCTGTTCAAAAGCGCCTAGTCCAGCCGTCACATTACCCTCGCTCAAAAAAGCGTTTCCTAAACTTAGCTGTACACTGCCTTGACGGGGAGCGAGTGTTGCTGCCTGTTGAAGTGCCTTAATCGCTTCCTGGGTGCGCCCATCCTGTAACAGTGCTGAACCCATCAGTTCATAAGCTTGGGCATTTCCTGGCTCAAATTCAACCACTCGTTGATAAGCATCGACAGCGCCGTCATAGTCTTTCTGTCGCAGCAGCACAAAACCTAAACCTAAATAACTGTTGACGTTATTACTGTTGAGTCCAATGGCACGGCGATAGGCAGTAGCTGCACCAGCATTATCCTCAGTATTGGCAAGGCTGTAACCTAGCGCGTACTGAAATTCAGCGTTATTGGGGTCAAGTGCGATCGCTTGTTGATAAGCTTTGGCTGCTTCTCGAAAGTTACCCTGACGCGCTTGTAAGTAGCCAATACCGGAAAAAATCCTAGGATTTTGCCGATCTAGGGAGGCCGCTTGTTGATAAGTTGCGATCGCTTGCTCATAATTCCCTGCATCTACCAACTCTCGCCCTCTACGAAGGAGTTCATTGAGCTGTTCGTTGGTTTGTCGTTGGCTCAGTACCAAAGGTTGACTTGCGTGGACGGCTAGTAGCTGTGTGTTAAATAACCCAGTTAACAACAGGCTACTAACTAGAAACGGAATCTGTTTTTGCACAGTTAATTTTCTCGTATGTATTCGGTGCAATTTCTCAGTGTTACGATTACGGAAGCCTTTGATCAGGAACTAATCGTCCTGGGAAAGGGCTTCCATCGTTGCCAGAAAACTGGCTCGAAATTCTCGAAGACGATTTTAAGATAGACAGTTGATGATTGTAACAACAACGGATGTCATTCAAGGTGTAGTTATTGAAACATATTTGGGAATTGTTACGGCGGAGGTCGTTTATGGTACCAATGCCCTGCGAGATTTTTTTGCGGGAATTCGTGATGTAATTGGTGGGCGTACCAACAGTTATGAGCGGGTTTTTGAGAAAGGTCAGCAGGATGCGATCGCTGAATTACAACAACGTGCCCAACGCTTAGGTGCTGATGCTGTGATTGGCGTTGAAATCGACACAGGTACGATAAATATTGACCAAAAAGGCGCACTGTTACTCATCACAGCTACTGGTACAGCGGTGAAGTTGGGGCGTAGGCTTTAATTTTTAGCAGCTAGGTCTTTTAAATTTCTACTCTAATTGTTCAACTACTTAAAGCCTGCTTAATTTAAGAACGTGCATAGCGTCCAATGAGTTCGGCAGCAGCAAGAATATGACCATTCATTGCTGCCTCTACCTTGGCTTTGGTCGCACCAGCCTCCAGTCCTAGTTCCCGGTCAAGGGCATAGAGTTTAAAAAAGTAGCGATGGACGCCTGTCGGTGGACAAGGACCTCCATAACCGAAGTTGCCAAAATCATTTTTTCCTTGGATACCACCACCCGATAGCGTCGGTTCAGTGCCAACAGATTGAGGTAACTGGTTGATTTCAGGGGGCAAATCGTAGAGAACCCAGTGGACAAAGGTTTGATCTGGAGCATCGGGGTCATCAACAATCAAAGCGAGGCTCTGGGTTCCTGCTGGTGGGGCATCCCAAGTGAGTTCTGGGGAGATATCTTGACCATCACAAGTGTATAGAAACGGAATCATCCCGTTGTCTATAAAAGCTGTACTCTCAATCTTCATCGTCTTATTGACAGATTGTGTTTGCAACTGCGTTGAGGTTGAGCGGTTGCTGGTAGGCTTACAACTTGCCAGCAATAGCCCTATTAACCCCAGCAGATTAGCACTCCACTGTAGAAAGTCTCTTCGACCTATAGAGTTAGAGTTGATGGTTGATGAGATTATGGTCTCTAGCCAGCCTTGAGAGTGGTAGGGTAAACGGTGGCTCATTCCACAAAGGCGATCGCGTTTCCTTTGCTTATTCAGCAGGGGCTTTTAGTGTAGTTGAATAATAGAATTATTTTTTTATGATAAGACTCATTTAACTAAGGTAGGTTCTGGCTAATGCACGTCATCAGCTACCGACGCTTGCGTGAATATAGTAAAAAGCACGGTAATTGTCGTGAGGCTTTAGATAGCTGGTATAAAATTGCTAGCAAGGCAGATTGGTCTAACTTAGTTGAGGTTCAATCAGTTTTTCCAACAGCGGAAGCAGTCGGGAACTTTACTATATTTAACATTAAGGGCAATAACTACCGATTAATTGTGAGTATAGATTATGAAAGACAATTAATTTACATCAAATATATTCTGACTCATGCGGAATACGATAAGGATACCTGGAAAAATGACTCTTACTTTTAATCCAGATAAATATACTGAGTTACTGATTCAGCATCAACCAAAGCTGATTAGAACGGAAGAGGAAAATGAGAGAGCTTTGGCAATTGTAGAAGAGTTAATGCACCGTCCAAATCGGAGTCTAGAAGAAAATGAGCTTTATGAGTTACTCATCACTTTGATAGAAAAGTTTGAGCGAGAGTTTTATTCACCTGGAGAAGCTTCTACTCCCCATTCGATACTACTTTTCTTGATGGAGCAGCAAGATATAAAGCAGCAAGATTTGGTGGATGTTATTGGTTCTGAAGAGGTTGTTGCTGAAGTGATTGAGGGTAAGCAGGAGATAACGCAGGAGCAAGCTAAGGCTATGGGAGAATTTTTTAAGGTCAGTTCTAGTTTGTTTATTTGACAATTGCTTTGCCTTATTTCTGTGCGTGTTACTCAAGCCGTAAGTTGGGATTGATTCTCCCAAAATTTGTCTCCCTTGGCTGCTAGAAACTTACTCAAGAAACTTTCTAAGGAGTTGGCGGCAAGATACCATTCTTCACGAGAATCCAAAGGTAGTGCAATTATCACGTTGCTGAAGTCTGGGGAAGTCGGATCGCACCTCAGTACCAAAAGGTCTGCATCACCCAGAAACTCACCAACGATTAAGTCTCCTGGATAGAAATCTTCTTTTCTTTGGGCAATCCGTTTTTCTTGCTCGGTAATAACTTGATTGGCAGACCAAAATATCAAACCCCACTGCCCATAGGTTATATCCTCAAACAGACGTAAGCCGGATGTTTTATCCCAGAGGTGGATGATAGCTGAGGGCAAAGTAATTCCCAGAGACTCCTCAAATGCTTTTTTATCCCAAGGTTGGGGTGGTAGAACCTGACAATGCATTGACATTGGGATCGACACATCTGGAGAATCGACAACGCCTATGGATTCAATGGTATGGATTAACTTTTCGATGTCTTGCTCGTTCATAGTTGGTTGCTACCAGTCCCGCCAGAAGGAATTGAATTCATCAATGTGAACCTGTCTCAAAACAGGGACAAGATTGTCGAAATCGTTGGTTCCACCGTATTCTCTGGGCTTGATGTGGTGGATATCATATGGCTTCCAGCCTCCGGGAGGGGTGTCGTAACCTCTGCGATACCATTCTGCGATATACTCCCCTCGCTCTTTTCTTCCCCACGGTACTCTGTCGGACTTCGGAACTTTAACTATATCCCCCGATGGAAACGGGATTGGGTTGTTTGTTCTTGGGTCAATGACAGAGGGATAGGGTTTGCCAGCCCGGTTTACCATATTGATAGCATACCTAAATTATTACAGCCCAATCTTAAGGGCGAGTATTATTGTCTCGGAAGGTTGAAAGCATTCCACGGGTTGAATTTCAACGGTTGAATTTTAGATGTACAAACCTAAAGAAGCTAAGTTATTTGGAGCGGCTCTAAAACAGTTACTACGTGAGAAAAACCTGAGTGATCGACAGTTTGCCAAACAAGCTGGACTACAACAGAGCTACGTGAGTAAACTTCTCAATCCCAAGCCAGGAAATGAAATTGCAGAACCTAGAAAAAAAACACGTCAGCAACTTGCACAGGGATTAGGAATTACAGAACAAGAGTTACTGGAACAAATTGATCGATATAGTGACTCGGCAGCCGGAAAAACAATATTTGCTTCTCCTGGTTTAGCTAAAAGTGAAGAGGCGATCGCCAAGCCGCCCCAAGAATCAGTAGAGAGCAAGGCGGGTTCAGGGGAGAATTTGATGTCTTTAGCTACTAAGATGTTTGAGCAACTTGGTTTTAACCAAAAGTTTAAGATTAACAGAGCATTTCAAGACGTAGGGTATCAGCTCAAGAATTACGAAAAAAAAGCTAACTCGCATCAACTCATTCTATCGCAACGTAAAGATGGTATATGCATTTCTATTCGTCAAGATATCTTAGACCCACATTTATTGAACCTGAAGTATTGGAAATACACTTTTGTGTTAGGAGAGGCAGATCTTTTTACAAAAGCAAGGCTCTTAGTATTACCTAGTAAAAAAGATATCTTCTTAAACTCACTTCACCGTAACTATTGGAACTCATTGCAAGCTGAAAAAAAAACAGTAGGTGACTTTCAACTCAATACTTGTTATTGGGAATATGATGATCCCCCCATGTGTGTCGCTGCCCCTAGCCTTCTTTTGGATGAATTTAACCTCGATACTCTGAGTGAAAGCGACACATACTTAGTAGTCAATTACGATAAACTTTCTCCTGAAAACTGGCAGGTATGTATCAACTCAAGTGAAGTTCTACAAGAATTTATAAGTTATTTCACAAAAAAATTAATAGAGATTTAATTGTAAAATTTACCTTTTTAATAAACTGACTGTACTCAAGTGTGTTGAACAACTGCAACAGGTAAAGAAAAGTGGAGGATGAACAGAGTAAGATTCTTCTCCATTGCTTTATGAGCGCACCCTCACTAAAAGCGTAATCACCAAAACCCACAGATTGTCAATAACGCTCATTACTTACCTAGGCGTCCTCTGATTGCGATCGCGGCACTCCAAACTCATCAGGCATTTCTTCTAAAGTCCATTTCAGTAACCGACAAAGAGCTTTTATTTCGCGAGGCGTCATCTTTGGCTCGTATATACCTGTCTCCCAATTGCTGATGGTTTGATCAGTCTTACCCAGAGCTAGTGCAATGTCTCTTTGAGTTAAGCCTAATTCCTCTCTGCGCTTCCTCAGAGCCGACTCTCGTTCTTCTGTCATTTCTTCCAAGCATAGTTATCCAAGCAGACTTGACAAGTTAATTCCAAGCGTGCTTGGATAATATAGATAGTACAAACGGGCAGGTGACCTAGAAAGCTACTGTCTGGCTTAGTCACCTTCAGACCTTCTAAGATACCTGTCCTTTGTTAGTGTCTTACATAAATTGTCACGCTTACCACCAACCAGCAGGTGTCTGGTAAATTCCGTTCGGCATTGAACGGCAACTGCCTGTTCTGGCTGGGTGTCATATCTGCAAAAACCAAGCATTGCGATCGCGAAAATGCGATCGCACAGAATCCCTATGAGCTACAAAGACAAGCTGAATCCGTGGTGCATCATCCGTGCCGTGTCCGATGTCCAGATGCGAATCGTCGGACGCTTTCGCCGTCGAGTTGACGCGGAGGGTCATCTAAGAATCTTGAAACAACTGATTCCAAATGTTCCTTTTGAAATCATGTTTGATGTTACGCCAGAAGATGAAGACCTAACCCCCCAGCCCCCTTCCCTGCAAGGGAAGGGGGAGCATGAATCTAACTCCCCTCTCCTTGCAGGAGAGGGGCTGGGGGAGAGGTCAACCCAGGAGTAAAGCCATCATGACCAAATTATTTCGCCGCCTCCAACCTGCCCAGAAATTCCGAATTACCATAAGCGCGATCGCACAACTCCTCAAAATTCCCCAACACCTAATTGTGCGAGTCGAATGTTGGGCATACGTTCTCTTTATCCATCGCCAAGATAAAGGCGGACAATTCCTCAGCTATCGGAAACTGCAACAGTGGCAAAATGCTGTCGCCTGTCAAATTCAAAACTGCTCAACGTGGCAACAACTGCGATCGCTATGGCTTGCCATCGAAGATGATTTCAAACTTCACAAAACCCAGTACGAGGAGCATTATTCATTTTTGTCCCAAATCTGGACAAAACGCTGGAATATACTTTGGCACCAGCAAGAATCAGCCTAATTTCTGATCACAACCGCTGTGGTTTAATTCCTCGTAGCTTCACAGGCGAGGACAACACAATTGAGGTAACTGTTGAACCAAAGCGACTGAGCTTTTCAATCAGCGCTTCCAAATGAGACATTGAAGATGCGATCACCTAACTGTTCAACGTTTCCATACACTAAGAGTTTCTAACACAGCTTGCCAGCAGACATTTCTAAAGTAAAGGGTGATGTTAATAATCCCTAATAACTTTGTGCCATCCTCTAGCATTGCAACACTTCCTTCTCCTGGCAGAGGTGTTGTGTCAACCATTGCAGAGAAGATAAATAAAAGCACGGCGAGAATTAGCAAAATATAGGGTGTTACTCGAATGATGCGCCAAAAAGTGAATCCATAGACCAGTGCTGCAGTGCCATAGAATAAATACACTATTGTTTTGGAAATACCAATCTTTCCGACGATGAGATGGATTCGGAAGGCATCATCTATCAGCAAGACTCCAGTTGTGATCGCAGAACACAAAATAAAGAAATTTACTTTTTGCCCAGGTCGAATTGCTTGTAGTAATCCAAAGCTACATAGACAGATTGTTACAGCTACACACCACAGTAAATCAGATACGGCGGAGAAGGTTCCAATGTAGGGGCGATTCGCTGAAAAAGGGTCTTCAAAAAGTAGTACAAGTTGTCCCCCTTTATCGAAAAGCTTGACATAGATAGAAAGGGCAAAAAATAGTAATACAGTGAAACTGTTGAACCAGACAACGAAGTGGTCTGCTTTTAGTTGCTTCGTGATTGTTTCAAACATTATTATGAAAATCTAGCTTCCGTCTAGAGGTATATTGCAGGTTTACCACTTCTTTGTTGTTAGTTCCGGAAGTGTTCTTATTGATTCAATTGCATCACTGATAACTCATGCCTTCCCAGAGCGTTGGCTTAGAGCCAGGATAGCCTAGAGGAAGCGAGACTTGCACAGGGCTAAAGAACCTCCAGAAAAACAAGGAGCTTATGTCTGTGCATACAGGTAAATACAAGAGATTTCTTGAAAAAATTAGTCTAACTGTTAACTGTGAACAGTCAAAGTCAGTGATATTCACTAAAAAAGAAAATTTTTAAAAGTCGGATTTTTTACCGCCACTCTTACCTCATCAGCACTGTGCAAAATGAATTAAACTTTTTTGGAGGTGTTTTTTGTTCTAGGTTCGCTGCCCATGCTTCACGATAGCGATTATATTAGGCAAGCTGAAGCAACCCGTGTGCGGGTGCTGAGTGAAGCCTTACCCTACATCCAGCAATTTACTGGTCGGACGGTAGTTGTTAAGTACGGTGGTGCTGCAATGAAAGACAGCACCCTGAAGGATAAAGTTATTCGCGATATTGTCTTTTTAGCCTGTGTGGGTTTGCGACCTGTGGTTGTCCATGGTGGTGGCCCAGAAATTAATAGTTGGCTAGGGAAGCTGGGTATTGAGCCACAATTTAAAAATGGTTTACGGGTAACTGATGCCCCCACAATGGATGTTGTGGAGATGGTATTAGTCGGTCGGGTCAATAAAGAATTAGTTTCTCTGATTAGCCGTGCTGGTGGTAAAGCTGTAGGACTATGTGGCAAGGATGGGAATCTCATCACAGCCCGTCCAGAAGGTCGAGAGGGAATTGGCTTTGTTGGGGAAGTGAGCAGTGTGGATGTTAATCTCCTAGAATCTCTGGGCAACAGTGGCTACATTCCAGTAGTGTCGAGTGTTGCCGCCGATGAAACGGGGCAAGCCTACAATATTAATGCGGATACTGTTGCTGGTGAAATTGCTGCTGCTCTAGGGGCAGAGAAGTTGATTTTGCTTACCGATACATCGGGGATATTGAAGGATTATAAAGACCCCTCGACTCTGATTCCCAAGGTAAGCATTCAAGAAGCACGAGATTTAATTAGTGCTGGTATTGTTGGCGGTGGGATGATTCCGAAGGTTAGCTGTTGTGTGCGATCGCTTGCTCAAGGCGTTCGGGCGGCTCACATTATTGATGGTCGCATTCCCCATGCACTACTCCTGGAAATCTTTACCGATGAGGGGATTGGCTCAATGATTGTTGCCTCAGAGTTTTTCAGCTAGGCACAGAAGAACTGATTACCTTGTATTCCGGGTCTTGTTTATTTTGCACGCCTACTTCGTTAGCTTTAAGTAAAGTAGATCAGCAAAGTCGAAACGTGAGTTCAGAAAACAAGGAAAAATTCCTCATTGAGTACCAGGCAGGGAAAGCGGCATTTGAACGCGGTGACTATCGCATCGCTGTACAGCGATTGGAAGCAGCAAGTGCTTTGATGGGGCGAACCTCTCGCTTGGGAGGAGAGGCACAAATGTGGTTAGTGACAGCGTATGAGGCGGCTGGGCAAAAAACAGAAGCGATCGCTCTTTGTCAGCAACTTAGTCGTCATCCTGATCCGGAAACGAGTAAAGAAGGCAAACGCTTACTTTATATTCTGCAAGCCCCCCAGCTAGCCAGACCTTCGGAATGGATGACAAAAATTCCCGACCTAGGTGCGATCGCAGAAAGTGACCCTAAAGAACGTCGGGGTAGTGTTAACACGGTTGCTACCCGCAAACCACGAGAACAACCTGAACCAAAACCCGTCGATCTCACTCAGGTAAATACCAAAGATAATCAATTTATCTGGGTAGCACTGCTTGCGCTTACTCTAACAGTAGGTGGACTGATTTGGTTTAGTTTTTGAACCAGAAGAATGCCCTTACACCCAGTCGTTGGGTATGGCGGTAGGTTAACTTAAGGGATTTGCCATGGCAGACTTAATCATTGGGCTAATTTTTGTGATGTTCACGGAAGCCTTATTTGGCTTCATTATTGCTGCTGTTATAGGAACGCTCACGTCTAGAGCCTTGGAATCATCTTTATTGATTAACCTTTGCTTAACTGGAGCCTGGATTGGGGTAGGGGTTGGCGCCATTGTGAGACTGATTGTGATGATTATCCAGCAGGTTTCGATAGAAAGAGCGATGATAGACCCAAAGCTATCCCTAGTTATTCCTGTGGCTACAGTGCTAGGAGGAATTAGCGGAATAGTGTTGTGGCAGATTAATCAAGGCAGAGGGAACAAGAGAAAGGGACGAGAGAGAGAGTAGGGGGAGCAGGAGGAGCAGAGGAGATTAAGTTTGTTGGCATTGAAGTCAGGTTAAAATCTGTAGGGGTAAAGCGGGAGTCTGGATTGTGAGCGATGCAACGCTAGAGAAGATTTTGACACTGGCGACTCAGCACGTCGATGCGGCTGAAGTCTACTACCTTTCAAGCCAAGACACGCCGATTCAGTTTGAAAATAATCGCTTAAAGTCACTCTCCACAAAAGCCCTTCAGGGTGTGGCGCTGCGTGTCATTTGTAATGGTCGGATCGGATTTGCAAGTTCCACAGATTTAACCCGACTAGATGACTTAGTTGCTGCTGCCGTACAGACTTCAGAAATTGGTGACCCGGCTGAGTTTGAATTTGCGAGTAATGTCCAACTGAGTGCCCCTGAAACAGATTACATACCACCGAAAACTCAAGAATTTGTAGAGGTGGGAGAGCGTCTGATTGAGCAGATTCATGCCTACAACCCTGATATTTTGGTAGATGTCGGGTTTCATGTCCGCTCTGGCGCTGTCAAGATTGCGACGACGGGCAACGCTTATGGTTCACGCTTTAATCAGGTTGTTAGTGCATCGCTGTCAGGAAACTTGGTTAAAGGGGAAGATTTTCTCCAAGCTTACACCTACGACGTGGTGCACGATGGTATCCCTGACTATGAACACCTCCTCCAAAAACTTTTGCAAAAGTATCAGCACTCAGAGCAGCAAGCAACAATCAAGAGTGGAACTTTTCCAGTACTTTTTACCCCCACAGCAGCAGCTAGTACGATTGGACGGTTGTTTAAGACCATTCTTTCCGGTCAAGCGGTTTTCCAAAAGGCATCTCCTCTGGCTGGTAAAGTTGGGGAGCAGCTATTTGATCAGCGTTTAACGATTTTTGAAGACCCTAGTATTGGTTCTTCTGCTTGTGCGTTTGATGATGAGGGGACACCAACGACGCGCAAAGTGCTGATTGAACAGGGCATTGTGAAGGAATTTTACTGGGATCGGCGTTGGGCAGCCCGTGCGGGTTGTGCGCCGACGGGGAATGGTTTCCGAGGTGGATTATCTCGTCCAGGAACCGAGTTGGTGAATGGCTGTATGTCGCCTGGGAAGACTTCCACTGCTGATTTGATAGCAGGTATGGAAGAAGGGGTAATTGTCGATCAAGTGCTGGGTGCAGGTCAATCGAATCAACTAGCCGGAGAGTTTTCGGTAAACCTGGATTTGGGCTATAAGGTTGAAAAAGGGGAGATTGTTGGTCGCGTTAAGAATACGATGGTTGCCGGAAGTATTTTTGAAGCCTTCAAAAATCTGGTAGATTTGGGCGATAAGCCGGAATGGGTCGGTGGTAGTGCTTATTTACCCTGTCTCTTGTTTGGGCAGTTAGGGGTTGCTGCTCGTGAGTAGTTTTTTGAGTGAACTGTGAAGAGGCATTAACCAAGCGCGGCGAAGACGAGAACGATAAGGAGGGGACGAGAGTGAAACGAGTGACTTTTGATGTATTGCTGTTTATCCGTCAAACTCTGGGGCGCTTGCGTGTGCTTTGGGTAATTTTGCTGGCATCGGTGTTGCTTTCTGGTTGTGTTAGGTACGATGTCGGGGTGAATTTTGAAGGTCAGCATCACGGCGCGATTGTTCAGCATATCAAGCTGGAAGAACGCCTGACGAACTTTAGCAATTCTCAGGTACGGGAATGGCTCAAAAGTATTGAGGGTCGAGCAAAGCAGCTTCAGGGTAGAACGAAGCGTCTTTCCAATCAGGAGATTATTGTCACCATTCCGTTTAGTAGCGGTGCGGAACTGGAGTCAAAGTTTAACCAGTTTTTCAATCCGGTTGTGAAGAAAGATGCTAAATCTAAGCCAGTTGAGGCGGTAGATTTACCCGATTTTGATTCTAAGTTCCACATTGATCAAGGTAACTTTTTACTGTGGCATCGTAATCATTTCAGTTATGACGTAGATTTGCGATCGCTAGGTGTCCTCTCAAGCAATGGCAACGTCATTATTAGCCCCGACTCACTGTTAAATTTGCAGTTTAGTTTAGAAACACCTTGGGGCGCACGTAGTATCCAGAACGCGGACAATGCGATTAGCCCAGAAGCCTACAATAACGGGCATCAGCTATTGTGGACGCTTAAGCCGGGTCAGTTGAACCATATTGAAGCAGTGTTTTGGCTTCCTAGCCCACTTGGGACAGGTACACTCGTGATTTTGTTGTTGGTATTAGGTGGTTTCTACTGGAAGTACAAATCTTTCCCGTGGACAACGGTTAAACCTGTTACGCCCAAGGTTTTGTCAGAGGTACCGTAAACAATAAGTTCAGGACTTACACAGAACCTCTCTCGTAGTAGGGTACGTGATGACGCACCCTACTCCCCTTCTTCAGGAACAACAGCCTATCGTGGCAATCGCTACAATCTAACTAAAGAGATACAAACGGCTGTACTGCATGATTCCCACAGTTATTGAACAATCCGGGCGTGGTGAACGCGCCTTTGACATCTACTCTCGTCTTCTACGGGAGCGAATTGTCTTTCTAGGACAACAGGTTGATTCTGACTTGGCAAACTTAATTGTTGCTCAGCTACTATTTTTAGAAGCTGAAGACCCTGAAAAAGACATTTACCTCTACATCAACTCTCCCGGCGGTTCTGTGACAGCGGGTATGGGCATTTTCGATACGATGAATCAAGTCCGTCCAGATGTCTGTACAATCTGTCTGGGCTTAGCCGCTAGTATGGGCGCTTTCCTCTTAAGTGCCGGAGCAAAGGGTAAGCGGATGAGCTTACCACATTCCCGAATCATGATTCACCAGCCCCTAGGCGGTGCCCAAGGACAGGCGACGGATATTGAAATTCAAGCCAGAGAAATTCTCTACCACAAGCAGCGGCTTAACGAGTTCTTGGCACAACACACGGGTCAGCCAATGGAGCGGATTGAGGAAGACACAGAGCGTGACTTTTTCATGTCGCCTGGAGAAGCGAAGGACTACGGCTTAATTGACCAAGTGATTGAACGCCGTCCCTCGGCAACACGTACAGCGGTTGCGGTTGGATAGATAACACTAAAGGTGTGAATTGTCTGCTTGGTTGTTGGTTATTTGTTGTTTGTTAAAGAATACAAAAAACAAGTAACCAACAACAAACAACACTTCATACTTAATCTTCCGGTGTTGGCTCAGATTCGAGATGATGTAGGAAGTCAAGTAATTCAGCGTCGGTTAGAAGCTGACGCGATCGCTTACCGTAAGTTTGTACCAGATAATCACGCCCCTGCTGATTAGTCCAGCCTAAACGCTTGAGTTCCACATTTGTTCTGGCAATGATGTCAGAAAAATCAATAGGAGTACTAGGAATGGGTGGTTCACTAGTCGCTATCTCAGGTTCGCTGGGCAAGTAAGACTCGGCTGAAGTGTCATTTAGCGAAGTCGGGGACATCTCTGCTGTTACCAAAGAAGGTTCAGCCTCTTCAAAGGGTTCAACCTCAACTGAGGGAATTTCATCAGCAAACGGAATTTCATCAACGACAGGTGGCGTTGTTGGCGTAACGTCAGTCACTTTCTCGCGCTTTGACCGACGCTGGGTTTTGGTGGAAACCTCCACAACAGGAGGCGCAGTCACTTCTGCTGGCTCAATTGGCGACACATGGCTACCATTATTGTCTACCGGAGCGTCTGGAAGCTGAGTCGGTTGAGTTGTTTTGAGGCTTTCTGATAGCGCTGCGGTAGCGTCTGAGACTGTGGGAGAAGTATGGAGTGTTGGGTTGAGTGGAACCGTCACCTCACGAGTTTCGAGGTGAGTTTCCTTTTCCTCAGTAGCTGTTGTGTCAATACCTAAAATCGCTAAAGCGCGGCTTCTTGCCTGATCTTCTGCCAATTCAACTGTTTGGGCAGCAGCAAGACCTGTCACTAAGGTGGTTCCCCCATCTTGAACTAAACAACGCACGATGTACTTACCATGATCAATTGCTGATAGCTCAGTGACTAGGCTGCCGTTAGGATAACGAACTCTAAAGTGAGTAAACATAAACGTTTCACCGTGTTTCAAACGTGGCGCTGTTTCTACACCACTGCCAAGAGAAAAGCGCACATGGCTATAAACTACATACACTCTTTTCAAGAACAGATTTTGTGAACGGACGCCTAGAACCTAGAATAATTAAAGACTGTCTATTGTCACTGTAACCCATTGCCCTTGCCGCAAAGCGACTCATCCGATTTTGAATGGACGATTGTTGGGGCGTGAGGGTTGGAAGTCTTCGCGATGGCTAAAAGACCATCGGTCTACTCCAATCTTAAATAGCCTCAATCGTTTGGATTAAACCCTAAGGACTTTCTCGGAGGTCTACGCGCTCCGCACCTGCTACGCGAAGAGTGATTCGGGATTAAGACTTTAGATTAGGTTTCCATGGATTAATCCGGGAGCTTGAAACGAAGCCAGCCGTCTAATCATCCAAAATCTAAAATTGGAAGAGCCAGAACGAAGAGCGGTAACAATCCCTGAAAGGCGGTGTGTCAAACTATGTGTCCGTAAGCTAGAAACTGGGTAGTTTAAGCACTCTTAACCCAGTATTGATGACTTCTTCCAGATAACTGTATCCTGAGTTCCCTGTTTTGTGGCAGTTATCTGGGGTGGGAAGTAATCATACAGGATAAGAGTAGTGAAAAGCAGGAATAGACCCTTGCCGTTGAAACACTAGTAAAAATCGGCACTTTCTCAAGGTTAGGGAAATTTCAAGAGTAAGTTAATCCATCTCTCTTGTAATGGATTGAGGCTCCCAGTCTCACTTCGGAAGACAACAGATACAGTCAGCAAACCGATTTAGGTAAATCTTTACTTGCCTAACCCGGTGAAGTGCCCTACCCGCCTGGATGGGGTTTGAATCTCAAAATTCAAAGTTCAAACATTTTGGATTTTGAACTTTGAATTGGGAGCGATGAGGCAACTTTCCCCACACCCACGAGGACTGTTGTTCCCAATCGCAACTGGTGGAGTCCTTTGGTTACGTGCTCTCCTAGGTACCGTCACAGTGTGTGAGCGCATTGCCAACAGGGCAAGAGCAGCAAAATCACGAATCAGATAAGAAGGATTGTTGATGGAATTTTCAATCGCTACATTGCTTTCAAATTTCTCAGATGAAAAATTAGTCGCTCCTAAGGTTTTGGAGAAGAAACTCGGTTGTCAGGATGAGGACTGTCTCCAAAGACTCCACATTGCCCTAGATGCACTGGAAAAAGTCGGCATCTTAATTAAAGACCGTGGCAGGTACCGACGGGTTCAGGAAGAAGACGTTGTTGAAGCCAAGCTGCGCTGTTCGAGCAAGGGATTTTGCTTTGCGATTCAAGATGTTGAGGGAGCTGATGATATTTACATTCAGAAGAGCCATCTGAGTACGGCTTGGAATGGCGATCGCGTTTTGGTAAAGATTACGAAAGAAGGCAGCCGACGCCGGAGTCCTGAAGGGCAGGTGCGCTTAATTTTAGAGCGGGTCAACCCTTCTGTCCTGGCGCGAGTCAAACAGACTGACAACGGTTATCGAGCCGTCCCTCTGGATGACCGACTGCTCTTTGAACTTGACCTCCAACCGAATGACGAAACCTTAGCGCAGGCGGTTGAGAATCTGGTTCATGTTGAAGTATTACGCTACCCCTTAGGACACTACCCTCCGCTTGGTCGGGTTGCCCGTATCCTAGGCACTGACGCTGAAGACGCGGCTGATACCGATATCGTTTGCTGTAAGCATGATTTACGCCGCAACTTCCCGGAAGACATCCTCAAAGCCGCTGACTCACTCCCCAAACAGCTACGCAAGGCGGATTTAAAGAAACGTCTCGATTTGCGATCGCTGCTCACAATTACGATTGAGGATAATTCAGAAATCGGTAATTCTGGGCTTGTTGAAAACGCTTTTACTTTGGAAGAAACGGAAACGGGATGGCAGCTAGGTGTCCACATCGCTGATGTCGCTAGCTTTGTTAAGCCTGACTCGCCGTTGGATAAAGAAGCGAGAAAACGCGGCACTGCTGTTTATCTAGGAGATACGTTGCTGCCGTTGCTGCCTGAAGCGGTTGAGCGTCTTTGTTCTTTGGTTCCCGGTGAAGACCGCTTAGCAATTTCTGTACTCCTGACCCTTGATGAGACAGGTCAACTCGTAGAGTTTGAAATTCGACCTTCAGTCATTCAGGTCAACCATCAGCTAACTTACGAGCAAGCCCAGTTAATTTTGGTACAGCATCAGGAGGCAAACTCAGAGGTAAGCGATGCTGCTGAGATGCTCAACCAGCTATTTTTTACGATCAGTCCTGCTCTAAAAGCCCAGCGACAGCAACGGGGGGCATTTGAATTCAGTATCACTGACAATCAGTACCCCTACCCTTATAAAGATGAAGGAAGACTGGGAGCGTTAGTGGCTTCCTCCTCATTGCCAGTGCGATCGCTTTTAGCTGAATTAGCCGTATTAGCGAATCAAACTGTCGCCTCTCATTTACACGCCTTAGCCTTGCCAGGGATTTACTGCGTACAATCTCCACCCGATGCCGATGAGCTTCAGGACTTGATCAAGCTGGGCAACAATCTCCAGCTAGATATGCAGCTAGAGCAGGAGGAAGAGGTTATACCTCAGGACTACCAACGCTTTACCCAACTGTTTGCCAAATCAACCGCGCCCAAAGTGTTGACCTACTTATTGCAGTCAACTCTAAAGCCAGTGGGCTACAGCTCTAAACCGGGATTTCACTTTGGTCTAGCGTTAGATAGTGGCTATACCCACGCTTGTTCGCCCCTGAGGCGCTATGCCGATTTGTTTGTGCAACGGGTGCTACTGGAAATGTTTGACCAAGGACGCGATCGCCGTTCTACCCGTTCCAAAGATCGCGTTACACTCACCCATAGCAGCAGCCACGGTAACGTCAACTGGAATGTTTTACCACCAGAGACGCAGCAAGAGTTGGAAACTCAAGCGACAACCCTGGTTCCCCATCTCAATGACCGTGAGAAGCTTACGGCTGATGCGGAGATTGATTTGCAGGGCTTAAAGAAAGCTGAGCAGATGAAAGAGCGCACAGGGGATGTCTTCAGTGGCTTGATTACTGGGGTGCAGTCCTACGGCTTCTTTGTTGAAATTGAAGACTTGCTCGTAGAAGGACTCGTTCACGTCAGCTCTCTTAAAGATGACTGGTATGAGTATCGCTCTCGCCACGCCTGTTTGGTCGGGCGCAAAAACCGCACCGCTTATCGACTAGGCGATCGCGTTGAAGTCCAAGTGAAGAGCGTTGATTACTATCGCCAGCAAATCGACCTCGTAACCGTTGGTGGCGGTAGCATTGCCCGCAAGGAAGATTTAGAAGAGTAAGTCATTTGTCATATTGGTCACTCCTCCAACGCCAGTTGTTAGTTGTTAAACAGCTACCCCTCTAACAACTAACAACTAATAACCAACAACTAACGATAAATGACAACAGACAACGGACAACAGACTAAACCCCTAATTTTAGGTGTTACGGGTGCTTCTGGCTTAATTTATGCGGTGAGAACCTTAAAGTTTCTCTTAGAGGCTGACTATACCATTGACCTTGTGGCCTCGAAATCAGCCTACATGGTGTGGCAAGCCGAGGATAACATTCGGATGCCACCAGAACCTGACCAACAGGAACAATTTTGGCGTCAACAAGCTGGAGTGCCTACAGGCGGCAAACTAAGTTGTCATCGCTGGGGGGATGTCGGAGCGGCGATCGCTAGCGGCTCTTTCCGGACGCTAGGGATGGTGATTATTCCTTGTAGTATGAGTACCGTAGCAAAAATTGCCACAGGTTTAAGTTCTGACCTGCTAGAACGCGCAGCCGATGTTCAACTCAAAGAAGGGCGAAATCTGGTTCTTGTCCCTCGTGAGACTCCCTTGAGCGTGATTCACCTCCGCAACCTCACCACGCTGGCAGAAGCAGGGGTAAGAATTGTTCCTGCTATCCCCGCTTGGTATCACCATCCTCAAACGATTGAAGATTTAGTGGATTTTGTTGTGGCGCGGGCTTTAGATCAGTTGGATATTGACTGTATTCCAATTAATCGTTGGCAGGGACATTGAGGAGTTGTGGGTGATGAGTGGGGATTAAAGCAGTACCCTAGAGTTAGAATCCAACTTCTAGCATTTTCTCAAGAAAGCAATCGCTGGCACCTTCCTAACTCAACTCAAAGCTCATAACTCTTAAAATGCCTGTAATTCGGATTGTACTGCTATTGTCACTGGTGGGCGGACTAACCTTGTTTGCCTTTTCCAATTTGTCGCCAGTACTGCCGCTTGTGTTTTTGGGGGTGACAACGCCTGCCCAGCCATTAGCCACATGGATTGGAGGAGCATTTGCGGCTGGAGTGGCAACTAGTTTTTTCCTGCAACTGTTGAACTCTCTTGTCAGAGGTTCTTCACCTCGGCGTGTGGCAGAACGCACTGAGGTACCGCCCCGAAGCCGTTCTTTTTCGCGGGAAACTCCAGAACCAGAACCGGAGACTCAAACTCGCTACAGCCCACCCCCACCCCCTCCTGAAACACCAACTAGTAGAAGCGAGTCATCGGATTGGGAAGAGGGTATTGATGAGGACTGGGATTTTGATGAAGAGCCAGCCGCATCAACTTCAGTAAACCAAGAGGCGAGTCGTAATTACTCCAGAAGTACCCCACAAGGCGATCGCACAAATTATGAAGTGAAGCAAGAGCCAAAATCTAGTTCCCAAGCGGGTTCTGTCTACTCCTACAGCTACCGGGATGAAAACGAGTCAGGTGTGGGCAGATCTGATGCGGTTTATGATGCCAACTATCGGGTGATTACGCCACCCTTTCAAAAACCCGTTGAACCGGAAGACGATGAAGAGGATTGGGGTTTTGAAGATGATGAGGAGTTTGATGATGATGAGCGAGATCCGAGACGGCGCTAGCGAAGCCCTACTGATTCCATTCTATTTTTCATCCTTCGCCTATAGTTGTTGCGACTGAAACCATTAGCAAAAATCGCTAACTTCCCTAAATCAAGTGGCAGCTTCCAATAGGAGCAGTATTCAAACGGAATTGATCTGGCTCCTGATTGTGATTACAAAATCTATGAGTGCAGGAGTTCACGAGACTGTTGCTTTACCAAGCCTGCCATAGCTGCTTGCTGTAAGCTCATAAAAGCCCTTAAATCTTCCCGGTCATACTTTTTAGCCAGCATTTGTCGCAATTGCTCCTCTGCCTCTATCGTCAAATACCCGGTAGCAATTGCCTGTTGGACAACGTTACGAATCATGAGCATATGCTTTGTCACCCTATATTGACAACAGTTATGGAACGTTAAGTCTTAGAAGTTGTTAAGGAGCTTGACGGTAAACATTGACCGTCCTCTAGAAGAGTAGCCCCCTCAGTGGCAGAAGCCTCAAAACAATAGACGCTCAATAACTTCATCTCTAGTACTTGTCGCAAGCTATGATGAATTTTATGCAAAGCTCATATCAAGTATAGATGAAGTATTGCTGAAGCTTAGCATAACCAAAGTAGGCACTCTCTAGCAGCTAACCAACGTTAGCAAATTCGTTATGATGTCCCTGTTACTTTGTTAGAGTGAATCGTTAACAATCTGGTATTTGACAACCTGGCAAGCCAATGGCATCTACTGATGAGCAGCTTGAAGCGAACTTTACAGAAGCGGCAAACAACTGGAATCTGGAAAAGCTCTATGTAGACCTTGCCGTTGCTAAGGGTAGGGGTCTAACACCAGTTGAAAAGAAATTTTTGAGAGGATTGCTTTGTGGCTACAGCCCTGCGGAGATTGCCGCTCAAGTATACAAAAGTGGTAGTAGCAGCGCGGTAAGGGTTTATTTATCCAATGGGCTGTACAAATACATTCAGGACTTGCTGCTTCAACAGGGCGGGTCGGGGATGGCGATTAAGAACTGGAGCCGCATCACGAATCTGCTGGAGAAAGCTGGTTATAAGCTACCCTATGGTCAACAAGCTGTAGCTGATTACCAACCTGAATCTCCTCAACCCTCAACTAAGGTTAGTCAGGCGATTGATAAGCATCAGGAGTGGCAGGCAGGGATTGCGGTTGAAGTCTTCTATGGACGCCAGAAGGAACTGACTCAGCTAAATGAGTGGATTGTTGAAGAGGGCTGTCGCTTAATTGCGATTTTGGGGATGGGAGGGATTGGAAAAACTGTTCTGGCTACCAAGCTAGCCGAACAAGCAGCCCCGCAGTTTGAGTCTTTGATTTGGCGCAGCCTTCGGTCATCTCCACGACTAGAAGACTTCTTGGAAGACCTTGTTCAATCGCTTGGTGAACAACAGCCTATCAGTCTACCCATCACAGTGGGAGGGAAAATTTCCTGGTTGATGGCGTATTTGCGATCGCATCGGTGTTTACTTGTTTTAGATCAGGTGGAAGCAATTTTGCGCCCTCACGAATTCGCTGGAGGGTATTGTGAAGGCTATGAAGACTATGGGCAACTCTTTGCGCGTCTGGGAGAAGAATGCCACAAAAGCTGTTGTGTAGTTACTAGTCGAGAAAAACCAAAAGACATTGCAATTCTTGCAGGAACAAAACTACCTATTCGCACATTCCAATTAGATGGCTTAAATACGGAAGAATGTATCAAGCTTTTTCAAATCAAATGTCAATCTGGTTTAGAGCCTGAACAGGAGTCAATTGTTAGGCTTTACGCCAATAATCCATTACTCATCAAAATTGCTGCAACGACGATTCAAGATATCTTTGATGGGGATGTTACAGAATTTTTGGCAGAAGGTACGATTGTTTTTGGTGATATCCGCGAACTATTAGACCAGCAATTCAATCGCCTTTCGCCTATAGAAAAGCAACTGATGTATGGATTGGCGATAGAGCCACGCTTGGAGATGTTACCTGTAGGGTCAGAGGCGCTTGTACCAGGTATGTCAAAGTGGCAGAGGTTAGAAGCGTTGGAGTCCTTGCAAAGGCGATCGCTTATTGAAAGAAAGTCCACTAGCTTTACACAATCCCCTCTCCTTAAAGTCTATGTCATTCAAAAATTAACTGACCAAATGGTACAAGAGATGAGTGCAAAGGAAGTTGCCTTGCTCGTTGGGCGTACTCTCACAAGTTTGCTATTCAACGACAACCAGAGTAAACCAGCGGCAACAAATCAAAATGGAACCTTAACAAGCTTAGCCGCAACGAATGAGGATGTAGTACCAAAAAGCTGATTAATTCATAGATAGCCAGGTTTAGCTAACAACTAAAAACTAATAACCTCTTGATTGTGAACAACTTATTACAAGGACTCAACGTTTTTATCATTGGCATGATGGGTGCCGGAAAAACAACGGTAGGACAGCTACTAGCCAATAAGCTAGGCTACCAATTTTTTGATACAGATGTCTTGATTGAGAAAGTTGCCCGTAAAACGATTAATGAGATTTTTGCTGATGATGGTGAAGATGCCTTTCGGCAGTTGGAATCTCAAGTCCTATCGGAATTATCGGCTCATACTAAGTTGGCAATTGCTACAGGTGGTGGCATCGTACTGCGACACTTAAACTGGAGTTATTTACATCACGGCTTGATTGTCTGGCTAGATGCACCCGTAGAAGTATTGGTTGAGCGTCTCCAAAACGATACAAGTCGCCCTCTTCTGCAAGATGCGAATCCGGCACAAGCTCTACAAACACTCCTTAACCAGCGGAATCTCCTCTATGCTGAAGCCGACCTCCACATCCCAGTAAGCGCTACTGAGACACCAGAACAGATTGCAGATGCGATTATTGCCAAGATTCCCACGGTACTGAAATCACTACCGGCTGACTCATCTAACCCAAATAACTGAGTTTTGGTATTAATACAGTTAACCCTGATACTGAAGTAAGAATACCTTCTCGGCGTATTCTATGTGTCTGGGTTTACTACTGAGGAAAGCCCCAAAGCTAAGCCGCATAAATAGCACAACGAATTCCTGTTTTAGCAGTCAAGTTTCATCGTGATGAAACGCTTAGAGGGAGTGGCATCAATAAGGAGGATAAAAAAGCAATGAAGCATCGTTTAATCAATGCTCTTGTTGTTGCTCTAGTAGACTTCGGCGGAAGTCTACCTGCCATTATGCCGCCAAAGCCTTACCCTTGTAAGTCCACTTAAAGGGTTTTGCCATAGTACGATTGAAATAGTCAATAAATTCAAGAATACGGGTTTTG
>JAHHIF010000055.1 GCA_019358875.1 Symplocastrum torsivum CPER-KK1
CAGAAGGGCGGTTTCTCGCTTCAATGATGATGGAAATCTCTATTGTCGCTATCGAGTTGGCAGTGAGCTTGAGGAGAATATCACCCGGTCGGTTTTCTTTAGCGACATAATGTACTTCAGCTCCACAGACCTTTGACCAATCCTGAAGTTCCACAACAACAGCTTCTTCATAAGTGTTACCTTTGGCAAGCGTTTGCTCTAGTACTGATGCCGTAACGGCTTTGTCTCGAATCTCACGAGCAAGTTTGTCTACTTCCTCTGCTAAAGGTTTGACGGCTTCACTGACAACACTGCTTACCGTTTGAGCTAAAGTCCCCTTGTCTGTACTCACATTCTTTATGGCTGTGTCGAATGCACCTTGAATCGAATCAGAAAGTTTCGGGTTGAGTAAATCCCGAATAGTTTTAAGAGCGTTACCAAGAACAGAAGTTTCCTTAGAAGGATCGATATCTTGTGCTAGGAGAGTTCGGATACTATCGACCTGCATGGTAAGGACAGTTGCTGTCTGGTCTATCTGGGTCTTAAGAGGTGCCAAGACTTGACCATTTTCCGCACCGATTTGACTCACCAACTCCTGCTCGAAAGACTGGGCAATTCCTCTAACGGCTTGTTGAAATTCAACCAATAGAGATTGCATCCGTTGTTCGACAAAGGCTGTATCTTGACGGGCTTGAACAAATTGTCGGCAGGCAAAACCCATCTCAAAAATCCCTACAAGAGCCGCTTCTTGTTGTAAGTAAGGGAGTTGTCTCAAGTATTGTGCTGCTTCTGGATGACGGATTTCTAGGTCACGAATCAGGATATGGTCGTCGATAATCTCGACAGTAGTGGGAGGTTGATTACCGTTAGGAGTAAAGATAAAGGTCATAAAACTAGGTATAGTGTTGCAGCTATCAACTCAAAGAGAAGGCTTAGACAAAGAATCTTTTACTAACGATAAAGCCATCTCAAAAGCTGAAGATGCTACTAATCGAACGCCTGTTCTCCTGACAGGATTTTGATGAGAGGGATTGACAGGATCGTTCGCTTTGAGTAGGTTCTCCTGATAGCTAGCTACTCAAGCTTGATGGCTTTTCTCTAAGTGCAAAAGATAAATTGTCAAGGGCTATTGCGTAAGCCTGTTGTCATGACAGGAAAGATTGGTCTTATTACACACGCAGAGGCATTGTTTAAGGTAGCCAGTTAATTCCTGCCGACTTCAAACAATGGCTACCAATAAACCTCAAGTTCTTGCCTATTTACATACTCCCGTTTATGAGCGTTTAGCCGAGTTCAAGCAGGAGCATGGCATTCAATCTTTGTCACGAGCTGTAGAAATAGTTCTTTGCGACTACTTTGGGATAAAAGCACAAGGGGTTTTGCTTCCTGTTGGTTTGGAAAAATCGAGAAACTGTACCAATAAAGATGAAATCAGTTTGGAGATGAAAGTAGCCGTTTTATCTTTAAAGTATGAGTACCTGCGCGACGCACTAGCTAAACTAGCCAACGAACCGAACACAACACTTCAACAATTAAGTACTACAACCTCCTCTGTACTAACTCAACCTAATCAAATAGAGTTCAAGCCAGCAGACAGGACATCACTGCCATCTTCTTTCGTGCTACCTAAAGGATTGTCAACTGAGGTTGTGAAGAAAGGGTTAACTGGAACCGCCTTGGCTAAAAGACTCAAATCCTCTTCTTCAACTGTTAGTAATAAACGGTCGAAACCTGATTTTAGTGAGTGGTCAATGGCATTAGACCAAGATGGTATTGCTTGGGAATATCGTTCTGCTACTCGGAAATTTCATCCCCTTGAATGAAAAAATAAATAGTGAAATGTTGGCTAGACTGTCAAGGATTAGTAGTAACAATACTAAATAGCTGTTTATTTTTGCTTCAACTCAGAAGAAACAGAAAAGAGAGAGGGAGCTGAAACAACGGAAACTCATTGAGTACGAGTTCGTACTGAAAAAAGTACGAAGCTAGGAGCTGTAAGTTTCGTGAAACGACCGTCTACTATGGATTATAAGGTTTTTGACGCTTATGTTTACATAAAACTCTATTCCATGAAGTTTTATATGAAGAGCATAATTTCGTACTTTTTTACTTTGGTGCTGTTTTAGTCACTCACTAATACTATACAGAAATTCTTAGTTTTAAACCAGCACCTCACACTCGAATTAACTAACTACATTAATTAGCTATAGGTTATCTCTCGTCATTCAGTAAATAATTTAGTACCTAGCAACCAGTTAAGAACGAGCAACTCCGCTAAATCGTCTTTACTTACTTTGAATAAATTCGTTTTTTTAGCTAGATTCAAAATAATATTTTGAATTATACGAATATTTTAATGGTTGAGCAAATAATTAGGAGCTTTAGAAGTAGTTACTGACTTTTAACAAAATATATCAATTTGATAAAAAGAACTTTACCTATTCAAGGTAGAGTTCTTTTTATCAAGACTTCTTCAACATCGAAAAATTAATTCCGGTTCTTTAATCATCTTCATTCTCGTTCTCTTCTTCCCACCAGTTATCCGAGAAGTTATTAAGCCGATCTAATGTGGTCATAATCTGCTTAGCGTATTCGTCTCCCTGTGTCTCGCTGTGTCCCATCAGTTCGGCTAAAGCTTTTGTATCACCTTTAAGCTTACGTATGTGCTTGGCAGCAATATGACGAAGTGCATGAGGATGAGTGTAGTACGGCACGCCATATAAGGCTGTTGTGGCTTTGGCAATAGCTCCCGTAACTAGTGACCACAAATCGATTATCGTGAAAGGCTTTCCAAAGCTCTGAGGATGGCTCTTTCCTATCATAAAAAACAAGCTATTGTGTTCTTCTAAATTAGCTTTGGCAGAAGACCAAGCCTCAATTCGGTGTTCCAGACCAAGCAACCCTGTTTCTAAGTTTTCTATGTACTTCTGTATGTCCTTCACTTTTGTCTCGGTATATCCCTGTTTAGCCATCTCAATGCGTTGTTGGAGCCGCTCAACATCCTCTATCTCATGATTAAAAAACTCCAACCAATTTTCTAAAGTTTGTACTGCCTCAACAGCTTTTGGTCGCCAAATGTCAACCCAAGCATCTAAATCAGCCGTAAGAATACTTGGCAGCTTGTATTTTCGATCCCTACCCGTCCTACTCTTGTTTTTGTGTTGAGTAATTTTGGCTTCATAATAGGGATGGCCTTTTTCATCTATTTTTCGGAATAAAGTTTCTCCAAGTTTAAATTGCCTTATCTCTTGTTGTCTTACAGGTAAGAAGACCAAGATTTTGACGATGAGGTAGATTTCCCAGCTCCAAACAATTGCTAAGGTGGAGCGTTTTTCATTTTTTACACGTTTTCCAGTGAGACGACTGACTCTACCAGAATTCTCCGCACAGCAATCCCGCAAATATTGAATTACTTCTCTTAATTGACTATGGGTTAATTCCTTCTTCTCCCACTTTGACTGCAAGTATTGCCTTCTCTCATTTTTATACTCCTCGCTACAATAGCTTTGAAAACCTTGTAATTCCATAATTAGGTCAATATCTGACCAGTTACGTCGTTCGGATTTGTTGTAATTGAGCCACTTAGCAACAGCAATAGCAACACCAAGCATCATTACACCGCTTGAATGATAGCATTTTCGTTCTTCAACTAACCAAGAAAGGTAGTATTCTAAAAGTTCTATATCCGTTATTAAGTCCAACTTCAGTGTTTCGCTTGAGTGACCTTCAATATGAACACACCAGCCAAAGAAACGGGTAATACCACCTAACTCTTTTTTAAGAGTTAGTTCATTAATTGTTGTTATTTTAGGTTTTTTATACTGCTGTTTACTTCTCCAGCTAGCTTCCGTTCTTACTTTTTTACCTCCCGTTAGGCGGAACTCTTTATACTCCTCAAGTTGCTTAATTAGGTGAGGAGGAAACTTTTCTAGAGGTAGCCCATAATCCTCTCCTTGTGGGCGAGTTTCTTTTTCCACTTTCTTTGGACGCGGTGGAATGAATTGAGGCATTTGTTGCGGAAACAGTTCTTTCCACCAAATCTGTTGGGGTAAGTACTCACCAAATCGCCCTACAGCCGAGCGATAGTTATGTTTGGTACTTCGTTGAACCCGTCCTAATGCTACTGCCGCTTCAAACTCTTGGTCAAAGGCATTAAGTAGACAAGCTTTTAAATTTTCTTTCGGCGATGGGGGAGAAATCTCTAGATTTTCCTCCTTACTGGAGTTTTTTTCAGTAAATTTCTCCAAGTGTTCCATCAACTTTTGTAGCGTCAAATTGTCACAAAGCTTAGCAAATTCGTTTGGCTTCATGTCTCTAGTTTTGAACCCTAAAACTTCTAAAACATAAAGCTTGAAAGCAATTCTCAGGTACTTTGATAGATTGGGGTTTTGAATATGCTTCTCCCATTTGTAAAACAAGGACGCTAGGGTGTGCTTGTCTTGCTCTGTTATAGAATCTGGCTTCATCAACGGCTCCTTTGACGATTAACTAGTCGGGTTGTTGTGCCTCGTTTCCTCTTCCTCCAATTACCGCTCTGCCTTGATATAGCCTTGAAGAACTTCTGTTATTGCAACAGAATATTTCCTCTATTTCTAGATTTTTAAATCTAAAACATAGAAGAATTACCTGCCAAAAGTTTCGGCAGAATTCCACAAGTTTGGAAATATAGCAATAGTCAAAAATCTTAGGACAACAATTCACAAAGGTGCTGTTTAAGGCATCTATTGCCAACTTGTCCTAACAGCTTTGGCGACTGCTATAACCCTCTTTTGTCAAACTGAGGTGAAAGATTGAAGAATTTTCGTGGGCAGAGACAACGTAAACTCCTCAAATTTCCCAAAAGTGACAGAACAGGGATAATTTGCATCCACTCAATCAAGAGTCAGACGTTAGTCTCGCCAAGTAAAAATAGTTTGACACAAATAGTTAAAAATAGTAAGTACAGCTCTTCGCCTGTAGTATTTCTATATAATTCGTGAACAGAACTGACCTCAACCCTGCTCCTTGTAAAGTTCAGTTTTTCACGTCTTAGATACAAACCCGATATATAGCTAAAATTTGACGGCTAACCAGTTCTGAGTCATTTGAGGTAGATCTGAGTGATTCAAATCTGCACACCTCAACGAAAGCTAGCGCTAACAAGGCATTAGCTCAATGGCTTTAACGTTATAAATCGACTGTCTCTTGCTGATCGGGTTCGCTGTTAGCCTAAAATCTAGTTCCTGGCTCTTGACACCATTGTCGAATCTGCTCCGGTGTCAATTGGTGAGCATTTTTCCATAGCACATGAATCTCTGCTAACTTGCGGCAGTGTTTTTCCGCACATTCCCGATAGCCAGTCGCCGTGCGATCACAGAAAAAATGTTCCACACTGCTAACCGACAGACCTAAGATAACTGCCAACTCCCCATAAGACAATTCATCATAGATTTGCAAAAACTCAAGAGGAGAAAGGGGTGTGGGGTAATGCTTATAGGCTTCGAGTAACGTCCACTGGTGCTGCGTTGGGTACATTGGCTATTCCTGTCTTTGTTGCAAGCCTGTTCCTTGTTGAGTGAATTGACCATTTAGAAATGGCTACATCATTAGTAAGGCATCATCCTCAAATAGCCAGTCACACAAAATTCCTAGTTCCTTACGTGAATCGCTTTGCGGGTCGAGTAAGAGCAAGTAATGGTATCCAGTTGCCTGTACGGTAGCGCTAGCGGCATACACATAACCAACCACACGTCCGAAGTCGCCTGAAGGGACTTTGCCAAACTTCAATGTTTGATCAAGCTGAAATTTCGGCAGCGGGAGTTGGGCAGGCAGGGTTGGAAGCAACGAAACTTCTGGGACACTTATTTTCTCGCTGAACATAAGGAAAGCTCCTGATGAGTTACTGCCATGCAAATTGCATGAGGGGAGTTGATCACCGATAAACGTACACTTTTAAGTGCTTTATGCAGACGCAAGATACTGTAAGAACTCGATGTTCCTGTTCTTTGTACGCAAAAGCTTGGGTGAATGTATTGCTGTTGAATCGGATTGAATAACCCTGCACTCACGATATAGCCATCCTTGCAAAGACTGCAAGAAAAACTTGCAATGGTTGCAAACTATTTTTGGTATCTGCGCCGGGGTTTCGCCTCAAAAATCTCGCGCAGATGCTTAGGTTCGTTTTCAAACTGAGTCCAGAAAGCATGGATCTCTGCCAGCCGCCGTTGATCGTCTTCACTCGGTTCTATGCGGTGAACTCCCCTAGAAAACCAATGATTGACCGTACTGAGGCTTTTGCCACAAAGTTTCGCCAGTTCTTCACGCGACACATCCCACAGGGACAAAAACTCTTCAGGAGTCATTTGGAGAGACTGATAGCTTTCCCATATCTCCCAGTGTCTCCGTGTAGGTACTCTCACCACAATCCTTCCCTAACTCCCGCTTGCAACCATTGCAATAATTTTAGGTTGAAGGCGGAGTATAATACAATGTAATGCTAGGGCTTATCTATATAGTTTGGGGAGCAATTGCGACCACGGCAATCTCAAATGCAAGAACTCAGCTATATAGTTGCCTTCCACTAGCCTAGAGCTTGGAATTCAAGCCGTACAGGATAGTGAGGGCACAAGTGACATCCCCTTTCATGCAATCACGCTCCTGACCTATACGATTGAATTTGTAGTGAGAGAAAAAACGGCTTGTGCAACAATACAAAATCCTTAAAGCATTAAGCTGAAAATATTGCCGTCACGCACTAACGATATCTACTTGAATCATGGCATGAAGAGGAGATGGGACACTTACCGAACCCATCCTGGTCATTCGCCGACTTAAAAGTCAAGAGAGAGGGTCAAAAGCTAGTTTTAGAGGATTTCCAGTTCGTGCAACGGCTGCTCAAACTGAAAAAGAAAAGATCTACGAAGAAGCGATCGCGTAGCAAGGGCAAATCAACTAAAAACTCGCAAACTTCCGCGCTTTCATTCGCTGGCTAAGGTTACGGGGCTTCCAGCTTCCGAGGTGTTTCAGGTGATTCAGTTTCATGAAACCGTGGCAGCTTGATGTTCGTACTCCTTTTCGGATGCGGAGTACTTAGTTCCCGGTACCTGCTTGGACTTCAACTGAGAAGCTGCCATTGCAATTAACTCGCATAATTCCTCCTGATCCATCTGAGTTAGTGTCAGCTGCCAGCAGAAGCGGTGGTATACATCAGGCGGCAATGAGTTCACTACTTGCTCAAAATTCCCCAAAGTTATTTCTCTCTTTCCGTTGCGGAACTCAGAAAGCTGTGATTCAGAAAGTCCAGATAACTCTGCAAGCTTCTTGCCACTCAATTTGGATTCCTTAACCGCTAAAAAAAAGGCTTCTCTTAGTTTCCGTTTCATGGAAATATCTTAGCCACAAAATTAACGTCTGTGGTAATTTTCAACATATTATATTTACGAGCTTGGTAATTTCCCTAAAACTAGTAAGGGAAACCAGGCAAAACCATACTAACACCCATATCAGAGAGCTTTCTATGAACTACCCCGTTCCTAATCTAGCCTGGGACTGCACCGAAATTTGGCACGAGCACCAGCAGTTCTCAGCAGAGATTGAGCTGTTACTGAAGTATTGCAGCATCAAAGGTGCGACACCTTTAGACGGCTCTCTAGCACTGCCAAAGAGCTAAAAACTAAAAAATCAGCCGAACCTTCAGAGCTTTAGAAAGCACGACGGAGTAAGTTCATCGATTACACTCACCATGATACAGCCAACATTTGTCCAAATCCCTTTGGAGTTAATCAGGTATGTGCGATTACGCAAACTTAGCGGTAATCAGTACGACCTGTGGCTCTATTTGTGGGAACTCGATCCATTTGGTGATCGCTGGGTTGATATTCCCCCACCTGCTGAAGTTGCCAGAATTCTGAACGTAAACGAGCGAACTATCCGGCGCTCCGCCCAAAGATTGGAAGATTTAGAGCTATTTGACTTTCAGATCGAGAAGTGGAAGTGCCGGAATACAACGGCTTCGGTCAAATTAAAGTCAAGCCCAACGGACAAAAATGTCCGAATGCGGACAAAAAGATCCAAACGCGGACAAAATGATCCAAATGTCAGCAACGGGATCGAAATGTCCAAAAATAGACAAAATGATCCAAATGTCACTCCAGAACCCCCACAGGATAAGGGTTATGGCTCCTTTCAGACTTATACAGACTTTATACAGACTCTCTCAGATGACAAAAGAGAGAAATTTTTAGACTTTGGATTGAAGAAGGCAGCCGAGCTACCCAAACCGCCAACGCTCGCTAAAAAGTGGATCGAGCGAAATTGGCAAGAGCTGAGGGGAGAGTTTTTTACCGCATCGTCTCAAACACTAAGCCAAGTTGACCCTGCCCAATCAGAACGAGAGCAGCAAGAACAGATAAACGCAGCCCGAAAAGAACTAGCTGAACTGCAAAAACGACAGCAGAGTTGGACACAGCCGGGTCAGGGGGCAAGAGGGTGATGAATTTTTCCTTTGCCAACAACCTTCCACCTCAAAACGTTGATGCTGAGGAATCGATTCTCGGAGGCATTCTGCTAGACCCGGAAGCCATTGGTAGGGTGGCTGAGCTTCTTCGTGCGGAAGCTTTTTACATCAATAGCCACAAAGAAATCTACAAAGCTACCTTAGTTCTCCATAACCAGGGTAAGCCGACGGATTTGATGAGCGTTACCACCTGGCTTTCTGACCATGAATTATTGGAGAAAGTTGGCGGTCAGAGCAAGTTAGCCCAATTAGTTGAGCGCACCGTATCAGCGGTCAATGTTGATCGCTACGCAGCGCTGGTGATGGATAAGTACCTCCGCCGTCAGATGATTCAGGCAGGAAACGAGATTGTTCAGTTGGGTCACGAGACATCAATAGAGTTAGAAACTGTCCTAGACCAAGCCGAACAAAAAGTTTTCAGCATCAGCACCCAAAAGGCATCAGAACGCTACCAACTGGAAGACACCTCAGAAATGGGTATCTCTTTGTTCGCCAACATCGAGACTGGGAAAAGGGCAGGTGAGTTAGTGGGCTGGTACGACCTTGAAGCGTTAACTGGCGGTGTTCACCGCAAGACACTGAGTGTAATTGGGGGTGCGACCTCAATGGGAAAAACCCAAGTCATGCTGGGGCTTGGACACGCCATTATGACTGAACTCAACCAGCCAGTTTTGTTCTTCTCCTGCGAGATGGATAAAGACTCAATTAACCAGCGACTCCTCGCTCGTCTTTCAGGCATTCACAACAGCCGCCTGTTTAAAGGACCACTGCCTGGAGGCGTCAAAGAGGACGAGTGGGAGTTGCTAGCGCAAGCAATACGTATATTTAGCAATTTGCCCTGGATGGTCTATGACGAGCCTAACCCGTCGATTTCCACCATTCGCTCCGTTGTCAAGCAGGCGATTTTAAGGCAAGGGCAACTGGGGGCAGTATTTCTCGACTACGTGCAGATGCTTAGTTTAGGTTCAGCGGAAAAGAACCGCAATTTGGAACTGGGGCAGATCACGCGAGAACTAAGAGCGATCGCTAAAGATTTTGACGTGCCTTTCTATCTTGGCTCTCAGATTAATCGGGAGGTCGAAAAGCGCAATAACAAGCGCCCGACGAAGGCTGACTTAAGGGATTCTGGGGAGATTGCAGAGGTAGCAGATGCGGTAATCATGCTCTACCGCGACGCTTACTATAGCAAAAATTCCCACGACAACACGATTGAGTTGATTGTTGACAAAAACCGGATTTACGGAAAAGTTGGCACGGCAAAGATGTTAGTCAGCCTGGAAATATCCAAATTTATGCCCATTGCTGGTCTTGGAGCATGGGAGGAAAATAGCGATGCTTAGTCATTCTAGGGTGCAAACACCAGCTAGACAAGATGCTACAAATTCTAGGGGATTTAAGGAGGGCGAGGGTGTCAGAGTCAAAGCTGATGCAAAACTTCCTAAAAAACTCTCATACGCCTGTTGCTGCACTGGAGTAGTCGCCCGTATTGGAAAGCTAGTCTTGGTCAAGCTCAACGGAACCCAAAATTTTGAAACTCCTTGCATATTGGCAAAACCCGAATGGTTGGAGAACTTGCCTGTGCAGACTTCTATAGCGGAATCGGTACAGGTTTCCCCTCAAAGGCTTGTGCTTAAGACTCAGGGTGATTGCCAACAGCCAGTAGAAAAGCCCAGGGGACGTAGAAAATGCAGTCCTAATAAAAAGCCAGCCAGCGGTTCTCTTGTTAGGTGCGTATCGGTCAAAAAAGGCAAGGAGTACAGCACTTGGCAGTACAACTATGATGTCCGCGACCCTGACTCTAAAAGGCGTTGGAAGACAATAAAGGAAGGAGTACCTAAGTATAAAGTCCCTGCGATCACAGATGCTATCAAAGCAGAGCTATCCATTCCAGAGATTCTTGCTCTATTAGGTAAAAAGCCAAGGGGACAAATCAGCTCCTAGCCGCGAGATTCTAGGGGAATTATTCGGAGAGGTGCGATCCCGCTCACCATTCAAATTCTAGGGAAAATAGCATTTTATATTTCCCCTAGAAAGTTCCACCACTTTTATCGTTGCCTGTGAGGTGAGTTCCCACACAAGACTTTGAGCGAACCTGCCCCATGCGCGAAAGCAACCGATAAGTGCCGACTAGCCGCTGTGCTTCACTGAGTTGATCGGCATCCTGGAGTTAGATGACCGTCTCAATTGGTTCAAATTGAATTAGCTCTTTATACTTAATTGGCATAACAATAACAAGAGATTAAAAATTAATGTGAAATTACCAGGAGCGAGTCAGTCGGATAACAGCGGTATTCTGGATGATCGGGTTCTGCATAGATGAGATAACTGCTTTCAACACTGCCACTAGCATTCCGATTAGATGTTGACGTGAATTCGTCTGGTGTTTGAGTTGTTAAATCGCGATCCTGAAGGGGTGACGAGTAAGCTGAGAGAATCATTTCTCCTCTAACAGGGCTTCCATTTGCTTGAGCAGTTTTTCGAGTGCTTGTTGTTTTTCAGGATTGTCCCAAAACTTCGCTTTTTGCAAACGATTAGATGTTTCCTTGAAGAGGTTTTTGAGGGACTGGGGTTTTTCTTGAGGTTTCCTTTGCGCTCGAATTCGTTCGAGGATTTCTTTAAGTGAAAGATTCTCTTCTATTGCCTCGTTCAGTAACGCTTGCCTAGCTTGGGCATCCTTAAGACGAGCGATTGCTTGCGCCTTAGTGTATTCAATCCGACCTTGGCGCAAGGCATCGATTACCTCATCCGCTAGGTTGAGTAAGGGAAGCCGACTGCTCACGAATGATTCCCAACTCATCAGTCCCAGAGAGTTAAACATTATCTTCACCAGCTCTCCTTCCTGGCTACCCAAAACGTTTTGGGTAACTTTGCCTTTAACCTCATTTTGCATTCGGTAAAGCAAGGTGCGAGCCTCTTCAACACTACTCGATAGTTGAGTAGCTAGCAGTTGCAAGATAGCTTCTGTTTCCTCAACGGGATTTAAGTCTTCGCGCTGGAGGTTTTCAATCAATGATAGCTGGAGAGCCTCTTCATCGGTTAGTTCCCTGACAACAACAGGGATCTCCGACAAACCCGCCTTTTGGGCAGCTCGGTAACGACGCTCCCCCGCGACTAACTCATACTCTCCAAGATGTAGAATTCGCACCAACAGAGGCTCTAGGATACCGAGTTTCTTAACTGAAATAGTCAATTGCTCTAACTTTTCTGGATCGAAGTAGCGTCTGGGTTGCTGTTGAGGTAGGCGGATCGAGCTAATTGCCACAAACTGTGCAGCGGCGGCTGGAGGTTCTCCTAAAAGAGCGGCTACACCTCTCAACTTACTTGTATAGGGCTGATCTTTTTTGGTCACGTCTCTTTAGAGTTTCTCTAAACCTATAGCAATGTGTTTCAGGATAGCAACGGCTGGATGCTTTGGGCTGGACTTGGCTAAGGGCAATCGCTTTTCGGAAGCATCAGCAAAAGCAATCGAGCGAGGAATCGGCTCGTAAACCTTAGCCAGTGGCGAAAGCTGTTCAGAAATAGCTTTTAAAGTCCGGCTTTCTTGAGCTGTGCGACCGTCGTACATCGTGGGAATAAATCCTGCGATCATTAAATTTCGATTGGCTTTAGAGCGAAGTCCTACCACCGTATTCAATAGCAAATCTGTTCCCTGAAAGGCTTTAAATTGCGTTTGGATCGGGACGAGTACGTGAGTGGAGGCAACTAGGCTGATCACGCTCAAAATTCCCAAGCTGGGAGGACAGTCAATTAAGATAAAGTCGTATTTATCTTCGACGGGAGCTAAAGCTTCCTTAAGGCGCATCTCCCGCATCAGGGCGCTAACCAATTCAAGTTCAGCCGCACTCAAGTTGATGTTTGAAGGAGCAATGTCCAGTTTGTGAATTTTGCCATGAATGTGCAAGGGTTCTTCCCCGACGATGGCTTCGTAGACGGTCGTCGTCAACTCGACCGGGTCAAGCCCCATGAAGGTGGTAAGCGTTGCTTGGGGGTCCATATCCACCAAGAGAACCCGATGCTTTCGTAGGGCTAAGTGGTAGCCCAGGTTCATGGTTAGCGTACTCTTAGCTACGCCTCCCGATTGATTAAATAGTGAAATTACCTTGGTCAAGGTCTGACATCCTGCGACTCTGGAGCTGAATATACCTCACTACGGTTCATCTCGAATAGGGCAATGGGAAAGCGTTTGCTCTCGTTGTCAAGCAGGAGCAAATGCTCTTTCCTAATTCTGGGTCAAGCTTACCCCATGCTTATCAGGCAACAGAATAATTTAAAGCATAATGCTCAAGCAGGAATAATAACAGATCAAGAAAATAAGCTTTTGAAGCGACTAGAGTTGGCTATGGAGGAGTATTTCAAGTTCCTCAAGGAAATAAGAAAGCTCAATGAAGAAAACTCTTCATGGATAGAGTAGTGACGATAATCTTGAGTTGAAGACATTAACGCAGGATTACCTGACTAATCCTGCTTCACTTGGAGCTTGATCGATCCTCACGCACTACCTTGCATCTGTAAACTGGAATTTGCTGGAGAATCCTAAAAAGGCTGACAAATCCACTACATCAACTATCCATCTGCGCTCCAACAAGCGAGGTGGGTAGGATGGTTCCTTATGAAAATTAACCGACACGGACAGTCGAAAATCCTCACACCAGAGGAGATTGATCTACTTTTTTCTCAAGGACTACAAACCGAGCGTGATCGCGTCCTGTTTAGCGTTTGCTTATTTTCCGCCTGCCGCGTTGCCGAAGCTTGCTCTCTCGTCACCAGCGATGTCTACAGCCTGAAGGGAGAAGTGCATCCCGTACTCATCCTGCGTAAAGCCAATACCAAAGGGAAGTTAGCCACTCGCAACATTCCCATGCTCGAAGACTTGCGGGTAACACTCAGTAACTACTACCCTCACGCGGGCAAATATTACTTGTTTCCCGGTCGCTACAATCGAGGCTATCTCCACCCGGACACCGCTGCTCGTTTCCTCAAAGAAGCCTGCAACAGAGTCGGTCTACAGGGTGTCAGTACCCACAGCTTTCGCCGCACCGCACTGACTCAAATGAGTAATGCTGGCATCCCGTTGCGGGTGATTCAAAAAATCTCAGGACATCGCAATTTGGAACAACTGCAAAAATATCTAGAGGTTCCCTCTGAACAAGTCAAAGGTGCGATCGCCTCTTTATCCATGCTATCCCCGATCGGGAAAGATTTATTTCCCGATCCAGAGGCATCTACGCCCATAAAAAGCTAGCTCACCACGCCAATTTTGGTAAAACTTATCAAAAGGTTTTCAGACTTCCGGGTTCTGACGGGAAAGTGCCTGAATATCAGCCCGCAATGCTGCGATTTCTTCATAGAGTGCGGTAATGGATTTGGCACCTGCTACCTCTGCCTCTTTGTTGTCGGCATCGCGACCGATAAAGAATGTAGCGAGTGTTGCCGTTACATAGCCAAATACAGCAAAGGCATACAAGGCTAAAAATAGGCAAATCACCCTACTCTCTGAAGTCTGTGGCCAATATTCCGAACCCATTGTTGTCATCAGCATCGCCGTCCACCACAGTGCAGTACCATAGTCCTTCAGTCCGCGCCCATCAGGGGTGGTGCTTTCAAATGCATACATCCCTGCCGCTCCTACCAGCGTCACCACTAGTGTTAGCGCCATGAGGTAGCCGAAGCCACGACGAGCCATACTAGCTCTGAGCGATCGCGTCCCAGCTTTGCCAGTAGATAGTTTCAAATTCAAATGTTGTAAGCCTAAACTCAATTGGTATCAGACCTTTTTATCCACAACGGATTGACCTTTGGTATCCACATCTAGCTCTTCTCGACGAAGCTGTTCAGAAGCGTTAACCGTATCTCGCTCTACTTCTTTCCTGACATTAACTTCCTCACGCACAAAAGCTTTCTTTTGAATATCAGCAGTCTCTTCGTAGACTTCCATACGTGCAACTTCGCCTTCGTGGAAGGCATTGGCACTAGGAGAAACTACAGTTCCAGCATCTTCTGGAGTAGTGCGCTCAACGATAACTCGCTCCTTTTCAAGGGGTACCGAAACCCGTGCCGTCTCTGTTTCAACGTGTTTGCCAACTGTTACATCTCCTGTCTTAACGCGGTTTTTATTGGTAATGAGCCGTTCTTCGTACAGTTTGAGAGTTTGATGATCCTGCTGATTCATCTCGTAGAGAGAAGAATCTTGCTGGTAGGTGTAGGTATCACGGTTGTAACTAGCATTGCGAGGTTGATTAGAGGTAGCGCCAGGAGCTGCATAGGCAGGCGTAGGATCTAAAGGTGCTGATGCCCCTATAGGTGCCGATGTCTGCACAGATGTCTCTGTAGACGGAGTCCGATAAACTCCCCGCACCCGCTCTTCATAATCGTAATCAACCTTCAAGCTGTCGTTGAACTCAGGTAAATTTTCCGCTTGCTCTTTGGTAAACCCTAGGGCATAGATATGCCGTGCATTATGGTCAATACTGGAACGACCTACTGGTAGCAGGACTTGCTTACCAAAAATCCAGAAGCCTGTGTCAACGACGAGATACCGGAAATGACCTGACTCATCAACTAAGATATTTTTGACGCTACCAATCTTTTCATCAGTTCTGTCTGCATAAACATCATAGCCTTTGATTTCATCACCAAAAGTGTCTCGGTAATTTGGATCAAAGTCTTCGAGCTTGTAAAGAACCATGTTTCTATTCTCCAATTATCTATCTATCAACAAAATTATCCTTACTATCATGAAAAAACAAGTGTTTAGCAAATATCTATATTTATTGTTTATAAGCATTCTAAACTCGCTGAATTTTACTGTTTAGAAAGGCTATGACTTTCTAAATAAACTCCTTCTAAACTCTGATTTATACCTTGATTAATATTAAATTATCTTTAATATATTAAGTATAAGTTTCAACGGGACAGATTCTATAGACAAAGCAAAACCGTTAGAGTCGCTATATAAATTAAGGGTTTTGCTAAAAGAACTTGAACAGCAAGCAACTAATGAGCTAGGTAAGGTTTTGCATAAATGAAGTATTTCTTCAAGCAACTTACGCTCTATATTACCGTATTAATCATGCTAAAGGGGGATGAATATGTCAAATCAATTAGGCTCCTACTTACCACCACCAACTAAACAACGATTTGCTGATACTTTTCGCACAGTCAGCCGATTTAGTTTCTGGATACAGTTAGTGCTAGGTGCTATTTCTGTCATTACTTTATTGTTAGCTATCTTTAGCCGTAACCTCAGCGCTCAAACAAATAATGCAGGGATTGGGTTGGGTATCTTTTTAGCTAGTGTTGGAATTTTGTTGCTGTGCTTCAGAGTATATTGGGCTTTCCGATACAGGCGTTTAGCCAAACGATTACAGTCATCTAATCGCGAAGTGCATCCCAGGAAGGAGGAGATAATTCAAATCTTGCAAATTGGACTAATTGTTAGTTTAGTGGGGGTGTTATTAGCTTTCTTGGCTTCTGAATTAAGCGTTGTAGTGGTACTGGCAAAAGCTCTAGCCGAACCTCAAGGAATAGCAGTCTATAACCGTCAAAATGTCATTCGTTCACTGGATATTTTTGTTGTTTTAGCCAATATCAATATGATTGGTGCTCACTTTGTAGGATGCGTTACTTCTCTTGGTCTACTTGAGTGGGTAGATCAGTAGGAGAGAAGAAAAATATATAAAGTTTTTGTTAAAAAAAGAGCAAGAAATTAGGAGTTATTTATCATGTCAAACTTCCCTCGTCTGTCATCAGAAACTATAGCCTTCCTAACTCTAGGATTAGCAATAGGTGCAGTTGCACCTTTAGTAAATTTGGCTTCAGGTGCAGTAGTAGCGGCTCCAACTTCAAACGCTAGCTTTCCTGACATTCAAGACCACTGGGCGCGTCCATTTATTGAACCCCTCGCTGAAAAAGACATTCTTGCTGGATATCTTGATGGAACATACAGACCTAATCAGCCAGTAAAACGCGATGAATTTGCCGCAGTAATCCGCCAAGCTTTTAATCAGGAACCCGTTCGGAAAATAGCAGGTGGAAGTGTATATAAAGATGTTCCTTCTGGCTATTGGGCAGCTTCAGCAATCGAGGAAGCTTACCAGACAGGATTTATGACGGGCTATCCTGGGGGTTTCTTTCGTCCAAATCAAGAGATTTCCAGGGTTGAGGCATTAGTTGCTTTAGAGAAGAACTTGGATTCGTCTTCGACAAATCCGACACCATCCGCCACTCAAACGACGAATCAAGCAGCTACAAATCAAGCAACTACAAATCAAGCAACTACTCAAGCAACCACTCAGCCAGTAAGCACAGGTCGAGCAACCAAGAAGCGTTTGTTTATCCCTCTGGCAATGACTAGTTTGATGCAGCCACTGGTAACTGCGCCAGCGAATAGTCAGAGTACGCCTGCTAACAGTTCGCCCTCATCAAGTGACAACGGTGTATCTCCTAGTGAGTCGCCCTCATCGGTAGCGAGTGACAAAGGGGTATCTCCTAGTAATTTGCCCTCATCAGTAGCAACTAAGCAAGGTTTGTCTTCGACACGCCCTGCATCATTTACTGTTAGCAACTATTATGCAGATGCCCAGAAGATTCCTTATTATGCGGTTGATGATGTAGCAGCAGCCACAAAAGCAAATATCGTAGTCAACTATCCCAATCAGAAGATTCTCAATCCTAATCAGCCTGCTACCCGTGGTGATATTGCTGCTTTTATTTATCAAGCGTTGGTTGCTCAGGGAAGAATAGAACAGCTTCCTAGTAGCGTAGAAGCAGCTAATTATATTGTTGGTCGCCCTACTAACAGCAACCAAAACACTCAAACGGCTCAATAGCTCTCGCTTTGCCCGTCACGCGAGGCAGGGGAGAGGGGGTGCATCCCATTTTTGCAGAAATAATTTATTGTGGGGTGGGCATCCTGCCCGCTTTTTAGCTTTGACAAGTTTTCCGGCCTGTCCCACAAGAAAATGTATTTGCACAATTGGGATGCTCCCGTGGAGAGGTGGAACCTCAATCAGGCTTCCCGGACAGCAACTTAGGACTTACGCATCAACCGTAGGGATAGGGGCAACCACAGGGGATTGCCCCTACTCCAACACCATAATATTGCGGCTGTGCGTAAGTCTTGAACTATAAAACAGAGGGAGAGCAATGCGCCAACTACTTGTACAGGTTCCACGGGGATACGGTCAACAGGTTCTAGACATCGCCAACGCTTGTAAGGGCGCGAACCTTGCCCAGTTTGACGCGACTGGGAATGACCAACTACTAGACGTGGTAATCGTTCACGTCTCGAATGGGAAGGTTGAGGAACTGCTAGAAAAGTTAGAACCACTACCCAACTTGCACATCACGCTGTTGCCTCGTGGAGTAATTGCCTTGCAGCCTCCGGCATCAGAGGCACCCCAGCAGGTGAAAAATGTGGAGGCACGCAGCCCGATCGAGATATTTCTCTCAGGTTTGCAAAGCGTTGGCTCATGGAAAGGCTTTCTGGGGTATGCAGCGGCAGCGGGTGTGGTAGTGTGGATTGGCTTGTTCACGAATACTAGCTATCTTCTCGTTGCGGCAATGCTGATTGCACCGTTTGCAGGTCCAGCGATGAATGCTGCGATCGCTACAGCACGCGGTGATGGACAACTGCTCAAGCAGAGCCTATTACGCTACTTTTCAGCCCTGGCAGTGACAATCACTGTAGCTGGAGCGCTCAGCCTGATTCTGCAACAGGAAGTTGTGACATCCTCAATGAACGCAACAAGTACTGTCTCAGCCGTGGCGGTGCTGCTTCCACTCATTGCGGGTGCGGCAGGTGCTCTCAATCTTGTCCAATCGGAACGAAGTAGCCTCGTGTCAGGGGCAGCCGTTGGGATGCTGGTTGCGGCTTCACTGGCACCGCCTGCTGGAGTGGTGGGCATGGCAGGCGCGATGGGTCGCTGGGATATGGCTTTGAACGGTGTCTTTGTACTCTTGCTGCAACTGGTCGGGATTAATTTATCGGCTTCCCTGATGTTCCGCACCTATGGGCTGACTGCTCAGGGAACCCGCTATAAACGTGGCAAGCGATGGGTGTTTCCGGTTGTCCTTGCCGCTACGGTACTGCTGCTCTTGAGCTTGCTGACTTGGCAGTTTTCTACCTCCCCTGAGCTTCAGCGCAGCAGCCGTGAGCAGCGTGCCACTGCTCAGATTCAGAAGGTGGTAAATGATAGTGGTTTAGCCAATCTGGTGGAAGCGAATGTTCATTTCCCTCCTGCGAATATCAAAGGGCAGAATACATTGCTAGGTACCGTTTATGTTCAGCGTCAAGCGGGTGTCAGCCAGTCCTCTGAGGAGATTCGCTCCCGCCTCACAAGCACTATTCAGACGCAGTTACTTGAGCAGGGGTTTAACGTTACACCGTTAATTGATGTCAGTGTTCTCGAAGCGCCGCAATAAGCTATTCCACACTTAATTTATATGCAGTTAGTAGGCGAGAGTTTTGCTACTATAAATTGTTTCTTTATTTAGGGCGAAAGTTTGTATAGGCAAGAAAGCACCTAATTATTTATGAACTTACGTCTGATTGAAGTATTCCTTCCTGAGGAGGATGCCCAGAAAGTACCAGAATTACTCCGAGACTATTCTTTAGTAGGGATTTGGCAGACCAACTTATCCAACCATCAAAATCTCGTTAAAATACTGCTGTATGGGGCAGAAGCCGAAACTGCAATAGATCAGTTAGCAAATCACTTTTCTCAAGTTGATGGATTTCGTATTATTCTGCTTTCTGTAGAAGCATCTATCCCTCGACCTTTACTATATCCAGAAATAAGAGCTGAACTAAAAGAACAAGAGTTAGATACTCAACTATCCCGTATCAACCGTCAAGAACTTTATGAAGATGTTTCTGCAACGGTAATTCTGTCATGGACTCATAATTTGATGGTTCTGCTCTCCACAGTTATTGCTGCCATTGGTCTATTGCGGGATGACGGAACTATCATTATCGGTTCTATGGTCATAGCGCCTTTACTGGGTCCGAACATGGCGTTATCGCTTGCTACTACTCTTGGAGATACAACTCTTGCCCGTCGGGCAGTAAAAATTGGTGCTGTTGGTATCTCTATTGCTTTTTCTTTTTCTGTCTTAATTGGATATTTTTTCACTGTCAGCCCAGAGATTCCTGAAATTGCCTCCAGGACAAGGGTGAGTGGCTCAGACCTTATCCTGGCGTTCGCCTCAGGTATGGCAGGCGCACTATCACTTACATCCGGAGTAACAAGCGCGATTGTGGGAGTTATGGTAGCAGTAGCCTTACTCCCGCCTTTGGTGACATTCGGACTGTTGATTGGCTCAGGTCATTGGCAAGTAGCTGTAGGGTCAATGTTGTTATTACTAACCAACTTGATCTGCCTGAATTTAGCAGGATTGATTACATTTTCAGTACAGAAGATTCGCCCAAGAAAATGGTGGGAAGCCGATTTTGCTCAGAAGGTAAGACATGCTGCCTTTTGGATATGGTTTGTACTGCTATCAGCACTGATGTTTGGGATTGGGCTGTGGTGGAGGAATTACAGATTTAGCTGATAGTCTTTGACACACTTAACTCATGCAAGAATTCAACGTGAGAGTGCTGATTGAGCGGAGCGTTCAAGGGAACAACGACAGCAGCAAGTGAGCCAGCTAAAAACTCACTAAAACTTGAGAGCAGCCTAATAAGCGATCGCGTCAGCGCATTAGCTCTGCCTGTGGTACATAATCATGTCATAATGCAAGAACTTTTAACCTAAGCTTTTTGAAGGATGCTATATCGAAAAGGTTTGTATTCCACTAGAAGGGATGATGATTTGTTTTGCTAAACCTTCTGTAAATGTTATCAGAAGGATTTCACCAAATTAATAGTTAGGCAATCAAAAACCATTCCTTAGCTAGTCTTAACTGTTGGATTGGAGCTGATCTATCCACAAGATGCATGAAAAATTTTTCTGAAGAAATTCAACAATTTATTCGTCAAAATATTAAATCTGTAGACTATTTAAAAATTCTGCTTTTCCTTAATGAAAACAGAAACCAGAAATGGACAATTTACAATCTAGGTAAAAAACTTTATCTGCACCATACAATTGTGAAAGATACTCTAGGGTTTTTCAATAAACGTGGATTCTTAGAAGTCGAACGTCAAGAGAAAGAGCATTTTTACAGCTACAATCCGAGAAATGAAGATTTACTGAGCATGGTCGATCAATTAGCTCAACTTGATCGACACTATCCAGTTAGTCTGATTAATTTTATCTATTCTCTATCTAGGAATCCGATTCAATCATTTGCAGATGCTTTTAAGCTGAAAAGTGAGGAGGAAGAATAATATGGCATGGATTGTTTATATTCTGTGTGCAGTCATTGCTTTTACTTGTTGCGTTCTACTTCTACGAGGCTATCGGAAAAGCAAAGCTCGGCTGTTGTTGTGGAGCGGACTATGTTTTGCCATGTTTACATTAGACAATATGATTCTTTTTATTGACAAAGTGGTTATTCCTTCAGTGGCTCTATCACCTTGGCGAACTTCAGTACCCTTAGTTGGTATAATTTTTCTTTTATATGGATTAGTGTGGGAGGCAAAGTAAGCATATCCTACAGAAAGGAACTACTGAAATAGGAAAGTATGACGAGCTTCTTGATGGGAACAGTTGCTATGGGGTGTGCAATAGCGGGATTGTTTTTCCTGCGTTTCTGGAAAGAGACAAAAGACCGTTTATTTCTCAGCTTTACGTTAGCCTTCTTTATGTTGACAATCAATAGAACTTTGCTTGGTTTTACTTCCTATGCGAATGAAACAACTCCTGAACTATACTTATTGCGTTTATCGGCTTTTCTCATCATCTTGTTTGGCATTTTAGATAAAAACTTGCATAAGGGGTAATCACTAGAATTTGGGAAGTATTTTGAATAGAAGAGGTAGTCAAATGAGAGTAATCTAGTGCAGTGCAAAAATAACTGGACTAGTTACTAGCCCGTAGAGATTGTTATGCCCAAACCAAAAGCCTCTCAAGAAGAACTGAAAAATCTGTATGAGTCTTTGAAAATAGAGGCTGAACTCAGTCAGAACTATGTAGTTCTGATTGTTAGTTCTTGTCTGATTGCCAGTTTCGGACTGATCAGCAACAGTGCAGCAGTGATTATTGGGGCAATGATTATTGCTCCCTTGATGTTACCGTTGCGAGCGCTAGCATTTAGCGCTTTGGAGGAAGACTTGGATTTGTTGCGCCAAAGCCTAATTTCTATAGGAGTTGGCAGTGCGATATCTATTCTCTTGGCTGGAGTGCTGGGGAATCTAGTTGGGATTTCAGAGTTTGGTTCGGAAGTTCTCTCGCGCACTCAACCGAATTTGGTGGACTTGGGAATTGCTGTCACAGCTGGGGGTATTAGCGGTTATGCCAAAGTTCGACCAAAGATTAATGATGCAGTGGCGGGGACAGCGATCGCTGTGGCTTTAATGCCACCGATTTGTGTAGTCGGTTTATCCCTATCTCAGGGAATCTGGCAATTGAGCTGGGGAGCGTTTTTACTTTACCTGACTAACCTCTTAGGCATTACCCTTGCTTGTATGATCGTATTCATTACTTATGGATATGCCAAGATAAGCCATGCCTTAGGTTGGATTTTAGGTTTAACTGCCATCTTGCTTTTGCCCTTGGGAGTAAGTTTTTTTCAGTTGGTGAAACAATCCCAGCTACAAGCCACGCTGAGGAGAAATTTGGTCAAGCGCACTGTCACTATTGGACAACAGGTACAGCTAGTTAAAACCAAAGTAAATTGGACGAAAAATCCCCCCGAAGTTTACTTAAGTGTTGAGGCAAATAAACCAATCACCCCTAAACAGGTGCGATTGGTAGAAGAATTTATTGAAAAAGAAATGAAACAGCATTTTGTTATCGTCATTCGTGCCAGTCGCGTTCAGGAAGTGCGATCATCTGACTCACTTGAACCAGAAACACCAACCCAAAAATGATGACAATGATATTGTCCCTAATGGCTTAGTTATAGCAACGGAAAAATTTTGGTCGTTAAGGCTGAAAAGCTTACAAATTAAGGCTTTTTTGGGTGTCCTGATTTCCAATTCTACGTTCGCTAGTATGAGTTCAACTGTCCCAATTTGAACCATAAATGGGACAGTCGCCATCCCGAACAACGATTTTTCACCATTACAGACTTCTAGGCAGTGAGCGGTCAGACATCAAAAATGGGACAGTTCCTTCTGACTCCTCACTACTGGACTTTAGACTAAATCGAAAACCACGCTATATGTAGTGCATTTCGGTGACAATTTTTCCGAAAAAAGCGCTACCTGTGACATTAGTCTAAACTCCAGTCACTAACGACCAAAATTTTTCCATTGTTAAGACTAAGCCCTAATGGTTGTCACTTGATGCGCTCGTCAGTTGGTAGTTATCACAGCTTTTCCTTACTCATCGCTGCTCTAACGCCTTGACTGCCGCCAAATATTGCTCCTCAATACAAGCGCGATCGCACTCCTGAGCTACCTCCTCACGACTACTGCTCTCGATTACATTGGCATGATGCAGAAGTGCTACCCGATCTTTCTTGTTGCGAGTATGGGTTGCAATAACGGTGATCGCTTCCAACATTCGGATTCTTACCGCTACATCCGGTTTGCTGTACTGTCGAATTTGATTAAAGGCATCATCGGTTAGCTTTGCAAACGTCACCGGGTCGGCAATCACGCGCAGCTTGTTGTCGTCATCGTAGCGATAGGGAGAGGGGAAATCTCTTTCGGCTAAGCGGCACAGTGCTGCACTTAGCTGGTCAATACATCGGATAGCGGTAAATGGATCGTTAATGCCTGGGGAAATGGCACGAAGCGCGACTTCAACGAGTTCGTTGATGCAAAACTCTATATCCTGCTGCTCAGTGCGTTCTTTACCCAAGATGAAAGCATCATTGAATTGCTGGGTGAGCTTCTCGTTCACTCGTTCCCCAGGCCAAACCCTCACCAGTTCGCTTCCTTGCACGACGAACTTGCCTGGGCGATGTTTAAGACGCACCAGGAGGTCTTTCGACTTGGCAATTTTCATCAACGTCTCGTCATCAATTGCCTGAAGATAACCGCTACTCGTTGCCAGAATTGGAGAAGCTTCCTGGTCGAAACCCATGGGGATTTCCTCAACCCACCGCCGTTTGTTCTGCGACCCACTATAGCCAATCTTTTGGGGGAAGAGGCGATCAATCGCCTTGTCCAAATCGCTGCCGACCTCCCCGATGATTTGCGCTGCCTGAATCGAGGTTGAGGCGTGATGGATAAAGTAGATTAGCACGCCGATACTCGTGATCGCCAGCAAGAGGCCGACCGTAACCGATATCTGCGGCACAAACACATTGTAGTTATCCCCTCGGACTGTTCGCAGTACGAGCAAGCAGTAGATAAATGTGGCGATGAACGTGCCAAGCACAACCTGATTGCCCGTGTCCTGCATAAAGTTACGCATCAGTCGCGGACCGAACTGTGAGGATGCCAGTGTAAGAGCAACGATGGTGATCGAGAAGGCAGTACCCGCAACGGTAATCATCGAACCAGCAATGGTAGAAAGCATTGTACGCGCACCATCGGGACCACCCGTGTAGATCCAGGCTAACTTCTCAATTGGTCCAGACTTGCCTGCTCGATCAAGGGATAGCATTGTAAACGCCAAAGCGATCGCCATACCCGCCATCAGTGTCGGCACGAACCAGTAGCTGGAGTGGAGGGAGTCCCAAAGTTTGCCTAACTTGATGTTTTTCATCGACCATCGTTAACGGCTTGAGGATGATCGCTCCCATTCCCATCTCTTTGCGCCCGTATTTCGGCAAGCTTCCTGAGTGAACCACCAATGCTACGTGGCTTCGGCACTTGTTTGTTCCCAGCCGGCCATCCTTCTCGTTGACGTGAGCGATCGCCATCTGTCTCTTCTGTTTGGTCGTGGAAGAGAATCTGCTGCGTCGGGAAGGGTAGGTCAATGCCGTTAGCAGTGAGTTTGTTCTTAATGGCAGAAAGAACCCTGTCTCGCGAGTCGAGAGCATCTGCACGTCGCGGGGGGTTGATCCACCACCGGGCGCGGATGTTCACGGTACTCTCAGCAAGTTCCATCACCAAGGCATCGGGGGCGGGTTCCCTCAAGACATCATCCACGCTGGCGATCGCTTCCAAAATCAATTCCTTCGCTCGGTCAATATCGTCTCCATAGCCGATGCCAACATCGTACTCCAGTCGGCGGTTATCGAAGGCGGTGTTGACCATCACTGAATTGGTGAACAGTTCAGCGTTCGGAATGACGATGCGGCGACCATCATAAGTTCTGATTGTCGTGGCGCGTGTTTGAATGTTTTCAACCGTTCCCTCGAAGTCTTTGAAGACAATTTGGTCATCGATTTGGAACGGCTCAGTCAAAAGAATCAAAATCCCAGCCAGAAAGTTCTGAAGGATATCGCGGAACGCAAAACCAATTGCCACACCGCTGATGCCCAACAGTTGAACCAAATCTCCTGCCTTGAATGACGGAATAACAATGGATAACGCGACAAATAGACCGACTAAAATGGTAATTCCTTGGGACAAACGTCCGAGTACCAGTCCTAAATTCCGCGCCTGCCGATGCCTTCGGGTAAGGCGTCTGACCAGTGACCTGATACCCCTTGCCGCCAAATAAAAGAGCGCAAAGACGATTATCGCTAACGCAATATTTGGCAGCATCAGTACCAGGCTGTCGATCATGGCCTGAATTTTTCCCCAGGCTGTTGTTACTGAGTCTTTGGGATTCATTACTCCTCCGCTTGAAAAACTTGGATCAGTCAGACTCTAAATTAAGGCTCTGAGTATTTTCTTCCTCAATCAGAGGGAGGATTGCAGAGTGAATAAAGTGACCTCTGGTGGGCAGTTGAGCCGTATCGGTACGAGGCTAAAACCAATGCCTCGGTTCACGTAAAGACGATTCCCTGGCTGTCCATATCCTTTAATCCAGCCATCAGCGTGTACTTCATCCTCCCTAATGAAAGTCAACCAAGACCATTCTGGTGTGAAGGGTACGCGAATTTGCCCGCCGTGTGTGTGTCCGGCGACAGCCAACGGTGCAGTGCCAGGAGGTAACGCTTCAAAGGAATCTGGATTGTGCATCATTACTAACCTTGCTGCTCCGTCCGGCACTGGCGCTAGCGCAACTTTCGGTTTATCGTTATTCGACCAATGTGCGCCGATACCTACTAGGTATAGGGGTGCGTTGACTTCCGTGTTTGCTGTCGTTTGGTTGCGATTCTCAGATGGTGCAAGGATAACAGCCTCGTTCTGGAGGACTTGGACACCCACTGATTCAAGCGCTTTATGCAATTTAGCCGCCAACTTCTCGTCCGGTGGTGCGTGCTTGTTTTTCATTGCATAGTCATGATTGCCCAAGACAGCATAAGTAGGGATGCCTGCTAGGGTAAGCGATCGCACAATTTCAACAGCCTTGTTAATCTCTTCGCTTGGGTCTTTGCCTGGATCGTAGATAAAGTCACCAGCAATTAGCACGATTGCAGGACGCTCCTCAATTAGTTGTTTCACAATGCGGCGGATAGTACTGGTGTTGTCCATCCACATTCCTATTTGCCAATCAGCGATGAGTGCGACTCGTTGCCCTTCCCAAGCGGAGGGAAGATTGGGGATTTCTGCAACTTCTTCTTCTGTGTCGATGAAGTAAGGTTCGAGCAATCCCCAAAAGAGAAGTAATCCCAAAATTCCTAACAAACCTAATAATGTGTATTTAAATTTCTTCATCTTTGATAAGCTTCCTGATACTTTTAGAGAAAACTTTAGGCAACTACTGCCCTAATTAACTCCATTAAGTACAAGACACAACTTTTGAAATAATTAATACGTGGTTTTACACAAAAATGATTAATGCAATAATTTAATATTAGAACTTTGTCTAGCAAAACAAAGATATAGTTTAAAATTTATGCCATCTTTAAGCTTTAAGTTATAAGCTTGAGTAAACTATTGTTTATAAAGTTTACCAAGTATCTATACTTATGTTTATAGATGCTTGATATATTGCTTGTTCTTAGATTTAAACAGCTAATTTGTAGAGTTTCTTAGAAGTAATAGTTAATCTTGTAAGCGTAGCAATAAGGCAAAGGTATATATAATGACTCAAAACAAGCCACAGTTTAATCAACCTGACACAAATACTGGCTTCCAGGAAAAGAATATCGACAATATTGAGAAGCAGCAGCCTCAGGCTCAGACTGACGAAAATGCAGAATCTAAGCAAGATCAATCATCAGGCTCAGGCATGGGTGCAAGGATAGCTGGAGCAGCAGTCGGTGGCGTACTCGGTGCCCGCTCTGGAGGAATTGTTGGTGCTGTAGCAGGCTCAGTTGCTGGCGCGATGATTGGTAAAGGTACGGCTGATACGGTTAACCGTGCTGTAGATAATTTAGGGGATGCAGCACACACTGTAGCAGACGGTATTAAAGAGACTGTAGAAGAGCTAGGGACAGTAGCAAAGGAAACTGCTGAGGAAGTTAAACCATCTATCAAAGGTACAGTAGAAGCAGTCAAGGAGACAGTTGAGGAAACTAAGCCTTCGATTAAAGGTATAGCCGAATCTGTCAATCAGACAGTTAAGGAAACCAAGCCTTCTATAGTAGATGCAGTCAAGGGCGCATCAGAGGAAGTCAAACCTACGATTAGAGAAGTAAAAGATTCAGTCAAGCAGACAGTCGAAGGTGTCAAACCTTCTGTACGAAGTGCAGCGGACTCTATTAAGAGTACTGCCGATGAAGTTAAGCCTTCCGTCAAAGCTGTAGCGAAGGAAATTGAGGGTACCACTAAGGATGTTAGATCGACTGTAAAAGGTACAGCGAAGGCAGTTGAGCCATCGATAAAAAGTGCAGCCGAATCAATGAAGTCATCTGGCAAGAGTGCAGCCGAATCTGCTAAAGGTGCAGCGCACGATGTTAAGTCATCTGCCCAAAATGCAGCCGAATCCGCCAAAGAGGAAAATCAGGATAATGATATTCACATCTCCGGCAGTGCAGAAGTCAAGGAAAGAGTGATCATTAATGACAAGAGAATGATTAAGGACGAGGTAAAGTAAGGACTTAACTTTAGCTTGTTAAAGCTGGCGCTAAAAGAGTTTAACAGAGAGTGGATCTTAAGAAAGAGTCCACTCTTTCCTGTGTAGGAGGAATGCGATCGCCCAGGGGGTACGGAGATATCTATTTAGTAAAGAAGAACTGAAAACGTTGTATTAGCCAAAATTTGATTACACTTTTCCGTTATTGTTGAGCGCCTGATATTCTCTAAAACATTTCTCCGGTTAAAACTGAAATCCCAATAGATTCCAGTAGGTTAGGAAGGGAATGAAAGCTAACGCAGCCAGCGTAATTAACAAGTAGTAAGACCGCGCCATAACTGACCAATATTTATTCTTCCAACCCAGAACAGTAAAGACAGCTAATCCCAAGGTCAAGACAGTGGCAATTAGGGGAAGAGAGAGGAACGCGATCGCAAATGCTGGTACTCCATATGCCAGCTTCCATGCCCCGTAAAACCAAAGCAACAAAGGCAAACCAACGATGAAGACCAAATTCAGAGTACTGACAAGTCCCGCTAACAACCAGGCTCGGCTGTAGTGCCGCTCAATTTGAAAAGGCTTGCCTCGTAAACGGCGAATCAGCGGACGTATCGGCCAGATGAAGAAAGCTGACAGGAAAATCAGTACACAAAAGCCAAGCAATCCTAACTGCACCCAAGCCGTTTCATACCACGGTACTCGCTCGTAGGCTCCTATCTTCGGCCAAAGTGGATTAAACGCGAATTTGATCAGATTACTGCCCTCATCTTCAATAGCTCCTCCAAAGGCAGTCAAGGCATCATCATTAGCTCGCTGGAATAACTGCGGTCCTACAGGGATTAACTTTATGTTTTGAGGATTGTTCAGAAAGAACAGACCAGGGGTTTGAATTACTAAAGTTCCGTTATCGCCCTTCTTAATATTGATATGCTTAAACACTGCCGATGGCTTGAGGAAGGTGGCGTGGGGATACTCCACATCGCGGTAGGTGCCAGTGAAGCGATCGAGTTGTTCATTGGTAAGGGCAAGGGGTTTTAAAGGTGCAGGTTTATCGGGAACGGGAAAATAATGGTCTAACAACTGAGACAGTAGTTTTCCATGTATCCCACTGAAGCTGTTGCTGGCAATAAAAATGCCAATATTTTGGTCAGGCATTAGGGTGAGGGAGCTAGAATACCCCCGCAAACTTCCTAGGTGTCCGATCATGCGAATGTTGTTTTCCAAACGTTCGCGAAAACTGTAGCCAGTACCCGGCAATTTGGGATGGTGGGCGAAGTGCGTCTTGTGCATCAGCCGCACCGTATTCTCCTCCAGAATGCGTGAGTTTTCGTAGCGACCGCGCAGCAAGTGGGCAATCATAAAATTAGTCATATCGGTAGCCGTCGTACTCATTGCCGCTGCTGGGGCAATATTGAGATATAGGAACGGGACGGGTTTGAAGTTGCCACTTTGATGCTGATAGCCCACCGCCAAGTTATCAGCTAACGCAGGCGGCGGTGGTTGGAGAAACGTGCTGCGGCGCATCTCCAGTGGTTGAAGGATATTTTTATCAATATATTCTGCGAAGGGTGTACCAGAAATCTTTTCCACTACATAGCCCAACAAAGCAGTGCTGTGGCTGGAATAGCTGTAGAGTTCACCGGGGCGCGACACAATGGGTGGCATATGGTCAGCCAGATAATCTCCCAACAGCTCCATTTCAGCTTCAGTGCGAGCTGCCAGTCCGATGCGTCGGACAGTAGTACCGTCTGTGTGCATCATCATCCTGGCGGCTGTGACTGTCTCGGAGTAAGGGTTCTCTAGTTCAAAGTCGAGGTACTTATTGACATCGGCATCCAGGTCAAGCTGTCCTCGCTCGTACAACTGCATCGCTGCTGTCGCTGTGAATAGTTTGGAGAGAGAGGCAACACGAAAGAGGGTTTTATCTGCCTCAACGGGTATCTTTTTCTCCAGGTTGGCATAGCCGTAACCCTTGGCGAAAAAGAGCTTTCCATCTTTCACCACAGAGATGACTGCACCGGGAACATGAGTCTTCGACATCTCCTCGTTAAAGAAGTTGTCTACGAAAGCTTCCAATTCCTGCGGTTCCTTAAGTCCTAATCCTGTAGGAGATGCAGGCACCGACTTCTCCGGTTCAGTGACTTGCTGTGGTTGACTGTCTAAAATGGGCAGCTGCTTCGAGCCACTTTGAGCCACACTGGGCATCGTCAGTCCTGACAACGAAAGCGAAAAGGAAAGAATTGCTAGCAGCAACCAATGAACTAGCTTTCTACTAAGAAATCCTCGCTGTCTCATAGTTTCTTTTTACCTTCTCGTAAGCTGGTTAAAACTGAAACCCCAAGAGATTCCAGTACATTAAAAATGGGATGAACGCCAGCGCTGCTAGCGTAATCAATGAGTAGTTCACGCGATCGTTCGCTGACCAATTCTTGTTTTTCCAAGCCAGTACAGCAAATGTAGGTAATCCCAAAGCCATGCCAGTAGTCACGGGCGGAATGCCAAGCAAGGCAATCATTACAACAGGGACACCATACAAGAGCTGCCAGACACCAATTTGCCAAGCGACTAAAGATAGACCAATCAAGAAAACCAGATTTAGAACGCCGACCAAACCAGCCACTAACCAAGCGAGTCGAGTCAATCTGTCGTCCTGAAAACGCCGCTTACGGACACGGTGGCTCAAAGACCTGACAAACCAGGTAATGCCCGCCGACAGGAAAAGCACCGCGCAAAATCCAGCTAAGCTCAACTGAAAAGGGATGGTTTCGTACCAGGCTATCTTCCGAAAAGCACAAATTCTTGAACCAATGGGATTAAACAAGTAGTTAATATTGCCATGAGTGTCCTCTCCAAAAGCTGTGTAAGCATCATCATCAGTTCGTTGGAATAACAACGGCTCCACGGGGATCAACTGTGTTTTTACAAACCGTTCAGGAAAGAAGAAATTTGGAGTCTGAACGGTCAAGGTCCCATCCCTATTGGCTTTCACCTGGAGGTCTCCTAATGGGGCACCGAGACTAGCAAGGGTACCACGAGGATACTCAACACCACGGTAAACGCCAGTAAAACGATCAGCTTGCGTTGCAAAGTTGGGTAGAGGCTTAGGGGGTACAGGTTTCTCTTGAACGGGATAATAGTGATCGATAAACTGATCACTCAGTTTTTCATGGATTCTATTGAAACTGTTGCAAGCAACAAAAAGTCCTACGTTCTGGTCAGGAAGTAAGCTCAGAGAACTGGAGTACCCACGTAAGCTGCCAAGGTGCCCAATTGTCCTAATGTCATTTTCCAAACGTTCATGAAAGCTGTAGGTGATGCCCAGTAACTTTGGATGGTGGGTGAATTGCTGCCGATGCATCAACTTTGCAGTCTCCTCGTTCAAGATACGCGAGTTTTCATAGCGACCGTTCTGGAGGTGGGCAATCATAAAGTGAGCTATATCGGTGGCAGTCGCACTGAGCGAAGCAGCCGGGGCGATGTTGAGATAGAGGAATGGTCGCGACTGCAAGTGGTCATCTTGATACTGATAGCCTACAGCCAGATCAGATGCCAAGTTTGGCGGCAGTGGCTGGAGGAAAGTGCTGCGCTGCATCTTTAGCGGTTGCAGGATGTTCTCGTTGATATATTGAACAAAAGGAACACCGGAGATAAGCTCCACCAAATAGCCTGCCAAAGTAACTCCCATGTTGGAATAGCTGTAGAGTTCACCGGGTTGCCATACTATCGGAGGCATATGAGCGGGGATGAACTCTTTCAAAGGCACCATCTCTTCTGCCGTTCGAGCCGCAATCCCGAATAGTCGCTGACTACTGCCATCTGTTTGAGTCATTAAATTGGCAAGCGTCATCGGTTCTGGATATGGGTTTTCGATTTGGAAGTGCTTGAGGTACTGATTGATATCTTTGTTTAGGTCAAGCAATCCTCGCTCGTATAGCTGCATCACTGCCGTCCCTGTGAACAACTTAGAGATAGAAGCAACGCGAAAGAGAGTTTTATCGGGGACAACAGGTATCTTCTTTTCCACATCAGCATGGCCATATCCCTTGGTCAAAAGGATTTCCCCATCTTTTACCAAAGCAACAACCGCGCCAGGGACGTGTTCTTTCTGCATTTCCTGAGTAAAGAATTTGTCTAAAAAGGCTTCCACTTCCTGCGGATTGCTTGGTCCCTGACGAGTCGGGCGTGGTGGCGCAACCCGCTCCGATTCAGGAGGTTTGGGCTGTTGGGGAGATAAGAAGGGAAGCTGACTGGTTTCAGTTGGCGCTCCCTGAGCCAGATAGGGAAACCCGGACAGTGAAAAGAATAGGATAATCCCGATAATTCCCCAACAAATTTTCTTGATGGGGTTATACGTGCGTTTTTTCATACCTGTTTTTTATTTCTGATACCCAGTTGCATTGAAATAGCGCATCTGGGTACAAGCTATCGAGTCAAAACTGACCGCTGATGGCTGATGGCTACTTGCTATGAGGAATCGTCAGCTTAATTCAACAATTCCTGTTCAGGCACTCCAAGCCCTTCATCACTTTCCCTAGCATTAGAAACGTAATTGATGATTGCCCCGATCGCAAAGATCACAAGGAGTGCCAAAATTGATAGAAAAACAAGTATCACAATGTTCCTAGGACGTGGGTTTTTCATTTCAGTTCGCTTTTAAGCAGAGGTTACTGCCATCACACCCAGACAATTAAGGACAATAGGTGAGATAAGACGCAGATACATAACCTTGCAAGGGTGCTGAAATGGGTACCCAACCATTTACGCCACGATTTTCAATGGCAACATTCTCCCCATTGGTTACAACCCTGACAACAGCACTCTTAATTGATGACTCTCGCCGGACAGCAAGACCACCTTTGGCTGAAACTTCGCGGCAGTTTTGTGGGGGAGGAGACGACTGACAAGAGGTGAGAAAACCCGCATATACATAACCTTGTAGGGGGGCTGAAATCGGCATCCACTCTACGCCGGGATTCCCAACAACAACATCTGCACCTCTATTCTCAACAACGGTGACATTCCGTCCTGAGGGATTATTCCAAGTGCTCTGCTGTAAACTGTGGGTTCTTCCCGGACATGAAGACCATTCCTTGCTGCAACTTCCAGGCAGTTGTCCGAACCTTGTGCCAGTTGATATACGCCTTCGTTCTGGAAAGATGTTTTTCCTAAAGTAGAGGTCTGAAATTCCTGAAGTGTGGCTGTACTAGCGGCGGTAGAGGGAGGGACAATAGCTGTCAAAGCTGACATTAGTAAAGTAGGCACAGCTACAATTTTTTGCCAACGGCTCATCTTCATCTGTTTCCTCGTGAAAATTTTTCTGGGGGTACGGTTTTCTAGTTCTAGCTAAAATTGGAATTCCAATAGATTCTAGTAGCCTAGAAACTGAAGTACCTAAAATTGGTTAATCAATACTTTAATTATTAGATTCTTCTCAATAAAATCAAGATATAATCCAGGTTTAGAAGGTAATTTATATATTAAAGCGTAACCTGATAAACACTTTTGCCTAGCCAGTTTAGTTTACATCTATACCTGAATTTAGAGATGAACTAGACCAAATTCTTCCTTAGAGTAAAAACAGTTAATCTGCTAACAAATCTGGAGAAATGAGTTGTTTTTGGATGGCTAAGACAGCCGCTTGAGTGCGATCGCGTACCTCTAGCTTCTTCAAGATCGAATGAACATGGACTCTGACGGTACCAGGAGCAATGTAGAGAAGGTCTGCAATCTCCTGATTGCTCCGTCCGGCTGCAATCATTGCCAAGATTTCCTGTTCGCGCCTTGTGAGCGGATTTTGGAGTGATTCTTCAGCCTCTGAGGGGGTAGAACCAGGTTGTGCGCTTTGATGAAAAGTAGATTGAATCTCGGTGGTGGCGGCTTCATCCCACCAGGAAGCACCCACTGCCACAGAACGGAGCGCCAGAATTAGAGTATCTGCATTAATTCCCTTTAAGCAGTAACCTTTGACACCCACTTCAATTAAGCGAGCAATCAGAGGTTTTTGGTAACGAGAGGTTAAAGCAAGGATCGGTAGCTCTGGGTGCTGTTGCTTAAGTTGTTCACAAGTCTCAAGACCACCAATCCCCGGCAGTCCGACATCGAGTAGAACAATATCAAGCGGGTGTCGATTGGCTAATTCTATAGCCGTCTCACCATCCTCAGCCTCAGCAACTACTTCTAATCCCGGTTCCTGTTGCAAGCGCATAGATAAACCGAGACGAAACAATTCGTCATCTTCAACCAGCAAAATCCGTAGTGCATTCGAGGTCATTTTTACCAGATAGAAGTGGCTTTCATCAGCAGACAGAAGTAAGTACTAAAGCGAATGTTACAGAAGTTTCCTACCCTATCCATCCTCTCTAGAAGTGAACTAGTGCAAAATCCCCAATAATCTTCCCTTGAAAAGCGAAAGCTTACAAGAAAACAACAGCCGATGAGGAGTCGGCTGTTATCGATGTATTAGGCATGATCTAGCTAACACTCTCACTTTGAAACACAGATATGGCAGCTTATTGTCATTTGCATGAAGCTTCTGTGTTGCCTAATCGAATTAAGAGCTGTAATTACAGTTGTTTTGACTGATGGTGTAGAGGTAATGTGAATCCGAACAAAGCACCGCCTGGTGAGCGATTGTTGCCCCAGACAGTACCACCGTGGGCTTCAATAATCTGTCGCGTCAAGTATAGCCCCAGCCCAGACCCCATCGACTGGCGATCGCTATCTCCTTGGTAAAACCGCTCAAACAAGCGAGGAAGTTCATCGGGTGCCATCCCCCGTCCATTATCGAGAATTTTCACAACCTGATAGGCGGCATCAGACTCAAAGAAAATCTCCACGTTGCCACCACGAGAGCAATTATTAATTGCATTCGTCAACAAGTTGGTAAAGACTCGCAAGAGTTGTAGCGCATCTCCAGTTACGCATAGGAAGCGGTCAAAGTCGAGTTCTGCATAACTCAGACTAATATTCACCTGCCGCTTTGAGGCTAAACCTGATACTGTAGCGATCGCCTCTTCGGCTAGATCGACCAGCTTAACAGGAGCGAGTTTTAACCTTAATCCCTCTGTATCGTTACGATAGACATCCAATAGCGTCTCGATTAACCCAAGTGAGTTCTCATGACTCCGAGTGATTGCTGCCAAAACTTTTTGCTGTGCGGCTGTTACTGCACCATATTTTTCCTGCTGCAACGATTTCAATGTCTCAATCGCTCCGAGGAGTGGTGTTTTCAGATCGTGGGTTAACGTTGACACGAAATCCTCTCGCGCACTAGCTAACTGCTTTTGTGCCTGTAGCTTCGTCTTGTGTCGGGTGATCGCTTCTTCATGACGTAAAATGCGATCGCTTAGCCAACCTGTGACTACGAGGGCAAGCGCCATAAGCAGGCGATTTATGACTGTCGTTGAGTTGAGCCACTCTGGCTTAGGGAAAAATACATTCAGAAGAGTTAAGCCGATTGCCATCACCGTGACTTGAATTGTTACCGAACGACTCAGGCGTGAAGAAGCCAACAAAATTGGTGCGGTATACAGGAACCCCAAGGCATAAGGTGGTGGTGTGAAGAAATCTAATGTGGCAATAATTGCGAATAACCCGGCAATGAGACAGCGCGTATGGAAGTGCTGCTCCTGAGACCAACGTGTTTTTAAAATTGCCATTAATCGGCGTAGCATTTCAAGCTACTGTAATTTACACTACTCGATACACAATAGAAGTAGATAAGATTCTATCTTAAGCAATGAATTAGTGTTTATCTACTATTTATATCAAGAGATATAAATAGTAGATAAACAGGCTGACTTCCGAGTTTATAACAAATGCATATTTAGACATTCAAAAAAACCATAAACTGGAAACTATATCTTGATAACTATAATAAATTCGCTAAACTAAGTTTGTCTGATGAAGAAATAACTTACTTGTAGCTCTCTTCAGACTTAGATTGCTTGAAATAATATCCAAAGCAGAAGATTTTGATTTCATAAGCGCCATTCACATTTTTTAGATAAATAAGTCATACGGTAGAGGCAAATTAAATTAAAAAATGAGAGAACTTAAGGGAGATAGAAAAGGCAAAAAAAACTAATTTGTTTAGTAGCAGTTGCTTCCTTTATAGCCTTAGTAGCCAGTTGTGATGCTGCTATAAGGATGAGAAAGAAGAGATCTTGGGTATAGTTCTCAAATCCTTAGGTTTGTAGCAACGCCAGTGTGACATCGAATTCCCTGATGCTTGCTGTACGTCAGGTAGAAAAACTAAGCAAGCACAGCTTGATTCAAGAAAAGATTGTTGAAAAGAAAATGATTTTTAGGAGGTATATATGAATAAATACCAGCAGATAGGTTTTAACGCTGGATTAGTGAGAAGAATGCTTGGTTTTGGTAGCTTAATGATTGGTCTACCAGCAATTCCTCTAGCGGCATCGGCAGTACCTGTTTCTACTCTTGATAAGGTTAATCCCTGCCCTGGAATTTACTACGAAGAACCTTTCAATAGTAGAAATATAGTCCCCCAGGGATGTACACAAAATGCGGCTACACAGCATGTTCAAACAGGTGTGGTTTCTGAAAGACCAGTTATGAGGGATCAGGGAGTTTTCACTGAACCATTGACGCCCGCGCCGCCGCCAACAAGTGTTACTCAGCCGCCTCTACCAGAGGAGCGTAGCGAACCAATTGCCGCAATCATGCCAATGAATGGTCTGGTCAGCGTAAAACTGAAAAATAACACCAACGCTCCCATCTCCTATGAAGCAGTCGGACATACTGAAGGTCGATTTTTAGCAGGTGGAGAAGAAATAGTTCTGCAAGGTTTACCAACTCCTGTAACTGTCACCATGGTTCGTCAGGATGAAGGGCTACTGGATGTAGTTCCAATTTCTACCTCTGAGGCAGGAATGCTAGAGGTTTTATTGGATGAAGCAATGAATTTAGACGATAACCAGGGCGTACTAAGAATTCAAAGAGATGGTCAAGTCTTTTTGAACTAGCGCAAGTACAGTTTGCACAGATGCCTAGTGACGTTGAGATAGTGGCATCCACATCGCCTTGCAGTAGAAGGGAAACAACTACCAACAATTGGATAAGGAAACCTTCGACCTCATTTCTGGCATAACTGCCAGGGCATGACCAGTAATAATTTTAAGGAGATTCTTTCAATGAACGATAGATTTAGTAAAGTTCGGGTTGCCAGCTACGCAGGTGTCCAGCCGGACGATTCCGCGCAAATGTCATGGCATACTAAGGGTGCTGCGATCTGCGCTTCGCCGCAGCGCTTCGCTATCGCTTTAGCATTCTTTGCACTGCTTCTTCCGGCTTGCAGCACCAATGATCCAAACGCTGGTGGTCCTACCGCTCAGACTAACGTTGAAACAGAGGAAGTTGCTGAGGAGACGAACGAACTCCTTGGGAAGAGCGTGACAGTAAGAAGCGAAGTTGAAGAAAAAGTTGGAGCCAATTCCTTCACTATCGGTGATGACAAGCTTTTTGGCACTGAAAAAGTTCTCGTTATTAATGCTTCAGGAGAGCCTACTGTCCTTCCTGAAGATATAAAGCTTCAAGTAACAGGCGAAGTTCAAAAGCTTGTCGTTGCTGATATCGAGAGAGAATACAGTTTGGACTTGGAGCCAGAGCTAGAGGTAGAGTACAAAGACAGACCTGTGATTGTTGCCCAGTCCATTGCTCTAGCACCTGAACCCGGTGAAGTCACCAAAAACCCCAGCGCCTTCTACAACAAGACCATTGCCGTGAGGGCTGAAGTCGAAGACATCATTGGTCCAAGTTCGTTTACCCTTGATGAGGATAAGCTAACTAGCACCCAAGATTTACTGGTCTTGAATACAGCCCCTGGTCAAACCATCAACGATGGTCAGGAGGTTGTCGTAACGGGTGTACTCCGACCCTTTGTGGTCACCGACATTGAGAGGGACTACGATTTAAACTGGGATTTGACTCTGCAAAGAAAGCTAGAGGCAGAATACAGCCAAAAGCCTGCACTCGTTGCTAAATCCATATTCCCAGCCGCAGACGATTAAGTTGTTTGATTAGGTAATAAGGGGGGAGCAAATTGCTTTCCTCTTTTACGGACTTAATTTTAGCTGCCTTGCGGCTGTTTAACTATCCTGGTACCCAAGCTTACATTAATGTGCAAACTATTCAATTGGAGCAGATGCTATGGATACTTTTGAACTTTTGAAGCTTTATGCAGCAGGAGAGCGAGATTTTCCAGAAACGAAACTGAGCAACGCAAACTTGGTTGGAGAAAATCTCAGTGGGATAAATTTAAGTCGCTCCATCCTTTGGTCAACAGACTTGACTAATACCATCCTTAAAAGGGCAAATCTAAGGCTGACATCCTTAGCTTGGTCAGATTTAAGTGGGGCAAATCTGAGCGGGGCAAACTTAAGCGGAGCAGACTTGAGTGGAGCCAACCTGCGTGGAGCAGACCTGCGTGGAGCAGATTTAAGTGGAACAATACTGATTCAGGTAAATCTATCTGGGGCAATAATGCCCGATGGGATAACCCAAAATTAGACTTAACTGAGTGCGAGAAAATTACCTCCTCCCCCGCTAACCTTATTAGCTAAGGTCGGGGATTCTAATATTACTTTTAAGATTTCCTGTGGCATTGGAAGCTTTGTTAACAAAGCACTTCAACAGGTTCGCATTCAAACGGAGCTAAAGTTGTGAGTCTAGGGAAATTGATTGGCTTGCTAGCCTTTGCCATTTCTCTTTATATTTTGTGGCAAATCCGGCAAGTCCTTTTGCTGGTCTTTGCTGCCGTAGTTTTTGCTGTCGTCTTGAACCGAGTTGTGCGACGGCTTCGGCGATCGGGTGCTAAACGAGGCATCGCGATCGCACTAACAGTTGTTACTTTACTGGTAATTTTAGTTGGTCTATTCGCATTAATTGGACCGTCTTTTATTGAGCAATCGCAACAACTAATCAGCCTTGCACCGACGTTTTTAGAGCAGTTGCGTAACCGATTAAACTCCTTGCAAACCCAAATTCCAGAGCAACTGTTAAATGTCCGTAACCTTGGTAATTTCATTCCCAGGCTTCAACCGTTGGTCACTCAGTTATTGGGTAATGTCTATACCTGGTTTTCCGACTTGCTGGGAATCCTACTCAACTTATTATTGGTTATAGTTCTGACGCTCATGCTACTCGTGAATCCCGCGCCATATCGACGAGGCTTAGTACTACTATTTCCTGCCTTTTATCGTCGGCGTGTTTATGAGATTCTCTCTGAGTGTGAAGCTAATCTAGTTGGCTGGATGAGTGCCACTCTTATTGATATGGCAGCTATTGCTTTTGTGAGCTTTATTGGTCTGTCAATTTTGGGAGTGCCACTACCGTTAGCGAATGCGCTCTTGGCAGGATTATTGGAGTTTGTCCCTAATATTGGACCCGTTTTGAGTGTATTTCCACCAATTGCGGTTGCCCTAATTGTTGCTCCCTGGAAAGCCCTGGCTGTACTGATTTTGTACATTCTGATTCAGCAGTTTGAGGCTTATCTTCTAGTGCCCTTCGTTATGAAGCAACATGTGTCTTTGCTGCCAGCCGTCACTTTGTTATCTGTGGTAATTTTTGGCACTTTTTTTGGCTTTTTAGGAATATTTCTTTCCGTGCCGTTAGTGATTGTCTCCAAAATTTGGCTAAAAGAAGTTTTGATTAAAGATATACTCAACACTTGGCACAAAGATAAAAAAGATAATTCTCTAAAAAATTCACCAACCCTTAATAGCAGAATGCGTAGTTCATAGTTTTTGCATTCACCATTATTAATATTACTGAACAGTTCAGGTGATTTTTGAAGGGTGAAGATAGCTCCACTTCACAAGTTTATCGACAACACAACTACAACGAGGATATTTCTAACTAATTGGAGGTTAGATACTCTGTCTTAAACAGAACGCATGAAAGGCTGGAATTCAGCAATTAAGAATGCTAAGAACTACTTAGAACCGATAGCGAATCTTGCAATTGCTAACCCTTGGGCAGAACGACTCTTTCGATTCGGCTATGCAGCTAAGGGAGTAGTCTACGCGATTGTCGGATGGCTAGCAGCTTCTGCCGCATTGGGTCCAGGCGGCAGAACGACTGGCACGCGGGGCGCTCTCCGCTCTCTGGTAAACCAACCATTTGGGCGAATCTTGCTCGGCTTCGTTGCAATTGGCTTATCAGGATATGTACTCTGGCGGCTTGTCCAGGCAATTATGGACACGGAGAATCAAGGCACAGACGCAAAGGCGATTATTGTGCGTCTCAGTTATGCAGGAAATGGCTTGATTTACGGTGGGCTAGCGGTAACTGCCGTGAAGATCATCTTCGGTGAAGTAGAGATTGATAATGGCTATGGCTCTATAGATTGGACAGCGCTATTGCTAGCTCAACCCTTGGGCCAGTGGTTAGTTGGAACAGTAGGGGCGATCGTAATTGGGCTAGGTTTCTACGAGTTCTATCAAGCCTATACTGCAAAATTCTGTCGAAAGTTCAATCTCAACGAGATGAGCGACACCGAAAAAACTTGGGCAACACGCATTGGCAGATTTGGTCTAGCTGCACGGGGGATTGTTTATAGCATTATTGGCTTCTTCTTAATTCAAGCGGCACGACTGTCTAAGTCTAACCAAGTCAGAGGATTAGAAGGAGCGTTAGATTTACTGGAACAACAACCCTATGGTCGCTGGCTATTGGGAATTGTGGCGCTTGGTCTGATTTCTTATGGTGTCTACTATATAGTTCAGTCGCGGTATCGACGGATTCATAGTACTGCCTGTCGTGCAAGGACAATCCAAAAGAGTTGACTCTCAGGGCTTCTCGCTTTTTCGGAGTATTTCTGCTACTTGCACATATCTCAGCTTGAACTGAATGAAGGAGAAGACTGGCTAGTGGTACTTAAACGAAAATAGAGAATAAAAACGATATAATTCCTGCATGGCAAGCATTTTACGTTAATGATTTACTCATGAAAGAGACAACTCCTGCCGCCATGCCCCCAAGATCGATAGATGGTGTAAACGCTTTGATGATATTTGGACACATCAAGCCCAAAAACGGGAGTTTAGGCACTATATCGGGGGATTATTAGGAGAAAGTCAACGAGAAAACCTGTCTCAAATGGCGGATAACGCAGTAGGAGTGACTTACCACCGATTACACCATTTTTTGACAGAAGCACCCTGGTCAGTCCAAGAGGTTAATGAGCGCCGCCTGGTTGTGATGAATCAGTGCTCTCAAACCCGAATCAGTAGAGGATTCACGTTAATTGTGGATGACTCAGGGCATAGAAAAAGTGGCAATTTCACGGCAGGAGTGGGACGGCAGTACATCGGAGAAATCGGGAAGACCGATAACGGGATAGTGATGGTAACAACACATCTATATGATGGTAAAAAAAGCCTGCCGTTAGATATAGAGTTATATCAACACTCTAATTCTTTACCTCAGGGGAAAGCAGATATTGAGTTCAAGAAAAAGCCAGAGCTAGCTTTAGAATTAATTGACCGAAGCTTGATGAGAGGATATCGACCCGGTATCCTGCTAATTGATGCTGGCTATGGAAATAACACAACGTTTCTGCTGTCACTGGAAAAAAGGAAATTGAAGTATCTAGGGGGATTAGCCAAAAACCGCAAAGTGATAATTGAAACCGAAGCAAATAAACTGCAAGAGATTCGTTTAGATAAATTAGCCCAGTCATTGCAGAGTGAAGCTTTTACCCCTGTCCAACTCAATTTAGATAAACCGAAAACTGTTTGGGTGGCAACTGTTGAAGTTGAACTATCACAGCTTGAAGGAACGAGAACAATTGCTATCGTCATGAATGCCTCAACCTTCCAAGAAGCCAGTGATATTGACTATTTTATTACCAACGTTGACTCATCCATTGCCACAGATGAGTGGATAGTAACCACTTATGGTCAAAGGAATTGGGTGGAAGTTTTTTATCGAGAAGCCAAGGGATGGCTAGGGCTTAAAGAATATCAAGTTAGAGATTCTCGTAGTCTACTCAGACATTTTATTCTTGTGTTTTGTGCCTATACATTTATTTTATGGCATACCTTAACTGGAGGATTAAGAAGGCGTTGGGCGAACAAACCCTTAAACACCTTTACTGATGCCTTAGAGGCATTTCGGACAGCGATGTCTTTCCGCGCAAGTGGAGTGGCTGACCCTTAATCGTGACGTGTTTGCTGCTTATAAAGCCAGTTTGGGTTTTATTTGGACTTAATTTTTGTTTAAGTCCCGCTAGTACCGCTTCGCGGAAGTCAAAAGTCAAAGTCAAAAGTCAAAAGACTTATATTGAAATCGTTCCAGCGGTTTTGAACGGTAGCTTTATTTCCGCAGTGATCTACTAGTTTAAATCTTTAATAATTAGTGGAAAATAAAGTATTAGTTATTAATATTAGATTAAGCTAGGTTTAAGTGATGGTAAAATATGAATAGTTGGCTTTCTTAGAAATTAATTAGGCAAATTATCTCCCTAACCTGGCTAAGAGATTAGTGTTTAGGTAAGCTCTATTTATAATTTAGAAACTAGGCAAATCTACTAAACAAAAATATTAGCAAAACTAAACTTTACAAATAAATCATTTGTAAACTTAGAACTATATCTTGATTTATATTAGAAACCCGCTAAATATTTAGATATCAAGTCAAGTTATAGAGCTGCTGTAAATAATGCAGCTCATCTCGTTTACAAATTAAATCTTTAATAGAAATAACGAGAGGATAACAGGACTTGAATTTGCATAGAAAAAAGTTTCAGGCTCCAAACCATGTTTCTGTATTCCCATCTATTTAATTCAAGTCGTATACTCACCTCAATTTCTGTCGTTGCTCTGTCAGCTGGTTTAGTAGCTTGCGGTCAACAGGAAGCTTCATCCCCTAATGCTGATGGAGGGAAACTCGCTCTTAATGAAAATGTATCACTAGTGGGCGCGGGTGCATCCTTTCCCACACCGCTATATCAGCGTTGGTTTCAAGAAATCAATCAGGACTATCCCAATCTACGGATCAACTATCAGTCAGTTGGAAGTGGTGCTGGTGTTGAGCAATTCACGACTGGCACTGTAGACTTTGGAGCCAGCGATGTTGCGATGACGGATGAAGAGATTCAGAAGGTAGAAAGGGGTGTTCTCTTGCTGCCAATGGCAGCGGGTAGCATTGTACTAACTTATAATCTTCCCAATGTCGAAAGTGGCTTGAAGCTACCACGAGAAGTTTATACAGGTATACTCCAGGGCCAAATCAAAAGTTGGAATAATCCCGCGATCGCGCAGGCTAATCCAGGAGTCCAACTGCCAAACCAACCCATCACCGTAGTACATCGTTCTGATGGAAGTGGTACCACGGGAGTCTTTACAAAACATCTCAGTGCTATCAGCCCAGAGTGGAAAAATCAGGTTGGAGAAGGCAAGACTGTAGACTGGCCAACTGGTGTAGGCGCGAAGGGGAATGAAGGTGTCACCGCCCAAGTCAAACAAACTCCAGGGGCAATTGGTTATGTCGAATACGGCTACGCCAAGCAAAATAATCTACCAGTTGCTGCGTTGGAAAATCAATCGGGAAACTTTATTGTACCGTCCGAAGAATCAGCATCCAAAACCCTTGAAGCAGTGGAACTACCTGCAAACTTCCGTGCCTTCATTTCCGATCCAAAAGGGGAAGAATCCTACCCAATCGTCACCTACACTTGGCTTCTCGCTTATGAGAACTACCCTGATGCGTCGAAAGCAAAGTCAATGGAAGCCATGATTGAATATGGTTTAACTGAAGGTCAGCGGTATAGTGCAGAGCTTGGGTATGTTCCTCTACCTCCAAGTGTTGTTGAAAAAGTTGCTGCTGCTGCCGACAAACTCAGCCCAGATTACAACATCACAGTCGATAAAGCTGCCGCTAGCAAATTATAGAACTGAAAACGTTTAATTCACTTCAGAAATGACGGCATCAACTCTATTTCCTTTAAGTCAATCATGACAACGCAAGTTACGAATGCACAAGATGCAGTTCCACCCCGCTCCCAGACGGAAAAATCACTAGATCGAGGCTTTGTCTGGCTAACTCGTATCTTGGCGTTGGCAGTTGCTGGGATTTTAATCTTTATCGCAGTAGAGGTTGGTCTTGAGGCTGTACCCGCCATCCGAGAATTTGGTTTAGGATTTCTAACCACTAGTGCCTGGAATCCCGTTGAAGATACTTACGGAGTGTTACCTATGATTTATGGGACACTCGTTAGTTCAGCAATTGGGCTACTTTTGGCGATACCTTTAGGCATTGGAACTGCGCTCTTTTTGAGCGAAGACTTTTTGCCAAGGTTCGTGCGGACACCGCTGGTATTCTTAGTGGAGCTTTTAGCGGCAATTCCTAGTGTTGTGTATGGTCTATGGGGGATTTTTGTCCTGATTCCCCTGCTTAAACCGATTGGAGCGTGGCTTCACAATAACCTGGGTTGGATTCCGCTTTTTAGAACACCTTACATCGGGCCAGGAATGCTTCCGGCTGGAATCATCTTGACGATTATGATTTTGCCAATCATTACGGCAATCTCCCGCGATTCCTTAGCTTCTCTTCCACCGGAACTCCGGCAAGCCTCACTCGGTTTGGGGGCAACACGCTGGGTAACGATTTTTCGGGTACTGATACCAGCAGCGTTCTCCGGCATTGTTGGGGGAATCATGCTAGCGCTAGGTCGTGCGATGGGGGAAACGATGGCGGTGACGATGCTCATCGGCAATTCCAATGACCTGAATATTTCCTTGCTAGCACCCGCAAATACGATCGCTTCTCTACTAGCTAATCAATTCGCCGAAGCGTCCGGTTTGCAAGTCGCCTCTCTGATGTATGCAGGACTAGTTCTGTTTGCGCTCACCCTAATTGTCAACATCTTGGCTGAGCTGATTGTTCGCAAAGTGAAGAAGTTCTAGCCGCCAAGACAAGCAAAACCCTGTTGTTATTTACTGTCTCGCCCTATGTCAAGTAGCCTTCGAGATCGATCCTCTTTTGGCTCCACTGCTAAAGGTCTGACTCGGTCTTATACGAGTTTGCGATCGCTGATTGGGATGGCAATGACCACAGTAGCAGGTGCCTGTCTAGTTATTACCCTTGTACCGTTGTTTGCAGTAATTACCTATGTCATCCGTAAGGGATTTAACCGCCTGAATTTAGACTTGTTTACCGAGTTGCCGCCAGCAGCAGGTTTAGAAGGAGGCGGCGTTGCTAATGCGATTGTTGGCACCCTAATTTTGGTGGGAATTGCTGCTCTCATCAGTGTTCCGATTGGTGTCTTGGGAGCCGTTTATCTCTCAGAGTTCAGCTCCGGTAAGATTGCTCGTTGGATAGGCTTCGCGACAAACATGCTCAGTGGCGTTCCTTCAATCATTGCGGGGATATTTGCCTATGGAACTATCGTAATTCTGACAGGAACCTTCTCAGCTGTCGCTGGCGGTGTGGCACTGGCAGTGCTGATGTTGCCGATTGTCGTGCGTACTACTCAAGAGGCGCTACAAATCGTTCCCCAAGAGGTCAGATGGGCATCTGTAGGGCTGGGAGCGTCTAATTACCAAACAGTGTTACGAGTCGTGCTACCGGCTGCTTTGCCCGCCATTGTCACAGGCGTAACTTTAGCTGTTGCTCGTGCGGCTGGAGAAACAGCACCTCTAATCTTCACGGCACTGAACTCGTTCTTCTGGCCCCAAGGGTTATGGCAGCCAACCCCCTCCTTGGCTGTTTTTGTCTACAACTTCGCGCAGAGTCCCTTTGAAGAGCAGCAGGAGCTAGCTTGGGCAGCCTCTTTACTCTTAGTGTTGTTGGTTCTACTAACTAGCGCTATTTCTCGCTGGGCAACTCGTAAAAGTATTTATTGAAAAGAGGTTGAGCTAGTTAGTAATAGTTCTGAACCTTGTAGGCGATCGCCAGCTAAACCACTTTGCTACTTTTCTGATACCCACTTAAAACTCTACCTCAACTCTTATGTCTTCTAATCAGCAAGCTGCCAGCCATAATCAGCTAACTTCCAATTCAACTGAAACAGTTTTGCGAACAGAAAACCTTGATATTTATTACGGCGATTTCAAAGCTGTTCAAGGTGTTTTTATAGAAATCCCTAAAAACCGCATTACTGCCTTAATCGGTCCTTCCGGTTGTGGCAAAAGCACCTTAATCCGCTGCTTTAACCGCCTCAATGATTTAATTGAGGGATTTCATATTAATGGCAAAGTTTATTATCGCCATCAAAACCTCTACGATAAAAGCATCGATCCAGTAGAGGTACGGCGCCGGATTGGGATGGTCTTCCAAAAGCCGAACCCCTTCCCAAAATCAATTTATGACAATATCGCTTATGGACTACGAGTTACTGGTCATAAAGGCAATCTGGATGAATTGGTAGAAACATCATTGCGACGAGCGGCTTTGTGGGATGAAGTCAAAGATAAGCTAAAAACAAATGGCTTGTCCCTATCGGGCGGACAACAGCAACGTCTGTGCATTGCTCGTGCGATCGCAACCAATCCTGATGTTGTTCTGATGGATGAACCCTGTGCCTCCCTCGACCCGATCTCGACGCTCAAAGTTGAAGAGTTAATGCACCAACTCAAAGAGCAGTACAGCATTGTGATTGTTACTCACAATATGCAGCAAGCAACACGGATAGCCGATATAACTGCCTTTTTCAATGCCCAGGAAACAGAAAAGGGAGGAAAAATGGGCTATCTGGTTGAGTACGGCCCAACCGAAATAATTTTCCAAAATCCGCAACAGGAAGCGACTAAAGACTATGTGAGCGGACGCTTTGGTTAAAGCTTGATTTGGAGTTAATATACTACAGTTGGATGATTAGCTATTTAAAAGTAATTATTGATAGTGCTTTATGGAATAAACTAGCGTTTAGTTCCAGTGAAACTACCGTTTATATTAAATATAAATCATCTAATATAAATATCATTTAAACACTTAAAGCTTATTAGAAACAGATCTATAACAAATTATTTAACTTGGCATTTAAGCTCTGACTATATCTTGTTCTTGATAAAAATATGTACCAGAATTGGATGTTAGGTAATCAATTTGGTACAAGCTTTTCAATCTTTTTTAAAAGAATGTTAAAGAGCAATAGATTTCAAATCATTGCACATATATTCCATTGATACCTTGTGAACGTTTAGGAGTTTTTATCATGAAACAGATGATTGATTGGCAAACATCTGTGGCGGTGACAGCCTCAATTGCGCTTGTTTGGACGGCTTTTCCCGTTTCCTCTACAGTCGCTAGTACAGCTACGCCACTGGAAATTCAGCCCTCTGCCCCAAGTCAAACATCAGTCCAAAACCAGGCTGAATATAAACTGGCACAAGCCTCGGACAACTGTCGCCGGGTTGACACTCGCAGCAGCAATCTGAATGTCCGCTCAAGCCCTGGTGGTACTATTATCGGCTCATTAACTGACAAAAGCCTTGTCAGTATCGAAAATACTGGCAGCAACGGTTGGGTAACGATTTCATCCCCTCGGCAAGGTTATGTGTTTGGAGCTTATCTCAATTTATGTGAACAACCAGTACCCCCTTCTGAAACAGCGACCTTATTAGATAACTGCCGCCAAGTTGGAGTGACGGGTAGTATTCGTGTCCGGGAAGAGGCCTCAATTAGCAGCCCAATCATTGGAACATTAGCTAATAGACAACGTGTCACAATTGTGAATCGTGGCGAAAATGGCTGGGTACCGATTTCAGAACCTGTGATGGGTTATATCTCTGGAGCTGATCTCAAATATTGTCCTTAGTTCCGCCTAAGTACTGATACCAACTTGCATTTCAACGTAGTAGATAGCAAGAGCAGGAGGAGCGAAGTGATCTATGCAGGTTTTTCTTGGGGGCGTTACCAGTTGACGAAATAACCTCTCAACTGTCACAATCAGGCATACCGTTAGAAGTTGACGGATGAAAAAGAAGATTTTGGCTAATCCGAAAGCTGTGGTTGTTTACCTGAGAGTTTTGACTGAGGAGCAAAGTAAATCTGGATTAGGATTAGAGGCACAACTAGCATCCTGTCAGAGGTTAATCGAGTCAGATAGTCTATCAAGCCTAGGAGTGTTTCAAGAGATCGTCAGCGGCTTGATCGACCCCAACGAGCGAACCGAGTTTGTCAAGGCGGTAACACTAGCTCAAGATAACGGTGCCTCGTTGCTCATTGCTAAGCTTGATCGATTAAGTCGCCAGGTCTTTTACATCAGCCGTTACCTAAATAACCCGTCTCATCCAAGGCTGATCATTGCCGATCGCCCTAATGCCAACGAATTTGAAATCAACATCATTGCCTCCCTAGCACAGGAAGAGAGACGGCTGATCTCAGAGCGTACTAAGGCAGCACTAGCTGAAAGAAAAAAACAGGGTGTGCAGCTCGGCAAGGTAGGCAGAGAGGCAAGGGCTAATAAAGCTAGAAAGTTAACTGAAGAAGCGATCGCCATAGCACGCGAATTGAAAGCACAAGGAATCAGCCTCAGTAAGATTGCTGAGACTTTGAATTCTCAAGGATTACTAACTAGTCGAGGTACGAACTGGAGTAAGCAAGCTTTGAGTAAACGGCTGAATTGATTCTGTGTGTCTTTACCAAATCTTGTCTAGTTGGAGCCATTTAAATAAAGTGCCTTTAATTAAGCTTCTGACAACCCAAAAATCGTCCCCGATTGGGGGTGCGGGGCGATAGCATAGGAAGATAAGCCTTTTTTGGCACTGGGTAGGGTGGTCATCTGAGTAATATCAGTGGTGACCACCCTTAAAACTTGCAAAAGTCCTGTAAACCACTGGATTTTTCCTCTCCCCCTGTCGGGAAGTTGCGGAATCCAACAGGTGGTGTAGCCGAGTTGTCCAAAGAGGGTAAGGGTTTCGAGTTCTAGGGCTTCTTCTAAGTCGGGGTGAAGCATCGAGATTTTAGATTGAGGGATTTAGGAGAGTTATTATGCTGCCATTGATTCATTAATCCCGTTGGCTAAAATTCCAAAAATTTTGTTGGCGTTGACGAGAAAATACTCTCCTAAGTCTGTCTCAAAAGACTAGGTTAATCTCCTGAATAAATTTTTGGGCAACCTTCTCGTAACCTTTCACGGTTAGATGCAGTTCATTTGCCCAATCTCCATCCTTAATTATTGCTCGTAAGTCAATGTAATGAACGTTGTTGTACTGGGATGCTATTTCAGCAAGCATATCGTTGAAGCTATCAATTAGAGTGCGAATAATTTCCTGTGCTTTGGTCACTTCATTGATTCGCTTTCTAGCAAACGCAGGTCGAAGCCAAGGCCCAACAAAATCAAAGCCTGCTACTCTAGCAACAGCTCTACCGTCTGGAATAGCATAACCATAACCATGTAAAAAGATATGGATATCAGGTGCAGCTTCTGTGGTCTTAGTAATCAGATCTTCAAAAATTTTTGGGAATATTTTACCCAAAATATAGTCTAGGTGGCTTTTACGAAGAAGCTCCAGTCCAGAATTGGCGTGATTTAAGAAGGATTCAAGTTCTGCTCCAGCTACGTCATTGCCACCACCAGAGAATAAGAAGAACTTGGGCTGATGTCTACGAATCAACTCAAGCGTTTTCTCAAATTGACTCTTTTCGGGTCGATAGTCCTTGTCATACTTTGTACCGTAAACCATGTTCTCCAGGGTGTCTCCTGCTCTAGCAACTCTCAAGAGATTAAATTTTCTTGAGAGATTAATCTGGTTAATTAGGTCTCCTTTAGTTGCATCTTCTAACCAGGAAGGAGCGTAATCAAACCAAGAATCTCCCTCAGCAATACCAGTTAGAGCACTGGGAAAGTTACTCTTACGCAATTCAAAGAAAAATTCATCTGAAGATTCTCTAATTTCTCTCTTTGTGTTCTCGGACAATTCTCGAACTGGTGGCATATTTATAACCTCAAAAATTAAGTCCTGTACTCAATGGAAAGATTAGCCAATGTTAGTCAAAAGAGAAGCTAGCTATAGACAGAATATTCCCTTTTCAATCTCGTTGTAATTGGCTGGCAATGTTAAGTTAGTCTATCGTTTCCCAATGTTTTGCCGCCCTGTGGTTGGCTGAATGTTTTATACTAGGCGATTGTCAGACATATCTTTCAAACTACCTGTAATAATCAACCCTAAGGTAATTAAGCCAGTTGCCACTGCTGAACCACACATGAAAGCTTGTGCCAACATTCCCCAATCATTCCACCTACCCAGCATTCCGAAGATCAGTAGAATAATGCACGCCAAACCATTGCTAATAATCCCGACCGTTACAACATTACCAATATCCTTACCTTCACCAAGGTCACGATAACCTAGAACATACCCCATACCCAACGTAAAATAAGCGGCTCCCAGTAATCGTATAAAAACGATCGCAGCCCCTGGATGGAGAAATCCTATCGCCATCAACCAAGATGGAGGGAACACAAGCAGCGGCAAACTCCAGAAGACAAACGTCAAGAGGATCTTGAATAGTAAAACTAACTTTAAAGCCTGCATCTTACTGCTCTCCACTGTACTTGATTAATACTCCCAACACCCCCTGGTTTGGGCTACCACAAACCTAATCCTTTACAAGCTTGCCTTCCGCAGGAGCAACCACTCATAGCTCATGTGTATGTTGACTAGATGCTCAGAATCAACTTAATCACAATAGAAGCCAAGACATACAGCAACCCCGTAAAGATAAGACTAAATTTGAAAACTGCACAGATGGCTGCTACTTGAGCCAAGGGTAAACTATCCTTTACCTCACCATATAGAAAAGGAAACAGGGTCAGGTTTTCGCTCGCATCTAATAGAGCGGCAACCCATTGCCCCCAGCCAATAACAACTCCTGTGCCGATCCAATCTGCATCAAAATTAGGCAACAACTTCGTCGCCCAAATACAGCCCAAACTCAAAGCCGTAGAGTAAACCGCCATAAACAGGAAATCAATCCATTGGAGCTTCTGAGCTTGTTCCAGAAAATTTTTAGCGCGCCAAGCCTTTACAATAGCCTTGGCATTCGCCGAGCTACCTGCAAACTCAAGCGAGATAATCCCATTAGGGACGACATCCTGGATATTCAAAGGCTTGCCAATCTTGCTCAGCTTCCACATCAGAAACAGAGTAGCTCCAACCAGCACTGGCAGCAGAACACTCGAAGTTCCAGTTGAAAAACTCTGAAAGGGGTGTCTCATAGCATCGTCCTGTGAATCAAAGTGTTGTTGAGCGCTCTATCAAGATCTTGGCAAGTGTATTTAACTTCTCATCTACCTCACTCCGTTCCAGATACTTGAGTGCTGCATTTTCAAGTTTTGCAATATTCTCTTTCCCAGCATTAAAAGCCGAAACATTCTCCACCAAGAGGGGCATTGACCTCTTTCCCTTGCTAAGAGGCGTTTTCAGCCCTTTTAGGAACCAGAAAATGTCTAAGTCCCATTAATAATACAAAATAATCTGAAACCCGTTCAGTTTGAGCTTCCTTTATAACCTTATTACTGAAGCAAAAATATGGCGATAAAGATGGTTTTAATTTTAAAGAATGGATGATTTTGGGAATATAGTTCGTAAGGATAAGCCTGACGACTGATAGTGGGAGATTTCCTCAAGCTTACACCCATCCAACTACCTCCTTGATTTGAGAAATTGCGATTTCCCGATCAATATGTGCTTTAGCCTTTGTGAGCGCCGTATCCACTTGCTTATACCAACGTTGTGACCGAAAGCAATGACCACTATCTGTCACTATCTCCCAGGTATAACGCTCACGGTCAATCACAAGCCAAAGCTCACAACAGCGGTAAGGAGATTGTGGAAATTTCAGCAATCCGATTTCTGCCAAAATGCTTAGCTTCATTCGTGAGCGTTCCAGACGTTTCAGCAGTTCCAGAAAACAATGGGCAGCACGTCTAGCTGCATCATGATTTGAGTAGCGGTAACGGTCGCGTGGCTCAAACTTGAAGTTCTCACTAGAGAGCAGAAATCGGAACTTACCAGCCGTATCCTCAACAAAGCTTACTCGCCAGTGAGTTTTTGGATACTGTACGCTGAAACCTTGAGGCTGAACCTTGACTGCTGCTGTCATCTAGAGTGTTGCTTGAAAAGAGCGTCCACCATCTTAACCTTAACGAGACTTCTCACCCGTTCCGTTGTTTGGCACAAAGCGCTCACACCTCACCTATTGGTACTTAGACATTTTCTCGCCCCTAAAGGGGCTGAAAAGCTTTCTGGCTAAGGGAAAAAGGTCAATGCTCTAAAAACGTCTGAAACCCTTGTGATACCAAATCCGAGTTGACTACCCCTTTTATTAGGAAGGATAATCTTCAAAAAGGCGATCGCGAACTGGAGACATGGTCAAAAAAGCGCATCTCCAACCTTACCTGACAAGCAGCGAACTGAAAGCCCGCTACCTCTGTTGCTCAGATCGAGTTGAATCACGTCGTTGGCATCTACTGTGGTTAGTGTCAAAACAGTGGACAATCCAGCAAGCATCTCTTGCCGTAGGATTGAACTATGATTACGCCAAGGACATAGTCAAGGCATACAATCAACAAGGGGAAGTGGCGATCGCAAATCGCCGCCGTCAGCGCACAGCCCCCCCATCCCACGCCTTGCTTAATACTGAGCAACTAGAAGAATTACGTTCAAGCCTAAAACAGCAACCAGAAGACAAAGGCATCTGGACTGGACCGAAGGTAGCCGATTGGATTGCCAAAAAGACAGGGCGAGAGAAAGTTTGGTCTCAAAGAGGATGGGACTACCTAAAGAAATGTCGTTATTCTGCTCAAAGACCACGTCCTCGTCACGCTAAAGCCGACCCAGAAGCACAACAAGAGTTTAAAAAAAACTGCACGAAAGAGTTAGAGAACTGCAACAAAAATTTCCGGATGCGGTCATAGAAGTCTGGTCATTCGATGAACATCGTGTAGGACTCAAACCGATTCTGCGTCGAGTCTGGGCACCGATAGGAGAAAGACCCATAGCTACTGTCTATCACCGCTATGAATGGTTATATCTTTTTTGTTTTGTACATCCCAAAACTGGGCAAACCGAGTGGTTCATTATCCCTAGAGTTAACATTGATTGGTTCAACTTAGTTTTAGAGTCTTTTGCCAAAGCTATCGGGACAGGAAAAAACAAAATTATCTTGTTAGTCATTGACCGAGCGGGATGGCACATGAGCGAGAAAGTGATTGTACCAGAAGGGATATATCTGGAACCTCTGCCTGCTTATTCTCCGGAGTGGCAACCGGCTGAACGGCTGTGGCAACTGTCAGATGAACCTTTAGCTAACAAGAGCTTTGAAACACTTGATGAATTAGAACAAGTTCTAGCCGAACGCTGTTGTATCGTCTCACAAATGCCCTCTAAGGTACAAGCACTTACTAACTATCATTGGTGGCCTGATCCAGAAGCGTTAGAGACTGGATAATTGAACACACTTAATAGGCAATTAAGCCTCTAGCTGTGTGTTAACTTCATACTCTTACTCGGATTACAGCTTCTGTACAAAGAAGTTCATGACAGTGTGTTTTTTTCTTTTCAAGAAACTTTATTTATTGAGAATTAATAACTTTTAACCTTGTTTGTCAACGGGGTTTGAGCTACTTCCATTTTTGCGATCGCATTGAGGGAGATTATCCTTCCTGATAAAGGGGGTAGTCAACCCGGATTTGGTATGAATACTAGATTTATGCATTTTGAGCTGAATGAATTTCCCAGTCTGGGTTTGAAGCCATTTTTGCCTCAGTTTTTATCTAAGTCCCAAAGCTAGTTTAGGCTTTGTTTGGGCTTGATATTTGTTTAAGTCCCGTTAACAGCTTCTTGAAAATTTGGATGGTGAGCGGGAGAGAATATTAGCCTGTGAGGAACGGTTCAATATTATGCAACAGAACCTTGAACGCCTTTTGCAATATTTGGAAAATCGTTATCCAGGTAATGGTAGTGGTAGCAATGACTAAAGGCTTTGCTGTTTAGCGATCGCCTTTCACCTGTTCCCCACCCTCTTTAGTGGGGAACACTAAGCCAAGTTTTCTTAAACATCGCTTTAACCTTCATTCTTAACAGCACTAAGAGCTTCACTAGTTAAGACTAGCGCACTCTTAATTTCCGCTCTCATTGCTTTAGCTTTCGTCCGAATCCCCTCTGCCTGTTGTTGTAACTGTGTTACGTGTGTATTGATTTGATTGATGTAATTCAACGATGACTGTATTTGCTGCATCTGAGCTTCTATTGCTCTAGCATCAAGTTTTGAGTTGAACGCTTGTTGGGTGGCTAATTGCTGCCGCACGATGAGGAACTGAATCGCAACAGCAAGCAGCTCGTGTGTTGTCGCTACCCAAATTCCATACTCACATTCTCCCAATGCCCATATCCCGATTTCTTGTGCCAATCCCTCTTGAGACGAACTCAGGAAAATTGCCGTATTTGCTTGATGTATCGCCATCGCTTTCGTTAAGCGCTTGGAAATCAATTGCCGACCCCAACGTTCAGAAGGGCGGTTTCTCGCTTCAATGATGATGGAAATCTCTATTGTCGCTATCGAGTTGGCAGTGAGCTTGAGGAGAATATCACCCGGTC
>JAHHIF010000056.1 GCA_019358875.1 Symplocastrum torsivum CPER-KK1
ACTGCTCCACGGACGACTTCGGCTCATATTCGGTCGGCTGGCTCTGATCTAATTATTTGACTTTCACTCTATCTTCCCTGCTCCTTTTTCGCTTAAGTTGACACCAATGAAAGCCTTGCGCCCCTACAAATGGTGTTTCAAGGAAGGATATTGCGTAAGTCCTGTAATTGATAGCCCTACAAGGGAAGGGGGCTAATTTCAAAGCCTCTCTCCTTGTAGGAGAGAGGTTAAAACTGTACTGCGCGTACAATTGAAAACCGCTATGTATTCGCTTTTAGTCTTTTGTCAAACTAATGTAGGGCTTTACACAGTCTGCTGCATTGCTGCCTTCGTCTTCTCTCGGTTTAGCTTCAAAATCAATACCCCTAACGGTGGCAAACACAAGTCCAACGAGTAAGGCTGAGTGTGGAACGACCATTCATCTGTCCACTTGCCTCCTAGATTTCCCATGTTGCTACCACCATACTCACGGGCATCACTGTTGAAGAGTTCCGTATAAAATCCAACTTCTGGAACACCAACCCGATAGTGACTATGAGGTTGAGGTGTGAAATTGCAAACCGTAACAATAAACTCGTCAGAATCCTTAGCACGACGAATAAAGGCAACCACGCTATGGCGATTGTCACTACAATCAATCCACTCAAACCCCTCTTGGGCAAAATCCTGAGTATAGAGCGCAATTTCAGTGCGATACAGTTGGTTGAGGTCACTGACAAACTGCTTTAACTTTTGATGTGGCTCAAATTGCAACAAATGCCACTCCAAATCCGCCCAAGCATTCCACTCACTCCACTGCCCAAACTCCATACTCATGAAGAGAGTTTTCTTACCAGGGTGAGTGAACATATAAGCAAACAAGCAGCGGACATTCGCAAACTTCTGCCACTCATCTCCTGGCATCTTGCCCAGCATATTGCTCTTGCCGTGGACAATCTCATCATGAGAAAGCGCCAGCATATAGTTCTCGCTGTGGTTGTACCACATACTGAACGTGATGTTGTTCTGATGGAATTGGCGGAACCAAGGGTCCATGTGGAAGTAATCCAACATGTCATGCATCCAACCCATGTTCCACTTCAAGTTAAAGCCCAGTCCTCCCACATAAGTCGGCCAAGACACCATCGGCCAATCTGTTGACTCTTCAGCAATCGAGAGGATACCGGGAAAGTAGCTAAAGATAGTGTGATTCGTCTGACGGAGGAAATCAGCCGCATCAATATTTTCCCTACCTCCATACTGGTTGGGTAACCATTCTCCAGCAGGGCGACAATAGTCCAGGTAGAGCATCGAAGCCACAGCATCCACCCGCATTCCATCAATATGGTACTTGTCGAACCAGAACAGAGCGTTCGACACCAAAAAGTTACGCACCTCATTGCGGGAATAGTTGAATACCAGAGTTCCCCACTCCTTATGTTCCCCCTTACGTGGGTCGGCATGTTCATAAAGGTGAGTACCATCAAAAAACGCTAACCCGTGACCATCTTTAGGAAAATGTCCCGGTACCCAGTCCACAATCACACCAATCCCATTTTGGTGGCACTGATCAACAAAATACATGAAATCTTCTGGTGTCCCAAAGCGGGAAGTGCAAGCATAATAGCCCGTCACCTGATAACCCCAAGAACCATCAAAGGGATGTTCCGCTATTGGTAGTAGCTCAATATGGGTGAATCCGAGTTCCTTTACATAAGGAATTAGCTGCTGCGCTAATTCTCGATAGGTCAGGAAACGTGCCCCTGGTCTGAGTTCCGAAACGACTACTACAGGCTCTTCCCCATTCTCAAGCTTAGCTGGTTCTCCTGAAGAGGCATGAAGCCAAGAACCCAAGTGAACCTCATACACAGAAATCGGCTGAGTTAAAGCATCCGTATGTCGCCGACCCTCCATCCAGTCAGAATCCTGCCACTGATAAGCATCTAAGTCAGTAACAATTGATGCAGTTTTCGGTCGGGGTTCTTGCTGAAAGCCATAAGGGTCAGATTTTTCGTAAATATGCCCATCAAAGTTTTTGATTTCGTATTTGTAATGTTCCCCAAAACCAAGGGAGGGAATGAAGAGTTCCCAAACCCCAGTTGAACCTTTACGCATCTGGTGTTTGCGCCCATCCCAATCGTTAAAATCTCCCAAAACCGAAACGTTACGAGCGTTAGGTGCCCAAACGGCAAAGTAGACACCTTTTACACCGTCTATTTCTGTTGCGTGTGCGCCCAGTTTCTCGTAGATGCGGTGGTGATTGCCTTCGCTAAATAGATGTAAATCGAAGTCTGTTAAAAGAGGAGAACGGAAAGCGTAAGGGTCATGGATAACTCGCTCATGCTCACCTTCCTTGAGCCGTAGCTGGTAATTTGCCAGTTCAGGTGTCTCAATTTCTGCTTCAAAAAAGTGAGGATGGTGAACAGAATGCATTGGGTATTCCAGCCGTTCTTCTGGACGAACCACCCAAGCCGCTTCCGCATTTGGTAGATAAGCCCGCACTACCCAGCTAGTCTTCCCATTTTGCTCAACTCGATGGGGACCAAGGATTTCAAACGGGTCATTATGTTGATTCCAGACAATCCGGTCAACTTGTTCAGGGGCAATTATCGGGGACATCAAGCTATCTACCTCTATAAACGGGGAGCAAGAGCGCCATACACAACACAATTTTAATATTTATATACAAATTTATTGCTTTGTACACATTTTTACCGACAATACTGGCGAATTAGGGGCTAGAACACTAGCCAGAGAGGTATTTATGGCAAAAGGAAGAGGACAGAGGGCAGAAGGGAAAAGATTCAAGCAGAAATAAGACCCTCACCCATTGAGCAGGAATAAGATTACGATTACCCCCAAGATAGTTTTCGTCTTGGGTTGATGAGTGGAATTTTTGTTAAAGCGGAGTCAGTGTTCGGAACAGATGGCGCAGACGCAACAGAAAAATTAATTCCTGGATTCGTGGGTTCAATTCAGGCGAGGTGGGGCGCTGCGCTAACTTGGCTTGCAGTTGCGCGTATTGGGCGGCTGTCAGTACCTTACCATCAATAGGCGATCGCGCTTCGGTAATAATCTCCGTTCTTAACACCTCTTCTGGCACATCTTCCGGTGGTGGCAAACAAAAAGCGGGTTCAGCCACAACGAACGATAGTCCGATTACCAAACTCAAGAATCCGCTCTGTTTCATTGCCTAGCTTGCCTCTTAACCATCCACAACCTGCTTGCTCGTCCAGTACCATCTGTGCGTTTCGACAATAACTAAAGATGTCGCCAAAAACGCACTATTCACATCTAGCACGCTAAAAATGACTCCGTAGTTCATCCAACCTTTCCACGCTCCTTAATCAAAATAGCGACACCAGACAAGGGTCTGAATGTCGCCATCAATCTAAAGAGCGAGTCTCTTGGCTTGTGACCGAACGTAGCGCGATCGCGCTTCTTACTAGCTAGGCGATGTAGTTGGAGACTCAGCCGGAGAATCAGCAGGGGTCGTTTCGCCAGTACCACCTTCACCTGACTGGCAGGCACCTAAGGTAGTAGCTAGAGCAAACACGAGAGCTAAACCAATTAATTTCTTCATACACTCCTCTTTTATCACGGCTGGCATCAAAAGAGATGTTATGCCAGTCCATCTACAATTCTACAGTTTTAGCATGAAGAATTATTTTTTACTCTATTTCTTTAGAAAGATCGGCTTTTTTTAAATTTATGCTTCTTTATGCCTAGCTTGAGCCTCGTAAATCCCTACTCCTGGGTCTACGCTTTCTGTAGAGGGCGTTTTTCGTAGTCTAGACTACAACTTTTCGTAAGAGTAACCTGATATCCTACATAGATATGTCAGTTTGGGAAGTCGTCTTTAGGTTGATTTGAAAATTGGAATTCTTCTCGCTGCCCAAAATGAACGAGTTAAGGTGGGTGCGGAGTATTCTTCAAGGGAGGCATTGTGTTCCCGATCGCTAATTATGCTTTTCAATTTTTCCAAGCCTGGATCAGGTATCCCAGACTGCAAGCCGTACTTAGCCAAAAAATTGTTGACCGTATCCGCAATTCCTTGGAGTTGCAAGTAGTCCTCCAAACGGCGGCTGATGAGGTAGGTACCTTACTCAATTTAGATAGCTGTAGCTTCCTATGGTACTTCAAAGACACGCAGCGAGTGCAGGTAGTCTGTGAGTGGAATAACAAGCGAAAAACATCGCTATTGGGATACTATCCCTTATGCCGCTTTGGAGCGATCGCATCCGCACTCGTAGCTGGCGAGCGGATTGTGAACAATGGCATCGAGCCATCTAAGCCAAAATCATTATCGCTGGGTTTGCTAGCTCAACAACTCCCTTGGCTAAAGCATTGGCGCAACAAAAAGCCTCAGCAAGCGAGTTATGTCCTTGGGGCAAACCGACAATCCTTCGGGCAGGAAAGCAACCTGAGCGGATGTGGGGATAGCCTAGATGGACTACCTCTAGTCGCTCCCGACAAGATGATAGGAGAAGCCTTATTAAGTGCTTCAGGGGAGCTGACAACGCAAGAAAATCACCTTTGTGCAAATCATCCTGTACTGGGATATAGAGCTAGCGTACTGATTCCCGTTACTGCCACCAGCGAAGGAATCGGGTTCATCGCCTGTCTTTCAGAACAACCTCGTCGTTGGTCGGCGGGGGAAATTGAGTTTTTAGAGTCGATTGCTGAGCCACTAGAAATTGCAATCCGTCAAGCTAAGCTTTACGAAAAAACACAAAAACAGGCAATTCGAGAACGGCTAGTCAATCAAATCACCCGTCAAACCCGTCAGAGTTTTGATCCAGAGATAATTTTAACGGAAGCGATCGCACAACTGTTGGAGGTACTAGAGGCAGACCGATGCCTTGTTCACCTCGTTGAAGACCTCAACAACCCTGAAATTATTGAAGCTAACTCAGAACGCCCTAGAACTTTTGCTTGTGGCGCATTCCGGCGCAAGCATATCTACGAAGTTTGCCGCCAGCCGTTTTCCCCTTCCCTAGAAGTCTTCGATATCAACGGACCCATAACCCAGTGGGTAATCCAGCATCGTCAATTGGTAATGATTCCAGACATTACCCAAGATGAGCGGATTGGTAAAGCGAATCCTGAATACCAAAAGACTCAGATTAAGTCATCGCTTGTCATCCCCGTCCAAGCGAACGGCAAACTCCACGCCCTACTCTATATCAATCAGTGTTCGCAGACCCGGTACTGGTCAAAAAATGACCAACAACTTGCCGAAGCCGTAGCCGATCAATTGGCAATTTCCCTGCAACAGGCTTATTTGTATGCCTGCACTCAGCAGCAAGCTGCCCATAGTGCCCTGCAAGCGCAGAAGATGGCAGAAATGATCGAGGAACTGCGACTAACTCAAGCCCAACTGATACAAAGTGAAAAAATGTCAAGCTTGGGTCGGATGATTGCTGGTGTGGCTCATGAAATTAACAACCCCGTTGGCTTTATCTACGGCAACATTCCTTATGTTGAAAATTATGTAAGTGAATTAATTCGCCTCGTACAAGCCTACCAAGCTTACTATCCCCACCCACCTGACGGAATCCAACAATTGACGCAGGAAGCAGAAATCGATTTTTTACTCAGAGATTTACCCAAAATCCTGAAGTCTATGGAATCGGGGGCAGAACGGATTCAGGAGATTGTGCAGTTATTGCAGAAGTTTTCTGGCACCAATGGTGCCCCTGTAAAACCAGTTGATCTCAATGCAGCATTGGAAAGTACACTGTTGATTTTGCACAGTCAACTTGTCGGCAAAATTCAGGTAGAGCGATACTACGACAACTTACCGCCAGTGGAATGTTATGCCAAGCAGATCAACCAAGCCTTTTTGAGTATCCTAACGAATGCCATTGAATCACTCAACCGGTTGGCTGATCCGACGAAAGTCATTACGCTGCGGACAACGTGGGTTCCCAGTCTTAATTCGGGACAAGGGGGTCGAGTACAAATTGCGATCGCCGATAATGGTCCAGGAATTAAGCCGGAAATTCAGCCGAGAATCTTTGAGCCTTTTTTCACAACCAAAGACGTTGGTCAAGGTAGAGGATTGGGTCTAACCGTCACTTATCAAACCATTGTCAACCAACATCATGGTCAAATAGACTGTCAATCTCAGCTAGGTCAAGGTGCTACGTTCCTGATTGAAATTCCAGTGAAGCATCCCCAATTCTTGACATCAGAGCCATCTTCATATGCAGGGATGACTACTATGTCTCAAGCCAAATCTAAAGCCCCTAGCCGACATTCAGTAGCTGCTGCCACCAACAGCGGATGTTAGGATGAGTTCGATTATCGAGTTTTAGGCGAATTGCATTTTTGCGATCGCTAGTATCACGTTTGCTATCATTATTCGCTCTTTACGGGAATTGCTAGATACACCTTGTTTAGGGTAGTAGACATAGGTTCCCAGTCAGGACTCTGTTGCATCAGATAACGGACAAAAAGCAACAACGCCTAGCTGACGTGATCCAATGGACTTGAGATAACTTCCAACCTAAGAACGGTGAAATGCTTATGAACGCTGTCCCTCGCTCAGTTCTACCCCAACGACATCAACCCAGACGACAAGCGACCAACTCCAAGGGGACGCGATCAAGGGCAACGCTCTCATCAACCGTGAGTGTACCGTCTAGAAACACTGGCAAGAAGGTAGAAAAACTCAACGCCTCGCGACAGCAAACACCAATTTGGCTCTCATCACTATTGTTTTTGCAGCGTAGCTCCGACGTTGTAACATTCATTTTGGTTGCCACTACCCTCACAATCTACTCGTGGACAGTTTATACACAGCAGCAGTGGACAAAAGAGTACCGGAAATTAGAAACACTGCAACGTCATGAACGCCATCTAACGACAACGAACGCAGTGATTAAAGACCAACTAGCGCAACAAGCCGAAAACCCAGCGACAGGGCTAGTGACGCCTAACCCAAGCAACACAATTTTTCTGCCACCAGCACCTCAACGCCAAGCCCAAACTATTCCAACTTCAACAGCTAAACCAGAGTCAAAGGCAACTACACCACTGGGATACTGAGTTGACATCCTCCCCGGCGTGAACGCACGGGGATTCCAAAGATTACTCTTTGGGCTTCCTCTTTCCCCGACTCGGCTTACACTGAGGAGTTTCCTCACCAATGCAGAGGTCGATGTCTCCAGAGGCGTTTAACGTTCCCGTGTGCCCCACGGTACGGAGTGCGATTTCAAGGATATTGATAGCTGCATTCCAGTCTCGGTCTAACACGAACCCACAATGAGGACATCTATGAGTTCTTTGACTCAACGACTTGGTGACTCCCTTCCCACAAGTAGAACAATTTTGACTGGTGTAGTGAGGTGGCACGCTTACCGTCACCACACCAAATACCTTCCCAAAATATTCCAACCAATCTCGGAAAGCCGACCATGCAGCATCGGAAATAGACTTAGCCAGTTTTTTGTTCCTAACCATATTCCGCACCTGCAAGTCCTCATAGGCAACCAAGTCGTTAGACTGGATGACGCACCTTGCCAACTTTACGGCAAAGTCTTTACGCTGCCTACTTACCTTGAGGTGCTTTCGACTCAAACGATTTCTCGCATTGACTCTGTTGTTAGAACCATAAAGAGTCTTGGAAAGTCTGCGACCAAGACGCTTGAGCGATTTCTCCGACTTTCTCAAGTGACGGGGATTTTCAACGGTTTGCCCGTGGGAATCGGTGTAGAAGTGAGTCAAGCCAACATCCAACCCAATGGTTTTACCCGTTGGCTGTCTCTTCTCTACTCGTTCTTGGTCGAGACAAAACTGAACGTAGTATCCGTCAGCTCGACGGACAACCCGCACTCGCTTAATCTGCTTCAACTGATAGAAGTGCAGGTCACGGGTTCCCCACATTTTGAAACTTCCAGCTTCAAACCCATCAGTGAACGTGATAGTTCGCCTATCAACGAGCAGCTTCCACCCTGTGGTTTTGTACTCAACAGAGCCATGAGTTTGATGTTTTTTAAAACGTGGAAAACCTTTGTTTCCTGGTCTGCCCTTGTTGCAGTTGTCGTAGAACCGAGCGATAGAACTCCAAGCCCGTTCAGCAGAAGCTTGCCGAGCCTGAGAGTTAAGTTTGCCAGCGAACGGGAACTGTTTGCCGAGAACAGCGCAATATGCGCTCAACTCGTACTTCCCGATTCCCTTGTTGTCCATCCAGTGTCTGAGGCAACTGTTGCGAATAAAACGAGAAGTACGAATGGCTTCATCAAGCCGTTCATACTGCTGCTTTGTTCCCTCAAGTTTTGCCTCGAATACCAGCATGATTACGCTGACGCAACTGGCGTAAGTTTATCATAAAAGCCGCCCTAGAAGGACGGGGCTTTATACCCAATTTTTTGGTAACGAATCATGAGTTATGAGTTAAAAGAGCCTGACCGCTCTAAGGTCAAAGCACCTCACGGAGGAACGCCTTCACAAAACTCAAAACCCACTAAGCTGCCCCAGCTCAGACTGCTGCTGGTTTGGGCACTCATGATGGCAGGCAGCATCGGGCTACTCCTAAACTTGTATCGGCTGCAAGTTGACCAGGCACGACTCTTAGAGGGGAAAGCACGTCAGCAGCAGATGGTATCGTTACGTCCCTTTGTCCCGCGTCGTCCAATTGTTGACCGCAATGGCAACGTTTTGGCAGTTGACCGACCCGTCTATACCCTGTACGCCCATCCAAAGTTTTTCAAGATCTCCAAGCAGAAAATGGCAACAATCCTGGCTCCCTTAATCGGGAAGACAGTAAGCGACTTGGAGAAGCTATTTGACAAAAAAAACAGTGGAATTCGCCTGGGTCGGGCACTGACTGAAGACGTTGCGGACCGGATTGCCGCGATGCAAGTCGATGGTTTAGAGCTGATTCGGCAATACTCCCGCCTTTATCCCCAGCAGGATTTAGCGGCTGATGTAGTGGGTTACGTTGATGTCGATCATCGTGGTCAGGCAGGATTGGAATACTCTCAGGAAAACTTACTAGAACGTGCGGTTCGCACGATTCGCCTCAGTCGTGCTGGCAATGGCGCACTGATGCCAGATCATGTTCCAGAGGGATTTTTGCACTTTGATGATTTACAGTTGCAGTTGACGCTCGATAGCCGCCTCCAAAGAGCTGCTCGCTTTGCTCTCAAGCAAAAAATTGAGCAGTTTAATGCTGAGCGGGGGACGGTCATTGTTATGGATGCGCGGGATGGTTCTTTATTAGCGCTGGTTTCTGAGCCGACCTATAACCCCAATCAGTACTACAACTTTGATGTTGGTCTATTTAAAAACTGGGCGCTGACAGACTTGTATGAACCCGGTTCGACGTTCAAGCCCCTGAATGTTGCGATCGCATTAGAAACTGGAGCCATCCAACCCGACAGCCTGTTCAACGACACGGGGCGGATACAAATCGGCAAGTGGCCAATTGCCAACCATGACTTTGAGTCAATCGGCGCTCGTGGGATGCTCAGCGTCACCCAAATCCTTGAGCATTCCAGCAATATCGGCATGGTTCGGATTATCCGACAAATGAAGCCAGATCTCTATTACAGTTGGCTAGAACGCCTAGGACTGGGGCATAAGGTTGAAATTGACTTACCCTTCGAGGCACCGGGGCAGTTCAAAAGTCAGCGGCAGTTTACGACTTCAGCAATTGAACCCGCTACCACTGCCTTTGGTCAGGGCTTTTCCTTAACGCCGATGCAACTCGTTCAGATGCACGGTGTTTTGGCGAATGGAGGCAAGTTGGTGACTCCTCATGTGGTTCAGGGGCTATTTGATAGCAAAGGGCAAATGCATTGGCAGCCTCGTCTGAGTGCGGCGCGTCCAATCTTCTCTCCAACAACCACCCAATCGGTTCTTTCCATGATGGAAAGCGTGGTTCGTGAAGGCTCAGGGAGCAATGCTCAAGTTCCGGGTTATCGCATTGCCGGAAAAACGGGTACCGCTCAGAAAGCTAGCCCGACAGGCGGCTATTACAGCAATGCTAAAATTACCAGCTTTGTCGGGATTTTTCCGGTGGAATCTCCTCGCTATGTGGTTCTAGCTGTAGTTGATGAACCGAAAGGAGATGTTTTTGGTTCAACCGTCGCTGCACCGATTGTTAAGTCGGTGATTGAAGCCCTAATTGCCATTGAGCGAATTCCACCCAGTCAGTTACCAGAGCCAATGAACTCTACTCAGGTGCCACCGATGAACTCTACTCAGCCGCTACCGCTGAACTAAAGGAAGGGAGGCTGGGCAGGGGATGTTCATTCGCGCTGGTGGCAATTCTGCCCTAGCGAACTAATCTCTAGTTTGACTTTGCTGTACTTGCTTCAATAGCTGCTCTGGAGAGTGAGCTGGTGCAAGACAACTGAGTCCTTGGCAGACTAAGCCCACAGAGCCTTCAGGCAGATTGGTTTCTAACTGATAGACACTCACAGGCAAATACTGAGCAATTAGGGACGTTAGCTGGTCACTGTTAGAGCGAAGCAGGGTACAGTAGCGATACCAATCTAGGGCAGTAAATAGCGTTGGACAGGATTGAGGAGCCTGGTTCATGGCACTGCTAAACGCTTGTAGGGATTGCTCCGCTTTGTCAAGGTATTGGAGGTCTTCAGTAAGTAGAGCAAGACGAACTAGATTTGCGATCGCTACTCCATTGGCAGAAGGTGTCGCATTGTCAGCATAACTACGCTCCCGCACCAACAAGTCACCACTGGTGTCAGTCGCCGAGTTGTAATACCCACCCAGTTCCGCACTCCACAAGAATTCATCAAACTCTTCCTGTACCTTGAGGGCTTTTTCTAACCAGTTGTTCGTTGTTTGTTGTTCGTTGTTTGTTGTGCCAATGACAACTGACAAACTTGCTTGATGCAAATCTAGGAGGGCTTTGATAAACAGAGCGTAGTCTTCAGACTGTGCTAGCACTGAAGGCTGACCATCGTAGTTGAGTCGGTGGAAACGCCCTTCGACCCATTGATTGTCCAAAATAAATTTGGCAGCGTTATTGGCTAATGCCCAGTAATCCGGTTGATGGAACACACTGTAGGCTCGTGCTAAGCCGGAAATCATCAAGCTATTCCAGGCGACAATCATTTTCGTGTCCGTGACGGGTGGAATCCGACCTGACCACTTGTTCGTTTTTGCCTCTTGATTGTTTCGGGCTGGTGGGAAGGTTTCTAATGCCTCAGGATTAGAACCATAACGCGCCTCAAAGAGCTTTGCCAAAGCAGCTTCCAACGTCTCACTGAGTTGTTCAGAGTGGCGGCGTTGTAAAACATTGTGCCCCTCAAAGTTGCCTTCAGGTGTAACTGTAAATTCCTTTTTAAGTTCTGCGAGTTCTGATGAAGTGAGGAGTTGTTCCAGTTCTGTGTAACTCCAGACATAAAACGCTCCTTCCTCTGGTTCAGTAGCTGTAGGAGTCGTAAAATTGTCGGCATCTTGGGCAGCGTAAAAGAAGCCTTGAGGGGCAGTCATTTCCCGATTGAGCCATTGTACTGTTCCTCTGATCGCACGTTCAAATGCCGGTTCTTGAACACTCGCACTCCACAAATTCGCTAGGTACTCGACAATCTGCCCGTTGTCATAGAGCATTTTTTCAAAATGGGGTACCGTCCAAGTCGCATCAACGGTGTAGCGGTGAAAACCACCAGCAACGTGATCATAGATACCTCCCCTTGCTAGGTCTAATCCTCGCTGAGCGCAGGCTTGATAGGCATCATATTCAGATTCATGACTCAACCGGGTACCCCGTAGGGCAAGCTCAGCATACGGTATCATCGGGAAGCTTGGCCCATAACTTCCTCCACTGATTACGCCCGTATTCGTCTCAATGCCACGCTCTAGTAACTCATCACTGAGCTGAGTGGATGCTTGGAGCATGGCTGACTGCTGGAGGTTCAGCAGAATTTCTTCTTTGAATGTTTGTAGCTTAGTTTTTTCGATGTCGTAGAAGCGGCGAATCGCTTGTAGTACCTGTAAAAATCCAGGGCGTCCGTAGCGTGGTTCTACAGGAAAGTAGGTGCCTCCATAAAACGGCACTAAGTCATCAGGGGTGAGGAAAACATTAAGCGGCCAACCTCCTTGCCCTGTCATCATCTGCAAGGCTTGCATATAAATGCTGTCGATGTCTGGTCGCTCTTCCCGATCCACTTTGATCGGCAAGAAATTAGCATTCATATACTGCGCGATCGCAGGATCGGAAAAGGCTTCTCCTTCCATCACCGTACACCAGTGACAGCTAGAGTAACCAATGGAAAGGAAAATCGGTCTGTTGTTTGCCTTAGCGGTTGCCAGCGCTTCATCAGACCAAGGCCACCAGTCTATGGGATTTTCAGCGTGCTTACGAAGATAAAGACTTTGGGTTTGAACAAGGCGGTTAGTCATGGGAACAGATACTTAAAAACTGAGTAGACGCGCTTTGTGGCTATCTGGAGAGTCAGTGTATGAGGGGCGTGAGTAATCCTCTTGGCTGGAGTAGAGACAGCAGGGTTCAAGAAGGACGCTCAAACAGAAGGTGGGGCTAGGAAGCACTACTCGACTTAGCTAATGTTGTAGGAGTGGGGTAATCGCGTGTGTGAGCCACAACTCCTCAGTGCAAGAAGAAGGCAGGAGGCTCTTATGCAGAAGGCAGAAGCCTTAATGCTTGTACAGTAAGCCGTTTAGCCAATGTTCAACTGGATAGTTATTTCCGCCGCGCTGCACTAAGTTTTCTCCCCTCCAAGTTTCAATTTGATGTCAAATTCGCTTTCGCTTTTTCATAGGCAGACTTCTGCTGAGGTGTTGATGCTTGTAGGCACTCAGCATGAACACGCTCCAAACCCTCGATGTACTCCTGATTCTTGCCCAAAACTGGGTTGGCGCGAGAGGAGGCAATGAGAGCCAGTTGCGCCCTTAGAGGCAATTGGCGGAACGCTTCTAAGCGTTTTTCTAAAGAAGACATAGTTTTAAAAACAGCTCTTTCAACAGGGATGAGTAAATTAACCAACACCGAACAGACTGTGACACCATTAGCTTATCTAATGCTTTGGTTCACTACGGGCAGAATCTCAGCCTTTTTTAACCTATTCGTGAATTGCTCTCATGAAGCTTTCGGAACGTTTTACAGATGCTCTAACCTTTGCCACGCAGTTGCACGTCAACCAAACTCGGAAAGGCGGTGGAGTTCCTTACATTTCCCACCTCCTGGGTGTGGCGAGTATCGCTCTAGAGTATGGGGCAAATGAAGATGAAGCGATCGCAGCTTTACTTCATGATGCCATTGAAGACCAAGGTGGTGCTGCAACACGAGAAGAAATTCGCCGCTGCTTTGGTGATGTTGTGACAGAGATTGTTGATGGTTGTACTGACTCCGACCAAACACCGAAACCGCCTTGGCTACAGCGCAAGGAGGCTTATATTGCTCACATTCCCACAGCATCAGCCTCAGTCCGTTTGGTGTCAGCAGCCGACAAGCTGCACAATGTCTGGTCAATTCTCAAGGATTATCGCCTTTTAGGAGATGCAGTTTGGGAACGCTTCCAAGGCGGCAAGCAAGGCACACTTTGGTATTACCGTTCTTTAGTTAAGGCGTTTCACACGGCTGGGTCAACCCCTCTGGTTGAAGAATTTGAGCGCGTCGTGGATGAACTAGAACGCTTAGTCGGCATTCGAGCGAATGAATAATAAGCAAAAAAGTTAGCGATCGCTCTTTTCTAAACCAACTGCTTTTTCTATACTCTGTTCATCATTAATGACTACTGAAAATTTCGACAAAAAGTAAACTAACTTTAAATACTTTTTGCAATACAAGCGTAATTCGTGCACATTACTGATGTATTACTTTTCTCTCTTTAGAGTGAAATTAATCGCTCCTGAATTCTCCCTTTCTTCTTCAAAAATATCTCTTTAGACCTAGTCCTTTAGATAGAGCTTATTACAGATGTATGACAGTCACAGTAAGTAAAGAAACTTGTACTAATTGAAAGATTCATCAGTCGTGGCTTCACCCTGGACAAATCCACTCCCGCTAGAAGAATTTGCAGCAACCAAAGTCGTAATCTATTCTTATGACGATCGCTGGGTTCCCATTACATTTTCCAATTTGGCTGAGGCAATAAAAATCTATCATCAGGCATTGCTTCACGGTGCAGAAATTTTTGTATTTCCACCGGATTCAACACTGGATCATTCGACAATAGGGCTTTTGTCCTCTCTGTAGGAAGCGATCGCTCATGCTGAACAACAGCATCAGTTAGACTAAGCTTCTAAAACAATCAACCAGTTTTCAGATCGCAATCTACTTGCGCTCGAACGATGCGATCAAAGGATGGGTAGAACCTAATCTTTGATTTAGCGCGTCGAGAGCGGTTGGCTGAGAATGAACATGAGCATCAATAAATAAACCAATCGCTTCCGCCATCAAATTTCTCAGTTGGTCTTCTGGTTGGGTTGCTGGAAAGTCTAGAAATGGTCTACCCGTGGTAGCATCAAACGGATCGACGACAGAAAAATGGTTGGCTCCTTCCAGAAGCAGTAGATAACTATCATCTCTCCCGCCTTTGATCGCTTCCCGGAAAGTACGCATCACTGGAGTTGTCGCCTGTTCCCACGCCACTCCATAGGGATGACTGCTGTTCGCAATGACTCCATCGCAGGTTCCCCCCATCAGGAGTAGAGGTAAGGAATCCGGTAAAGGGAGGATTGTGCCAGATGCATACCCTAGCTGTACAATTGCTGCGGTATGAGCAGCATACGCAAAAGCGGCTGCCACTTGTGGATGAAACCGCGAGTCTGCACTTTCGATGGCTACTCTACCTCCAGCCGAGTGCCCACCCAGAATAATGTGGTCTAAATCGAGCAAACCAGCTAAAACCCCTTCAGCTTGTAACCGCTCTAGTGCTGCCAGTAAAGCGGGCAAAGCAGAGGCTGTTGGTCCTGTACCGTAGACGTTTGGAGCCAACATCTTCAGGTCAACCCCTGGAGTGAGCGCTACCATGCCGGGTAAATTCTCGGCAATCCAAGAAAAGGTAACGACCACAAGTCCACGATCCGCCAATTTAACTGCCAACCATTGATACAACTCAGGTCCACAGTTAATCCCGTTGAAAACAATGACAACCTTGAATGGAGCTTGTTGAGAATCAGCAGGAACAACACCCAGATTCTGTTCTTGATCACTGCCTGACATCTGGGCTGGGTAGAAAACCTTGAGCTGAATGGTGTCATAGGGTGAAGCAGCAGTTTCAACTTTAGCAGTTTGGAAAAGTGCCCGAACAGTCATGATATTCAAATGTCAGCTACTCAAATCCGGATCATCCTATCACTGCTTTGAAACAGTTCGCAAATCTCCAAAACACATAACTTATGATTTCAGTTTGATGAGTAATCATGAACATCATTTCCTCTCAACTTTGAAGAATAAAATGATGCAATTAAACTATATCAACGTCATTTAGGAGAAGAGATGAAAGTTCGCGTATCTCACTAGTGCAAGAAGGCAGAAGGAAGGGGGCAGAAGGCAAAAGGTCGAAAGGCTTATACGTCTCCGTTTTGGCTCTGTTATACCATGTCTCGATTCTGCCTTTATTGCTTCTAAATTTTCGTATAAGTCTCGTTAGGGTGCTGGTGGATCTGGAGGAGAAGGAATCAGCCCCCCCCTTGCAAAGGCAGGGCTGAGGTGGGGTAATAATAACTTGCTGGAAGAGCTGAGTTATAGCAAGCAAGTTAAATGTTGAGCAGCTTACCTTTCTCCAAAATTTCACTGGCTCTTAGCACTTCCTGTCTTGCCCATTGATCGGCGGCTAGGATGTCATCTAAGGAAGGATTCGGACAGTTATCTGTTTGATGGCGATCGCATATTTGTTCAATCAGACGCGCAATATTCAAATATCCAATTTTCTCATCTAGAAATAACGCCACTGCCTGTTCATTTGCCGCATTCAACACCGCTGGCATGGAACCCCCCGCACGTCCTGCGGCATAAGCGAGTTGCATACAAGGATATTTTTGATGGTCGGGTTCCCTAAACGTGAGATTTCCAGCCTTCACCAAATCTAGCTGTTCCCAATCGGTATAAATGCGATCGGGCCAGGATAACGCATATAGTAGCGGTAAGCGCATATCTGGCCACCCTAGCTGCGCTAAAACTGAGGTATCTTGTAGCTCAATCAACGAGTGAATAATACTTTGGGGATGGATGACAATATCGATATGGTCGTAGTCCATGCCGAAGAGAAAGTGAGCCTCAATTACTTCCAAGCCTTTATTCATCAACGTGGCGGAGTCTACTGTAATTTTGCGCCCCATTGACCAGTTTGGATGCTTCAAAGCATCAGCAACAGTAACCTCTGGTAACTTCTCTACAGGCCAATCGCGGAATGCCCCCCCAGAGGCAGTCAGCAGAATCCGCCGCAATCCCCCCGTTGGAACCCCTTGAAGACACTGAAAAATTGCAGAATGTTCTGAATCTGCGGGTAATAATTTGACTCCATATTTCTCAACCAGTGGCAGCACAACAGGGGCACCAGCAATCAGAGTTTCCTTATTCGCTAGCGCAATATCTTTACCTGCTTCAATTGCAGCAATAGTTGGTAACAGACCTGCACAGCCAACAATACCAGTCACTACAGTTTCAGCATCCCCGTAACGGGCAACTTCTGCAACCCCAGCTTCACCAGCTAGGAGAATTGGTTGGGGATCGAGGTCGGCAAGTGCTTCTTTGAGTTCTGGTAACTTTTCTTCTATACAGATGGCAGCAATTGCTGGTCGAAATTGCCGAATCTGAGACGCTAACATTTCAACATTACGCCCTGCTGCCAATCCAACAAGCCGGAATTGGTCAGGATACTGAGCAACAATATCTAACGTCTGAGTACCGATAGAGCCGGTGGAGCCGAGGAGAGTAATCGCTTTCACAATGCTTTTAAAATTAGACGCCACTCCACTATAAAATTCTTTGGGTTAATTCTTCGCAAGCTTCTATGGAAAAAACTTAAGGAGTCTGGGATAGACCGTATTCTACAAGCCTATATTTAAGCTATTGTGCCTTTGGGCACTGCTGACAGAATGTTATTTGGCTTGTTGCCTCATTTAGGGATAAGCAGTGATAGTCCTGGACAGCCTTGTTACCGGAGTAAGCGATCGCATTTTCCCATCTTGCTGGATAGCACATCCATAAAGACTGAAATGACAAAGGAAAAAATCAGCCAAATAGTCAACTCATCTTTGCTGATTAGTGGTGCCTTTCTTCTTTGTGCAGCCTTGGGGATGTTGATTAATCCTAATACGTTTTATAAATTCTTTTCTCCAGTTCAATTAGTCCCCGATCCGATTCCTCCTTCCCAGAGTGTTAGTTACTACTGGGATTTAAAAGGTTATGCAGAGCTGGCATTGAATAACCAATGTATTGCCTTCTATCCTCTCTGGCCGCTTTTGATTCGTACCCTTTTTCATCCTCAGAGTGTAGAGCAAGCAGCTTATGCTTTTTTGGTGCTTTCTGCTGTTCTCTTCTTTATCTCTCTTCCACTGTTAGTGTGGATTTTCAAGAAAGCTTTAAACCACCAAAGCTTAGCGTTTCTCGTGGTTTTAGCATTTTCGCTAAGTCCAATGGCAATTTTTCGAGTCATCGGTTATACAGAAAGTTTCTTTACTATCCTTAGTGCTATTTTTATTTGGTGTTGCTTACGTCAAAGTCGTTTACATGAAACACTTCGACTCGCTCTAGTATTTGGCGTAACGTTTGTTATGTCTTTAACTCGACCGATTTTAATGCCATTTATCTTTTCCTCAATTGCTGCATTGGGAACAATTTATTTATTTGATTGGTTGCGATTAGAACGTCGAAGTAGAAGCAGTCTATTGACAAACGCTCATTATTATGGTGAAGAAATTAAAATTACCATTACCCTTTGCCTTGCCACAGTAATAGGCTATTTACCCTATGGTTTGTTTTGTCTGCATTCGAGAGGAAGCTTTTTTGCTCCGTTCACCGATCAATCGCTTTGGGGTACTAAATTAGGGTTGCATTTAGAACTCTTGCTCTTCCCTAAATCTCCTTTATTTGACTTGTATGGGTTGTATTTCCCGATATTAGTCTTAGTGCTTTCGCTGTTCTTGGTTTACTTCAAGGTTAGAAATGAAGAACCCTTAATGTGGATTCCTCAGTCGCCGCTGTGGCTGATTTTATTTTTATATCCACCGCTACTTGTAGTAACCTATATAGCTAATTATCTCAGGTTAAGGAGTAATACTAATTGGGTGAGGCAAGACGAAATTTCACACCCCCCGTGTCAAGGGGGGAGCAATCAAAGAATATGGGACAAAATTAAACCCAATGGGTCTAAGGCATCTAGAGGTGCTAGTTCTCTAAGTAAGCTTGTCACATCGGATTTTGCCCAAAGCTTGAGTCATAACTATCTGTTTTGGTTTTGTGCCTACTTCGCGGTGTTCCACTCACTTCTAATCTTTTTCACACGCGATCGCCTTTATAGTTTGGGGAGATATAGCTTCGGCCTTCCCTTCTTCTTCCTGACGCTGGGATATCTTTGTTGCTGTATTCCGGGTAAAAGAACGAACCTTGCCTTATGGTTGTTTATTTGGGTTAGTGCGATCGCTTTGGTTGAACAATGGGTGAATTATGGACAAAATCAATGGCTTGGTTGAAACGTAGCGGTTTTCAGTTACGCGCGTGTACATCACAATAACCTAACCCCCAACCCCTTCCCGGAATCGGGAAGGGGAGTAAGAATCAAAGCCTCACTCAAGAGTTCGCACTCCAATAAAATAGATTTTCGGTCATTCAGTGGTTGCGAGGAGAGTATGGAGTCATCGGCTGACAGTATCAAAGCATCCGGTAACGATACCGAGAAACTAACTAGAACAAGGTTAATGCCAAAGGCTGTTGGTTGGATGATTGGTGTCAATGCTTTGATTTTATTTGTGTGTAGCAGTGTGCGACACGCCTTGTTTCAATCATCAGCGTTTGATTTGGGGATTTATGACCAAGTTATTTACCTGATGAGTCAAGGACAACCCCCAATTTCTTCGTTCTTGGGGTTCCATCATCTCGGCAACCATACTGCTTATTCTGTCTACCTGCTGGGTTTGCTGTACAAAATTTACCCGACGATTCACTGGTTGTTTGCGGTGCAAGCCATTGGTTTGTCGTTAGGTGCGCTACCCATTTGGCATCTGGCGCGTCAGGCGGGGTTGAAAGAGTCGCAAGCAACAGCAATGTCAGCAGTGTATTTGTTGTACCCGTTGATTTTCAATCTCAATATTTTTGACTTTCACCCAGAAGTCATGGCTGTATCGGTAATCTTAGGGGCAGTTTTGGCGGCACGATTGGGGAAGGTAGCGTGGTTCTGTTGTGCCATCCTTTTTGTGTTGGGATGTAAGGCGGCGCTTTCCCTAACCGTGGTAGCGATGGGAGTATGGCTGCTTGTCTTTGAGAAGAAACGAGTTTGTGGTGCGATCTCAATTGTAGCGGGTGTCGCTTGGTTTATTATTGCGACTCAAATAATCATCCCTAGATTCAGTGGCACAGAGGCAGCGGCTGTCTTTCGTTATGCCTATTTAGGAGACTCGGTACTGGATATTGCGAAAAATCTCTTATTCAAGCCAAATCTAGTATTAGGAAAAATCTTTTCCCTCGGTACGCTGGAATATTTAGCGTTGTTGCTATCGCCAGTAATTTGGGGACTTTCACCTCGCTATTTAACACCGTTGGTAGCCGCGATTCCGGCGCTAACGATGAATATTCTTGCGGCTTACCCTTATCAACGGGATTTAATTCATCAGTATTCTCTACCAGTCTTACCCTTTCTTTTGTTGTCGGTAATTGCAACGCTGGCGGCGGGTAAAGGCTTGTTACGCAACAAACGAGAGATAATACTTTGGTCGTTGGTAGCTTTTTTAGCGTTAGCGAAGTTTGGTTATTTCTGGAGTCGGTATTTGCGTCCGATTGAGACTTGGCAAGCTACAAAAGATGCGATCGCAGTGGTAAAAACAAAAGAAGGTGTTTTAGCATCCGCTCATATTGCCCCTCATCTTACTCACCGTACCTTAATCAAGGCAGCTTTTCCGGGTTCAGAATCAGCAGACCTAAATCAGTTTCGGTATGTTGTACTCAATGTCCGTTACCCTGGCTTAGGGCTGCCTATGGAAGTTGGGACAAATTTGGTAAAGCGGCTTAGTCAAACGCCAGAGTTTCAGTTGCGTTATCAGCGGGATGATGTATTTGTGTTTGAAAAGGTTGCTGATTCATAGTTTCGTTAGTATCAAATCTGCGGCTATAGGAACAAAGCCTACCTTCACGGACTAAAGACAGCCTTGCAAGCGTGTTTAGAACAATCAGCAGAATCAGGAAAATGAACGAGAATCTTTTACAACGAATCACCCTCAATTCAGATATTTGTCATGGCAAGCCCTGTATTCGGAATCTGAGATATCCGGTTGAGTTTTTGCTGGAGCTACTTAGCTCTGGTATGACAACGGAGGAAATCTTAGAAGACTATGACGACTTGGAAACAGAAGATATCTTAGCTTCACTGTTATTTGCAGCAAGGCTTAGTCAGGTTAAGAGCATTTACAAATTTGCCTCATGAAGTTTTTGGTGGATGCTCAGTTGCCGTTACGCTTAGCCTATCGCTTGCGAGATGTAGGGCATGATGTGTTGCACACACGAGAGTTACCCCGTCAAAATTCAACTCCTGATTCTGCGATTAACCAAATTTCGCTGGAGCAGGAACGAATTGTGATTACAAAAGATTTGGATTTTTTGGAATCGTTCCTGATTCGTCAACAGCCCTATAAGTTGCTATTAGTGACAACAGGCAATATAAAAAACTCTGATTTAGAGGCATTATTTCTCAACAATCTTTCTCAACTTGTTGAACTACTTGAGCAACACAACTACATTGAGTTAAGCCGTAACGCTCTAATCGTCCATCAATAATCATCCGAAAATTGTGCAAAGCCTTTTGGAATATTGATACAGTAGCGGTTAAAACGATTAATGCTTAGGTTGGTAAGGATGATGTTCCATCCAGTGTCGAGCAATATCCAGACGGCGGCAAATCCAAACCTTGTCATGCTTCTGGACATAATCGAGGAAACGCACCAACGCTGCTGTACGCCCAGGACGCCCTGCTAACCGCGCATGTAACCCAACAGACATCATTTTGGGGGCTGTTTCTCCTTCCTGGTAAAGCACATCAAACGCATCTTTGAGATAAGTAAAGAAGTCATCGCCACTGTTGAATCCAGGCGCAACGCAGAACTTCATATCGTTGTTGTCTAGAGTGTAGGGAATTACTAAGTGTGGCTTCCCCTCAACTTCTACCCAGTAAGGCAAGTCATCGTTATAGCCATCAGAGTCGTAAAGAAAGCCACCCTCCTCAACAACTAAGCGACGGGTGTTAACACTAGGCGCATAACGACAGTACCAACCGAGAGGACGTTCACCCGTTAGTTTCTGCAATGACTCAATCGCCCAACGCATTTGTGCGCGTTCCTCGACTTCATTCATGTTTTGGAAGCCAATCCAGCGCCAACCATGACAACAGATATCATATCCAGCTTTTGCGATCGCATCTGCTGCTTCTGGATTTCGTTCTAACGCCAGTGCCGCACCAAATACAGTAATAGGAATATCTCGTTGGGCAAATAAGCGCATCAACCGCCAAAATCCTGCCCGACTCCCATACTCATAAACCGACTCAACAATTAAGTCTCGCCTCCCCGATTCCATCGAAGCACCAGGCACTTCCCAAAGATACGTTTCTGAGCGATTATCACCATCAGGAATCGAGTATTCTGACCCCTCCTCATAGTTCATTACAATTTGCAGGGCAAGGCGAGCGCCTCCAGGCCATTTTGGATCAGGTGGGTTTGCCCCATAGCCAATTAAGTCACGCGGGTAAGGCTGGGTCATGAGACAAGTAGATGAACACGAGTTGACAGTAACTATAATTGCATCTCTGGTGCTGTAAGCTGTTGGCAAATTCATTGCTGTAGGAGCCAATGGCATTCATTGGTGTCAACTTAAGACCCGCTCATTGGTTTGGCTGACCATATTATTTGTTTTCTATTGGTATTGATTCATCAGTCGTTGCACCTGAATCTGCACATCTTGAAAGGCAAGAGGAGACACAACCCCAGTTCTGAAGGTTTGTTCGGTGGTGTAGCGCCCGTTCTCTAAGTCTCGAAAGACTGTAAGTTCCTTATCCTTAAGATTTACTACCCAATATTCAGCAATATCTGCTTCGTCATAGACAGCTTTTTTCTCGTTCAGGTCTTTGCTGAGAGTAGTGTTTGAGAACTCAATTAGCCAAAAAATGTCATCTGGATAGGGATGGTGTTCTAGATAGACTGCTCCCAGTGGTTTAACTATTGCCAAATCTGGGGCGGGTTCGGAGTCATGGGGCAGGGTGATGGGGTGCGCCTCGCGGATTTTGACCCGATTGCCCAGCAATGTCCGCAAATAATCGCCAACTTCACTGTTGTAGTAGGCGTGGGGTTCTCGCTCTGGCGGCATAACTACAAGATCTCCGCGCAATAGCTCGACGGGTTGATCGTCAAACAGCCCAGCATCAATCGCCCGGTGATAGCGTTCAATTGTCCATTTGTAGGTGGTAACAGTCATGGCTTGTAAGCGGATCTTATTCATTTTTTTGAATGAATAGCTGACTCAGCCGTTTTAATATTCCTAAAACTGTATACGAATCATTACCCCGCCTTAACGTAAATTCATCCGATAACGCATACAGTGGAACCTCTTGCTGAATCATTTTAAGAAAAATAAAATTACTTCCATTCGTCACCAAACCAAACAGAGGCTTTTCAGGTTGAGGACTTGCCAACATATAAGCTAAAGCCTGCGGAATTCCTGGCTCTAGAGACAGTCCGGCGCGTTTCGACTCAATGACAATTACCCAAAACCGATCTTGCAACACCAAAACATCAATCTTGCCTCGGATAACAACCTCTTCATCCTGCTCAACAATCTCTACTGATTCCTCACTTTGGCTGTAAAAGGGTGGTAGATAAAAGCCCGCTAAATCCAACAGGGGTGATAGCACGACCATTTTTACCATATCCTCCAGCATTGGACGCATGATTAAGTTGAGATAGCTCTGCTTAACCCGATCTAATCGCTGCCTTTCTCCATCAGTTAGTTCAGGTAATTCCCCTTGCCATTCCTGAAAAAATTGCTCGTCTTCAGACCGCCTTAACTTAAACTTTTTTACTAAATCATATAATGTTACTTTCTCAGCCTGAATGACCTGAACCATAAACCGCATCCTACTTCTTTTGAGATGAAGCATAACTCAACTACTGAAGAAACACATCCAACCCCTGACACGTCTCATCCCGTTCTGTCTCAATCTCCTGCCAACTTAACAACAGGTTGGTATGACTGAACAGCCTTTTGATAGCGTCGCACCATTTATTCAGGAATATATCTACACACAAGGCTGGACTGAATTTAGGCAAGTTCAAGTCGAAGCTTGTCGCGTTATTTTTGATACAGATGCTCACCTTTTACTAGCAGCAGGAACCGCATCAGGTAAGACAGAAGCGGCTTTTTTGCCCGTCTTAACTCGGCTTCACCAAAACCCATCTACAACCATTGGCGTCCTCTACATTGGCGCTATTAAAGCACTAATTAACGACCAATTTGAACGCCTCAACGACTTACTCAAACAAGCTGATATTCCGGTTTGTGCTTGGCATGGCGATGTCTCGCAACGCCGCAAACAACAGTTACTCAAAAATCCTAAAGGTGTACTGCAAATTACTCCAGAATCCTTAGAAAGCCTACTTATTAATAAAACTAGTGAACTCAGCCAGCTATTTGGAGATTTACAGTTTGTCATTATTGACGAGATTCATGCTTTCATGGGTTCTGAACGGGGTTGTCAGATTCTCTGCCAATTGTCACGCCTCTCTCGATTCATCAAAACTCCACCTCGCAGGATTGGCTTATCGGCAACGTTGGGCGATTACTCACTAGCAGAGAATTGGCTGAGTTCAGGAACCAATAGAGCCGTTATTACTCCTAAAATTCAGGGTGGGCAACGAAAAGTGCAGCTAGCGTTGGAACACTTCTACCGTTCCCATGAACCTGATGATGAAGCACTCAATAGTTCTTACTACAACTACATTTTCGACAACAGCAAATCTCGAAAGTGCTTGATTTTTGCTAACAATCGTACTGAGACAGAATCCATTATCGCCAAGCTGCGTCAAATTGCCAAGACACAAGGATTACCAGATATTTACCATGTTCATCATGGCAGCATTTCTGCCCCACTTCGAGAAGCAGCAGAGGAAGCCATGCGTGAGGCTTCAACACCTGCTGTTACAGCTGCAACCGTTACTTTAGAGTTAGGGATTGATATTGGTCAACTTGAACGGGTAATTCAGCTAGACGCACCCTTTTCTGTCTCTAGTTTTTTACAACGCTTGGGACGCACCGGGAGACGGGGGAGTCCTGCTGATATGCGCTTTGTCTGCACTGAAGTTGAGCCATCTGGTGAAGAATCCTTACCTGAGCGAATTCCCTGGCAACTCTTGCAGTGTATTGCCATCAGCCAGCTTTATATAGAAGAACGTTGGATTGAGCCAATTGAGCCGATTCAATATCCCTTTAGCTTGTTGTATCACCAAACAATGAGCATCTTAGTAGGGATGGGAGAACTCTCACCTGCTGCCCTCGCTCAAGAGGTTTTAAGCCTGCCTAGTTTTGCGGCAATTACACACGCAGATTTTCGGCAACTGCTACGTTACCTGATTGATATTGACCATATTCAACAGACTGAAAACGGTGGACTAATTATTGGTTTAACTGGCGAACGGATTGTCCGAAATTTTCACTTTTACGCTGTCTTTCCAGACAATGTGGAATATGTTGTCCGGGATGAATCAGGAGAAATTGGCAGTATTGCAATGCCTCCTCAGCTAGGAAATCGGTTTGCCTTGGCTGGGAGAAGCTGGGAAGTTTTAGATATTGATACCAAAACAAAAGTTGTCTTTGTTAAGCAAGTCGATGGGAGTGCCAGTATTTCCTGGCAAGGTGGTAGTTGCAGCATTCACACCAAAATTCTGGAACGGATGCAAAAAGTTTTAATTGAAGATACGCAATATTCTTACTTGCAAACTAAAGCAAAAGAACGCCTAAAAGCAGCGCGTCAACTTGCAAAAGTAGAGGGATTGACACAAGAAAATATTTTGTGTCTTGATGAGAAAATCTGCTGTATTTTTCCTTGGATGGGAACAGTTGCCTATCGCACCTTGGAACGGTTACTCAATTTTGTTGTCAGGGAGTCTTTAGATATCAGAAGTATTAAAGGTAAATCACCTTATTATCTGATAATAAAATTGGGACATGAGAGAGTGGAAGAGCTTCGTCAGGAAATTTTTAACTTATATAATAAAGGAGTGACAGAAGATAATTTAGTTGCTGCGGAAGAAGCGCCAAAACTCCAAAAATATGATGAATTTATTCCTAACAACTTGCTTCGCAAAGCTTTTTCACTTGATTATCTAGACGTAGCGGAACTCAGACAACTTCTCAATAAGTGGTAGCTGTTGGCAAGAGGTAGTTCTTGTGGGAGTTACTATTTAGTGATAGTTAAATTTTAATCGCTACATAGCAGAGGAATTAAGGACGGGAACCGCTTCGATATTTAATGCTTTCTTAGCATCTTCTAATCGAGCAAGCGCAAAGTCCATCTCTCGGTTAGGTTTGCAACGCTCTAAAAGAGTATTCAGAACAATTTCAAACCTGGATGCTACTGACTCAACTTGCTCCGAGGAATCTGAAGAAACGCCGCTTGCTTTGGAGTAGTCAGTTCGCTTGTACCCAATTTGTTCGCCTCGCTTAAGTGACAGTCCTGCCCAATCACGGGACTCTTCTAAATACGCGATCGCTTCATGGACTTGGGCATCTAATAGATATGTCCGTAAAATGATGTCAAATAGTTGAACAAACTCAAATTCAATTTTTAGGATTTGAGCAAGTCCTTCTTGCGTTTGCTGTGGATATCTAGACAGGCGCTCCCGCAACGCTTTAGCTTCTTGTGTAAATTCTGACATAAGCCGGATAAAACTTTTGAATAAAAAAAATCAGCGACTTTTGAACCGGCACCCTACACCATATAGTCTATCAAAATACCCATTGAGACTGTGATGAAAATCAACATAAGCTTGTGAAAACACTTAAAGAAATTAAGAGGAAGCGATTTCTTGTCCTCTCCTTAAATCCGGAAGATTAAATAAATTTTATACATTCACTCTCGTAAGGTATTGAAAGCGAACTCGTGTTCTAGACGGCCGTCTTTGCCAGTTCTTTAGGTAGACGGCGAGGCACATCATAGGTTAAAAAATCATAGGCTAATTTCGTTTGTGGGAAAATTGCTCGTGCTTCCTCAAGCAAGTCATCCAACATAATTGCATTTCCCGGAGCGTAGCGCGGACTGAAGTGTGTCATGATTAACTGCTTTACCCCAGCACTCAGAGCAACTTGTGCTGCCATCGTTGAAGTAGAGTGCAAGCGGTCAAAGGCGAGTTGGGCATCTTGGTGAGCAAACGTGGCTTCGTGAATCAGAACGTCAGCATCACGGGCAAGTTCTACTGCATTATCACAATAGACCGTATCAGTACAATAAACGAACTTACGCCCAATTTCTGCTTCTCCACACAACTCGGAACCCTGAATTTGGCGCCCATCTGGCAAGGTTACCGTTTCACCGCGCTTCAGCTTGCCGTAAAGAGGCCCTGAGGGAATTCCTAATTCAGTAGCTTTTTCTACGTCAAAACGTCCCGGCCGGTCTTTTTCCTCGACTCGGTAGCCAAAAGCTGGAACACGATGCTTGAGGCTACGGCAGCTAACGATAAACTCGTCGTCTTCGTAGACTACACCTGGACTAACTGTATGAACCTGGACGGGGTAAGAAAAATGGGTTTGGGAGTACTTTTTACCAGCCCGAAGGTAGTCCTCTAAATCCACTGGTCCGTAAAGATCAATCCGATCTGTGTTTCCCGCCAGCCCACAGCTTGCTAAGAGTCCCATCAACCCATAGATGTGGTCACCGTGCATATGGGTGATGAAAATTCGGCTGATCTGACTGACCTTGAGGTCACTACGCAGCAGTTGGTGTTGGGTACCTTCACCGCAGTCAAACAGCCAGATTTCCGCACGCTGAGGTAGACGGAGGGCAACGCTGGAAACATTACGCGATCGCGTTGGGACTCCAGAGCTTGTTCCTAAAAAAGTAATTTGCACAGGCGTTGACAACTTCACACAGGTCAGGGAATTGATCTCCCATCCCTATACTACATACTACACAGCAGCACTCTAGAACAGTTTTGTTGATTTTTCCCCACCTCCCAAACTCCTCATCTATCTTGGGGAACATGCCTGACCTCTAGATCATCTAGATGAAAATTGAAGTTAGTGTTGACGCAATCAGTACTAAACGTGCTAAATGTATCCCAGGAATCTTTATAGGAGTATTACCCTAGATAGAGTCCATCGGTATGTTTAACCATGGCAACAACAATTTAACTCAGGTGAGTTTTCTCTATTCACGTCATGAACTGATTAGTCCAGCAATGGCTTGGAGCGAAATTCAATCAAATCTTGTTAATCCAAATATGAGACTAGTCGCAGTAGGAAGTTTTAAAGATGGCATCTAGACATTTCTCTGTCTCTCTTATGTCTTTGCTGAAGCAGATGATTTTACTGGGAGGGCGTCATTGGTGGCTCTCTTTTTTACTGTGGATTGTCCTAGTTGGTCCCGCGCAAGCGGCGATGGAACTACGGGTGGCAATTAAAGATGGTGTCAGCAGGGTGCAAGTGGGTAGTTCGACTAATGCTATTGTCCGGGATAGTGCTGGTCAGCAAGTCGGAGAACTAGAAGCAATGAATGCCTTCAGCGCTCAAGGTGGGGGAGGGAATGTCGCTTTGGGACAGTGGCGATCGCAATCGCTCTGGGTTGAACCGGCGGGTGACGGTTATGTTTGGATTGGCGATCGCTGGTATCGGGGACGGACTCAACTGGTTCCCACCAGTAAGGGACTCACTGCGGTTAACCATGTCAATTTAGAACACTATCTCTATAGTGTTCTCGGCGCAGAAATGAGTCCTAGTTGGCCTCTAGAAGCCCTGAAAGCCCAAGCTGTTGCCGCTCGTTCGTTCGCCCTTCATAAGCGTTCATCAGGGAATAGTGCCTACGACGTTACCAACACAACATCGTCGCAAGTTTATAAAGGGATAGAAACCGAAGCGCAAAGCACACATCAGGCAGTTAACGCAACAGCAGGACAAGTAATGACTTATGGTGGCAAAGTTATCCTCGCCGCTTTTCACTCCTCTTCGGGAGGACATACAGAAAATGTAGAAGATATCTGGACACAACCATTACCCTATCTGCGAGGAGTCGCGGATTACGACATGGGCGCACCTGTCTTCCAGTGGACAAAAAGCTTTTCCAGAGGTGAGATGAGTCGCTTGATTTCTGGTGTTGGCAATGTAGTGTCCATGACACCCGAACGCAGAACTCCTCAGGGGCGTGTCGTCACAATGAAAGTGCAAGGCGATCGCGGCACAAAGCGGGTAAGCGGCAATGATTTACGCAGCGCCTTGGGCTTGAGAAGTACACTATTTGCCGTTTCTTCAACGGGTAGTGGTTTCCAAATTGATGGTCGTGGTTATGGACACGGGCTGGGTTTGAGTCAGTGGGGGGCGCACAATTTAGCAGCGCAGGGTACTAACTACCAGCAAATTTTGGGTCACTATTACCAAAGCGCTACTCTTGCCCAGCTTCAGGCAAATTAACTATAACGGTTCTCAATTCAGTGAGATAAATGCGTAGGGGCGCACCCCAAGAGCGCCCTTATTGTGATTTGTATTCGCTCTAAAAAGCGATCGCGTTCCAGAAAACCTGACGCAAAATGCTAACTAACTTGTCAGCACAGCATAATTTCCCAGGGCGATAAGCTCATAGTAGTTACTACTGCATTCGCAGTTACTAATAACTTTACAAAAAACGATTAACAGAACTTGATGCCATTTTTAATTTAACTTTTTTATGCATCGCTCTAATTACTCATTTACCAATTTGGTCAAAAACTGGGTTACCTAATTTTTTCATATTAGTGACTGTTATTGTCACTCTCTTATCTCTATCAGGCTATCTGGGAAAACTCAACGTCTATCTAGAAATAATCAGTAACTTCAAATTTCAATATCTACTAGTTGCATTTTGTTCTTTTATCTTCTTTAGGCTGACTCGCTGCAAAAATTGGTGGATAGTAAGCTTGTTTTGCCTATCAATTAACTTGACAGAAGTCGCCCCTTGGTATCTTCCCCAACTAGGAGTTAGTCATCAAAGTTCGGGTCAATCGATGCGGCTGTTTCTGTCAAATGTTTTGTTTTCCAATACTCGGTACGCTGATGTTATCTCCCTGGTGAGAGAAGAAAAACCTGCGATCGCTGTGTTTTTGGAAGCTACTGACCCTTGGCCCGAAGAGTTGAAAGTTTTACAGGATATTCTGCCCTATCATATCGGTGCAAAGAAGCTTGAAATCGAAGTCTATAGTAGTTTTCCTCTGGAAAACACCTCAATTCAGTTATACGGAGAAAAGCGGGGCAATGTCATATCCGATTTAACGATTCAAGGGAAAGTCGTCTCAATAATTGCGAGTCATGCCAATCCCCAATTAGTTTTTGGTAGCCAAGGTTATAAGTGGCGAAATAGACATTTGGAAGAAGGTATTGGTGATTATGTGGTGCAACTCAAAAAGCCAGTTGTGTTAATTGGCGATTTGAATGCGACTATGTGGTCGCCCTACTATAAAACTATGATTCAGCGATCTGGTTTGCGTAATACTCGTGCTGGTTTTGGAATTTTACCAACTTTTGGACCATTACTACCTTGGGGAGGTATTCCTATAGACCATTGTTTAGTCAGTCCAAAAATTAAGGTTTTGAATACTAGAACGGGCAAGGAGGTTGGTTCCGATCACCTCCCTTTAGTTACAGATTTAGTCATTCCTGTCTCGTGATTAACTACTGATACAGCGAGGCAAGATAGCTGAGTGATTCACCAACAACACGACAAGTTCGGCAATCTGGCAAAATTGTCCCACCCATTCGTTCATAAAAAGCGATCGCTGGTTCGTTCCATTGGGCAACATTCCACTCCACGCGCCCACAACCTCGCTTTATCCCTAACTGAGCCACATAACTCATCAGGGCTTTACCAATGCCCATCCCTCTGTATTCAGCTAAGACAAATAAATCATCTAGATGAATACCTACTTGTGTCATGTAGGTTGAATAATTAGAAAAAAACGTCGCAAACCCAACAACTTGACCCGAAGATTCCGCCAGGATTGCCTCAATATGAGGTCGTTCTCCAAAGAGATGGGCTTCTAAGGTAGCTGCATTTCCAGTGATAGCATGAGGGATATTTTCATAATCTGCTTTCGTGTGAATTAGCTCAAATAATGTAGAAACATCAGCAGGTGTGACTGGACGTACAAGGAATTGAGACGAGACTGTTGACATGACTAGATTCCTCCTAAGATTTGAATTTATTTACTTTGCTGAAAAACATTGAGTGAAATTTTATTAAGGCTGAGCAAGCCAAAAAAAAGCTGATGGTTGATAGCTGACCGCTAACTGCTATGCTCCGAACTTCGACACTTGCAGCTAAACGCTATTAGCCCAAACTCAACAACAACCCAACTCCAACTAGCGAAATAAGAACACCGACAAATGCTCTTAGGCTTACTACTTCGCCCATCCAAATGACAATCGGTAGCACAAACAAAGGACTAGTAGCGCTTAGGGTTTGGGCAATGCCAGCCGCTGTGAATTTAAGTGCTGTTTGTTGTAGCCAAATTCCTAAGAAAGTTGAGGCAAAAGCTGCAAAAATTACAGCGCCTAGTATCCGACTTAATGACTTATCTCTATCTGTTACTAAGGGTTTGATCCAGAGTCCAATCGGATAGCGCTTGACCAACAGCCATAAAACAATGACGAGCAACGCCCCGAAGAGCCTTAGCAGCACACTCCACAAGGGACTGATATTGGTTTGAACAAAGGCTTGTCGGGATAAAACAGCACCAATTGCTTGTCCCACAGCAGATAGTAGACCGCAGATGATGCCCCAGACTGGTATTGAGGTTGCACTTTTTCCTCCCGTCGAGGCTGAACTGGACACCCCTGGTACTCGTTCAGTCACTACCCAAGCAACACCCAGAATTACCAGTAAGATGCCGCACCAAGCGATCGCACTCAGCTTTTCTTGCAAAAAGAGGGTAGATAGAAGTGCTGCTGTTGGTGGGTCTAATGTTTTTATCAGTAACGTCCGTCTTGCTCCCAATTGTTTGAGTGCTTCCAGAAAGAACGTATCTGCTAAACCGATTCCCACAACACCACTCAGGAGAAGGAGGTAGAGGGGTAAAGGGGAGGCAGTGGGGGTAGTTATGCCTTGTAAGAGGAGAGTTGGAATTAAAAATGCGATCGCCACCACCGTCTTAATCAGATTCAACTCCAACGCTGGAATCCTGGCTCCGGCATGAGTGTAAATCACTGAACCCAACGCCCACAAGCAAGCGGCACTAAGGGCTGCTAGTTCTCCCCAAAAACTTATGTATTCAACGTGAGGCAAGCTAAACATCGGCGAGAGATAACGCATTTCTCTCACTCTAGGGGAGGTGATTATAGATGTCCAATATATATTTGAGGGCTGATTTATATAAAATTTGTATAAATAGAAAAGCCAGTCATGGAACTTCGACACCTCTACTACTTCGTTGCTGTTGCCGAAGAATTGCACTTTAGTCGTGCTGCTCAACGATTGCACATTGCCCAGCCTCCCCTTAGTCAGCAAATTCGCAATTTAGAAGAGGAATTAGGCGTGCAGCTATTTGAGCGTACCAAGCGTCGGGTTGAGTTAACTGATGCAGGGCAAGTATTTTTGCAGCAAGTGCGTCCGACGCTTAGGCAGATTGAAGAGGCAGTTCGCTCGGCACAACGAGCTAGTCGTGGTGAAATTGGTCGCTTAGTTGTTGGGTTTAATAGTTCTGCGACCTATAGTGTTTTGCCTAAGATTCTTCGTGTCTTTCGAGAACGCTGTTCTGATGTGGAACTGGTTTTGCATGAACTTACTACCAGTCAACAGCTAGAACGGTTTCACCACAACCAAATTGATACAGGTATTCTTTACTTACCTGTTGAAGAGAGTAGTTTGAATATCCTGTCGGTTTTGAAAGAACCTCTGGTTATTGCTCTGGCTGAAACTCATCCCCTGGCAACTCAACCACAAGTCTCAATTCTGTCACTGATTAATGAGCCTTTTATTTTACCTCCCCATCATTTGGGAGCAGGACTCTATAGCCAAATTATGAGTCTATTTCAACAGGCAGGTTTTACTCCAAAAGTGGCGCAAGAGGCGATTTTGCTTCAAACTGCTGTCAGCTTAGTCGCTGGAGGAGTTGGTGTTGCGATCGTTCCTGCTTCTGTTCAAAATTTGCAACGAACAGGGGTTGTTTATAAGTCGATGCAGGAACAGCCCCCAGAAGTGGAGATTGCTGTCGTGTGGCGACGGAATGACTCATCCCAGGTTTTGCAGAAATTTCTCCAAGTGGTTAGCGAGATAACTGATAAATCTGGGAACTTAGGGGGAAACTAGGCGTGGGTTATGGTAAGAGGAGGGTTGGAATTAAAAACGCGATCGCCACCACCGTCTTAATCAGATTCAACTCCAACGCTGGAATCTTGGCTCCGGCATGGGTGTAAATCACGGAACCCAACGCCCATAAGCAAGCGGCACTAAGGGCTGCTAGTTCTCCCAAAAAACGCATGAATTCAATGCGATCGCAATTTCTCTTCACGATGAGCAAAACAGCCATCCCAGGTGCCAGCCATTTTCCCTACTGCAATGACTTTAGCTTGGCGTTCCGCATCAACACCCAGCGAAAATCAGTAATCAACTTCAATACTCATTGAAAAAACAGATCTTACTTGTTAGCTTGATGTCATTTCTATAATTGACATCTATCCTAAGGCGGATTATTATTTAAAAACCGATATAACAACATAAACCTATCGATCAAGTAAAGTTTTGATAAACCTATTAAAACGCTCGTTAATATAATGATTCAAAAACAATCTCTAATCGATTTACTGCCAAAGCAGTATCATCTTCCACTTCGGTTTCATTATTGGGAAATTAGAGGAAAACATGAGAGAGAAATTTTCTTCTTAAAAGAATTAGTGAGTAGTAGGAAGCGGGCTATTGATATTGGAGCAAATGTAGGAACTTATAGTTATGCACTTTCTAAATTGTATAAAGTTGTAGAAGTATTTGAACCTCAATCTTGGTGCGCTGACACAATACTTGCTTATAGCAAATCCCGTAGAAGTAACATCAATGTATATAATGTTGGTTTATCTGAATCCAATGGTTCCTTGAATTTGCATATTCCTATTAAATCGGGTCGGTACTTGTATTATTTAGCGAGTTTTAGGCAACTAGAGGGAGAGACTAAACGTATAACTGTACCTGTTCACCGACTAGATGACTATAACTTTACAGATGTTTCATTCATAAAAATTGACGTAGAAGGATATGAGAGTCAAGTAATAAGAGGAGGACAAGAAACTATTCTTAGAGAGAAGCCAGTTCTTCTTGTAGAAATAGAACAGAGGCACCTGGGTAGCAAACCTATACAAAAAGTATTTCAAGAAATTATTGACCTTCACTATGAAGGTAGTTTTTTATACAAAGGAAAGCTGCATCCTTTGTCTGAATTTTCATATGAAATACATCAAAAACAGTTTTTAGATTCTACTTTTAGCAAAGTATTTGGCAACAAGATAAATAGAAACTATATCAACAATTTCGTGTTTAAACCTATTTAGTCAAGCTGAATTGATTTGGCTTTAAATAATGCGATGAATGATACTTACTGAATCCCTCCTACTAATTGCCAGTTCTAGCTGATGGACGTCGGAGGAAATATTCTGCCGTAGAATTGGTTAGCCACAGCCATAACCTGAGGCAATGCGCCAAACTTTGTAGCTATGGCTTTGGCTAATGGGATAATGATTGGAGAGAAAGAACCATAGTTGTAAACTATGGGATTCGTTTAAGTAATCGACTTTATGCTGCCCATCTCTAGACAGCAGCAGCTTGACGGAAGCGTTTTTCAGTACCCGTATACTCCGGCACCCAACCTTCAGTTGTCGTGAAGTAGCGCACGGCTTTAATCCGTTGCGACGGTGTTAGATAAAACCAGTGTTCAGTGTTCGCCGGGACGTTGATGTAATCTTCTGCTTGTACTGTTAATTCTACTTGGGTGCCATCAGGACGAACAAAGCCAAACACCCCATCACCAGCAATAATGTAACGGACTTCAGGGTCAGTGTGGTAATGACAAGGGTCAAACTTCTCTAGCAGGGCGTTAAGATTTGGAACTTCTGGATGCAGCACAATTAAGTCACGAGACTGATAGCCAGCCGTTTGCTGGAGTTCTTCAAAGTAGCTATCAAGCGCGTCGAGAACTTGTGCTTTCTCCTCATCGCTGAGGGCATCCTTTGCTAGTAAATTTTGAACGTCTGGATTGTCTCCTACCGGCCAGCGCTTTAGCTGAACAGATAAAGGAGCCAGTTCTCGTGCAATATCATCCACCTGAGTATAAGTTGTACCGTCTTCAAGTCGTAGAATTGCCACAATACACCTCCATTTGCGATTAATCACGCTGTAGCTCTACAAGGGCTGTCCGCTACAGGGATAACTCTTGTAGGGTGGCGAAAATTATTCTTGCATAACGCTCATCCCCTAAAAGTTTTCGCTCATCCCAGCAATAGACAGCGCCTCTCTACAGCTAGATTTCGCATGATAGCACTGTTCTCAAAATACGATTTGTTTGTCTTTATTTTTATAAATTTTTTAATAGTTTTTGTTATTCGTTGATGCGCTCCTTCTTTCTTTTGCGATTGGCTTGAATTGAACGTAATGTCACGACTACTAGAGTTAAAGCAGTGATGGGAATAACAAATGCCAGGAACACTGTGCTGAATAACGGGAGGCTATCGTGCTGTGTGGAGTCTAAAATTAGGTAGGTAGCATAGGCAAGGTAATAAGCTAAAAACACTAGACCTTCCCAACGTGCGATGACGTAGCCTGTGAAAAAAATTGGCAGACACGCGATCGCAACAGCAATCATCACTGGAATGTCGAATCGCAGTGCGGCATTAGAAATATTGATCCCATCGGGTGAGACAATAGCGGCTAAACCAATCACTGCCAGGATGTTGAAAATATTGCTACCCACTACATTTCCAACTGCAATATCCCGTTCACCACGCATAGTGGCAATAACCGAAGTAGCAAGTTCCGGCAAAGACGTTCCCGCCGCGATGATGGTGAGTCCAATAACTAACTCGCTCACTCCAAATGCCTGAGCAATGATAATTGCATTATCGACAAGTAAGCGTGAGCCAAGCACCAGCAACACCAAACCCCCGATAATTAACCCCAAATTAACGACCCACTGCTGTGCTGATACACCTGAACGAACATCATCCTCAGGTACATCTTCAGATTGAGCCGCACTATTGTTCTCCTTACGGCTTTCGTAAATCAAAAACACTGTATAGGCTATACCGCCGATTAATAAAATAACACCATCCGATCTGCCAATCTTGCCATCGAGTCCGAACAACAGCATGAGAAACGACACACCGATCATGATCGGTACATCTAACCGAATTAACTGCCTAGATACCAGTAGGGGAGAAATCGTAGCTGCCAAACCGAGAATCAACAAAACGTTAAAGATATTACTCCCTACCACGTTGCCCACAGAAATGTCAGCCTGACCAGCAAAACTAGCCTGCACACTTACTGCCATTTCTGGCGAACTTGTTCCGTAAGCCACAACGGTTAGTCCGATGACAAGTGGCGAGATACCCATAATTACAGCTAATTGTGAGGCTCCACGCACTAACGCCTCTGCCCCTGCGACGAGAAGCACCAGTCCGATTGCTAAAAAAACAAGTACGATAAAGCTCATAAAATTCTCTCTGTACGATCGCAATTCTCTACTAGCGTCATGAGAAACACCCAGATCTTTGATGACTTATTACAAGCACTGTAAGCTCTTAAAGGTCACTTCGAGTTTCACCAAAAGTACATCAAGTTCTCCTTAATCTAGGAAATAAACACACGGAGATAGTTACTTTTCATGAGTTTGGGCAACAGCCGCTAGCACTGCCTCATGAATTGCCCCATTACTAGCGACAATACCCTGATTATTGACCAGTTGGAATCCACAAGCAAAGTCTAACGGCTGACCATACATATCTGTTACTGTGCCACCCGCTTCTTCCACAACAATCGCTCCTGCGGCATGATCCCAAATATTTTCTTGTCTATGTATTGATTGAGGGGAAGGTAGACGGATGTAGAGCGCCGCTTCACCCCGTGCCACTAGACCATATTTCGCCTGAGAGTCAATCCGTAGAAAGGTTTCAGTAAGTCCAGCGGCTTGAGCCACCGCCTCTTGCCGTGCCAAGTTACCATGTGCTGACTCTACACTCTCAGCCAAGCGACGTGAACCAACTGCATCAGAGTTTGCTACATGAATTGGATGTGGCTCACCACCATCCAGGGGAATCATTGTTGTTCCTTGACCTCGGACAGCAACAAAGATGACTCCTCGCTCACCATGCGGGTGTTTTGGGTCAACAGGTAAGGCGGGACAGCCTAAGATTCCTAGCTTCACCTCACCTGCCTCAACTAGAGCAAGCGCGATCGCATATTGATCACCACGTAAGTAGCCTTTCGTCCCATCAATCGGGTCTAATGTCCAGTATCGAGACTCTATCCCTCCATTCCCCCAATCGATCCAATCCGTAACTACTTTAGGGGTAGCACCAGCTAAGTGAACTTGGACGTAGTTAGTTATCTGTTGCAACTGTTGGGTCATTGCTGGCGATCGCAACAAGGTAGAATCTTCCTCAGCAATCACTGGGTCAGTGGGAAAAGCTTCAGACAGAGCTTGACAAATTACCGCTTGTGCGCCGAAGTCAGCAATAGTTACAGGGCTAAAATCAGGTTTTGCGATCGCAACGGCACCTCGCTCCTCTCGGACTTGCTCACATAGGTTGGCAGCGGCAGCTACGGCTGTAATTGCTATCTGCTTTTCTCGCTTGTACAACATAAGTCAAGGCTTCCTGAGAGAAGAAATGGTTTTAGTCACGATGGAAGCGGCTTAATCCTCTATTTCCATAAAGCCAAATTCCAGGTCGATTCGCTTCTAGTTCCCAAGGGTCTTGGAGGTTAGCTTCACGAATCCCAAAGCTAAGCGATCGCACAAACGGGATATCATCATCGTCTTGCGAATCTTCCAGATTTGATGAGCGTTGCAATGGATTAGAGGAAGTTGTGTCGCTGTAGGGTAACTGTCGAGTAACAGTTGGTTCAATTAAATCTAGTTCCTCCTCTGCTTCTGGCTCTAGTTCTATCTCAGGAATAATAACTACTTCCTCCGAGAGTGCTGTGGAAGCAACGAAAGGATTATCTTGCTGTTGATGAGTAACTAAAGGTTCACTGGGAATAAAATCATCTGCCAGATCGACAATCTCTCCCTCAAAAAATTGCTGAAGGTTTACAAGCGCCTTTTCAACTACATCACTATCGTATTCCGTGTCTTTGTTTTGTGCTGGGAGTGTTAGTGGAGAGTGATTATCAGTTGTCCCTGTCCAGCTAGGATGAGTTTCTACTTGTGCTTGAGGTTGCTCCATAACAGGAGTACCTGCCCCGGCTTGCTCTGATGCGCTTGGTGTCGCTACCGCCAAATTTTGCCTCTGGGTGGCACTTGAAGCACTATCCCTTAGAAGAACATTATTTGAATCCACGTTGAAGGAACTAACGCCACGCTGCGCTAATAAAGCTTCTTCACCGTTTTTCTGGACAGATGGCTGTACATGATCAGACATTACCTGTCTTGTTGTCGAGGGCGGTGAATGATTAGGTGCAGGTTGTTGAGACGGCGCGACTCGGCTACCTTGGGATGTTGGCCGGTTGACAAGCGCACTATCAAAAGCGTCAGTTGCTCTGGCTTGTAGGCTCACCTTTACCTTGCGATTGATAGCCTCCTGAAAAGCGGCTTCAATGTTCGGCAATCTTTCCTGAATTTTCTCCCGCCATGCCTGGGGAATACTCACACGAGCGTATTGATTATCTAAGTCTATTAGACGACCAAGCTGACGCAGTAACTCTCGCGTAGATATCGGCTTAAGCTGGGCAAGTACCTGTTGCCAAATCTGATCTAAGTCAGAATGGTCAGTTACTGTACTTGGTGCTGCTAGTGATGCCTCAGGCGGATGTGCGCTGCTGTTGTCGCTAGAGGCTACCGTTTGGCTCTCCGGAGGTGCTGTGCGATCGCTAACAGTAGGTTGTGAAATCGGGGTATTGGATGCTAGCTGTTCACGGGGAGCAGAAATCTGTGAGGCTCTTGTTACCTCGGTTGATGGTGTCGGTAGTGAGACGCTAGCAGTAGAAGCGTTGCTGGCTGGAACAGTAGAGCGAGGAGATGGCTGGCTAACGGTGTTTTGAGTTGTAGGACTAGTACTGCGTTGTAAGCTTTGCGTTGAAGGACTTTCACTGGAGGGATGACTATTTGCTGAGTGCAATAAGCCTAACAATGTTACTTCTAACCACAGGCGTGGTTGGGTTGTGTTTTTGATTTGAACTTCGCTGTCTTTGAGGTGTTTTTGCCCCGCCAAAATTGTATTAGTGTCCAGACTTTTGGCAAAGTCACACATCGTTATCCAGGTTGGTGTTGTTATTGCAACCAAATCGTTACGTGTTGGCGCGGTTTTAGCAATGAGCAAATCACGATAAAAGCCAGCAAGATTCTGGAGGACAATTAGAGGCTCTCTACCTCTATCCATTAGATGACGGGCGGTTTCGAGTACGGTTTCCGGGTTATTTGATGCGATCGCGTCTGTAAGTGCCATCAAGTCCCGTTCTGGTACTGCACCCACCAAATCCCAGACTCGCTCTACTGTCACCTCACCAACTAACAAGCTCAGCTGATCGAGTAGACTTTCAGCATCCCGAAGTCCCCCTTGAGCCACTTGTGCCACTAACGTTATCGCATCGGTTGTAATACTAATGTTTTCTTGAGCAGCAATGTATTGAAGATGAGACACCATTGCCTCTAGAGGAATTCGTCTAAAGTCAAACCGTTGACAGCGAGAGATGATTGTCGGCAATACTCGTTGAGGGTCAGTGGTGGCTAAGACAAACACCACACGATTTGGCGGCTCCTCTAATGTTTTTAGGAGAGAATTGAACGCCGCACCGCTAAGCATATGGCATTCATCAATCACATAAACTTTGTAGCGACACTGAACCGGGGCAAATTGGGCGCGTTCAATGATTTCCCGGATATTATCGACACCTGTGTTGCTTGCCGCGTCAATTTCAATGACATCGAGTGCATTACCCGATGCAATGCTTTTGCAGACCTCACAGACACCACAAGGCTGCTCTGTGGGCTTATCTTGCTTCTTACAGTTGAGAGACTTTGCTAGAATCCTCGCACTAGAGGTTTTTCCCGTGCCTCTAGGACCCGTGAATAGATAGGCTGGAGCAATCCGCTCAGTACGGATAGCGTTAGTGAGAGTAGTCGCGATCGCCTCTTGTCCAACTAAATTGGCAAAAGTCTGAGGACGATATTTATGGTGTAGAGGTTCGTAGCTCACGAGACTCAGTTGAGAAGAATGGGGAGAGGGGAGGGTGTATGCTTAACCCGCACTGCCAACAGCAATAGCGTCCATCTTAGATGAATCCTGAGCCGTCTGATGTGTCGATAGTGCCACGGCTCTGCTACAACAGCATTTATGAGTTAATTTGTATCTCACAACTTTCAATTTAAAGCTCAATGCCTCCTACTCGCCAAATCCAATGTTTTTACACCGATGGTGCTTGCACTGGCAACCCTGGTCCTGGCGGCTGGGGCACTGTGGTTTATTTCACTGATGGCTCTGTGTATGAAATGGGTGGTGCTGAAGCACAAAGCACAAACAACCGGATGGAAATGCAAGCGGCGATTCAGGCGTTAAAGGTTCTCAATGCCTCTGGACAAACTGAAGCCGTTACCCTTTACACAGATAGCGAATATGTCAAAAATGGTGCCACCAAATGGGTTAAGGGCTGGAAAAAGAAAGGTTGGAAAACGGCGCAAGGAAAAGCTGTTTTAAACCAAGACCTATGGGAGATTCTTGATGAACTCAATTCTCCACTAGTGGATTGGCAGTATGTGCGGGGACACAGTGGGAACGAAGGAAATGAGCGATGTGATACGATCGCTCGTGCTTTTGCCAATGGTAGATCCTTAGTACTAGAACAGTCGTTTAGTCTTAATCCTTCACAATCAATTCAGTCAGCCACTAATCTCCCGGTAACAGGAGTATCAGATTCAAACATTGCTCCTGAGTTAGCTTACACAACTGAACCACTGAGTGATTCCTCTTTTGACGTAGCCATGATAGACTCAACCGCTTCTCTGTCGAATACTGTACTTGACGACTTACCGCGCGAGGTGAGAGTTGGTCAACTTCGTAACTTGGTAGAAACTCTACGCATTGCTGATGAAATTGCGAGTCAGGGCTACCTAATTAGCAGTTCTGAACTGGCTGACTTAATGGACGTTAATGCTAGCGCGGTGACCAGTCGAGGTGATCACTGGCCTTGGCGCAACTGGATTGTCTCACGAGTCCGGCGTGAAGGTAATCAAATTCTCTGGCAACTCGAACGGGTAGACCAAGTGAATGGAGGAGATGAGGAATAGGGATTGGCTATTGGGGATTGGTGACTGGGAATAGAAGACAAAGCGACAGTATTTTCTACACTCCCTTCTCCCTTGCCTCACTCTTCCCCGATCCCCAATCACCCGTCCTAATCCCTATTCCCCATAAACCCTACCTCGCCAAGATTTCGGTCTTTGAACAGCAGATAAGAAAATCCGCAGAACGGCTAACGGGTCTGCCAAGGGAGAAAGCCAAAATAGCCACGAGGCTTTAGGTAATGTTTGAGTGCGATCATAAGAAGGAGCGATCGCAAATAGCAAGGCAAAGCGAATCAACACCAAAAATAAATTCAAGCCAGTGGCTGCCATTACCACTGGTGAGGACACTCCTAGCGCCAGATAACCCAAGAAAACTAGGGAGGCTGGTAGAGGAAGACCTTGGACACTCAAGAGCAACCACAAATCACTCCATAACTGACCTGTAGACGAAGCATCTTTGAGGTCAAGACTCCGCCCCCATTCTTTCCACGTTTCGGCAGCCCCCTCATACATCCGCACCTTGACGACCTTTGCCCCATCCATAAACCCAACCTTAAACCCTTGAGCCGCAGCATAACGAGCCAAGGTGACATCATCGCAAAATGAACCCTTGGCACTCGTATAACCGTCCAGCTTGGTCAAGACATCACAGCGGCATAAGAAACACTGTCCATTTGCCATTACCCGTTCTGCCGACTCGCTATTGATGCCAGTTGGTCCAAATCTATAAACCAGGGTTATCAATAGCGAAGGTTGTAGCCACCATTCCCCTGGATATTTAAGGATGAATTGCGGTGACAGGGAAACCAAGTCAAACTTCTCGTCCTCAGCCGCCTTGATTAGACCTGCAACCAGTCCGGGTGTCGCTTGAGTATCAGCATCCATACCCAGAAACCACTCACTTTTCTGGGACGTGTGTAAATAACCCGTATGCAATGCCCAAGGACGCCCTACCCAATCCGTTGGCAAGGGATCGTCGGTAATTAAGCGAAATCTGGGGTCTTTCTCTTGGGCATCCTTGACTAAATCCGGTGTCCCATCCGTTGAGCGGCTGTCTACGACAATGATTTCTCGAACTTCATAACTCTGCTGACTCAAGCCGATTAGGCAGGGTGTCAAGCGTTCTCGCTCATTGAGCGTAGGAACCACCACACTCACCTTGCCGAGTTGGTCTGGGGTCGTGGTTTGAGGAACAATTGGTAGACGGCGCCCAGGGCCTTTGCTTAGGCGGGAGAGTAGGAGAAAAGCAGCTGGGATCTGGATGAATAACAATGTTATTGCCAGAATGCCAGCAGCTTGCAGTGAAAGTAAGCCTGTTGACCCACTGACTATAGTTGCAACCGAATTCACTTAGGCATAACTCCCATCGATGCCACTGGCACTTGAGTCGTTGGGATCTCAGTGAGTCTGGTATTTTCACCTTGATCTGGTGGCATTGACGTTGGTGCGGATGAAGCCATCCACCACAGAATCACAGCAGGAAGAATGCCCAAAAGGACGCTCAACCCGATTGGAACCCAAAGCCCAACACCAAACAGAGTGAGTACAGCGCTAAAAGCAATGTTACTGATATAAACAACCAGAGGAAATATCAACTGCTGACGCGATAAGACAATAGGCTTTTTGTTCCAGAACAATGCTGCTACACCCATAAACAGACCACCAGTGGCGATCCAACCTGCAAAATTACGGTAGGGTGTTCCAAAAAAGGAGCCTACTTCCCCAAAGTGCCAGAAGGGATAAGCGGTTTGGCTCATCGCTGGATCAAGGGCAAAGTCCCAGGATGTCAGGAGTATGGCTCCCAAGGCAACGCTCAAGATGGGGCGCAAAAAGCTGATAGGATTCCCAGTTTTTACTTTGGCATTGATTGCGCTAAGAGCCAGTAGATAACAAACAAATCCCATGTAGAACCAGGAAAGGGGAACGGTGAAGGGGACAAGTCCAGCAACCTTGTAACCTAACCCACTTAAGTAGCCGTACTCTCCAAAGGGGAAGCCAGTACTGGTGCCTAGCAATTCACTACCCAAAGAGAGAAAAACAGCAGGTATCATGAACGTCAGCCATTGCCACAGTCCTAAGGTTCGGTAGGCATAAATCGCTACAGCTACCGTACCCAGAATAATGTTGACGACTCCACCCCCTGACATTGACCAAGCAAACACCTTCTGCCCAAAAGGCCCTAAGTCCGCGAGCAGTTCTGGATGGGGTATGACGAGCAGTAGCCCTGCTAGCCCAAAGACCATTGCAAAAATATGACCAACAAGAAAAGAGCGCTCAAGATTGACAAGTTGCTTCATTAGAAACTCCTAACACGGTTGAAGCCCGGAGCAAGAACCGGGAGAGCCGCATCCTTTTGAAGGCGGCATCGATATTGTTTTGAGCAGGAACAAGATTAGTTGTTTAATAGTTTACAAATGTTTATGAACAATTCCTCTGTCGTAAATAGAGATTATTTATCGCTTAGTGGGTCAATTTGACATAATATTCAAATCCTCAGGAACAGAATCCTCAGCTTTTCGCAACGCCGAGAAATTATTTAGATCTGTGAAATGTTAACACTGCTTCTAGATGTAGTGTGTTGCAACATAGAACTTTTAGAGGGAGCCACAGAACTCCTTTCCCTAAAACTTTAGGTGTACCTAGATTTAGTGAATAAGGAGTATATTTCAACGCTTCCAAGCGTGAAAATCTCCATCCGATGCAGTAACCCGTAGGAACAGGACGGTGAAATGATGGGAAAATCGTTAATATATTGGCAGTAACCTCAGTCTTGTCATTATATTTTGTTGAGCAAGCCTGTTAGTCGCCTCTGCTATCTGCCATCAGCTTCATCGCCTCTGTACCCAACATGAATTCACCTGTGTCGGAAAACGAGAAGAATGTGATTCGCCCCATCCAATACCGTGATTTGGAGGCAATCGAACAGCTTACTACAGGGGTAACTGATGCCGATAGCAACAGTTGCTCAACGACCTTTGATCGGCAGCTTCAGCAGGTTAAACGCTGGTATTGGCTGTTCAAGTTTTTGAGTTGGTTCCCGAACCCATACCAGTATGCTTTCTGTGTTTATGTTGTTGGGCAAATCCAGCAGATTCGCGGGCTAATTAAGATTGCGCCGTTTAATCGCACCCGCAGCACTTGGCGGGTAGAGCGGGTATTAGTCGATGCTGAGACTCCCCAACTAAAAAACATACCAGTAATGTCCGAACTTGGTTCTGGGCTATTAAGGCATTGCTTTGAGGCGATTTGGGAGGCGCGAACCTGGGTACTAGAGGTCAATATTCATCACAAATCGACACTTGCTCTTTATCGGCAAAATGGTTTCCAGCCGTTAGCGCAATTGACGTATTGGGCGATCGCACCGGAATTACTCCAAGAACTCGCTAAGCACGAGCCAGATGTACCTAATTTGCTTCCAGTGAGTAATGCTGATGCCCAACTGCTGTATCAGCTAGATACAGTCTCCATGCCGCCCTTAGTGCGCCAGGTGTTTGACCGCCACATCCAGGACTTTAAAACAGGCGTTCTAAGATCGTTCCTGGGGAATGTGCAGCAGTGGTTTAATCATACAGAGGTAGTCAGTGGCTATGTATTTGAACCGCAGCGTAAAGCCGCGATCGGGTATTTTAAGTTGCGGCTGTGCCGTGATGGCTCCACTTCCCACGAAGCTGAGCTAACTGTCCACCCTGCTTATACATTTCTGTACCCAGAGCTACTGGCTCAAATGGCACGGGTTGTCCAAGAGTTACCCCCGCAATCCCTGCAACTGGCTTCCGCTGACTATCAGCCAGAACGCGAAGAGTATCTGGAACAGCTTGGAGCAGAACGAATAGAGCATACATTGCTGATGTCTCGTTCTGTCTGGCACAAGCTACGGGAAGCTAAGCCTTTGGAAGGGTTACAGTTATCCGATGTACTCCAAGGGCTACAGCCAGCACGCACACCGATACCCAGTCGTATGACTTGGCTGAAATCGCTATCTAAAACGCCTCAAGTGGCTCTGAAAGCCGAGACAGCTCATCCTGTCTCTACCTCTCCTCAAGCATTACTGAAGGAGAAAAAGCTACCTTCTGAGTCTTCAGAAACTCGGATTAGGGATTGAAGATTGGGCAATAGTTTTGGATTAAGGCAGATTGACGATAAACCATCTCTTCCCAATCCTCTAGGAAAAACACCTGCGATTAGCGGAGCGTGATGCAAAGAATCTCAGCACTGGGTCTAGATGTGGGGAACAAGCGCATTGGTGTGGCAGGATGTGATGGTCTGGGTCTTATTGCCACAGGTCTTACAACGATTGAACGCACCTCCTTTGACCGAGATATTGCCCAGTTGCGACAGTTGGTTGAACAAAGACAAGTAGAAGTGCTGGTGGTGGGTTTGCCTTATTTGATGGATGGCACAATCGGGGCGCAGGCGCGAAAGGTACAAAAGTTTACGGCTAGATTATCATCTGCCCTTGGGCTACCAGTAGAGTATGTCGATGAGCGGTTAACTTCAGTTGAGGCAGAAGAGTTAGTGAAAGCTGAAAGGCGATCGCTTTCTGACAATAAAGCTCTCATTGACCGTAAGGCGGCGGCAATCATTCTCCAACAGTGGCTAGATGAACGTCGCTAGAGCCAAACTGGAAAGAAGCGATTAGGGATTGGAAGGATTATTGAGAGAGTTCTGAGGACTTGCCAATCCCCAGCCACCAGTCACTAAAGCCCAATCCTGAAAGACTAGCTTTCAACCATAGTGTTGAGAGTGATAACATGGGAGACTGCTGGATTATATGAATCAAATCTGTCCATGACTCTGACACAAGAGCGTAAACACGAAATCATCGACGGCTACCAAGTACATGACACCGATACTGGATCGGTAGATGTTCAAGTTGCCGTGCTTACTGAGCGTATTAATCGGTTGAGCAATCACCTGAAAACGAACAAAAAAGACCATTCCTCCCGCCGGGGGTTGTTACAGATGATTGGTCGCCGCAAGCGTTTGTTGTCGTATCTTCGCAAAGAAGATATAGCACGCTATCAAAATTTGATTCAACGCCTAGGTATTCGCGGATAGGCAGATTTAAACCTATGTCTACTGAACCATCAGGTGATGCCAAAAGCGGCTCTAACGACAGCCGCTTGCCGTTTGAACCCCGTCAGAAGCGCAAAAAGTCTGCCAAACCCCAACCGGAACCCGCAACCAGTCAACCGACTCCTAAAAAAACCGCACCTAGTAAAACTACTGCACCCACGGCATCTAGTAAAACTACTGCTTCTAAGAAAGATAAGCCAAGCGCTGCTTCAAAGGAATCCATGGCGATTCCAGAGGTAGTCAGCAAACGCATGGTACGCCGCATGGCTTTGCTGTGTGGCACTCCTACCGTTTTGGGCATATTGACGTTTTTTGTTAGCTATTTTTTGGTCACTAAGCTTGGGTTGAAGTTGCCTAATGTGGCAGTGGTTCTCGTTAGTATGGGGTTTTTCGGATTAGGGGTGTTGGGGTTAACTTATGGTGTCCTCTCCGCCTCTTGGGATGAGGAGGTACCAGGTACTAAGTTGGGTTGGCAAGAGTTCACCCTGAACCTAGGGCGGCTGACATCAGCATGGCGGTCGGCTGGACAAAAGGACTAACAACTTGTCGTTAGTGGTAAAGATTGCCTTCAGTAGTTTCAGTCACGCTTGATTTCTAGATTTCTTACATCATTAGCAAAGGTAAAAGCGATATAGCGGTTCTCATACTCGTGAAATACAGATTGACTCCTCCCCCAGCCCCTCCCCGATGCGGAGAGGGGAGCAAGACTCCGGTTCCCCATTCCAGCAAAAAAAGCTTTCCTTTTCCCTCCCCTTATAGGGGAGGGTTAGGGAGAGGTTGGAAGGGGGCTAGGGCGTGTTTTCAAACTTCCCCGTTAAATTCAGATCCCCCAACCCCCCTTCAAAAGGGGGGAGAATTTATTCAAAGTCCCCCTTTTTAAGGGGGACTTAGGGGGATCTGCGGGTTTTAAAACACTTCTTAGGGGATTAGGTTTAGTCGTATGCACTTAAGTGAGAAACGCGATAAGTACTACAGCTACTTAACAAAGTTTGCTTTGCGAAAAGTCTTCTTGAAGTCAAGCTTAATTTTGATCAGGATACGCACACAAGCACTTTGGCAGGGACTCTAAAAACATGATTGTGGTAATGAAAGTTGGCTCCCCAGAAGCCGAAATCAATCGCATTAACCAAGAACTGGCTGAACGGGGTCTGACTCCAGAAAAGATTGTTGGGAAGCACAAAGTTGTCGTGGGTCTTGTTGGCGACACGGTTGATTTAGATCCGTTGCAAATTCAGGAAATTAGCCCCTGGATTGAACAAGTGTTGCGGGTTGAGCAACCTTACAAACGGGCTAGCCGTGAGTATCGTCACGGTGAAGCAAGTAGTGTTGTTGTGCCAACGCCCAATGGTTCGGTTTCCTTCGGAGAGCAGCATCCATTAGTCATTGTTGCTGGTCCCTGTTCGGTGGAAAACGAGGAAATGATTGTTGAAACGGCGCGTCGGGTTAAGGCGGCGGGAGCGCACTTCCTTCGGGGAGGGGCGTATAAGCCTCGGACATCGCCTTATGCGTTTCAAGGTCATGGGGAAAGTGCTTTAAGTTTACTGGCAGCAGCGCGGGAAGCGACTGGCTTAGGCATCATTACCGAGGTGATGGACAGTCCTGATATTGAGAAGATTGCTGAGGTAGCGGACATTTTGCAAGTGGGTGCCCGCAATATGCATAATTTCTCACTCCTCAAAAGAATTGGTGCCCAGGAGAAGCCAGTTCTGCTGAAGCGGGGGATGTCCGCGACGATTGAAGAGTGGTTGATGGCGGCGGAGTATATTCTGGCAGCAGGCAACCCGAATGTGATTTTGTGTGAGCGGGGTATTCGGACGTTTGATCGGCAGTATGCCCGGAATACGCTGGATCTATCGGTATTACCTGTGTTGCGATCGCTTACTCACTTACCGATTATGATTGACCCCAGTCATGGTACAGGTCGCGCTGAGTATGTGCCAGCAATGGCGCTTGCTGCGATCGCAGGTGGTACTGACTCTCTAATGATTGAAGTCCATCCTAACCCTGCCAAAGCGCTATCTGATGGTCCTCAATCCTTGACTCCAGAGCGGTTTGACCGTTTGGTGAAAGAAATGTCAGTGATTGGCAAAGCTGTTGGGCGTTGGTCTGAACCTGCTGCTGTTCTTGCTTAAAAAGTTTTAAGAATTTTTAACATCCTCCCTGGCTGAATCTTTGATTGAGGTAGGGAGGATTTCTATCAGTTCACAGCTACTAAACGTGCCAAGTTGAAGATTGCGAATCGCGCCAAGCTTACTAGTAGCGATCGGATTAAGATATTCATGATCGATAACCGTGTACAACCGTAGTAGGTACAAGATGGCTACTCGAAAGCTGACACTAGAAATCTCTGAATCTCTTTTTGAGCAACTGGAAGGCATTGCTGAGTTGACTGAGGAATCCCTTGAAAGCATAGCCATACGGATTATCGCTCGCAGAGTGCCTTCATTACCTAGAGAAGCGCATGAACTTAACGAAAAACTGGCTCAAATCACTCCCAATCAGTTGCATGGTGAAATTGGTCTTGAAGAGGCGGTAGGTGGTGAGGTCTACTAGTCGTTCTGAGTCATACGTTCCCAAAAAAGGAGATGTTGTTTGGATAGACTTCGATATTAGAAAGACTACTAGCTGAAGCCTAAGCTAGTTTTGTAACTTGTCAGGAAAGGAGCATTACTTCGATATTCTTCTGCATCCGCTCCAATTCATTCCGCTTTTGGGCTATCCAAGCTTTTTCAACATCGCGTTGTTCTGGTGTTTCCTGCTGATATCTCTCTTGCCGCTCTAGGAAGTCATCATAGAATGAGATAACTTTGGCAAGAGCTTGAGTCGCTAATTTAACCCTATCATCAAAGATTGCAGTAACAATATCATCGATTGTTGAACTAACTTCATTTTTGAATTTAACAATCTCTTCCCAATAGATATCTCCCCAACCTTTGTTCACTAAAGCACCTAAAGGAGAACTAACAGCGACTCTAAAAACTTTTGCCTCGCTAGGTGGATGCTCTTTAATATTGCAGAACTTAGTTTTAAGATCATTCAATATTGAATTAATCTGGTAACTTAACTCAGTTTTCGCATTTTGATCTAAAAGGTTTAGACAACGCTCTATTAGTTCTAGATTAGTATCTGCAACTTCTTGATATACAACACTTAAGCTTTGTCTAACAGTTACAGTCAGGTCTGATGACTGCGAATCAATTTGTGGTCGTATATCCTTAATAAAACCCTCCTTCTCGTTCCAACCAATTCCTTTTTTAGATTGCTGTTTTGCATCAACAAACCATTTTTTCCTCAATCGTTCTATCCGTTCTTCCCATGATTTTTTAATCTGTTCTGCTGCCTGTAGTTTGCACTGCTTACCTAGCTGAAGGATTTTGAAGTCACGTCCACTAATTTCACCAATTTGTTCACAAATATCTTCTTGTGCTATTTCAGAAATTCTGGTCTTGCTGTCCCAGACATCTTCAGCTTGACGCAATTCATCTAAACAAGCTTGTACTAACTCCTTAAGTTTTTTAGCAGATTCCTTGAGTTCTGGAGAATAACTTTCAACCCTTTGATCACTTTGAGGTCTATCCGGTAAGTTGACGAGTATCTGGTTGGCCGCCTTAACGAACAAGGAGCCAAGTGGCTCGAATTGAGCTGGATTGAGTAATGAGTAAACTTTTTCTAAGGCTTGTGCATCAATGATTTCTTGAGTACTGAACCCAGCCTCTAAAACCGCTAGGTGTTGAGACTCGATCTGTAGCCAGTTACCCACTGATTGCCAATACTGCTTCTCACTAGAGTTTACTTCTCCATCTACCACTGATATCTCGTAGCAAATGGCAAGCAGCAACAGTCTTTCTGATTCTGAAAGGGGAACCATCAGCATCTTCAAATCATCAGTTTTTGCATAAACCTGATTCTCGCGTATGCCCTTAATTGAGCGGTGCGCCAACCGACGTGCATCAGTATCTAGGGAAGTAAATCGATTAAGGGCTGTCAGTAGTTGTCTTATTTCTGCATCTGTTACCGTACCATCTGCATACATCACACCCAATAGAACTGTTACTAAAGCGGTCAGAAAGATTATGGAAGGTGTGAGATCTTGTTGATTGAGTTTTTGCCCAGTAATGCGCGACAAGAGATCTATAGTCTCAGAACCAACCAGTGCAGTATCCATAAAGCCTGTGAACTAATAATGTTACTTGTCGTCTAGTATCGCCAGATTCAACCAAGACTAAATCCGGGAAAATACGGTTATCTTTGTTGGCAAAACTCGCTAGGCTCTAAGAAATTAACTTCCAACTAAGCAGAAATATGCTGTTTCAATTTCCCCCTGCTGTTCAAGCGGCGATGGCTGCTGGCAAGTACGTGCAAGTCTTTACATCAGCAGGAGTACCGATAGGCATGGTTAGAGACACCGTTACCGGACAGTTCGCTGCTCACGCCGTTGGTGTTGTCGTTCACAATAGCCCTTTATCCCCGCTAGTAGCAGCTTCCCAACTCATCATTGGTGGGACACAGATGGTTCAAACCCATATGGGGTTTCAAGGAGTAAACAGAAGAGTTGAAGGTGTTAGTCAACAAGTTGAGGGCGTTAGCCAGCAAGTTGCAGGGGTTAGCCAACAAGTTGTAGGAGTTAGCCAACAAGTTGCAGGTATCAATGCTGGCTTACAATCGCTTCAAGCAAGTGTAGGAATCCTGCAAGCAACCACAGCAGTGATTGGTGTTGGTGTTGTAGCTGGTGTAGCACTGTCAGCAGTGAACCTCCGTCAAACTATGAAGTTGAGGGAAGATGTAAAGCAACTGAAGCTTGAAGTTAAAAGCGGCTTTATTGACCTGAAAAAAGTATTGAAAGACCAAGGAAGCGAAATTATCCTAAGGATTGACCAAGTTGCCCAAGACGTGAAATTTGAGCAGCATCGTCTAGTTTTGATTCAAGCTTATGGAAGATTTCTAGAAGCGACTAAGCTGATGAAAATCGCTATCTCATGCGAAGACGTGAGTATCAGGAATGCTGACTTAGCGAATGCACGGCAGATGTTAGCCGAGGCTTTAGCAGACTACAACAATCCTCGCCTACTATCAGAAACTTCTGCGGCTGGACAACTCCGTAGGCTCGAATGTGGCTGGGCAATTGACCAGACGATTGCTTTATCTTATCAATTGCAAAATGAGTCAGCGGCAGTAAGCGATCGCCTTTCTCATCTTCAAGACAAAATTCGTCAAGATTCCCTCACTGTAATTGACCGTTGTGAAACCGAAGATGATCTTGATTTCCTCTTCCCTGAACTCACCCGAATTCATGACCACGATTTAGCTGTATTAGAATCTTGGCAAAATCATGTAGATTGGATGCGATCGCTTCCTGCATCCGAACTCAAACTGCTCCAAACTGCCGACTTCACTAACTCCGAAATCTCAGTTAATTCAGACATCAACACCGATACAATAGCTGATTCAGCACCACCAGAACAGTTACTCTACGAAAATCTAAAGCAAAAATCTCATCCTGAATCTCTGCGCGATCAGTTGCAATTTATGATGAAGCCTGAACTACGCCAAGAATCTGAATCTTATATTACTCAGCAAGCTGCGATCGCAGGTTATAAAACATTAGTTCCAGCGAATTTACAAAAAGCATCAGACTTAGCTGTTGCTAACCTCTACTGGTATTTCAAAGTTAGAGATGAATCAGAAGAAGAAGTAGAAGTTGCCTAAACAACAGGGAAAGAGTACTCGCTCACTCCTTAACAAATAGCTACCGTACCTTCCGGGAACATCAGTGGTAGGAAAATCCTTCTAGAATACTGAAACGATACTGACTCCACACCAGAATGCAACGTACAGTAGCGAAGCTCATCCCCTTTGCCCTCCTCCTACTCAGTTTTCTGACAGCAACCACCTTACATTCACTGCATCATCCTGATTTTGCTGCCTTAGCCACCACACCGCAGCTAACCTCAACAGCAAAGTCTTGGGAAAATGCTCAATTGGTGCAGACTTTAAGACCCCTTGGCGCACCAACACCAGAACCCTGCACTGGCTTTTCAATTACATCTGAGGCATTTAGTCCCGATAGCCAAATGCTTGCCGTTGGGGTTCACAGCTATGTCCAGAGTGTGTGTGGTGGCGGTAGTAGCAATCTGAGCTTATGGAACCTGCAAACAGGAAAACAAATCAAGACTCTTGTTCAAGGGGGTGCAGGCGAGGCATTGCTGGCGATTGAAGAGCATCGTAATCAAGAACCCGACGATCCGAATGCTCTAGTGGGTGACATTGCTCATCAGGTTGCCTTTACTCCCGATGGGAAGATTGTAGCAGCAGCGATGTCCGATAAAACTATCAAGCTCTGGAACGGGAAAACGGGTGAACTACTTCGCACACTCACAGGACATAATTATGCTGTTCATGCGATCGCAATTAGCTCAGATGGTCAGACTTTAATCAGTGGCAGTTCTGACAAAACAATTAAACTGTGGAACCTGAAAACTGGACAACTCATCCGCACCCTCAGAGACTCCCAGCCAGTTTATCAATTGCTCCTGAGTTCTGATGGCGAAAGCCTTGCGAGTGTCACTTCACGGAATAGTCTCTCGTATGGCTTGGGCGATACAATCGTTACCCTCTGGAACCTAAAAACGGGGAAAGTTGTCCGCAGCCTTTCAGATTTTGCAGATGCTTCTGCATCGCCTCTGCTGAGTCCAGATGGACAGATTCTCGTCACTGGCAGCAATGACAACAGCATTAAGTTGTGGAATGCACGCACAGGGGTACGGATACGTTCCTTGATGAGCCATTCCGCTACAGTTACCCGCCTTGCCATTACTCCAGATGGTCAGTTCCTAGCGAGTAGCAGTAGTAATGACGGCACCGTCAAACTTTGGAACTTCAAAACGGGTCAAATCATCCGTACCATCCCCGACCTTAAATTCATTAATAGCCTTGCTTTCAGTTCAGATGGACGGACGCTAGCTATGCATGATGGCAGTAGGGGACTGCAGGTGTGGAATTGGCGATTGCCGAAAAAAATCCGCACAATCGAGGTTAATTCTAATTTCTCCTTTACTCCAGATGGACAGAGCTTGATTGCGGGACATAACTACGCGATCGAGGTTTGGCGCTAGGGCGTGTTTTCAAAGCCTTCGATCCCCCCAGCCCCCCTTAAAAAGCGATAGCGAAGCGATAGCGAGGTAACGAGCGTCTGCTGGAACACGTCCGGTTCCTCCGAGTTAGGAAGCATCAAGACGGGGGAAGAATTCAATCAAAGTCCCCCTTTTTAAGCTATGCATTAGTCACATCTTTCTTAATAAACTCTGACTTGACAGAAGTAACGGTTGTGGGGGAAAGTAATAGCCAAGTTTGTGCAATGTCATGCAGCCGTCGCAGACCTTGCC
>JAHHIF010000057.1 GCA_019358875.1 Symplocastrum torsivum CPER-KK1
GAGCAGTTAGTGCAAGTCATTAGCTGCTCTTGCCAGTCCTATCCATTTCATCCAATTCATTTTGAAACGCCAATTGCGCTCCACTCAGCTTCGCTGAGTCAGAGCGCTTTAGTCTAAACTCCAGTTAGTTAGTAAGAATAAAAAAATTATAGGGTGAGTCTTGCTCACCCTATGAGGATTTAAGTTGTAGTTGAGGTTAGCTAGAACTCAGCCTTTAATGCAGGAACACAGCGTTCGCATAAGGTGGGGTGTTCTGCTGCTTCGCCAAGGTGGGTTGAGTAGTTCCAGCAGCGATCGCATTTTTCTCCATCTGCCTTAACCACACCAACTCCCAACGTATCTGACTGGAAGCTGTACTTGGCTTCTGCTAGAGCCTCAGGAGAATCTAATAGTTCCACCTGAGAAGCAAGCAAGAGATAACGCAGTTCATCAATATGATTACCGTCACTCAAGCTATCTTGCGGATTGAGTGCTGCTAATTGCTGGCTCAACTCGCTATCTGGCACGTAAAGTAACACCTTGGCATCCAAAGAAGAACCAATTATCTTCTCTGTTCGTGCCTGTTCTAGCACCTTATTGACTTCCGTGCGGATAGTCCGCAACTTCTGCCAGAGTGTTGCCAGTTCAGGTTTATGCCATTGCTCCTCTAATTTCACCCAACCTGATTCAAACACAGATTTATAGGGGGTTTGGTAGGGGAGATATTGCCAGATGTCTTCTGCCATGTGGCATAGAACTGGTGCGATCGCTCGTGCTAAATTTTCTACTGCGATCGCCAACACCGTCTGACAACTACGACGGCGAGGCGAGTTTAAATCGCTGATATAAAGCCTATCTTTGGCAATATCCAGATAGAAGTTCGACAAGTCAACTACGCAGAAGTTCTGCACAGTCTGGAAAAAGCGGAAGAACTGATAACTCTCAAACGCTTCCGTGACTTCCCCAAATACCTCCGTCATCCGATGGAGCATATAGCGGTCTAATTCGGGAAGCTGCTCATAAGGCACTGTATGCTTGGCTGGGTCAAAGTCGTGTAGATTTCCTAAGAGGAAACGCGCCGTATTGCGGATTTTGCCCCTAATATCCCCTAGTTGCTTGAAGATATTCTTGCTTTGGGCAATATCGGAGGAATAGTCTGCCGAAGAAACCCACAAGCGCAAGACATCCGCTCCATAGGGTGGTTCTTCTTTCTGGTTCTTGCCACCCTCAATTACCACAGCGGGGTCAATTCCATTGCCCAGTGATTTACTCATCTTGCGTCCCTGTTCATCCACCAAAAAGCCGTGGGTTAGGACAGTTTTGTAAGGAGCAATGTCATTTGTAGCAACGCTAGTGAGCAAACTGGACTGGAACCAGCCTCGGTGTTGGTCTGACCCTTCTAGATACAAATCTACGGGATACTGTAAATTTTCTCGCTGTTTTGCCACGGCTGCCCAAGAGGAACCGGAGTCAAACCAGACATCCATTGTGTCCATACCTTTGCGGTATGACTTGCCATTATTACGATGTTGTTCGGGCAACAGTTCTTCTACTGAGAGTTCCCACCAAGCATCTGAGCCTTTTTCTGCAAAAATAGCTTGAACGTGGGCGATCGTTTCTTGGGTTAGTAGGGGTTCGTTGCTTTCTTCGTCGTAGAATACCGGAATTGGGACACCCCAATTGCGCTGGCGGGAGATACACCAATCTGAGCGATCGCTTACCATTGACGTGATGCGGTTTTCGCCTTGAGTGGGAACCCAGTTTACGGATTTGATTGATTTGAGTGCCTCATCCCGGAATCCCTCAACGCTTGCAAACCACTGTTCCGTTGCCCGGAAAATCGTCGGTTTTTTCGTGCGCCAGTCATAAGGATACTTATGACCGTAAGCCTCCTCCTTAAGCAAGGCACCTGCTTCAAGCATTGCCTGAATGATTGCCTCATTGGCATCCTTAAGTACATTTAAGCCAGCAAACTGTCCGGCTTCTGCGGTAAGATTTCCGCGATCGTCCACAGGTGAGAGAATCGGCAAGCCATACCGCTGACCGACTATATAATCTTCTTGACCGTGACCAGGGGCCGTGTGTACTAATCCTGTACCTGACTCGGTGGTGACGTAATCGCCACCAATTACAACCTCACTCTCGCGGTCAAACAGTGGATGCTTGTAGGTGCTATGTTCCAACACCCGTCCTGGCATAGTCGCTTTCACTCTCAGCGGAGTGCCAAGCTTTTCAGACAGCCGTTCCACCAAATCCGCTGCAACAATTAGGTATTTAGCTGGGGTTTCTGTGCCAACTTGAACCACGGCATAGTTGAGTTCAGGATTAACCGCAACTGCCAGGTTGCCGGGAAGCGTCCAGGGTGTTGTCGTCCAGATTGCTACTCCCAAGTTCGGCCCAAATGGCTCCAATATCTCTTTCACGGCTGGCGCTGGCTTGGTCATTGTGAACGCCGCATAGATGCTGCGCGAGGTATGCCCTTCTGGATACTCCAACTCCGCTTCTGCCAAAGCTGTTTGGGAACTCGGACTCCAGTGAACGGGCTTCAACCCGCGATAGATGTAGCCCTTCAAGACCATCTGACCAAACACACCGATTTGAGCCGCTTCATACTCTGGGTTCATCGTCAGGTAAGGATGCTCCCAGTCGCCCCAAACGCCGTAGCGCTTGAAACCTTGGCGCTGCTCATCTACGGCTTTGAGCGCAAAGTTACGCGCTTTATGACGAAGTTTCAGAGGTGTTAACTGCTCCCGCTCCTCTGACTTCATGTTTTGCAGGACTTTTAGCTCAATTGGCAAGCCGTGACAATCCCAACCGGGGACGTAGCGAACCTTGCGCCCCCGCAGCAGTTGGTATTTGTTGATGATGTCCTTGAGGATTTTATTCAGGGCGTGACCCAGATGCAGAGAACCATTTGCGTAGGGCGGGCCGTCGTGCAAAATGAAAATCTCACCGGGATTGTTCTGTGACAGTTTCTCGTAAATCTGGTTTTCTTTCCAAAACTTTTGCAGTTCGGGTTCGCGCTTAATCGCGTTCGCCCGCATATCAAATTTGGTTTTGAGTAGATTGACGGTATCTTTGTAAGATTTTGCTTCTGTCACAGTCGCACAGGGAAGAATTGTGAAGGTATATTCATACTATTCTATCCCTGAGAAACCCCAAGGTTTTCAAGTTGCCGTTGGCGGATTTTCTGGATCGATGGGAACAGCTTCGATCGAAGCCGTTGTTTCTGATTCTGCAAGTCTATCTTCAGGGTCTCCTGGTCCCGGTGGTTCAGCAGGTGGAGCGAGTTCCACTTCGGGAATGATTTCTTCTATTGGTGTCACTGCCTCTGTACTTGAGTGCGGTGCCTCAGAAGTAGCGGAGTTTTGGGCAGCTTCTACTAGTTCCGGGTCTGGCGGATTCGGGCGAACAAGTTCAGGAGACTCTGACATTTCAGTGTCAGCCGTCGCTGGTTCCTCTTCTACAGGATTTACCTCAGCCACCTCAGCAACAGGAGTATTCGCTTCTTTTGGTGTGCTATCAGTCTGGGGCGTAGTCTTATCAACCACCGTCACGATAGGAGAACTTGCCCTAGCCTCGGCTGATGGCTGGGTTGTTTGCGTTTCCGGTGTGCTTTTGCTACGACTCTTAAAAAAGCCTGTGACTTGATTGAGTAGCCCTTGAGGTTGCCCAGATGGTGAGATATTTTTTAGCTTCTCGGTCAGTTCCCCTTGACTGGGGACTGGGGTTTGTTGCTCTGACGGGATCAACTCTCGCCGCAATGTCAAGGTTTGCCAACCAAACCAACCCAATAGCGCTACACTTGCCATTTGACCTAAGAGAACGCCGCCTGTAATGCGTCCAGCGCACACCCATAAAACCAGGGCATAAAATAATCCGACTGCACTCCAGGCAAAGTCTTCTTTGCGATGAACTTCTGGAAAAAAGAAAGCTGCCATGTATATGGCAAAGCTACCAAGACCGACGACCAACGCTAGGACGTATGCCAACATTTTGTGGGTACTCCTTACTGTGTCTTTGTTTCTAATTTTGGCGCGAAACTGTTTGTTTAAATACAAATACCCGTGAATCAGTTCTCAAAAGCCGCTGTCATTTTTAATTTCCTCGGATATTACTTCTGAATTGCAGACTCTTAATCTATTTTTTACGGGACTCCTGCGGGGATCGGGCTACCCTGTAGGTGAATTGAACCGTACTACAAGTTAAGCAGAGTTCGACGAGAGTTTTATGACACAACCAAGCTTCGGTGTAATTGGTTTAGCCGTTATGGGTGAAAACCTGGCGCTCAATGTAGAACGTAACGGTTTCCCGATCGCCGTTTATAACCGTACTGCTGCCGTTACCCAGAGGTTTATGGCGGAGCGGGCACAGGGAAAGAATGTCAAGGATACCTATTCTATTGAAGAATTTGTTCAAGCCCTAGCGCGACCCCGCAAAATTTTGGTGATGGTAAAAGCGGGTGCGCCAGTGGATGCAGTAATTGCCCAGCTCAAACCCTTCCTAGAGCCTGGGGATATGCTCATTGACGGCGGTAACTCCCTCTACACCGATACAGAACGACGTACCAAAGAACTAGAAGCTAGCAACTTTGGATTTGTTGGTATGGGTGTGAGTGGCGGTGAAGAAGGCGCACTCAATGGCCCTAGCCTGATGCCTGGAGGCACAGATACGGCTTATGGAGAATTAGCACCGATTCTGACCAGAATTGCGGCTCAGGTGGATGATGGTCCCTGTGTTACCTATATTGGTCCGGGTGGCGCAGGTCACTACGTCAAGATGGTACATAACGGGATTGAGTACGGTGATATGCAGCTAATTGCAGAAGCCTACGACTTACTCAAGAGTGCTGTAGGGCTAGACCATAAGCAGTTGCATGAGGTCTTCGCTGAATGGAATACTACTGATGAACTCAACTCATTTTTGATTGAGATTACAGCCGATATTTTCAACTTCATTGACCCAGACACAAATTTACCTCTGGTGGAGGTCATTCAAGATGCCGCAGGGCAAAAAGGAACCGGACGCTGGACAGTGCAGAGCGCTTTTGAGCTAGCTGTGCCAATTCCAACCATGACAGCGGCGGTCAATGCCAGGGTGGTGTCGTTCTACAAAGAGCAGCGAGTCGCCGCATCTAAGCTCCTGACAGGTCCCACGGGTAAGTATGAGGGGGATACTCAGGACTTTATTAACAAGATTCGGGATGCTCTGTACTGCTCGAAGATCTGTTCCTATGCTCAAGGGATGGAGTTGTTGGCTAAGGCATCAAAAGAGTTTAATTATGACCTTAGCTTGAGTGAATGTGCGCGGATTTGGAAAGGCGGCTGTATCATTCGTGCTGGTTTCCTGGACAAGATAAAAATGGCTTTTACGCACGACCCACAGTTGCCCAACCTGCTGCTAGCGCCTGAGTTAAAGCAGAGTATTTTGGATCGGCAAGACGCATGGCGGGAAGTGCTGTCGGTATCCAATAAATTAGGGATTCCCGTTCCTGCGTTTGCCGCGTCGTTGAATTACTTCGATAGCTACCGACGCGATCGCCTTCCCCAAAACCTCACCCAAGCACAGCGTGACTACTTCGGCGCTCACACCTACGAGCGTACCGATAAAGAAGGTCTGTTCCACACAGAATGGACAGCGGTTGATAAGGAATCGCTGCAAACGGGTTCCACCGATTAATCGGATTGCTATCTCTTCGTAACCAACGACGTTAAGCAATTGAATCTTGATAAATCAGTTCAAGGCACTCCTTGTGGGTGCCTTGAATTGTTTATGAATACAGCTCAAAGTAGCCAGTTTTCCAGAAAATCCTTAACCTTCTCTAGTTGGTCTTCTAAAGCTTCAAGTCGCTCTGTTGCACCTTCCAAGGTTTTTTCTCGTGCCTGTCGCTCTAGTTGCGCGGCAACCTCTGGCATCATAAATACACCGACGTTTGCACTTGCCCCTCTAATGCGGTGGGCTTGCTGCTCAATTGTGAGAAAATCTTGTACTTGCAGGGCAAGGCGTATCTGTTCTAGTCCGGGTTGAGCATTCTTAACAAACATTTGCACAAGTCGCTGTTGAAAGGCAACTTTGCCCTGAGATATAGCATTTAGGCGCTCTAAATCCAGAGGTGTTTCGTTCATGCGAAAAGCCGAGGGCTGAACTTCGCCAATTACACAACAGCTTATGAGGAGGTTTCCTGGTCTATTTTCCTCACTTCTGCTTCAGAAAGCTTCACCTCACTAGCATGGAGGGAGTCGTCTATACTAGACAATTTGCTGGCTCCAGGGATAGGGACGATGCAGGGTGACTTCGCCAGCAACCACGCCAGAACAATTTGATATACCGAAACGCCTTTTTCTTTAGCCAACTGGGCAATTACAGCAATATCTTCTAACTTGCTAACTCGACGGCTTCCACCTAGTGGACTCCAAGGGAAAAATGTCAATCCTTCAGTTTCGCAATACTCCAAAACGCCATCCGATTCTGGCTGCCGATTCCAAGGGTTGTATTGATTCTGAACGGAGACAATTTCAACAACGTCACGAGCTTGCTTAATTTGCTCAACTGAAAAGTTAGAAACCCCGACAAATCGAATTAGCCCCTCATCCACTGCCTCTTTTGCTGGTGCGAGTGCTTCCTCAATCGTATAGTTTGGGTCAGGGGCGTGGTATTGCCAAACATCAATTGGTTTTGTCCCACCCAATGCTTCAAAGCTAACGCGGATTGTCTGCCGCAGATGGTCAGGATTACCGTTGCGTGTCCAACTGCCATTCGGACGCATTAAGCCACCCTTTGTAGCAACAGTCACTTGGCTTATGTCCCCCTGATACTGCTGAAGTGCTTTGCAGATAAGTCGTTCGTTGTGGTGCTTGTCGGACTCATCCTGACAGTAAGAGTCTGCGGTGTCGATGAGGGTTACGCCTAGGTCGAGTGCTTTATGGATAACGTTGATTGCTTGCGATTCTGGCGGTCTGCCACTCAAGGACATCGGCATCCCACCAAGTCCGATCGCGCTGATGGTGACACCAGTGCTTCCAAGCTGTTTCGTTTCCATTGGTTTAACCTTGTCTTTGTTTCTCTTCAATTAATTACAGAACGCGAACAAAGAATCTTCTGTCTGAATGATTAATTCAATTGCTCTTGTTGGAGCTTCGCGCTCGGATTTATACCTTAGTTCTAGTTAGGGAAGAAGAGGCTGGAGAGTTGTTGCTATTCTTGCTCTCTAGCCTCTTTTGACCAGGTTTAGCTGGAAGCGCTGGTATAAAAACGTAGTGCAAACCGCCAGAAGATGCCGGAAACGAGCAATAATCCTAACGCCAAGGCACCTGCACCGACTAGCCAAACAACCTGACTACGACCCAATATCGCTTCAGCAGGTACAGTCGTCAGGAATGCTACTGGCACTATAAAAGTAAAGAAGAATTGGTAACTAGCCGGATAGGCAACCATCGGAAATCGACCTGCTTCCAATAACCCCCGAAGTACTTCAGTAACGTTGTAGATTTTGACAAACCAAATACTGGTAGCTCCTAACATAAACCAGAGGCTATAGAGGCTGATGATGCCAAAAAAGATCGGGATGGCACTGATTAGGTAATTATTGAGTCCCAAACCAAGCTGTGATCCAGCATAGGCAATCAGCACGACCCCAAAGATTAAATCTGGCATTCCCCACGGGGATATGCTGCGAGAGGAAAGCCAGAACTGGCTACTGATAGGCTTGAGGAGGACAAAGTCTAATGTACCTTGCTGGACGTGTCCAACAATGCGGTTTAGATTGGGGACGAGGAACGTTGCCGAAACGCCTTGAAGTAGAGTAAATATACCTAATATTACTAACGCTTCTTCCCAGCTCCAGCCTTGAAACGTGTAGCCAGTACGGTAAAACAAGAATAGCCCAAATAGGCTGCCTGTAAGGTTTCCCAAACTGCTTAAAGAGGCAATAAGGAAGTTGAGCCGATATTCTAGCTCGGCTGCGATCGCAGTAGTCCAAAATAGCTTTAGTACCTGTATGTATCGTTTCATAATTATTTTTTAAGGAAGTGTGCTTGCAATCACTGCTTACTCAAGAGGGTTTGGTTAAGGATGGCGGTGGTCAGAATTATAGATTTAATCGAAGTTAGATTACTTCGGGCATTGCTAGTTACGCTCCCTCTCCATAGATAAAGCAGTTAAAGCCAAGCTAATGAAGAAGATTCTGGTAGTAGAAGACGAACTTTTTATCCGAGAAAACCTGATCGAACTCTTAGAGATTGAGGGTTTTTGTTGCTTCGGTGCTGAGAATGGTGAAGTTGGCGTGCAGTTAGCAAAAGAACATCAGCCAGATTTGATTCTCTGCGATGTGATGATGCCTGAACTGGATGGTTATGGTGTCCTAGAAGTCCTGCGCCAAGATTCAACCACCGCAGCGATTCCTTTTATGTTCCTCACCGCTAGTGCCGATCGCACCAATCTTCAAAAAATTAGAGAGCTGGGATTTAATGAATATATTCTCAAGCCTTTCCATGTCGATAAGTTTTTAGCCACAGTTACCAGTCGGCTAAAAGACTCCCCAGGCAGCTAAATATAAAGCGGTGGGAAGCCCCTTCCTTCTAGGGAGGGTCATTCCGTCCGCCGCTTTTTTGTTTGTTAAAGAATATAAATAACCAATAACACTTTCATTCCACGTCCTTGCTTACGTGGGATAAGTTAAAGGAATATTATTTTTGTCTAGACAGCTAATAACCTGCCGGAAGCACACTCATAAGAAGCAAAAATGGCGTAATAGCTACCAATTTTACTCAGCGCAAATGAATACAAAACTCCAGGAACCACTAAACCTGGAATGTGAATTGCACAAGGCACTGAAGCGAGGAGAAATGCTCTTGCACTATCAACCTAGAGTTGATCTCCACAGTGGGCGTATGATTGCTTTAGAGGCAAATTATTTAGAACTAGAAGTCACTGAAAGCCTTTTGATGGATGTTGTGGAAAACGAGCAAAATTTCTTGAAGCTAAGCGCAGCCGTTGGCTAATTACTTAATAAGACTGAACACCAAATTTTTATTTTCCTTACTTAGGAGTATTCACAAATTTAATAATTTGTAATAGATTATGAGTAAGATTTACAAATAAATTGTTCTGTACACAACATAAAGGTGGTGAAGTTTGTGAATAAAGCACTCAAGGAGCACAACTTCATGATGGTGGTCGATTTGACAGAAAACGTGTTGGTCAACACCCCCATTCCCAGCGCTAACCATGCCGCTTTGCGATCGGGATTTGCTGGCTATCCCGCTAACCCTCGATGGAATGCAGCAAAATATAGTGCCTGGAAAACAGGTCGTCAGTTACGAGAAGCATTGGCAAGTGGTCAGATGGTGGTGCGTTCCACAGACTCAATGCTTGTGCAAGCGAATGAGCAGGACGATCACTCAAACTCAGGTAACGCATCAACTTCTAAGCAAGCTAAGCAAGCTAAGCAATCTAAGCCCTCTCAGTTATTGCATAAAGCTAAACGAATGCTGGCAGCTTACCAGCTAGCTTAAGGCTCAAGTTTTACATCGGGTGTACCTACAGCTTTCTTATCTACTTCCATGATTTTGAGAAAACCGCGAGGCGTGGAAATACAGGAGTTTGCTGTAATCTACGCAAGAAGCACAGCAATGACTTGTAATCATCGCTGTGCTTCTACGTTTCGTGACCATCAACGTTTCTTTCAAATCTATTTAGGTTTATTTTTCCTTTACCTTGTCCATATATTCATATTCGGCTCTAATCGAAGCACAATAGTCTTAGCTTAGTGCGATCGCACTTCTCTCTCAGAGTCAAGGGTTACTGCAATCCGCTTTTGGAAGGCTGAAGCCAATACGGTATCTTCTAATCCACGCATCTCATGCTCACCTTGGAATACTGATTTGACAATTCGTTAAAGTGTCTCATAGGTGACCATTTGAGGCAGAAAATAAAAATGACAACTGCAACAGCAAGTCAATCAGCAACTCAGCTACCACCACTGATTCCTCGCGAGACGCTCTTCGGCAATCCAGAGCGTACTCGCCCCCAGCTATCACCCGATGGCAAGTACCTTGCCTACATTGCGCCAGATGAGAAAAACGTCTTACAAGTGTGGCTGCGAAGTGTCGGGCAAGAAGACGATCGCAAACTGACGGATGATCAAAAGCGTGGCATTCGGATGTACTTCTGGACTTACAATGCTGACCAGTTGATTTATCTGCAAGACTCAGATGGTGATGAGAACTTCCACCTTTACTTAGTCAATATTCAGTCGAATATCGTCCGGGACTTAACCCCCTTCCAAGGAGTCAAAGCTCAGGTTGTAGAAATCGACCCCGAATTACCCGATAAAGTGTTGGTAGGATTGAACCTGAATAACCAACAAAAGTTTGACGTTTACTGCATTGACCTAAACAACGGTGTGGTTGAGTTCGACACCGACAACCCAGGTAATATCATCAGTTGGACAGCGGATGCCAAGTTTCAGATTCGGGCAGCAACAGCCGCAACGCCTGATGGTGGGTACGAGTTGTTATTCCGGGAAACCCTTGATGTGCCTTGGGAGACGCTTCGCCACTGGGGACCCGATGAGCAAGGTGGTGCCGTTGGCTTCTCGGCTGACAATCAAACCCTTTATGTAATTGGCTCTCACGATGCCAATGCTCAGCGTTTGCTTGCCCTTGACCTCGCTAGCCGTGAAGAAACTGTCATTGCTGAGGATGAGCAATATGATGTGGGTGGTATCCTCACGCACCCCACGACACGAGTTATCCAAGCCGTTTCGTTCGACAAAGACAAGGTGGAGTGGCAGATACTGGATGAAAGTATTGCCGCAGATTTTGAAGCCATTGCCCAAGTGCGGGATGGGGAATTTGGAGTTACAAGCCGCGACTTGGCTGACAAAAACTGGCTAGTCGCTTACACCACAGACGATGGTCCCGTTTACTACTACGCTTACAATCGAGAGTCCAAATCCAGCACCTTACTCTTTAGCAACCAACCGAAACTTGAAGAGTTGTCCCTAGCCTCCATGGAACCCGTTTCCTACGAAGCGCGAGACGGGTTGACCATCCACGGCTATCTTACAATACCCGTCGGGTTGGAGCCAAGGAACTTACCGACTGTACTACTGGTTCACGGTGGACCTTGGGCGCGGGATACTTGGGGGTATAGCCCGATTGTGCAATGGTTGGCTAATCGGGGCTATGCTGTGCTGCAAGTAAACTTCCGGGGTTCCACTGGTTACGGTAAAGCTTTCTTGAATGCAGGGAATCGCCAATGGGCAGCGACAATGCACGACGATTTGATTGATGGTGTTAATTGGTTAGTAAAACAGGGAATTGCTGACCCAGAGAAGATTGCGATTATGGGTGGTTCCTATGGTGGCTATGCAACGCTGGTGGGATTGACATACACACCGGACGTGTTTGCAGCAGGTGTTGACATTGTTGGGCCGAGCAACTTAGTGACATTGATGAAGAGTATTCCTCCCTACTGGGCACCCTTGTTGGCAAATATGTACCACCGTGTTGGAAATATGGAGACAGAAGAGGAGTTTCTCAAATCGCGATCGCCTTTATTTTTCGTTGACCGCATCCAGAAACCCTTACTCATCGGACAAGGCGCAAATGACCCACGAGTTAAGCAAGCGGAAAGTGAACAAATTGTTGAAGCGATGAAAAAGGCTGGCAAACCTGTAGAATATGCCCTCTATACTGACGAAGGACACGGCTTTGCTCGTCCAGAGAACCGATTACACTTTTTTGCGATCGCAGAAGAGTTTCTTGCTAAGTACTTAGGTGGTCGTTTTGAACCCGTAGGCGATATTCAAGGTCATTCCGGTATCGTCAGTTAAGACTTCTTTTTGGTAGAGACGTGATTTATTGCGTCTCAATTTCATATTGAATAAACCTCTTGCAACTAAGTTGAAGCCCCCCTAACTCCCAAAATTGGGGGAACTGGAGTGTTCATATTCAAAGTCCCCCAGAATTGGGGGATTTAGGGGGCATTCCTAGATTCGTGCAAGAGGTCTAATGTCTAGGACTAATATCGGCGAACTGACTCTGACATTTGATGGAAGTTGATCTCAGAGATTTTAACTAAACTAAATGTTTCTAGAGTGACTTTACCTTCACGCCTGAAGAATTTGTAATAAGGACTTTAAGGAGTAGTATTGATGCAACTGAAGCCAATTAATCAGCAGGTTGTTGCCGTCGTTGGGGCTTCCAGCGGTATTGGGCGTGCGACTGCCCTCCAATTTGCAAAACGGGGGGCAAAGGTGGTTGTCTCTGGTCGCAGTGAGGCAAAGTTAGCCTCGTTGGTGGACGAGATTCGGGGCTTTGGTGCTGAGGCGAGTGCTATTGTCGCTGATGTGTCGGTCTTTGATCAGGTTAAGGCGATCGCTGATCATACCGTGGAGGTGTATGGGCGACTCGATACGTGGGTGCATGTCCCTGCGATCGGCTTGTTTGCCACATTCGATAACATCACACCAGAAGAGTTTAAGCACGTCATTGATGTAGATCTGATGGGGCAGGTATACGGTGCGATGGCGGCACTACCCCATCTCAAGCGTGAGGGACGAGGGGCGCTAATCCACATTTCTTCAATGGAAGGAAGGCGAAGTCTTCCCTACCAGAGTGCGTACTCCGCCGCAAAGCACGGTATCGAAGGCTTTACCGAAGCCATGCGCGTCGAGTTGCAACATGAGAAAATTCCTATCAGCGTGACCAGTGTAAAGCCTGCGGTGATCAACACCCCCTTCTGGAACAATGGTCTTACGAAGTTAGGCGTAAAGCCTGCAGGGATACCGCCCTACTACGACCCCAGATTGGTAGCTGACGCAATCCTTCACGTTGCCGAACATCCCACCCGCGACTTCTTCGTTGGGGATGCAGCTAGAGCATTAGATGCACTACAGCGGCTTTCGCCAGAACTGGTGGATTCCTTGCTGCTACTCATTGGCTTCCCGCTTCAGCAAACTGATCAGCCAAAGTCGCCAGAGGATCGAAACAATTTTTACGAGCCTGTCCCAGATGATACCCGAATTGACGGAGACTTTAATAATCAGGTGATACCGAGTGTTTCCGACTGGCTGGATAAGAATCCAGTGGTCAAGTGGGGTGCGGTCGCTGGTGTAGCAGCATTAGCCCTGCTGGCAACACAGGTAGGAAAAGACGGGGGGCGAGTTTAGGAGCAAGCGGGTTGAGTTGTAGCTGCTCTACATGAAAGGGCAGCAAAAGTTCGGACAACTTTGCTCAAAAATGTATATCAGTTGGGAAAACTCACGCCTTATCAGGGTTACAGCATTTGCGATAACGAAGCGCTGCCGCCTTGCGGCGGATCGCCTAAAGTGACAGAAGCTGTTTACGGACGCGATGGGCTAACGCCCCGCTTTGCTAACGCTTCCGTTATGGATGGAAGAAACCATTCTGTTTTCTTAGGAGAGCGATATTGTTAAATGTGAAAGAATATAGCAATTTGTTGCAACGATGTGAGGATTTATTGCAATGCCTAAAAAATTACAGTGTCATTGAGTGTATCACAGCGTACAATTGCCAGCATTACCCTGTTGGTGCGAGTTCATCAGGCTTGTACCATGCTGTTACCCTGTGCAACATAATGCTGTGCAAACGCTAGTCTATAGAATTGCTCATGCAGCCTAACGGTCTGCCCCTCCAGCCTTTAGCTTTATCACCTGCGATCGACTCTCATTTCCTGACAGTGGCTCCTGATACTCCACTGCTTGATGTCTTAACACTAATGAGTCGCTTTCGCAGTTGTACGCTGCCTGCTGACAATTCCAACAACAAAGCTGATGAAGCCTACACGCAGATAAATAACATTAGCTGTGTTGATCAGGAATGGCAGACAGTAATTGATGTTGTCGATACCGCAGGTGGTTGTGTCTTAGTAACCCAGGATGCACGGCTATTAGGCGTATTTACAGAGCGAGATATTGTTAAGCTAACAGCGGCAGATATTCCTTTAGGAAATCTCAAAATTGGCGACGTTGTAGCGCAACCCCCGATTAGCCTTAAGCAATCAGAGACTCACGACATTTTTACAGCGCTTGGGCTGTTTCGCCAACACCGAATTCGCCACTTACCAATTCTGGATGAGCAAGCTCGACCTATAGGAATTGTCACTCATGACAGTATTCGCAGAGCCATGCAAGCCGTCAATCTGCTGACACGGCTGCGATATGTCAAAGATGTGATGACAACCCAGGTTATTCATGCGCCAGTCACAGTTTCCGTGCTGCATTTAGCAAAGCTGATGACAGAACATCAGGTTAGCTGCGTTGTTATTTGTCAGTCGTCGGAAACTACCAATAATGAAGAACAGATAATCGATAACAAACAACTAATCCCCATTGGTATTGTCACAGAGCGAGACATCGTGCAATTTCAAGCACTGGAGCTGGATTTGTCTCGAATGCCAGCTCAAGATGTGATGAGTACGCCGTTATTTTGCCTTCAACCCTCAGATTCTTTGCGGCTTGCTCATGAGGAGATGCAACGATATCAGGTACGGCGCTTAGTTGTCTCAGGTAGCAATGGAGAGTTGGTGGGGATTGTTTCCCAAACAAGTTTGCTGCAAGTACTGAACCCTGCGGATATGTACGGAGTCATTGAGATATTGCAGCAGGTGGTGGAAGAGCGAACGTCTGAATTAGAGAAGACAAATCAGCAGCTACGCCATGAGATTATCGAGCGCCAACGAGCTGAGTCAGAGTTATTGAAGGCGCATGATCAATTGAAAATCCAAGTCGAGGAAAGAACGGCTCAACTTACTCAAGCGAATGCCCAACTCAAGCAAGACATTCTTGAACGCCAGCGGGTAGAAGCAGCCTTACGGCAAAGTGAAGCGAAATTAAAACAACAAGCGACCAAGCTAAGAAATGCTATTCAGGAACTGCATTCTTATCAGGCTCAGCTAATTCAGACGGAAAAAATGTCTTCTTTAGGGCAACTGGTTGGTGGTATCGCTCACGAAATTAACAATCCGATTAATTTTGTTTACGGCAATATTGCTTACGCGAGTCAATACATTCAGGACATTTTGCGGCTACTGCAACTTTACGCCCAGCACTATCCTCAACCTGTGTCAGAAATCCAGAAGATTGTGGAGGAAATAGACTTGGATTTTGTGAAAGCTGATCTTCCCAAGCTCTTTAATTCCATGAAATTAGGAGCCGATCGCATTCGTGATTTAGTGCTGTCGTTGCGGAACTTCTCTCGTCTGGATGAAGCTGAGATGAAATCTGTCAATCTGCACGAGGGTATTGATAGCACTCTGCTGATTTTACAGAACCAACTGAAAGCAACGGCTGGACGTTCTGAAATTCTAGTAGTCAAAGAGTATAGCAATCTACCGTTAGTGGAATGCTATGCAGGACAGCTCAACCAAGTGTTTATGAATCTTCTCTCTAACGCGATCGATGCGCTGGAAGAATCTAGAATACTGAATGCAACATTTATGCTTGGCAATTCACAACTCCCAGTATCTATGCCGATGATCACAATTCGTACTGGGATTGAGGAAGTAAACCAGGAAGAAGCTACTTTGAAATCCTCATCTCATCCTAAGGGAAAGCCTTTAGCACTTACTCCTCATGCTGTTATTCGCATCACAGACAATGGTTCTGGGATGACAGAAGCCGTGCGTCAGCGTCTTTTTGACCCGTTTTTTACAACAAAGCCGGTAGGAAAAGGTACAGGTTTGGGTTTATCAATTAGCTACCAGATTGTCGTCAAAAAACACGGTGGACACATAGAGTGTAATTCCACGCCTGGGCAAGGAACTGAGTTTGTGATCACAATTCCAATTTCGCAACGGAATCAATCCACTGGATTTGCGATCGCATAATCTGAAAATAGGTATTAGGTGTTAGATCGTAGGAAATAGGGATTTCATCGCCATGTTTGTGTACTCCTGTTCATGGTTTCTAACTTATCAAAGGTAAAAGGGTAAAAACTTTTCCCTTTACCCTTTTCCAAAAACTGCTAGTCAAACAGGCAATGCGAGATGCTCTCGGCAGCTTATCGTGCAATGCCTAAGCAAATAGTACCCTCAAGGGTACTATGAAAGCCTTACAGAATTGACCACAATCTAGACATCGACGATTCCTTCTACCCAAACGTGCTGGGAGTCAGGAAACGTACTAGAAACTCAAATAGTGAATACAAGAGGATAAATCTACCATGTTTGAAGCACAGGAAAAACTTGTGGAGACTGAAAAGACACAGCAATCATACACCGAAATCGAACAGAAGCTGCCTGTAATTCTAGGTGATATGAAAGCAGTATTGGAAAAGAACGGCATCACAGGGCTTAATGTAGTTGAGTTCAAACTTGTGAAAGATGAAGATATTCAACTGCAAGATGAAGGCATTTCGGTTCGATCATCACCAAATGCTATTTGTTGCAAAATATTTGGTTTTACTCGGACTTGTGGACGTTGCTGAATCTAAAGCATTCTGTTCTTCTGCAAATACATCGCCTTGGCTCCGGCTTCTAATGACATCTAAGACTATGGAGGGAGGAGCTATTTTTAAAGCAGGACTTACACAATCAACGCATTAGCTCTCTAAATCTGGTGGCAATTAGATTGATTTATGTTCCTCAATATTAGGGAACAAAATAGTTGACAAAGTGTAAGTCCTGTAACTTTAATTTTTTCTAAATTGTAGTAAGCAGTGGTAGCTAGTTAAAAGAACCGATAACCTGCTGATTCCTTGGTTTTTTTAGGCAAGAAAAGAATCGTTTAAAGTGCTAAAAATTGTAGATAATTAGTCAGTTTCCTTTGGTTAAAAGACTGATTTTCTATGAAACAATGCCTTTATCCATTTGGGATTGCTGCTGGGATTGCCTTGTGTTGCTTGACCCCTACAACCCCTACCCAAGCTCAAGTTGTTAAGGACACAACCCTTAACACCAGCGTCACCACCCAAGGCAACATCACCACTCTCACTGGCGGCACCCAAGCAGGAAGCAATTTGTTTCATAGCTTCGACCAGTTTTCTGTAAGCAACGGGAACACAGCTTACTTCAATAACACCACAGACATTCAGAACATCATTAGCCGAGTAACGGGTTTGTCCAACTCTAATATTGAGGGGACTATCCAAGCTAACGGCACCGCCAACCTGTTTTTGCTTAATCCCAACGGGATTATTTTCGGTCCCAATGCCTCACTAAACATCGGTGGCTCTTTCCTGGCAAGTACAGCAAGTAGTCTGGTCTTTGCTGATGGCACCGAGTTTAGTGCCACTGCCTACCCAACCACATCCTTGCTAACCATAAGCGTGCCAACTGGTCTGCAATTTAATGGAACTGCGAGTAGTATCCAGAATCGCTCGGCTGTCAGTGGGACTGACAGTACAGGTGCAGAATATGTCGTTGGTCTTCAGGTACAACCTGGTAAAACCTTAGCGCTTGTGGGCGGTGAAGTGGTGCTAGAGGGAGGATATCTGAGAGCAGAAGCTGGACGGATTGAGCTTGGTGGTGTCGCTGGAACGGGTTCGGTCAGTCTCAACCCAACAGCACAAGGCTGGGTTTTGGGATATGAGGGAATACAGAACTTTCAGGACATTCAAGTGTCTCAGGGAGCTTTGATGGATACCACTGGTCAGGGGGGCGGCGATATCCAGGTACAAGGCAGGCGTGTAATCCTGACTGAGGGTTCACAGATTACTAGTACAAACATTGGGTCAGAACCGGGAGGGACTTTAACTGTTGCTGCCTCGGATTCCGTCGAAGTGAGCGGCACTTCACCAGATGGTAAGCGCAATAGTGGCTTGTTTACTATAACTGAAGCCGGAAGGGCAGGTAACATCACAATCAACACTCGGCAGTTGATTGTCCAGAATCAGGCTTTTATATCAACAGAGACGCAACCAACAGCTACTGGAGCAGGAGGAAATTTGACAGTGATTGCCACCGAATCCGTAACTCTCCTAACAAATAGCTCCTTGCTTACCCAAACTGTGGGCAGCGGAAATGCTGGAGACTTGAGGATTGAAACTGGACAGCTAATTGTCCGTGATGGGGCAATGGTGTCAGCTTCGACTTTTGATCAGGGAAAGGGGGGCGAGATTTGGGTCAATGCTTCTTCTGTTGATATCTTTGGGGTTGGCTCTGATGGGATTTCCAGTGGATTATACACATTCACCGATGGCACAGGTCAGGGAGGTAATATCACAGTTGATACCAGGGACTTCCGGGTAGCAGACGGCGGGTTAATGAATGCTTTGACCTTCAGTGAGGGGAATGGTGGGAACATCACCGTCAACACGGATACTTTTGCCGCAGTTAATGGTGGTCAACTAGTCACCACTACCCGTGCCACTAGCCCTAACGGGGGAAATGCCGGGAACATCATCGTTAATGCTACTGATAGCATTATCCTCTCTGGTAGCGATCGCACTTTTGCTGAACGAATTGCCCAGTTTTCCACAAGTGTTGCTAATGAAGGTGCTGCTAGCGGGCTATTTGCTAACACCACTCAAGGGTCTACAGGTAATGGCGGTGATGTGAGGCTCAATACTAGACAGCTAAACATCAGGGATGATGCTCGTGTAACAGTGAGTAGCCTTGGAACAGGTAATGCAGGTAACTTGCTGATTATCGCTCCTAGCTTAGTCAAGCTCGATCAGGGGACTCTGAGTGCGGAAACGGCAAGTGGTGAAGGCGGTAATGTCACGATTGAGCAGGTTGGAAGCATCCAGCTACGCAACAACAGTCTTATCTCCGCTAAAGCAGACAGCAGTGGGAACGGCGGCAATATCAATATCGACACTGACACATTAGCCGCCCTAGAAAATAGCGACATCACAGCCAATGCTTTCGACGGAAAAGGCGGTAGTGTCCAAATCACAACCCAAGGACTGTTTCTTTCTCCAGATAGTGAAATTACTGCCAGTTCCGAACGGGGCATAGATGGCGTGGTAGAAATCAACAGACCAGATGTTGACCCCAGCCAAGGATTAGCCAACCTACCAACTGAAGTCGTTGATGCCTCTAACCAAATTGACCAAACCTGTGCGGCTGGAGGTTCTGTGGCGAGTGGACAGAGCTACTTTGTCATTACAGGTTCAGGTGGCTTACCCGACTCTCCCAACGAAGCTCTTAGTCCTGATGCCGTTTGGGAAGATTTGCGTTTCGTTGAGAATAGGAAGCCGTCGCTATCACAGCCGACTGTGCCCGTACAATCGTTAGCAGCAACTAACAACCGACAACAAGCCACAAACAACAGACAACCGACGATTGTAGAAGCCCAAGGGTGGGCACTCAATCAAAAAGGAGAGGTAGTACTCACTGCTACTACTCCTACACCCGTGCTTCATAGTTCTTGGCAAAAGCCAGTAGCTTGTCCTCGGTCTTAATATTGGTGTACACCTTCTTGGTGTTTGGGTTGTTTCTTGTGGGATGGGCAACTTGCCTGTTCAGATTATGCAATTTAGATGCATGTCAGTGTATTTATTGAGCTTGAGCCGTATCTGACTTAAAGTAAAGTGACGATTTATATAAAACTTGTTCTTGGTGAGTTTCTAGGGCGCAATCAGACATTGGGTAAGCGACACAAGTGACTGTGTATCCATCTGCTATTTCTGAGGGTTGTAAAAACTTTTGCTCACTTTGATCAACTTTACCACTAACAAGTTTGGCGATACAGGACGAACAGGTTCCTTCCCGACAACCAACGGGTAATCGAATACCTGCTTCCTCTGCCATGTCTAGAATGTACTGATCGTCTGGAACTGATATAGTGCGATCGAGATTCACTGCCGAATTCACTAATCGAACTTGATACACTGCCATTGGTTAGTCTTCTCCGAACTCGTATCCCATACCAACCCAATAGTGCCAATCTTTGACTGCTTCTTGAGTGTCGTCATCCGCTTCGATAGGCTCAATGTCAGATAGCGCCACAGAAAATACATCTTCAGCCGTACCTTCTTTGTAAAGCACCTCGACAAAAATCTCCCTCTGGCAAGCCTCCTCTGGGGACATTTTCAGTACCTCAACGTCTTCGCTTTTTGATGTGCTTCCCCCTGTCAACCACTTAGCCTTAAAGGGAAAGTTGAGCTTATTGTCGAGGTAGTAGTACCAACCCATTGCCTGTTCTTCTTCGTTGTAGGCATCGACAATGATCTCCATGTCAATGCGTTCCTCTCGGTTTTCGTCTCTTTCAATGGACATAGGGCACTTGATGCAGAGGACTGAACTCAGACTATGGTAAGGCTATAGCGCGATCGCATTTACCCGACTTTGCCAAAATTTTCAGGAACTACTCTACCCAGACACTAGTGCAAGAAGGCTGAAGCCTGAAGGAATATTGCGCTTGTGCAGTAAGCTTTTTAACCTTTTTCAACTGGATAGTTATTTCCGCCAAGCTGCACTAGTTACTGACTTTTGATTGAGATTAGTCTTATCCCCGCCAAGACATACCACAACGCTACCAACCTTCCCTTGGTATGCGTTAGCATATCTTTAACTTTTACCTAATTTCCCGTAACATCTAGGGTATCAATGTTTAATCCTACCAAGCTTTTAATTGAAGCTTTCATCCCCGAATTGAAGGCGGCTTACGACTCGGCTTATAGTAACCTGAAGCCGGAATATGCCAGTATTATTGCCTAGGTAGGGAACATGGCTTTAGAGAATATTGCCAATAGTAATGCTCTTTACCACAATGTAGAACATACTATTTTAGTAACTTTGGTAGGGCAAGAAATCTTGCGAGGAAAGCATATCCGTGAAGGTGGAGTTTCTTGCGAAGATTGGTTGCACTTCTTAATTTCTTTAGTATGCCATGATATTGGCTATGTCAAAGGTGTTTGCCGACAAGATCGAGTGGATTTAAGGGTGTATGCTACAGGTGAAGGTAACAATACCGTCACACTTCCTCCAGGTTCTACCGATGCCAGTTTGACTCCTTATCATGTTGATCGAGGTAAACTTTTTGTTCAAGAGCGATTTGGTGGTCACAATATAATTGATGCTCAAGTTATCAAGAAGAATATTGAACTAACTCGCTTTCCCGTGCCTTTGGATTCTGATCATCAAGATACTATCAACTATCCAGGTTTAGTTAGAGCGGCTGATTTGATTGGTCAATTGAGTGACCCACGCTATCTACAAAAGACGGCTGCATTATTTTATGAATTTGAAGAAACAGGGGTGAATAAGCAATTAGGTTATCAACATCCAGATGATCTGATTTACAGCTATCCCAAGTTTTACTGGAATGTTGTTTATCCTTATATCATTGATGGCTTAAATTATTTAAAGCTAACTCAAGAAGGAAAGCAAATCATTGCAAACCTTTATTCCCATATCTTTGAAGTAGAACATAATCGCGCCTCTAAGACCCCTGTGATCGCATCCTAGAACTGCTAATCTTACTGAGTTTATCCTAAATGTAGGTTGGCTTTAAATCAATCATTAATTGTACGTTCTTGCCCTAAAACGTAAAAATTAATTATATAGGAGTTCTCAGTTAAATAAGGTACAGTTAAAGGCTGCAAAACAAGTGCTACTAGTCTGAAAAGAAAGCTGATGGCTGATAGCTGACAGCTTTCTGCTATATTTAAACCTTGTCCAACTTGCTACCGCAGATTTTGCAGAACTGAGCATCAGCATCATAGAAGGGCAAACGACAACCGGAACAAGCTTTCTCTACCTGATTAGCTGTTTTGAGTAGTTGCTTAATCAAGTCACCCAATTGCCAAGGAATCAAAGCAATCCCTGTTAAAATCATCAGGACTGTCATTAGGCGACCGACTTCTGAAGTTGGGGTAACATCACCAAAGCCAACAGTTGTCATTGTTACTACTGAAAAATAGAACGCATCCAGAAATGTTCCGAAATCCTCAGCATTAACCCTATGCTCAACTTGGTAAATCAACCCAGAGTAAACAAAAACAATAGTAAATAAAGTAAATAATATTCTGGTAAAAATGACACCATCTTCACTGCTTATGCGTAAGAAATAGATTTTGAGATCTATAAATCGAATTAATCGTAAAATTCTGAACCATCTAAATATCCTGATAAACTGTATATTGTTTAAACCCAAGAAGAAAGGCAGTATTGCGATTAAATCAACGAAGGAAAAGGGACTAAAAATAAATTTTATTTTGTCAATCGCATAATAAAGCCGAATTAAATACTCAATGACAAAAACTACTAAAATTAATGTATCAATAGTATCAAGACTAATGCGAACAGGCTCCGGAAGAGGATAAGTTTCTGCTACGAAAATAAGTGAAGACAGCAGAATGAATCCCATAATGAGCAAATTAATTGCTCTACCGACGGGTGTTTCAATATCTTCCAAATAAAAGGCAATTTTTCGTAAATTTAGCATTAGGAAAACTTTGAATTAAATGCCATGACTTTTGCCAATTACCCAATGACGGCGGAAGAAACGGGCAAGTGCTGACTCTTCCAACGATAAATAAATTGGGCGTCCGTGGGGACAGGTGCGAGGATTACGAGTGCTTTTCCATTGATCTAACAAGATTTGCATTTCTGGCAAACTTAGCGCTGTGCCATTGCGGATAGCACTGCGGCAGGCTGTTGCGACTTGAGCAGTTTGTAAATCTCCGCCTAAACTCAGTTCCAAAAGAGCGTTAGCACAATCCCCTCGCTTTTGCAGCATTTCTGGGGCGTTGCGTACTGCCCACAGTTGCTCACCAAAGGGTTCGACATCCAAACCTAATCGCTGAAGTTGCTCAACTTGAGTAGTGGAGAGATTGCTGAGAATCACTGGAGGTTCTAAAGGAACTAACTGCCAGCGATCGCATAACTGTTCATACAATACCCGCTCGTGGGCAATATGCTGCTCTACCAACCACATTCCCGTAGGATGTTCTGCCAGGATATACATATTGTGAACTTGGGCGATCGCTTTTAGGGAAATTAGCCCAATTTCAGCAGCATTTTTGGCAGATTCTTCAGCTTGCGGTGCAGGTTGTATTGATCGACTGATGTGATAGGCTCCTTTTTCTTCCGATACTTTCAGCAACTTTTCTACCCGTTGGGAGTGAGTTGCTTCTGGAAGATTGGTTGGACTGAGGCGCAAGGCTTGCTCAATTGCAGAGGATACTTGTTCTTTCCAGTAGGAGAGTGAGTGTAAGTAAATTTCTGCCTTAGCTGGATGACGATTCCAGTCAATTTGGCTGGGGCAAATTTGGAGGTGGAGGAAACAAATTGGGTAGCGATCGCGTGGACAAGTGCGTGTCAATGCTGAAAGAATTGTCTGTTCTAATTCAGGCGATCGCACTAAGCGTCGATTCGTCGCTACCTTTACCCAATCTGGGCGTCGTCGATGGCAGCGATCGGGTAATCCTAATACAAGTTGGATTTGAGATAAGGGGATAGATGGAGGAGGAGAGGCAGGGGAGGTTGAGGGGAAATTTTCCCTCTCAGATTCCTCACTTTCTGAAGGGGTTGGTACTTCTAGCGTTAGTTGCTGTAAGTCGGTTAATCGCACCTGCTTCAATATTTGCGGCAAAATCTGCTGTGCGGTCTTACCTGGACTGATAGTAAACCAGGGACGCTCATTTTGCTGCACTTGCCAGGTAACACAGGGATGGCAGAGGGCAATTTGATGAATTGTTGCTTGGACAATTCTCAGTTGTTGAGTAATCGTTGGTAGCCCTTTACGGCGTACTGGCCAACTACCAAATAAATCAGAGACAGTGACAACTGTACCCGGCGCGATCGCTACTGTCTTACTTTGTAGCGGTTCACCTTGAGAGTCATAAGTCACTCGCCAACCCTCAAACGTCCCCTTGAGTCGGCTCAAAATTTCTAAATCTGCCAGTGCTGCCAGACTATGTAACGCTTCCCCGCGAAATCCTAAACTGGTAATCTTCCATAAATCATCACTGGTACGGATTTTGCTCGTACTGTGAGCAGAGGCGGCTTGCTGCAAGTCTTCCAAGCTCATGCCAGAACCATTATCTGCCACTCGTACCCGCCATTGATCAGACCATACTGAGACAACAATACGGCTTGCATGAGCATCGAGAGCATTTTCCACGAGTTCTCGCACAACTGCCGCCAGGGAGTCAATTACCTCACCAGCAGCAATGAGATTCACTACCTCTTGGGGTAGGGCTTGAATACCAACGCTCATAAATTCCTATTGTAGGCGGAGGCGCAAGATGGGGGAGATGAGGGAGTAATTTCTGCCCTACTTTCCCCATCTTCCTTATGTCAGTACCATTCAACTTAAGTTAGTGAACAGTTGTGCAAGAAATAATCTTCTCTAACTATCCCAGGGCAAAATCACTTTAAACGTTGTGCCAATCCCAGGTTCACTCTCCACAATAATCCTGCCACCATGCAAGTCCACAGACTTTCGGACAATGGCTAAACCCAGTCCAGTACCGGGGATATTACCCACATTCTTTGCTCGATGAAATGACTCAAATAACCGCTCTAGGTCTTCTGTCGGAATGCCTATTCCTTCGTCTTTCACCTCAAAAAGCACCTCTTCCTCTCTACAATAACAGCCAAAGAGGATAGTCGTATCTTGAGGAGAATACTTAATTGCGTTGCTCAATAAATTCCCGAAAATGTGAATTAGGAGTTTTTCATCCATACAAGCATTGCGACAGGAACCAGAATAGACAAAGGTAAGTTTGTGATTTACACCGATACCGAGTTGTAGTTCTTCAACTAAATCACTGCAAAAATCTTTGAGTACTAAGGGTTTAGGATTGAATTCTAGCTTTCCAGCCTCTACTTTGCTAAATAGAAGCACATCATCTAAGAGGCTTGTCATCCGATTTACAGCCGATTCAATCCGCTGGTAGTGTTTATGCTTTTTCTCTTCAGTCCATTTTTGACCGTAAATTTCTAGTAATTCTGTAGAAGAAACAATAGTAGTAAGGGGAGTCCGAAATTCATGGCTTGCCATTGAAACAAAGCAAGATTTAAGTTCTCTAAGCTCTCTTTCTCGTTCGAGGGCTTTAATCATTTCAGCTTCTACACGCTTGCGATCGCTAATATCTCGACCGATATAAACGAAGTGTTCTAATCCCTCTACTTCTGTTGGAATTGCTGAGCAGGAAAAGGCAACAGGAATTTCTTCTCCTGTTTTAGTTTGACAAATAACTTCTACATCTTTCAAAGCTTGCTCTGGCTTTGAAGAGGATAGGGTATTTATTTTTTGTAGAAATTCTTTACTTTTGATTAATATTGAAATAGGATTGTTATCTAATTCGTCTTCGCTATATCCAAATAAATCTTGGGCAAACTTGTTAGTTTTTTTTATAATCCCTGATGCTGTAGTTACTAATACAGCATCAGCCATTGATGTGATAATTTGATTTATATAATTTCTTGAAGCCGTTAAGGAACTTAATAAAAGAGCCGCTTCGTTAGTTCGTTGGACTAAGGTCTGCTGCAAGACCATTTTTTCTGTTACATCTTCAAATACAATAATTAACTGACTATTCCCCGATTCTTTGTCAAAATGCCCACTGATATATAAGTCAAAGTATAGCGGAGAATTGGGAATTCCTGAGCGAGTAATTCCTGTTAATTCAAAACTATCTATTTGACCCTCTATAAGCTCTAGAAGAGTTGCTTCAAGTCCTACTAATTCAGGAAAAGCAAGGCGAACATCGTTTTTATGCCTGACTTCAGAAGGACAATCGGCAAAACCTCTTGAGCCAGACGATGCTTCCAAGATGATTAAGTTTTTATCAAGCACCAAATACTCATAACGAGATGTTATGAGTTTTTTAATAAGAGAATTCATACAGGAGATATTATAGATTCACCTAATTTGTTAAATATTTCATCCACATATGAGCCTGTTTTAGCAGAAGTTTGATAAATTCCTAATACTTGATCTGAATATTGAAGCTGAACTAAATGAGTGATTTTTGCCAACTTTTCCTCTTCGACTAAATCAGATTTGTTTAAAGCAAGGGTAATAGAGCCTTTAGGGTTAACAGAGGAGAAGAGTTTAATATGTTCAGAAATTCGCTCAACAGTCTCCTGCCGTGTAACATCGGCAACAATGACTGCGCCGCTTCCCCCTTGTAAATAAGTGGGTGCGATCGCCTTAAATTTAGTATGACCCTCTAAGTCCCAAATGAGCATCTGTAAATTCACGGATTCCAAAGTTTTCCGTGAGATTTTCACACCGACTGTAGAAAGGTACTGATCACTAAACTGTTGCTCGACAAAACGGCGAATTAGACTAGTTTTGCCAACTCCAAAGTCGCCAACTAAGCAGATTTTTTTTGATATCATTAATGCTGCGTCTAAATTTTATTTTCCATTGTCAGTAGCTACCAGATCCTGATCAAGGATAGCTAATGCTTATGGTGTGACAATCTCAAATTCTACACATCTACTGAGCTGAAGTGGTTGATCACGATCAAGACCGATAGGAGAATTGGTTGTCCCTTCAACTTGCAATCGCTTGGGATCAATACCCTGCTTGACCAGAGCATTCCTCACCGATGTCGCCCGTTCCAGCGCCATTTGCTGATTTTCTGTAGAAGTGCCGATCGCATCACTATGACCTAAGAGCCTCAGTGCTGTATTGGGGTACTGCTCCAGAAACGACTGAATTTGAGAAACCTTTGAAAGTTCGGCTGGTTTCAACTCAGAGGAACCTCCATCAAAGTAGATGCGGGAAGCGAATGCTTTAGCTTGTAACTCTACCGTGTTGGTAACTGTTTTAATACCGGGAATTTGCTGAAAGGCAAGTGTAACTTTTTTTGCATCAGCCTTCTGAAGCACTACTCCCTGCACCGTAACTTTGCCCTCACGGTAATCTGCCAAAATCACCGCACCATCCATTTGATTCAGGATGTCACTAACTCGCTTCACCTCGGCTGCCGTTGACACCGGATCGGGTGGGACTTCGACAGGGATGATGGTATTGTTTATTTTCCGTTTCGGTTGAACTGCCTTAGCAATTTGTTCAGCTTTTGAGCGGAGGTATTGATTAGGCAGCTTTCCAGAAAGCTTCAGGGTTCCTCGCGAGTAGTCTACTCCCAGACGATAAACCGCTAACTCTGGCTCGGATGCCAAAGCATAGCTAGTTTCTGCCTCAATGCGCTGGCTAACCCAACCGCGATATTGATAGATTCCCAAGGATAGAGAAATTGTACTTAGCACGGCAAAACTGATGAGCAACAGGGTAGTAGGAACTTTGCCTTTTTCCTTCTCATTAGAGGTTGTGCTAACAGTTACCAAGTCTCCTAGAATCTCGTGTATCTGTTCGGGTACATTAGCGGGGTCGCCATCAAATAACTCAATCGCTCTACCATGATCTTGAACGATAGTTCCTAAAGCACCCCGCATCTTCCCAGTAAATGCCTTGGGCGATTGTCCTTGAGCCACGACTGCCAGATAACAGTACCCCGCCACTTCTAGGGTGATTTTGGAATTACCATAGTCGATCTGATCGATCTCCGAGACTTCCCCACTTTGAGCGATACAATCATTCACAAAGCTGCGAATTGCCGTGAGCATCCCGGCTACCATGTCCGACTCTAGGCGCTTGCTATCTAAGCGTTGTACGTCAGAAATCACCAATCCAGAGCCTTTGTGAATTAAAAAAATAGCTTGGACGGTAAAAGGCATTGCCTCCTTGAAGATGAGTTCTGCCTCAGAAACCCCCTGCACCTTGGCACGGATTTTGCGTGAAATTCCTTCTAAAGAAAAGGTATTTTCGACCTTCTCATTGATTGATTTAATGGCTTGGGCCATGTACTTAGAAATCGTACTGCCAATAACGGGATATAGTGCATCCACCATCGCATCCCGATCTAAATTAATTTGTTCTTTAATGGCTGTACCCATTTCTGGTCCAAGTGCCTTGGCGAAGTCTCCTGGAGAGTCGTTTACCTGTTGGGCAACGGCATCAGGTAGAACGGGTGCCAAAGCAGAACTAAGCGCTCCTTTATCCTGTTGCGCTTTAATCTGAATCATTTCATCAGTAAGAGGAGCGATCGCTTGAGCAATTTCTTTCCTCGCTACAGCCACTTTTAGAGTCAAAACCTCTGTGACTAAAGGCAGGAGTAAATCAGTTAACTCTTTCGGTTCATAAATCTGATGTTCGAGACTTTCTAGTTTCTTTTTAAAATTTGTGATCGCCTGACGAGCATCCATGACTTCTTGAGTCAGAAGCAGACGTTGCCAACGCTCAAAAAGTTCGATTGAATTCTGTACCTCTTTATCACTAGTTGATGCAATCGATTGGCTTGAGTGATTGTGTTGAGCTTTTTGCCAATGAGACTGAATGAGCCGATTGAATACTTCTTCAGACGGCTTGTCTGAGTTTTCTGGCTGATTCAAATTCTCCTCAGACTCAACGGGTTGGTGTTTAGACTCATCTTGTTGCTCATCTTGCCGAATAGGATGAGATAGCAGGTTTTGCAAAGCTTCAATCGCCTTAAGAGAATCATCCGCTACCAACTTGTCACCATTGCTTTGCTCTAAAGAGGTGAGCGAGTGAACGGGTAAGGAGGTTAAAGGTGTTTCATCCTCAATTGAAGTTGAGGCATTCTCACTGTTTTCCGTTGGCTCAGGCGAAGCCTGGGGGGGTGAATCTTGCTGTTCCTCTACCAATTGAGAAGTACAAGCTTTATCCTGAGTGCTCAGCTCCCTCTCATCAGGAGGTGATTCCTGTTTAGGTTCCGTAGTAGAGTTAACTACCTCTAAATCAATTAATAAATCCAGCAAGCTTTGTAACGGGGAACTGCCAGATGGATTTTCTTTTGATAAAGCCATACCCTGAGCTGCCTCACCTAAATCTTGATTGGGTTGGTAGATGTTGCTTGAATGAAACGGAGCTAAATTTGTTTGAACTCCTAAACAATCAATCCTACAATTCTACCCAAGAAAGGGTTTAGGTTTTAGAGCTTAGAACTTAGGTTCTAGATTGCTGTTTGTCACCTACCAACTATCCCCTAACCCATGCTACTTCACTCGGAAACTTTGCTAGCTTCTATTACTAAAGTATCATCCGATCCATTGGTACGAGCTGATTCTTTGAGTTCCGGAGTAAATTCCGCTTTTTTTATCCTTAAGCCAAGCTCAAATAAAATATCTGCTACATCATTTCTAGAAAGCTTTGCGTCTGTGAGCAGTGAGAACCGTTTTTCCAGTTCATCAAAGACCTGAGACTTGAGATTTTGGGTATCTTCTTGAAGCTTTTCTCTCGTTTCTGAGAGTTCTTTGCGAATCGAGCTAGTCTGGGAAGCAACGGTTTTATCTATTGAATCAAGACTGCTAGAAAAATTCTTGTAAGTTCCCTCAATTAATTGTCGAACGTCTGCGTTATCTTTCTGGGACGTGAAGCTGAGAGACTTTATTTTTTCCTCAAGAGAGTCAACAGATATTCGGAGTTGTGTCAAACAATCAGACTTGGCTTGCTCGGTGCGATCGCGCATCTCCTTCTCTAGAGAGGATAAGTGAGATTCTAGTTTATCCAGGCGGCTATCATATTCTTGCAGTTTAGAGCCAAATATTAGATCACGAATTAGTTCAATATTGCCTATTCTTTCCCGCATTTCGTCTCTGGTGATTTCACCCATTTTTTCCATCCTATGCTTACTTGTTATTGTGTACTCAAATCCGAATATTATCCTGTTCAGTTAGCAAGTAACGATGCAATCCTGCTTGACTACTGAGCCAGTTTTCAAAAATACATCAAATTGTCTCAATTTTAAGACTAGACAGGAATCATGAGCTTTTGAAAAGAGCCGTCAGTTGTGTCGCGGCAATCCTTGTGCTTCTAATGGTAGAGGGATCGTAATATCTTCTTGATAAAAGCCTCTAAAGACATCCTGTTTTCTGGCATTCCCATGACTATAACAAATACAAATTTTCCTTGGTGATGCTACACATTGACTTCCCCATAACAAGTATTATTCCCAAAGTCGGCGTCGAGGTTGTCCGTTAAGCCGTTGATGGGTATCGGCGAGTAAGGCAGGAATATCTAGCTGTTCGGGACAGCGAGGTAGACAATCACCGCAGCTAGTACAATGATTTCCCTTGACACCGGGAAACCAATGACCAGCGTTTTCAAACATTTGATAGCGGTATTGACTAAAATTGCTCATCTCGTAAGCGACAGCTAAATTCCGCAAGCGCAGAACTTCTGGAATCTGAATTGTTTCGGGACAAGGTAGACAAGCATAGCATTGGCTACAGTGGTCAGTGCCTAGAGCCTCTTTCGCTTGCGCTTCCAGACGCAAAAACGCCTCAACTTCCAGTTCTGTTAGGGGTTCATCTTGGTTAGCAACAGCAAGAGGTGCTATTAGTTCAGTGGAATTAGCAGGGCCAATACTGAGGGTAGTGATTCGGCGATCGCTTAATAAAAAGCGATAATTCAACTCTAGTGGTGAAAAGGGCGCACACAACTGTTCTAGCTTCTGTGGAGGGGTATAGAGTTGCCCTCCCTTATCTGCCGGAGAGATGATAAAAATGCCCATATCCTTGTTGTGGGCTAATTCAATCGCTGCTGCATTGCGTTGAAAAAAGTAATAGTAATGAAGGTTTATAAATTCAAATAAATCTGTCCTAATCGCTGCCAGAATGACATCTAGTTGAGCGTGAGTTGAAAAGCCAACATGGCGTACACGACCATCTGCCATAGCTTCTTTTACAGCTTGCATACAACCTGTAGGAGACTCAACCCAAGCCAGGTGTTCCCAGGTGTTGATGCCATGAATGGCTAAACAATCCAAATAATCGAGTTGTAGACGCTGTAAAGACTCCTCTAACCACTGCCGCATCAAGCTAGCATCTGGCGTTGGTGGTAATTTGGTGGTGATGTGTAGCTGCTCTCGTGGCACCGACGACTCGGTTTTTAGAATCTTGCCAAGATACTGCTCACTCTTCCCATAACCTCTAGCGGTTTCAATATGGTTAATTCCTCTTGCTATTGCTTGGCAGACGGTAGTGTGAGCCTCTGACTCAGACGCTAAACAGCGCATAGTGCCTAGAGAAAACACTGAAAGAAGCAAATCAGTTTTCCCAAACCGTCGGTAACGCATTTTAGCTATCAGCCGTCAGCCGTCAGCTTTCAGCTTAGAAGAAATAAGGGACGAGGGTTGAGCGTTAAAGTTATCAAAAGAAACCGAAGGAAGTTTTACTTTAAGCCAAAGCAAATTTATCACAGCTGACAGCTAAAGGCTCAAAAGCTAGGCTTCGCCACCCGTTTTAAATCCTTTACGCTGGGAAAAATCTTCAGGGCGGATGTTGGAGACAAACTCCCGGAAGGCACGTCGTTCTTCTTCGTCAGCGTCTCTATCAACGGGGATCGAGGCATCGGCAATGACTTCTTCCATAACCCAGATTGGGCTATCTGTACGCAATGCGATCGCAATTGCGTCACTGGGTCGAGCATCGATTTCTTTTTTCGCCTCACCCTGACGGACACAGAGAATGGCGTAGAACGTATTATCTTGGAGCGCGTGAATAATAATCTTCTCCAGACTCATGTCCCAGCCTTGCAGGAGGTTCACGAATAGGTCATGGGTAAGTGGTCGGGGAGGTGTTTGTTTCTCCAAGGCGCTGATAATTGCCTTTGCCTGATCTTGCCCAATGTAGATTGGTAGGGCACGTCGATCCGAGGCATCCTTCAGCAGGACAATCGGACTCTTGGTGACGGCGTCTAGTGCAATTCCAGCAACTCTCATTTCAATCATCAGATTAGCCTCTAGAATACAGTCGGCATCGGGGGCATCAAAGCGGAGCGGTAAACTAGTACTGGACGGTTTAGGACTGGAACAAACTTCGCAATCTGTCCAAATTACTTCACCAGTCAACCGTAAAATCAGCCCTTGAAAACCTAATTTTAGTGGGGATCAACAAGGTTGTATTCTCCAAGTATGCCCCAGTCTCAGGACGTTTGCGCTGGGACTTCACGAAAAAAACACAGATTATTACTGAATATTTCACTACCACCCGCCCAGTCGCACACGCTCAGGAGTCGAACAAAAACAGTGTTTACAGGATTAATTCAAGCCCTGGGTACGATTCGCCCCTTAGGAGGCGATCGCTTCGATATCTCCTGCCGCCCTGATGCCTCGCACGTAATCTTACAAGATTTAGCGATCGGTGACAGCGTTGCGGTTGATGGAATCTGCCTAACAGTAGAAGAAATCTTACCACAAGGGTTTGTAGCAACCGCCTCTGATGAAACTTTACGTCGTACAACATTAGGGCAAGAGCATCGCTCAGCTCCCTATGTCAATTTAGAAACATCAGTACGTGTTGGGAGTAAGCTTGGTGGGCACTTTGTCACAGGTCACATTGATGGCATTGGCTGTCTCCAGGAATCAGTAGAAACACCTAACTCATGGGAACTATCCTTCACCGCACCCGTTTCCTTACGTGACCTCTGGCAGCACCAAATCGCCCGCTATCTTGTTCCCAAAGGGAGTGTCGCCGTTAATGGTGTAAGTCTAACTATTGCCGATTGTGACCCCCAAGGAAGCTGGTTCAAAGTCGCCGTCATTCCCCACAGTTATGCTCAGACCAATCTGAGCTATTTACAGATTGGTAGTTGGGTCAATTTAGAGGGCGATATCTTAGGCAAGTATGTTGAGAGATTGCTCGGTCATCAAGTCCCCTCATCTAACCACCAAGAGGAAATTTCACCGACATTTCTGGCTGAACATGGGTACCTGTGAGACGAATAAGCCCTTGTGCTAACTCCCTTGGCGATACTTGTGGACAATTGAAGACTTAGAAACAAAAAAAGCGGATTGCTGAAGATGGAACAACCGCTCATTTCATTACCCCGATGGCTGGGCTAATTGCCCTTGTCTTGCTTGAGCTTGTTCAACCAGCCATTGAATTGCTTGTAAGTATTGAGCGCCACCAAGTTCCTCTACATTGTGATGTCCTGCTTCTGGCACTAAAAGCAGTTGTTTCGGTTCGGTTGCTGCTGTAAATAAGAGTTGGCTCATCTGCGCTGGAACAACTGGATCGGCAGTACCGTGAATAAAGAGGATAGGCACTGAAAGCGATCGCACTTTAGAAAGAGAGTCAAATTGCTGATGTAAGAGTAACTTCACCGGAAAGATTAAGAATTGGCGATAGAGATGAGCCACCATTGAACGCATCGCTGTGAAGGTACCCTCTACAACCAATCCGGCAATATTTGGGTGCCGTAGTGCCAAGTCAATTGCGATCGCACCTCCCAAAGAATGACCATATAGAAAAATCCGTTCTGGTGGGATGTGCCTGACTTGAGTCAAGTAATTCCAGGCTGTTTCTACATCCTCATAGACAGTGGACTCAGTGGGAAACTGACCTTCACTATGACCATATCCGCGATAGTCAATCAGCAAGGTGGAGAAGCCCAACTGGTGAAACCAAAACGCACGCTTCACTTCATCACCAACATTTGAGCCATTCCCATGTAGATAGAGCCATACCTTGGCTTCGGGGGCTGCACTCGCAGGAATCCACCAACCATGAATGTGGCTTGTTTGATCAGAAGCGGTTGAGACAGGTAACCAGACTTCTTCGTAGTTTAAATTGAAAGCTTCCGGTGTTGTCCTGATAGCACGCGGTGGCTTGAAAATAAAGTACTTTTGCCTAAACCAGAGGAATACACAAGCAACACAATATGCGATCGCTATTACTCCCCCAACGATGAGGAGGAGTCTTAATAAGAGTTGCCAAAAAACTTCAAGCACAGTCATTCTTAGGGATTGTTAATCAAGCCTGGTTCTTTACCATCCACATTTTATTGGCTCTATCTCTCTTGTAAAACGCAAAACCTAACCCGTGATAGTAACCGATAAATGTAGGTGAGTGATATCGTACATAGATTCAGCGACAGGTGCAGATGAGAGATGCCAGACGTTCGGTTCGATAAGCTCTACCGCTACGAAGACTTAACCCAGATTCTCCATGCTTACACCAAGGAATTTCCTCAGCTCGTCAGTATCGAAAGCATCGGTAAGAGTTACGAAGGGCGTGACATCTGGCTGATGACAGTCACCTGCTTCGCCACAGGTTCAGCCACAGAAAAACCTGCCCTTTGGGTTGATGGCAATATCCATGCAACGGAACTTGCGCCCTCTAGTGCCTGCCTTTACCTTCTGCAAACCTTAGTCACAAGTTACGGAACTCACCCCGAAATCACCCGTTGTCTGGATACTCGCGCCTTCTACATTTGCCCTCGTGTCAATCCGGATGGTGCGGAGTTAGCGTTAGCAGACAAGCCGAAATATATTCGTTCTGGGACTCGTCCCTATCCCTATGATGAGGAACATCAAGACGGGTTGGTGATGGAAGACATTGATGGCGATGGTCGTATTTTAATGATGCGAGTCCCTGATCCGAATGGGGCATGGAAAGTTTGCCCGACAGAACCACGCTTGTTAGTCCAGCGTGAGCCAACCGAAACAGGAGGAGAGTATTATCGGCTACTACCGGAAGGACGAATCGATGATTACGACGGGGTTCTCATTGATATCCTGCGTCCTAAGGAAGGGTTGGACTTGAATCGTAACTTTCCTTTCCTGTGGCGACAGGAGTCTGAACAGCAAGGCGCTGGTGCCTATCCGACATCGGAGACGGAAGTGCGATCGCTAGTTCAGTTCATTACCAGTCATCCTAATATTACAGGTGCGATCGCTTTCCACACCTTTAGCGGCGTTCTCTTGCGTCCCTACAGCCACCTCAGCGATGAGGAATTTCCTGTTAATGACCTCCGTACCTACCAGCGCATCGGGCAAAAAGGAACCGAACTCACCGAGTATCCCAACATCTCTGTCTTTCATGAGTTCCGCTACGATCCCAAAGAAGTTGTCACAGGTACCTTCGATGATTGGGCTTATGAACACCAGGGTATATTTGGCTGGACAGTAGAAGTCTGGAGTCCTCAGCGCCAAGCCGGAATCACCGAGTATAAATACATCGACTGGTACCGAGAACACCCTTTAGAAGATGACCTTAAGCTGCTGCGTTGGAGTGACGAAAAACTTGGAGGAAAAGGCTACATCGACTGGTATGCCTATGACCATCCCCAACTCGGTCAGATTGATTTAGGGGGTTGGAATGCGATGTATGCGTGGACAAATCCACCTCCAGAGTTTTTGGAGAAAGAGATTGCCCGTTTCCCGGAGTGGCTAGTGTGGCATCTACTCATCTCACCCAAGCTGGAGATTTATGAAGCGAGTGTCCGTCCTCTGGGGAATAGCACCTATCGTGTGCGACTCGTTGTACAGAATACAGGCTGGCTACCGACCTACGTTACCCAAAAAGCGCTGGAGAAAAAGCTTGTGCGCGGTTGCATCTGTGAAATTGAGCTACCTGAGGGAGCAACGTTGGAGATGGGGAAGCAGCGTGAAGATTTAGGTCAATTGGAAGGGCGTGCTTACAAACCCTCTGCCCCTACCAGGCGGCAGGGTGATGCCACTAAAGACAGGGCAAAGGTCGAATGGGTAGTCTCTGCTAACCAAGGTAGTGTTGTCAAACTGTTAGCCCGACATGAGCGGGCAGGAGTTGTCCGTACTGAAGTGACGTTGACATGATCTACTTTTCTGCTGTCTTTTGAGTTGAATTGCCCAGATAAAAGTCTTAGGCGGCAACTGTTACCTGAGTTGCGTCTACAGCCTCAGTGCCATCAACTTTGGCAGCTACCTCTTTAACCTGACTAAGGATTGCTTCACTGGGTGCAGAGCCTTCAAGAACGATAGTGCTACCCTTTTGGGTAATGTGCAGGCTTTCAATGTCGTCAAGGCTAGGCTCTTGATCAAGTGCTTTTACAACGCGCTTGGCTAAGCCCTGTTCGTCATATTCGCCTTCAAGCCCCATATATTCTGGAGGTGACGGCGGTTGATGGGCTGCGGCTTTCTCTCGGAGCGCCAAATCATACTCACCCGTCAGCCCTGGATTCATTTGCTCCTCAACGGCTTGAGGACTAGGGTTATTGTTTTCTTGGCTGCTAGTTTGTCCAAAGTGCCTTTCTGACCAGCTCATTATTTATTCTCTCCTAGAAATCTGTAATTTACGATACATAATTTCTTAAGAGTGTTGCATCTCTTAAAAGAGGTATTCACTTTATAGCAATCAGCACTCAGCTTAAGAGCGGTCAGCTTCCAGTCACATAGGCTCCGGTTAAGGAACTTGGCTTCCGTCGATGTCCTAACCTCAGTGGCTACTGCTACAAGTAAGGAGGGTGGTGTCTGCCAGAAGCGAACCAACGAGGAACTGCAAAGAAAGCTGTCGAGTTCTAATAGATTTGTAAAGCTTTAGCGACTCCTGTAAAAGCATATTGAATCTCATCAGGGATTTTGTTAGAAATAATACGGAAATTTACGGCAAGGTATAGCCATGCTGAAGTTCTTCCAGGCAGCTCTCTAAAAAGAAAATTCCCCCACTAGCATTGAGCCAGTGAGGGCATCGTCACACACACTGAAAATATCAGTAAGACTTGTAATACCGCGAGTGTTTTTCTAATGTGATCTGAGCGCTCGCAAGTATTACAGGTTGCCAAAAATGTATTAGTACAAAATTGGAGTCGGTTACGCGATCGCAACCAAGGCGAGTCCCGTTGGTTCAACCTGTCAACCTGTCTCAGGCTCTAATCTCTGGGTTGAGACTAAAATGCGATCGCCTCGGAGTAGGGTTCTCATCACCAGAGAACACCATTTTCTAATTCCACACCCGACGCAAATTCAACACAAAACCCGGTAACACGGCTTCACCCGACAATTCAGCCGGATTCTCCAACACTTCCACATCCTTACCCGGTCGATAAATTTCTACCCGCCGATGCTGCGGATCGAGTAACCAGCCCAGTTTCGCGCCATTGTCGATATACTCCCTCATTTTATCTTGCAGAGACTTGAGGGTATCTGAGCTAGAGCGTAACTCAACCACAAAATCCGGGCAGATATTAGCAAACGTTCCTTTTTGTTCTGGAGTAAGTGCCTGCCAACGTTCTCGACTCACCCAAGAGGCGTCGGGGGAGCGAGTCGCACCATTGGGTAAAATAAAGCCAGTTGAGGAGTCAAAGGCTTTACCCAAATCTTCGTTTTCTTCGTACCAGCGATCGAGTTGTCCAGTAAGGCTGCGGTTACGCTCTCCAGTTTCCCAGCCCGTTGGTGGGTTCACGATTAACTCTCCTTGTGCGGTTCTTTCCAGTCTCAAGTCTCGGTTAGCTGCGGCTATTGCGGCAAACTGTTCCTGGGTGACTAAAAGCCCAATTGTCTTAGGCAACTCAATCAATAGGGTTTTGTTTTCGGGACTGGTGGGTGTCTGTACCATCTTGACCTCTTACACAATAGGGACTAGGTGAATGATACCTACCCTATTAATTAACAGATTCTATAGATGAAAGGAGGATGAAAACCTCGCACAATATCTTGTTTGGGCACACCCAAATCGACTAATTCCAATCGAAGCCGTTGTATCTGAATTAGTTTTCATCTCCTTTGGAAAAGGTTCTACTGTTTTACCAAGTTAAAATCTTCCATCCTTGACCATTCCTCTGGCACTTCATGCTCTTGGTAGTACTCACAGCGTTCAATATACATTTTTGTAGCTCGATCTTGGGGATTGATTTGTAATATTTCTTGGAAAATCTGGTTAGCTTGAGCGAAATTTTTCTGACTATAAAGTAGAAGGCTTGTCTCAAAAGCTGTCTTAGTTTTATTTTTGAGTTCAACTATCGTTGCTGGTTCTGCATCATAAACTTCAAATACTGAAACTGATTCATCTCTTCCCTTTACTTTGACTTGACCCAACCACCTATAGCTGTACTTTGAAGGAGGGAGCTTAAAGAGAGTTTCTCCACTAATCAAAATCCCAGCGCCATATAACTTCGTTAAACCTTCCAAACGAGAGGCTAGATTAACCGCATCAGAAATTACTGTAGTTTCCATACGCTCTGGTTCGCCAATAGTACCCAGCCTTAAAATCCCAGTATGTAAGCCTACGCCAATTGCAATCGGTTGGCAGCCGTTCTTGAGGCGGTCTTCATTATAAACCGACACCTCACGTTGCATTTCTATAGCCGCTTGCAAAGCGGCTTCAGCAGACTGTTGGGGAAAGAGTGCCATAATGGCATCACCAATATATTTATCAATGATGCCACCCTGATTTCTAATAGCTGGACTAACTTTTCCTAAGTAGTCATTAATAAAATTAAAGTTTTCTTGGGGAGACATTTTTTCTGACATTGTTGTGAAAGAGCGAATATCAGAAAACATAATTGTCATCTCTTTGCGAACCTGATCGCCTAATTCAACATCGATAATGCTTTTACCGAGGAAGTCCAGAAAGTCACGGGGCACAAAACGACTTGCAGCCGCCAAAAATTCATCTTTGAGTTGAGCCAAGTGCTGTAAGTGGGCATTTTCGGCTCTTAATCTCGTCCAGTGGAAGGCAAGGATTACTACCGCTGTTGCCATTCCTAAGGCAGTAGAATACAGCCAGATAGAAGTACGAGTGTTGGCGTTGATTTGCTCGATGACAGTGTTTTCAGGAATAACCACCACAATCAACCAGTCCAAGCCGTAATCATCCGTTAGGGGAGTAACTTGGATAAATTGTCTATCTCCATTAAGCTCAAACTCAAGTGGATTACTTCGGTCAATTTTGCTAAGATCACCAAACTTTTTTTCGAGATACTTTACCGTGCCTCGAATAAAATCATCCTCGCTCTTGAGTACCTGATTAGGCTCTATTTGCGTGCATTGATTACCTGTTGATTTGGCTAGTGGCTTTCCAGACCTATCGGTAATAAATAGTCCTCCTATTTCTAACTTATCGTTTTTCAAACGCCTGAGGAACTCATTGACTTCGCAAGCTAAGAAGTCGCTTCCTAAGACGGCAACTAGCTTGCCAGATTTATCGTAAACAGGGTAGGCGGCTGTAACGACAGTTTTTCCACTAGAAAAATCAGTGTAAACATCACTCCAAGTTGGTTCGCCTTTCTTCTTTGCAAGCTGATACCAAGGTCTCCTCCGTGGATCGTAGTCTTCTAAAACTCGCCGAGATATTGTGAAATTAAATTTCTCTGCTGTTGATTCATTAATGATGAGCCTCAAGTTATTCTTTTCCCGTTGCTGCCATTCAGCCCCAAACATATCTCCTTTTACATTACCAACGTAGGTGTTATTGATTTCTTTGGAGTTTTGAAGCTGCTTGGAAAAGAAGCTTTCCATATCCTGAAAATCTTCCAAATCAAACAAATCTGACTCGATCGCGTTAGCGTTAGCTTGATTAACCTTGTGAGGAGTTTCTAGATAAAATTTAACGTTGTCTTCAATTCTGTCAGTGATTTCACTACGCAATTGAGTAGCAAGGTTTTTAATATCCTTTTGTCTATCTGTATAGGAAAGATAGCCTACGAGTGCTAACAGAGCAAATGGTAATGCAAGTACGATGCTGGACAAAACTTTTCCGGAAAGTTTAGAAACTGATCGGGTTAGAAATTGAAATAACATAGTCGGAGTACCCAGCTTAAATCGAATGGCACTGACGATACACCCCAAATAGAGCCTATGGCTTGTAGTTCGACCACAGATTCAGTGATGTTAATGCAAATTTTCTTCAACCTCAACACCTTGAACAGCTTTGCGATCGCGAATTATCTGCTTCACTGTTGATATCAGCTTAAAACAAGCTATTTCAAGGCGTTTCAGTTAAAATCTTGCTTGTCCATCCTAAGCAGTCAAGCGAAAGGAAATCTTACCAAGCAACAAGATAACAGCAGGTATACTCCATTCTCAAAAACAATTGCTAATGTTGGTGCGATCGCATTTCCTAAAAGACTAATTCATTAATAAGCTGATCTGCCTTAAACATTGGATAAGCCTCCCCCCCTGCTTCCTGAAGCTTCCTAGAGCCTCCTCTACCTCCGTCCATGCAAATTGAATGCGGCTGAGCAAGCTTAGTAGGAATAATCTTCCTGGGGTTGATTCTCAAGGGTTCTGAACAGACTTAATTAAAATCTTCAATCCCCGACCATTCCTCTGGCACTCCGTGCCTTTGATAGTACTCACATCGTTCAACATACATAGTTGCTGCTCGATCTTGGAGATTAAATTGCAAAACTTTTTGAAAAATCTCTTTAGCTTGAGTAAATTCTCTTTCGTTATAAAGTAAGATAGCTGACTCAAAATCTGCCTTATTTTGGTTTTTAATATTAACTACCGCTTCTGGTTCTGCATCATAAACTTCAAAGACAGAAACGGGTTCATTTCTCCCCTTAATCCTGACTTGACCCAAACATCTATAGTTGTACTTTGAAGGATCGATTTTAAATAAAGTTTCTCCACTAATGAGGATACTTGCTCCATATAGCTTTGTTAAACCTTCCAAACGAGAGGCTAGATTAACGGCATCAGAAATCACGGTAGTTTCCATGCGTCTTGGTTCACCAATAGTACCCAGGATGAGCCTACCCGTATGTAAGCCAATGCCAATGGTAATCGGTTTGTAACCGCTGTTTTTTCGATATTTATTATAATCTGACACCTGATGTTGCATGGCTATTGCCGCTTGCAAAGCCATCTCAGCCGTTGGTTGAGGAAAAAGTGCCATAATGGCATCACCAATATATTTGTCAATTATGCCACCATATTTTCTAATTACTGGACTAATTTTACCCAAGTAACTATTAATGAAATTGAAATTTTCTTGGGGGGTCATTTTCTCGGATAGTGTTGTGAAAGAGCGAATATCAGCGAACATAATTGTCATCTCTTTCTGAACATGATCACCTAATTCAATATCAATGATGCTCTTGCCTAAGAATTGCAGAAATGAATGAGGAACAAAACGATTGGCGGCATCAAAAAAATCATCTTTGAGATTAGCAAGCCCCTGTAGGTATCTATTCTCTGCTCTTAATAATCTCCAACGAACTGCTAAGATTACTACTGTCATTGCCAGTATCAATGCAGCAAAATACAACCCTATTGCGCTATAAATATTTGTATTGATTTCTTCTAGGAGTTCATTTTCGGGGATAATCACCACAATCAACCAGTCCAAGCCATAATCATCAGTTAAGGGGGTGACTTGGATAAATTGTCTATCTCCATTGAGCTTAAATTCAAGTTGTTCTCTTTTAATATTGCCAAAGTTATCAAATCTATTTTCTAAATACTTAGTTGTTTCGCTAATTAATTTATTTTCGCTTTCAGTCGCTTTAATAAGTTTCGTCTGATTGCCTTTACTCTCTGTTGATGTCGTTAATAGCTGTCCAGACCTATCTGTAATAAATATTTCTCCAGCTTCTAAATTATCTTCTTTTAACTCTTCAAGAAACCAATCAATTTCAGAAAACAAAAAGTCGCTTCCCAAGACAGCAATGAGCTTGTTAAAGCGATCGCAAACAGGATAGACGGCTGTGACAGCAGGCTTTTTGGTAGAAAAATCGACGTAACTCTCACTCCATATAGGTTTGCAGCCATTCTCAGCACGCTTATACCAAGGTCTTTCTCGCGGATCAAAGTTTCCTAAGATTTTCCAGGATTTAGAACGATTGAATCTATCCGCTATTTTTTCGTTCATGATGAACGTCCATTTATTCTCTTGTCGTTGCTGCCATTCAACCCCAAAAAAATCTCCCTTTAGACTACCGACATACATGTTATTTATTTGTTTAGAGTACTGAAGCTGTCTCGAAAAAAGCAGTTCCAAACTTTGGAAATCATCTAAATTTAACTGACCCGTATTAATAAATTCAAACTGACTTGATTCGATGACAGCAGCATTAGTTTGATTCACAAAATGGGTGTTTTTCAAATAAAACTGGATATTTTCTTCAATTCGGTCAGTCGTTTCACTACGCAGTTCATTAGCAATTTTTTGAATGTCGTTTTTCCTGTCTGTAAACAGATGATACCCAACAGGTGCTAATAAAACAAATGGTAATACAAGAACAATTCCGAGTAAAACCTTTTCAAAACGTCTAGAAATAGATTTTGTTATAGATTGAAGTGGCATAGTCGGAGTACCCAGCTTCGCTTGAATGGCACTGACTGAAAGAGAAACCCAACTCTATCAAGTTCGGTTAATAACTTCATGCATGGACTGTCGTTTTTCGTTCATGATTCATGGTTCATGGTTCATGGCACGAAGCAATTACGACTCAATCTGCAAGCCATCGCCAAGGCTTCGCTCAAGGCGGTTAAAGACAGTGGTGGTTCGGCTCATATCAGTTATCCGTCCGATAAGACGGGAGATGGCGACGGATTTGCTCCCAATTTTACAATCAGGTTAACAAGTCTAAATTTGAAGGGACACCGGAGAACGACTACTACACTAACATTACCGACGATTCCCTATTGGCTTTCAGCCGAGGACAAGACGATAAAATCAAAGCAAAGTTGCTAGTAGCCTGGGTAACTACTATCTTGACAAGTTTTCTAACTATTCTGGTGGCAGCGCTTTAGATACAGGAATTTACGACCAAACTTATTCGATTGCCGTTGTGCAAGACAAAACGAATGGGGTGCATCCCATTTTTACAGAAATAATTTCTTGTGGGGTGGGCATCCTGCCCGCCCTTTAGCTTTGACCCAGAAGAATACAGGAGTGGCTGTGTTCAGGAGTTCAGAAGAATTCTGAATTTAGACTGAAGTTAGGTTAAGCAAAATCGCCAAAAAGATTGCCCTGAGTTGAATTCAGGCAATATTCACGGCTCGTTTACTGGGTACACTAAAGCTGAAAACCCAGTAAATCGAAGGCTTGTTGCTGTACAGGAGTCAGTTGCGTAATCTTGGTCATTGCGAGGCACATATAAGCGGCTTGGGTTGAACAGTGTTCTTAACAACCGTAGCCAAGTCAGCCAACAGAGACTGAAAACTGTGTACTGGCAGTCCCTCACTAGTCAATTTGTGAGCCGCTTTGTGGCGAGCTTTGGCAGAGCGTTGTGCGGGGGCAACGACAGAAGTGCGAGCAACAGGGGCATTCGCTTTATCATCATCATCAAACAGTATTGGGGCTAAAGCCGCTGGCATATGCCATTCGACGTAATAAGCCAACATACACAAAAAAATGTGTGCCCGTACCCAGTCGGCAAGACGATGATAGATAGGACGAACTTGCAAATCCACCAGCTTAAAACTGCGAAAAGCTCTTTCAACAACAGACAAACTTTTATAGGTAACAACAGTAGCTTCTGCTGTTAGGAACGTGGATTAAATAAGGTGCAAAAACGGAGCGAAGCGTAGTAGGGTAAAGGCAGAAATATAGCAGTAGCCACTGAGGTTAGGACATCGACAGAAGCCAAGTTCCTTAACCGGAGCTTATTTGACTGGAAGCTGACCGCTGAAAGCTGACTGCTGATTGCTATATCAGGGGTGTTGTCAGGATGGAAACCTACTCTCCAGAAATTGAACGGCAGATGCAGAAGTACTATCAATCGCTCTGTAGGAAAAATCGTCGTCGATATGCAGCGATTGAAGCCGTAAAACTAGGCTACGGTGGCATCACCTACATCAGTAAGCAGATTTTCTTTGATGATTTTCTCCCCCAGTGGAATTATACAGCCAAGCCACAACTAGAGTGAGAATTGCATTTTATTTAATTCACGTTCCTTAGTAGAAATTATTTTCAACATTTCTGGGATGCAAGCCCTCACCCAATTTTTGTAAAAGACTTGCAACGTCGCTATCAATTGATGAACATTTCGGGAGCGAGTCGATTCAATAAACAGCCAGAGGAAGTCATAGGGCTACATAGTTGTTCGCTGTATGAGCTGTGGTAAAAAGCAAGCCTAATACAAAGTCAAAACTCTGGCAACAAATGTGACATTCGACTTAAGCGATCGCTTACTATTTACTTACCTGAGCAACCTCACTAATCTTGAGCTGCTTGGGAAGCACCTTCAACTCATAGAACGTATCAGCAACTTTCTGCTGATAAGCGACAACCTCAGCGGTAATCGGTTGCACTCCATAAGAGCGTCGTTTTGCCACTTCCTCTAAAGTCGGAACATCAATACCAAGCTCAGGCGACAATAGTTTGGCAACTTCAGTAGGCTGAGAAGCTGCCCAGTCATCCACTTCTTGAATTTCCTCTAAAATTGCCTTGAGGCGATCGGGTTGTTGCTCTGCAAACGTCTTAGTCGCCAAGTAGAATTCCCGATTTGCGACTAAACCCTCTCCATCTTTCAAAATACGCGCCCCTGTTGCTCGTTTGGCGGCAGTGTAAAAAGGGTCCCAAATTGCCCAAGCATCAACCTTGCCCTGCTCAAAAGCAGCCCGCGCATCGGCAGGCGGCAGAAAGGCAGGTTTAATATCGCTGTATGGCACTCCAGCTTCTTTCAATGCTTCAACTAACAAGTAATGCACATTGGAACCTTTATTAAAGGCAACCGTTTTGCCTTTAAGTCCAGCCACATCTTTGATTTGAGAATCTTTCGGCACTAAAATCGCTTCCCCTTTCGGGTTGGGAGGCTCATTGGCAGCATATACCAAGGGAGCACCCGCCGCTTGAGCAAAGATAGGTGGCGCTTCCCCCGTATGTCCGAAGTCAATGCTACCTGCATTCATTGCTTCTAACAGTTGGGGTCCAGCAGGAAATAGAAGCCACTGTACCGAAACTCCCTCAGCTTTCAACCGTTCATCCAAATTCTTCTTTGCCTTGAGGATGTTTACAGTTCCGTACTTCTGATACCCAATCCGCACAACGCTACTTTGCTGTGGACTTGCATTGCCTGTTGGCGCAGTAGCGGTTGAATTGCCTTGATTACTGGAACTGCAAGCAGAGACTGCCAAACTCAGACTGAGACTGATCGCAAATAGCAAAGCAAAGGTTTTAATTGAACGCTGTTTGAGTTTGTCCCAGAAACGTCTTATAGCTGCAAGCGGGACTCCTCGTAACGGGGTTGACACGATAGGCTCCTAGTTCAAACTGTAGAAACATTGAAAACGGAAAATCAGCATCAGATCTAGTCAATCATCTTTGATGCTAAAGTACGGCAACTCGGTAGGAATACTGTACTTAATTGTAGCAAGCAGTAGTATTGCACAGCAATCATCAAAAAATCAAGTTGATTAATGGCTTGCTTTTTGGCACTATCTCTGGGATGCTTCTATATTAATTCTAGATAACCCCGCTATTCCGGGCGACTTACAGTACATTTTCTTAAAAATAGACAAAAAAGTCCAAATACTATCGCTCAAGATGCAACGTTGATTTATAAAATAAAGCTTAAATTTATCAATTGCGTTAACACAGCATAATGCAAGGCGGATTTGGTTGACTGACTTAGCTGATGTAGGATTTCAGGTTTAATCTTTGCTGCGCGATCGCAATTTTGTAGAGAACAATGGATATCAAGGCCCAACGGATAAAAACTGACATTCTGATTATTGGTGGTGGCACTGCTGGTACAATGGCAGCGATTAAAGCCAAGCAAGCTAATCCAGAGGCAGATGTACTAATCTTAGAAAAAGCTAACATTCGCCGTAGTGGTGCGATCGCAATGGGAATGGATGGGGTGAATACTGCCGTAATTCCTGGTATTTCCACACCCGAACAGTACGTGCGAGAAGTCACAATTGCTAACGATGGTATTCTCAATCAAAAAGCAGTTTATGAAACTGCCTCTCTAGGCTATGAAGTTATTCAGGAACTCGATAGTTGGGGAGTTCAATTTCAGAAAGATCCGCAAGGAAATTACGATGTCAAGCAAGTGCATCGTGTAGGGCGATATGTTCTACCCATGCCAGAAGGGAAAGACTTAAAAAGCATCTTAACTCGCCAAGTCAAGCGCCATAAAGCAAAGGTAATTAACCGGGTAATGGCAACTCGAATTGCCGTGAGAAAAGGTCGAGCTGTTGGTGCTATTGGTTTCGATGTTCGCAATGGGGACTTTGTTATTATTCAGGCTAAAGCCGTCATCCTTTGTACGGGTGCTTGCGGACGTTTGGGATTACCTGCATCTGGCTATCTTTATGGCACGTATGAAAATCCCACTAATGCAGGTGACGGCTACTCAATGGCGTACCATGCAGGTGCAGAATTAACGAATATTGAGTGTTTTCAAATCAATCCCTTAATCAAAGACTATAACGGACCTGCTTGTGCCTATGTCGCCGGACCATTGGGTGCTTACACCGCTAATGCTGAGGGACACCGCTTCATTAATTGCGACTATTGGAGCGGTCAAATGATGCTGGAAGTCTGGAAAGAACTCAATTCTGGCAAAGGGCCAGTCCAGCTAAAGATGACTCATCTCGATGAGGACACCATTTCCGAAATTGAATCTATCTTATGGTCTAACGAACGACCGAGTCGAGGACGTTTTCACGAAGGCAGAGGCGAAAACTACCGCACTCACGGCGTTGAAATGAATATCTCTGAAATAGGGTTGTGTAGCGGTCATAGTGCCTCTGGAGTTTGGGTGAATGAGAAGGCAGAAACCACGGTACCAGGATTGTATGCTGCCGGAGATATGGCAAGTGTTCCCCACAACTATATGATTGGAGCATTCGTATATGGTCGGTTAGCAGGAACTAATGCGATTGAATACATCAAAGACTTAGAGCATCTTGAACCCGATCTCAACTTTTTAGAAGCAGAAAAAGCTCGAATCTATCATCCCTTAACACAGCCGGAGGGCATTCCCCACACGCAAATTGAGTATAAGCTGCGGCGAGTTGTCAACGATTATCTTCAGCCGCCTAAAGCCAAGAACAAAATGGAAATTGGTTTAGAACATTTCGTGCGCTATCAGGAAACTCTCAATCAGATGGGAGCAAGAGATGCTCATGAACTGATGCGGAGTATGGAAGTTCACTTTATTCGAGACTGTGCAGAAATGGCAGCACGAGCATCACTGTATCGCAAAGAAAGCCGATGGGGACTTTATCATTACTATTCGGACTATCCTGAGAAGAACAATGAGGAGTGGTTTTGCCACGTCAATTTGAAAAAGAATGAAGCAGAAAAAATGGTGCTATTTAAGCGCCCGGTTGAACCCTACATTATAGATGTGAATGTAGAACAAGAAGTTTATGATGTTGCGGTTCGTTGAAAGAGAAAATAGGGCGGGTTTAACGGAGATATCTGTTTGACCACAAGTTAGTTGGTTAAACCCATCCCTACAGGAGATGCTTGCAAATAGGATTAGAATTCATGGCTTTAATTAATCAACGAGTTGACGTTCCTGTTATTGTCGATGAGTCTAAATGTTTGGAAAAATGCAATGCCTGTATTGAAGTATGTCCACTAGATGTGTTAGCAAAGAATCCTGAAACGGGAAAAGCTTACATGAAGTACGACGAGTGCTGGTTTTGCTTACCTTGCGAAAAGGAGTGTCCCACTAACGCGATTACAGTAAAAATTCCCTTTCTTTTGCGTTAGGAGAAGAACGATGCAAGTTGATACAGATGATGAATTGAATCAATGGGTAGAACTGTTGCGATCGCCAAATCTAGACGAACGCTTAGTCGCCATCAAATCCCTGCAACATCTCGGTGATGAAGCCGCCGTTTACCCCCTAATCTCAGCCCTCCAAGATGAGAGTACAGTTGTTCAAAAGCTCGCTGTTACTACCTTATGGGAATTGGCAAGTCCAGTTGCCGTTGCGCCGTTAATTGACTGCCTTGATTCTGCGGATGAAGAAATCAGAAGTGAAGCATTAGCCGCGCTTGGAGAGTTAGTTACACAGGATGATCTTCTGACGCTACTCGATGCACTTCGTCGTGATGATGTAAACGTGCAGTTAAGCGTGTTGATTCTACTGCGAAAAATTCATGATGTTCAAGCATTGCCTTACATTCTCCCGTTCTTTGAATCTGAGAATGCTCAGTTGCGAGAAGCAGCAGTGACAACGCTTTGCTATCTCAATCAGGTTAAAACTTGCCCGCCTGTCCTGGTACTTCTGTCCGATCCAGCAGAGGTGGTGCGTCGTGCGGCGGCTTTAACGCTGGGACATTTAGCGGATGATCAAGTTGTTCCCTTATTGTGTCAAGCACTAACAACTGATTCCGATTGGCAAGTGCGCCGTAATGTGGCTAAATCATTAGCACTTCATGCTGCAACTGAGGCTATCCCCGCTTTGGGAAAAGCGTTGCAAGATGAGCATTGGCAAGTTCGCAAATTTGCAGCTCAAGCGTTGCAAAACGTTGCTGACGATAGCGTTTTACCAGACTTAGTGCAAGGCTTATCGGATGAATATCCAGATGTGCGACGAGATGCTGCGATCGCACTTGGAAATCTCGGCAATCCCTCCGTCCTCAACAGCCTCCAGCAAACTCTGGACGATCCGGATGTGGATGTTCGCATCTACACGCAACGGGCGATGCAAAAGCTTCAGGCGTCTAGGCAAGAATTACCCAATGTCTAACCATCAATCGCCTTTTAAGCGCTCTAGCGTGGAAGGAACGTCCGAAAGTTTACAACATCCTGCCAACCCTTTGATTGAATCCCGTCGCCAAGAAGCGATCGGCATTCTTAAACAAGTCACCGATTCCATTCTCAAAAATAATATAGTCAGCTTGGGAATGGTGCGAAATCTGCGGATTGTTGATGACTATATCTACCTGCGCCTTTATATTGGTGCACATCAACACTACCTGCAAGAACAAACTCAACAGGCTCTCTCTTCCTTAACCTGGTGCAAGAAAGCTTACCTTCAACTGTGTACGATTCCCGGTGTCAAAACAACGATTGCAATTTCTAGTGGCAAAGGGGGAGTCGGAAAATCCACAACATCCGTTAATTTAGCTGCTGCGTTGAAATTATGTGGCGCACGAGTGGGTTTACTCGATGCCGATGTTTATGGGCCGAACGTACCTCAGATGCTAGGAGTTAGACAATCTGAGGTACAGGTGATCGATACAGCACAAGGACAGAGATTTCTTCCCTTAGAAGCGCATGGCATCAAAGTCATGTCAGTCGGGCTTTTAGCTGAACCAGAGCATCCTCTGGCTTGGCGCGGGCCTGTTTTGCATAAGATAATTACTCAATTTATCACTGAGGTAGAGTGGGGAGAACTCGACTATTTACTCATTGACTTGCCCCCAGGCACTGGAGATGCCCAAATCACAATTATCCAGGAAAGCCCTATCTGTGGAGCAATTATTGTTACCACTCCGCAGCAAGTTGCAATATCGGATGTTCGCCGCAGTATTAATATGTTTCGGCAAGTTGGGGTTCCTGTGTTAGGAATTATTGAGAATATGAGTTACTTCGTGTGCAAGCATTGTGGAGAACCCAGCCATATTTTTGGAAGTGGTGGCGGTGAACAAATTGCTGCTGAATTGCAAGCACCATTACTTGGAAAAATTCCCATTGAACCTCATATTTGTACTGGTGGTGATGTGGGACAACCGATGCCAATCCTTGAACCTGGCTCTTTAGTTGCACAGGTATTTATGGAAATAGCCAAAACCCTGAATACTACTTTTTCCTCAGAAAATTCAACAGCCCTCCAGTAGCCTCTTACTGTCTGCCTGACACATCTTAGTGAATCCCTGGTCAATTAAGTCTGACAGGCTAAGAACTGGATACGGGAACTTGCTTTTTACATCAGTTCATGTGATATTCTCTTTAATCTCTGCTAAATACGGTATCTCGATCAAATTACCGTACTTTATAAGCCCTGACAACAATGCAAATTCTTTGGTTTTTCCCAACGCATGGTGATGGACGTTATCTCGGCACTGCATATGGTGGACGTGCCGTCACCCCTGAATATTTGCGGCAGATTGCCCAAGCTGTAGATAATCTGGGTTACACAGGTGCATTAATACCCACCGGACGCTCTTGTGAAGATGCCTGGATTGCAGCTTCATCTTTGATCGCTGTAACCAAGCGGATGAAGTTTCTTGTTGCGATTCGTCCAGGAATTACCTCTCCTGGCGCAGCCGCACGGATGGCATCAACCTTTGACCGGATGTCGAATGGACGGTTGCTAGTGAATGTGGTGACAGGCGGCGATCCAGTTGAACTAGCTGGGGATGGTTTACATCTGAGTCATGATGAACGCTATGACTTAACGGATGAATTCCTCACCGTTTGGCGAGGCATCATGAGCGGTGAAACGGTTGACCTTGACGGACAGCATTTGCAAATTAAGGGGGGAAAACTCCTATTTCCACCTGTCCAAAGTCCCTATCCAGCGCTGTGGTTTGGTGGCTCATCAGCAGCAGCAAAGCGAGTTGCGGCTAAGCACATTGATGTTTACCTCACGTGGGGAGAACCACCTGATCAAGTCGCGCAAAAGATTCAAGAGGTTCGCCAACTAGCAGCAGAACAAGGCAGAACAGTCCGTTTTGGGATTCGCCTTCATGTGATTGTGCGGGAAACCGAGAGCGAAGCGTGGGATGCGGCGAATCAGTTAATTAAGTATGTCGATGAAGAAGCGATCGCAACCGCTCAACAAGCCTTTGCTCGTGCCGACTCCGAAGGACAACGACGGATGAGTCAACTCCATGGTGGTAGCCGAGAAGCCCTAGAAATCAGCCCTAACCTTTGGGCAGGTGTTGGCTTAGTCCGGGGTGGTGCAGGCACAGCCTTAGTTGGCGATCCAGATACTGTCGCTCAGCGGATGCTGGAATATACAGAACTCGGAATTGAAACCTTCATCTTCTCTGGCTATCCCCACCTAGAAGAAGCGTATCGAGTCGCTGAATTATTATTCCCGCGCCTCCCCTTGGAGAACCAGCCAGCTCCCCTCCAAACTCATATCATGAGTCCCTTTGGTGAAATTGTCGCCAACGAGAACTTCCCACAAGAACGACAAGTTACTCCAGCGAGTGCGTCATGAACAATAAATGGCTAAAAAATAAGCGTGTTCAGCAGTTGATTCCTTGGGCTGTGCCCGTCTTGCTAATTGTTCTCTGGCAGTTTTTTGTGCAAGTAGGTTGGCTCTCCACCAGAGTTTTACCTGCTCCAACAGGCGTTCTACAAGCGGGTATCCAACTTGCTAAGAGTGGAGAACTCTTCCGACACATTGGTGTGAGTACTTGGCGTGCCTTCCTCGGTTTCGCGATAGGTGGCGGTATTGGTTTAGTATTGGGATTACTCAATGGCATATTTCCCATCTCTGAAAAGCTTTTGGACACATCCATTCAAATGATTCGGAATGTTCCCCATTTAGCTTTAATTCCCTTGGTAATCTTGTGGTTTGGTATTGGGGAAGAATCGAAGCTATTTCTAGTTGCTCTGGGTGTAATGTTTCCTATCTATTTGAATACCTATCATGGGATTCGCACTGTCGAGCCAGGATTAATTGAGATGGGCAAAGTCTATGGGCTGAAACCAGCGGCTCTCTTCTGGCAAATCATTCTTCCTGGAGCATTGCCTTCAATTCTCGTGGGTGTGCGTTATGCATTGGGAATTATGTGGTTGACGCTAATTGTTGCTGAGACAATTGCCGCTGATTCTGGCATTGGTTACATGGCAATGAATGCTCGTGAGTTTATGCAAACCGATGTCGTGGTATTAAGCATTCTGATATATGCCTTGTTGGGCAAATTAGCAGATACTGCTGCCAGGATTTTAGAAGAGAAATGGCTGGCTTGGCATCCTAACTATCAGCTAGCTTAAAGAATTTGGAATTAGCTTTTAGCCCTGTTACCGTCCAACAGTTAATCAGACAGTTTTTTTGAATTTGGTTTACTGGAAGAACAGAGCAGCTTTAATACAAAACGAAGTGGTTAATTTCATGAAAAAACAAGATTGTGCTGCTAAGAACCAACCGCTTACTGCAATAAAGAAGGAGATTTTAAGCGTGAAAATATCTGAGCAAGGGACACACCTGAAAGTTGTAGATTTGACCAAGACTTTTGGCAGTATTACTGTTTTAAAGTCAGTGAATTTAGAGGTAGCCCCTGGAGAATTTATCGCGATTGTTGGCAGGAGTGGTTGCGGTAAGAGTACGCTTCTACGTCTTGTCGCTGGATTGGAGACACCCAGCCAAGGGGGAGTGTTACTGGATGGAGAGCCACTGCGTAAGCTCAGCCGCTCAGTCCGAGTGATGTTTCAGGATGCACGTTTATTGCAATGGAAACGAGTGCTGGAAAATGTAGGACTAGGTTTACAAAATAACTGGCGCGAGAGAGCAGAGTGGGCACTTGAGCAAGTTGGACTCAAAGAACGGGCGGGAGATTGGCCGGCAGTACTTTCTGGTGGGCAACGGCAGCGGGTTGCCCTAGCAAGAGCTTTGGTAAGTCAGCCGCGTTTACTTCTATTAGATGAGCCTTTGGGGGCATTGGACGCTCTCACTCGCATTGAGATGCAACGGTTGATTGAGCAGTTATGGCAGGAGCAACAGTTTACGTCGCTTTTGGTAACGCATGACGTGGAAGAAGCCGTGGCATTGGCTGATCGAGTGTTGCTAATCGAGGCGGGGCAAATTGCTCTGGATGTCCGTGTGACACTGCCACGCCCGCGAGCAAGGGGCAGTGCCCAGTTTGGTCAAATCAAAGAAATGGTACTTGAGCGAGTCATGAATCGCCAAGGTACTAATACAAGTAAAGTAGTGCAACTGAGCCGTTAAACATTCAGCTTTAGGAGAAACAAACTTTTGCCACCATTTGCTGGGGGTAGTTTCTTAATGCCTTGAAAAGCTTATCCAATAACCGAAAAATTTAACCAAAATCTACTTGCTATTCACAATTTACTGTGATATTTCTATTCAAAGAGAAACTACACTAAGTCGATATAATTACCGTAGATTTAATTGTGATTTCCACTGGAATTACACTAGTGCAGCGAGGCGGAAATAAGTGACCAGTTAAAAAAGGAAGCAAAAAGGGATACACTGAAAGATGCTCCCGTCAAGAAGGAAGAAGTACTTTGAGCCTTGAAATTAATGCCGAATCCTAAC